>CAVYUH010000020.1:0-38747 GCA_963771645.1 uncultured Actinomycetota bacterium | reverse complement strand
GAGCCCCGAGCGGCCCGGGAACCTCGTCCTGGTGATGAACACGCTGCCGTTCGCCGAGGTGTCGAACCCGTTCTCCGAGGGCCTGATCTACCGCTTCCGGCTCCGCCCGCTCGCGTCCGTCGGGACCGATGGCGAGGCGCCGTTCGCGCCCCTCCCCGAGGAGTTCGTGTTCGACTGCGTCTTCTCGACACCGGTCAAGGGTGAGGACGGGACGTTCGAGCAGGAAGGCACCTGCACCACGCCGTCGGGCGCGACGGTGTCGTTCCGCGTGAACGACGAGCACGGCGGTTCGGGCGCCGGCATCCGCGTGTTCGCCGGAGCGCGCTGGGATCCGTTCATCCTCGACGCCCCCGCCGCCCTGAAGACGGTCGCCACCGGCCACCTCGCCTTCTCGGACCTCGGGGCGATCTACATGGACGGCAAGAACATCCTCGGGCTCGTCCTCGAGGTCGACCACGCGCTCCTCGGCCGCGCCGAGATCCTCGGGATCGTCGCCGAGACGCTGACCCGCGGGACGTTCCACGTACGGATCGAACGGGTCGGCCGGCCCGAGGTGAAGAACCTGATCCTCGCGGCGAAGCAGTTCGACCGCGTCAACCAGGACCTCGAGATCCGCGACCTCTACAACATGGAGGACGCGTTCCACATCGCGCACGGCTACGAGGGGGCGTACCGGGCGCGGCTCGACGCCAATCTCGCGTTCTGGGACGGCCTCGACGGGAAGACCGACTGGCCGACGGACGAGGGGACGCATCCGCTGACCGAGCTCATGCTCGCTGACTACCTCGTCGTCGACCTCACGAAGCCGTACCAGGAGAACGGCACCTTCCTCGAGATCGAGCTCGCCGAACGCCAGGGCCGGCCCCACACGAGCTGCGGTGGCCGGGCGATCAACGACGACGTGATGGACGTGTTCTTCACGACGCTGATCAACGGCGGGAACGGGCCCGTCATCCGGGACGGCGTGGATCGATCCTCCCGCCCTGCCTCCCGCCGGTTCCCCTACCTCTCCGCGCCGAATCCGCATCCGCCCGAGAAGCCCGAGCACCACTGACCATGACCACGACCACATCCGACACCGCGACCGGAGCCGTCGTCCTCGAGCTGGACGACATCCAGAGCGGGGCGCTGCACGAGCGCCCGTCGCCGTATGTGGGCGTCTACGTCATGCTGCGGATCGGCGACCCCGCCGACGGTCGCGAGCTCGTCCGCCGGCTGGCGGAGGCCGTCGACGCCGGGACCCCGTCCGACGATCCCGAGCACGACGCATGGATCACCGCGGCGTTCACGTACCACGGGCTGGAGGCGCTCGGCGTCCCCGAGCAGAGCCTCGACAGCTTCCCGCTCGAGTTCCGCGAGGGGATGGCGGCGCGGGCGGCCCACCTCGGGGACCAGGGCGAGAGCAGCCCGGAGCACTGGGAGCACCCGCTCGGCACGCCGGAGGTCCACGTCGCGATCGCGGCCCTCTCCCCCGACGTCGATCGCCTGGAGTCCGTGCTCGCGCGGGTGCGACGGGCGCATGCGGAGCTGCCCGGGATCACGGTGGTCTGGACGCAGGACTGCTACCAGCTGCCCACAGGGCGCACGTCGTTCGGGTTCAAGGACGGGATCGGCCAGCCGTCGGTCGAAGGGGCGGGCGGGACGCCGAAGAACCCGCATGAGCGGCCCCTCAAGGCCGGCGAGATCGTGCTGGGGTACCCCGACGAGACCGGCGAGCTGCCGCCGATGCCCGTGCCCGAGGTCCTCGGCAGGAACGGCACGTTCGTCGTGTTCCGCAAGCTGCACACGAGGGTGGCGGCCTATCGGCAGTACCTGAAGGCGATGGCGGCGACCCGCGAGGAGGAGGCGCTGCTCGGCGCCAAGATGGTGGGCCGCTGGCAGGACGGCACCCCGCTCGCGGTGTCGCCCCACCACCACGACCCGGCGCTCGGGAGCGACCCGATGCGCAACAACGACTTCGAGTACCGCGACGACGCACGGGGGTTCAGGTGCCCGGCGGGCTCCCACATCCGGCGCGCGAACCCCCGCGACTCGCTCGACGACGAGGGCAGCGTCGACGTCCGCCTGCACCGGATGATCCGGCGCGGCACGAGCTACGGACCACCGCTCCCCGAGGGGGTGCTGGAGGACGACGGCGCCGACCGCGGCATCATCTTCGTGTTCGCCGGCGCGCACATCCGCCGCCAGTTCGAGTTCGTCAAGACGCAGTGGCTCAACGACGGCATCTTCATCGGCGCCCCGAGCGAAGCGGATCCGCTGACCGGCCAGGGCGACGGGACGGGCTCGTTCACGATCCCGCAGCGGCCCGTCCGCCGCCGGCTTCCGGGCGTCCCGCCGTTCGTGACCACCCGCGGGGGCGACTACTTCTTCGCGCCGAGCCTCACCGCCATGCGGTGGCTGGCGGCGCTGCAGTGATCGCCCTCGAGTCAGGAGCACCGGACATGATCGACGACGACCAGCCGATGGCGTGCCCTCGACTTCGCCCCACCGGCAGCGGATGCGGTGGAGCCCGACTCCCCCGTCCTGCTCGAGTACCGGCACGGCGGCGAGATCGCCGTGATCACGCTCAACCGCCCGCACGCCGACAACGCGATCTCGACCGAGATGGGCGTGCCGCCTCACCGAGGTCGTCGAGACGATCGCGGTCCAGCACCGGCGTGCGCGTGGTTCCTCCTGACCGGGGCCGGCGATCGGGCGTTCTCGGTCGGCAGCGACCTGCGGCAGCGCAAGGCGATGACGAAGGAGGACTGGCTCCGCCAGCGGCAGGCCTTCGACCGCACCCTCTACACCGTGCGGCAGCTGCGCAAGCCGATCTTCGCCGCGGTGAACGGCATCGCGTACGGCGGCGGATCCGAGCTCGCGCAGAGCTGCGACTTCATCATCGCCGCCGACACCGCCACCTTCGGCCAGCCGGAAGCGATGTTCGGCCTGTCGGCCGGCGGCGGCTCGCCCGTCTTCCTGCCACGGCGGCTCGGCCCGGGCATGGCCCTGCAGATGCTGATGACGGGATCCCGATCACCGCGCACGAGGCCTACCGCCTGGGGCTGGTCAACGAGCTGCATCGTCCCGAAGACCTGGCGGACGCGGCGATGCGGATCGCGGAGACGATCGCGAGCAACTCCCCGACGGCGGTGCAGGCGGTGAAGCAGGCGGTGCGGCTCGGGGAGGGCCAGCCGACGGAGCAGGCCATCGCGACGATGATGGAAGCGCACTGGCGATCGGCGGTCCACCCCGATCGCGTCGAGGGCATCGGCGCGTTCAACGAGAACCGCGATCCCGTCTTCCGCGACGTCGACTACTGAGAACGACCGACGAGGGAGAAGCGCCATGACCATCACCGACGATCTGGTCCGCGCACGCGCTGCGCTGCAGATGATCAACCCGGCCCCGTTCAACGCGGAGGCACCACCGGAGGCGCTGACGGGCGAGTTCACGCCGAACGGGTTGCACTACGTCCGCAGCAACTTCGCGATCCCCGAGCACGACGGGACGTTCGAGGTCGGCGGCGCGGTGGGTCGGCCGCTCACGATGACCCTCGACGACCTGCGCGCGCTGCCCGCGCACGAGCACGCCGTCACGCTGGAGTGCGCCGGGAACGGCCGGCTGCAGATGCGGCCGCTGCCCACCGGCGAGCCCTGGGGCGACTACGCGGTCTCGACCGCCCGGTGGAAGGGCGCCCTGCTGCACGACGTGCTCGCGCAGGCCGGGCCCGACCCCGACGGCGTCGAGGTGCGCTTCGAGGGCGCCGACCACGGGCCCTACCACCTCACCGCGATCCTCGCCGAGACCGACCAGGACGAGCTGAGCTTCGTCCGCTCGCTGACCCTGGCCCACGCGACCGATCCGGGCGCCGACATCCTCATCGCCTACGAGATGAACGGCGAGCCGCTGGCCGCGGACCACGGGTACCGTTCCGCCTGATCGTGCCCCACTGGTACGCCGTGGCCTCGGTGAAGTGGCTGAAGCGGATCGACGTGCTCACCGAGCCCTATGCCGGAGAGTTCCAGACCGGGCACTACCTCTACGAGTGGGGCGACCGTCCACCGGAGCGCGTGGACCTCATGCGGGTGCGTGCGCGCCTCACCGCCCCCGCACCGGAGTCGATCCTCCCGGCCGGCCCATGCATCGTGCGTGGCAAGGCCTGGTCGGGCACCGGCCCGGTGACCCGGGTCGATGTGAGCCTCACGGGTGCGGGCGAGTGGTACGAGGCGGACCTGCGGCCGCCCACGGGCCCGTACCACTGGCAGGACTGGTCGTTCGAGTGGGACGCCTCGGCCGTCGGACGGCACACGATCCGCGTCCGGGCGACCGATGCGAACGGGAACGTTCAGCCCGAGGTCCCGCCATGGAACCGGCTCGGGTACGGCAACAACGCGATCGAGGTCGTCTATGTCGACGTCGTCTGAGCCGGTGGGGGGAGACGACCGGATCCGGGACCCCTGATGGCGGCGCTCCCCGTCCCCGCGCTTCGCGGGACGAGGGATGCGCGGACACCGTCGGCGACGGGCTGGCCCGTCGCCGGGATGGTGTGCGCCATCGTCCTGCTGCACGCCGCCGGCGCGGGACTCCTGCTCGCGGGCCAGGCCGGGAGCGCGGGCCTCGGGCTGGGCGTCGGCCTCACCGCCTACACGCTCGGGCTCCGGCACGCGTTCGATGCGGACCACATCGCGGCGATCGACAACACGACGCGCAAGCTCGTCGGCGACGGCGGGCGGCCCACGTCCGTGGGCTTCTGGTTCTCGCTCGGCCACTCCACGCTCGTGCTGGCGCTCACGCTCGCCCTCGCGCTGGGCGCACGGGCGCTGGCGGGGCCCATCGAGGACCCGGCATCCGGCCTCCACCGGATCACCGCGGTGCTCGGCACCACCGTGTCCGCCCTGTTCCTCTACGTCATCGCCGGGATCAACCTGGCCCTCCTCGTCGCCGGAGCGCGGAGGATGCGCGCGGGCGGGAACCGGGCCCAGGACGACGGCGGTGCCCCGGGCGCCGGCGGCCCGATGACCCGGGCGTTCGGCCGGGTGCTGCGCGCGGTGCGGACGCCGGCCCAGATGTATCCCCTCGGTCTGCTGTTCGGGTTGGGGTTCGACACCGCGACCGAGATCGCGCTGCTCGTGCTCGCCGCGACGACGAGTGCCGCAGGGGCGCCCTGGTGGTCGCTGCTGGCGCTGCCCCTGCTCTTCGCCGCAGGGATGTCGTTGCTCGACACCTCCGACGGGCTCCTGATGCGGTTCGCCTACGGCTGGGCGTTCGCGAGACCCGGCCGGCGGATGCGCTACGACCTCACGGTCACCGCGCTGTCGGTCGGCGTGGCGTTCCTCGTGGGCACCATCGAGGTCCTCGGCCTCGTGGGCGGCGGCTTCCGGCTCGACGGAAGCATCTGGACGTGGGTCGCGGGCGTCGACCTCGGCGCGGTGGGGCTCGGCGTGGTCGTCCTGCTCGCCGTCGTCTGGCTCGTGGCGGTCGCCGCCTGGTCGGCCGCCCGGCGGCGCGACCGGGCGCGGCGTGCCGACTGCGCGAGGGACGGAGTCCCTGCGCCCGATGACACCTCATCCGCATGAGCAGGTCCGGCGGATGCCGTTCCTCCGTCGTTCGTGCAGATGGGCCGGACGCCCGGCGCGTCGGTCACAATGGGGTGGTGATCGACGGCGATCCGCTGCATGCGGCGACGCCGGCGCTGCTCCAGCGGGCCGGCCACCTCGCCGTGCTGCGCATCCTCGCCGTCGCCCGGCAGGAGGACCTCGACCGCATCGTCGCGGAGGCGGACGCGCTCACGGTCCGCGGCTACACGCTCGACCCCTGCGACCCCACAGCCCGGCTCGCGCACGTGCGGGCGAGTGCCGAGATCGGCCATCGGCTCTCCGCAGCGGACGCCGAGCTCCAGGCCGCGAACCACGCCCTCCGCGAAGCGATCCTCGACGACGCGTGGACACCCGCCGACGACCCCGACGGCTTCACCACCTGACCCGAGAGCCCGCCGACGACGCGGGGCACCCGCCGTCCGCTGCGCGCGGACCGGGCGAGCGCCCCAGAAGCCGGTCGGGCTACTTCTTGCCCTTCTTCTTGCTCTTCTTGCTGTCCTTCTTCTTGTCCTTCTTCTTCGACATGCCGCCTCCTTCCCATTGATCGCGGTCGCCGCGGTGCTGGGGAGCCTAGTCAACGATCGCTTGACGGACAAGGCAACGCTCCGTTGACATGCGCTCGGGCGGACCTACGCTTCTCCCATGGCCGAAGACCTCCCGCTCAAGCGCTTCGACCGCGCCGCGGATGCGGTGAACCGACTCGAGGATCCGCTGCAACGACTCGATGCCGCGCGTCGGCTGCGGGAGCACGCCGATGGCCTGGAAGCCGCCGCAGTCCACGACGCCCGCCACGCGGGGGTCACCTGGAAGGCGATCGGCGCGATCTACGGGCTGAGCAAGCAGGGTGCGCAGCAGCGGTTCCGCGCACCGACCACCACCGGTTCGGACCCGGGCCGCCGGGACGACGCCGAGGGCTCCGAGCGAGGGCGGTGACCGGCGGGGCCGCGAGCGGGTCGCCCGCACTCAGATCTCGACGTCGCTGCCCATGGTGACGGTCCTCGTGGACGGCAGCCGGAAGCGGGCCGCCGGATCGGCCGCGTTGTGCGCGAGCGTGACGAACAGCGCCCGTCGCCACCGCATCATCTTCGGCTTGCGGCTCATCTGGAGCGCGCCGCGGGAGATGAAGTAGGACGCGCGGGCCAGCTCCTCGGCCGTGATGTCGAGCACGCCGGCCCGGCGGGCGGCACGCAGCGCGGCCGGCACGTCGGGCTCCTCCGAGAACCCGAACCGGATCGAGAGATGGCTGACCCCGTCGTCGGAGTAGCCGAGGTCGTCGAAGGTGAACGACTTCGAGGCGGGCACGTAGGGGATGCGGAGCACGGTCACCGAGACGATGAGCACGCGCTGATGAAGGACATGGTTGTGCTCCACGTTCGCCCGGAGGGCCAGCGGCGTGCTGTCCATGTTCGGATGCGGGAACACCGCGACGCCCGGCACGCGCGGGAGGTGCTCGCTCTGCACGGACTCGACGAACTCGGCGAGGGATCCCTCCTTGCGCCGCCGGTCGTCCGTGACGAGCTGCCGCCCGCGGCGCCAGGTGGTCATGACGAGGAGCACCGCCGCCGCGATGAGCAGCGGCACCCAGCCGCCGTGGGCGATCTTGGACAGGTTCCCGGCGAGGAACGTCAGCTCCAGGCCGCCGAAGACCACGGCGGCGAGCACGATCTTCCACCACCGCCAGTGCCACAGCAGCGGCGCGACGATCAGCATCAGGATGGTGTCGACGACCAGCGCGCCGGTGACGGAGACGCCGTACGCCGTCGCCAGGCGGGCCGAGGATCCGAAGGCCAGCATGATGGCGAGGACCCCGAGGAAGAGCAGCCCGTTGACGACCGGCAGGTAGATCTGGCCGCTCTCCTGCTTCGAGGTCTGCCGGATGGTGAGCGGCGGCAGCAGGCCGAGCTGCACCGCCTGACGGGAGAGGGAGAACGCCCCCGAGATGACGGCCTGGCTGGCGATGATGGTGGCGACCGTCGCCAGCACGACGACGGGGAGCCGCAGCCAGTCCGGGAAGAGCAGGAAGAACGGGTTCGTCCTCGATGCCGGCTGCTGCAGCACGAGCGCGCCCTGGCCGAGGTAGTTCAGGGTCAGCGCCGGGAAGACGAGGAAGAACCACGCCCGTCGGATGGGCGACCTGCCGAAGTGGCCCATGTCGGCGTAGAGCGCCTCGGCGCCGGTGATGACGAGCACGACGGCGCCCATCGCGACGAAGGCGATGGCGGGGTGCATGACCACGAAGGCGACGGCGTAGGTCGGGGACAGCCCGAGGAGCACGGAGGGACGCTGGATCACCTGCGCGAGCCCGGCGAGGGCGAGCACGAGGAACCACAGCACCATGACCGGCCCGAAGAGGTTGCCGACCTTCCCGGTGCCGAACCGCTGCGCGGCGAACAGGATCGTCAGGATCACCGCCGCGATCGGCACGATCAGCGGAGCGACCCCCGGCGCAGCCACCTTGACGCCCTCGACGGCGGACAGCACACTGACGGCCGGCGTGATCATCGAGTCGCCGTAGAAGAGCGAGACACCCACGATCGCCGATGACGATGAGCCCGCCGGACTGGCGTCCGGCGTACTTGTAGAGCCGCTGCGCCAGGGCGGCGAGCGCCATGACGCCGCCCTCGCCGTCGTTGTCCGCGCGCATGAGCAGCCCGAGGTACTTGATCGACACGATCGCGGTGATGCTCCAGAACATCAACGAGACGACGCCGTACACGTCGGACTCCGTCGCCCGCACGACGCCGTCGTCGATGGTGAAGACGGTCTTCAGCGCGTAGAGCGGGCTGGTGCCGATGTCGCCGAACACGACGCCGAGGGCGGCGAGGGCGGCCAGCGCGACGCCGCGGCGCATCGTCCGTCCCGTGCTCGGGGTCCGGCCGCCCGTCGGCTGCTGGGCCGACGCCGGCGCGGCCACAGCCGGCGCGCCCGCGGGCGGGGTGAGCGCGGGGGTCGAGGGCTGCCCGCCGGGTTCGACGGCTGCAGCGTCAGGGGCCTTGGGGTCGGTCATCGGGACGCGACCGCCCGCGGATTCACCATGACTGCACCTCTCCACGGCGACGGGACCTGGGCCGCCCGTCGTTCCGCTGACGGTCATGTCTAGACCCCGGCGGCCCATCGCGCCTGTGCGGCCACGCCAACACCGATCCGGGACCCTCACTTCGGTGGGTGCCGCTGCCGACGGACCCGTGCAGTCTCACCCGCGCCCGCTCTTGTCCCTCCCCGGTGTCCGGAGGATCGTGGATCGCGTCCCGACGGCAGGAGGGCGACGTGCGAGCTGCGACGACCGGACCGGTGCTGCGCGGGCTCGCCGGACTGACGCTCGGCCCGGACGACGTGACCCCGGAGGAGCTCCGAGCCTCCGGTGACGAGGCGCTGGACCGCCTTCTCCCGGCGGACGACGCCTTCTGGATCGGCGTCGACTTCGAGGCGGGAAGCGTGGGCGTCTCCCGGCACGGCGTTCCCGATCTCGAGCTGGGGGCGGCGCTCGCTCCGGTCGTGGCGGACGACCCGGTCACCAGGAGCTTCATCGCGCGGCCGCACGACCTGTCCCCTCGCCGGCAGTCGGACATCGCGGGTCGCCGGACGTGGGAGCGCACCGCCACCTATCAAGGCGCGTTCCGAGGACGGCCGGCGCAGTACCGGCTGAGCCTCGTCTTCAGCCTGCGCTCCCCGCTGCAGGGCTACGGGTGGAGCGCGTTCCGCCAGAGCCGCGACTTCGACGAGGCCGAGGTCGACCTCGCGACCACGCTGTATCCGCTCCTCGGGGTGGTCGCTGCGCTGACCGTGCCGTGCTGGGGCCGGCCCGGCGACGTGCTGGCGCTCACCCCGCGCGAGGTGGACGTGCTCCGCCTGATCGCGACCGGCCGCACCGCGGGCGCCATCGCGCGGGCGCGCGGCATCGCCGAGGGGACCGTCCGCAAGCACGTCGAGCACATCTACGACAAGCTCGGCGTGCACGACCGGCTGCTCGCCGTCGCGGAGGGCCGTCGCCGCGGGTACCTCTGAGCCGCGACAGATCCTCGCGCGCCGCCCTCCCCTCAGGGTGCGGGCCGCGTTCGCGTCTCCGCCAGGTGGGTCCACCCTCGCGGGTTGCCGCTTTTCGCCCTTGAAGTGGCCCTTCGAGGGCCAGAAGCGGCAACTCGCCTCCGGCCCGGATCCGCGCCTCCGGAAACCGATCCCGATCCGATCCGGCAGACTGGGAATAGGTCACGCAGGGCCGCCGTTGTTCGGTGACATGTCAACTTCTACTGCACTCACCCACCCGAACTACCTCGCCGGCACCTGGAAGCCCGATCTGGCCCACTCCGAGATCACGTTCTCCGTGCGCCACCTCGCGATCAGCAAGGTCCGTGGGTCGTTCGAGCGGTTCGACGTCACCGTCGTCGCCCCCGAGAACCCTGCCGAGCTGACCGTCGAGGCCACCATCGACGTCGCCTCGGTCAACACCAACCAGAAGGACCGCGACAACCACCTCCGCACCAGCGACTTCTTCAACGTCCCGGAGCACCCCACCTGGACCTTCCGCTCGACCGCCGCGACGGTCGACGGCGACGACTTCACGCTCACCGGCGACCTGACCATGCGCGGCGTCACCAAGCCCGTCACCCTGAAGGGCGAGTTCGGTGGCCTGGTCACGGACGGCTACGGCCAGACGAAGGCCGGCTTCAGCGCGACCACGAAGGTCAACCGCAAGGACTACGGCATCAGCTGGAACATGGCGGTCGAGGGCGGCGGCCTCACCCTCGGCGACGAGGTCACGATCAACCTCGAGCTGCAGCTCGTCCGCCAGCCCTGAGCCGGCGCCTGCTGCCCGTCGGACGACTGCTGCCGGTGAAACGGCGGGAGTCGTCCGCACGGGCAGCAGACGGCCTACGGCTGGGTCCGGGTGAGCGCGACCGGCGCCAGGGAGGCGCGCGCAGCGGCGTCGAGCACCGGCGCGGTCATCCGGGCGACCGGGCCGCCTGACGCCAGCCGGGAGCCGGAGTCGTGCAGCACGACCGCCGCCCCTGCGGCGCGTGCGAGGAACGGCGCGACCGGGCGGGCCGCGACGGACATCAGCCGCAGGGCGCCGATCGGGATGCGTCGCGAGCGCCCGTCGGTCCCCGCAGCGCGGTGTACGGCATCGGACATCGCCTGCAACGACGTCGCCGCCCCGGGGAGCTCGATCACGCCACCGCCGGACGATCCGCACGCGGCGTCGGCCGCGACGGCCGCGACCTCGTCCACCGGCACGAGGTGCACCTCGGCCGTCGCGGAGCCGAAGATCATGGTCCGGCCCGTCGCGGGCAGCGACTCCCCCATCACCGCGAGCTGGGTCTCGAGGAAGGGCGCCGCGCGCACGATCGTCCAGTCGATCCCCGTCGACCGGAGCGCCTGCTCGGCGGCGTCCTTCCTCCTGTCGAGCTCGAGCCGGGCGCGCGGGGCGGCGGTGAGGCTCGAGACGAGGACGAACCGCCGGATGCCGGCCGTGGCGGCCGCCCGGATCAGCTCGAGGTTTCCGGCTCCGTCGACCGTGCGGACGCTCGAGGTGGCGCTGCCGCTGAAGCCGCTGATCGCCGAGATCACGGCCGCGCAGCCGGCCATCGCGGCCGCCGCGCTCCGCGGGTCCTCGGCACGACCTACCACCGCCTCGGCGCCGGCGGCGCGGAGCGCTTCGGCGGAGGCCTCGGATCGGGTCAGGACCCGGACCGCTCCCCCGGACTCGCGCAGCCGCTGCACGAGCAGCCTGCCGAGCCGTCCGGTGCCCCCCGCGATGAGGATCGTCATCGTGCGACGCCGACCGCGCGGCGGACCGCCGCGTCGACGGATCCGCCGTCCGGGTCGACCGGCTCCAGGTAGAACCGCGCCGCAGCGATCGACCCGTCGCGCACCGTGAACACGATCGGGCCCACCATGCGATGCGGGGCCCCGTCGCGCCGCGTGCCCGACATCGTCCACTCGCACCAGACGTCGTCGAGATGGGGCGCGCTGTCGGTCATCTCGGCCCTGAGATCGGGGACGCCGGCGAGGATCGCGCTCCAGTTGCGGCGGACCTGCTCGCGGCCCGTGAAGCCGCGGCTCGGATGCGCGGGCGTGTCGTTCCGGTAGTCGAGGGCGAAGCACTCCGCGATGCGGTCCGGATCGTGCGCGTTCGTCGCCTCGAGCAGGCGACCGATCGTCTCGAGTGCTGCCGTCTCGCTCATGTGCGCTCCCTCGTCCTAATCCGATACAGTCCTCTGTAATGAATTGCATGTCAAGAGGACCTCGACGATGACCGCAGGACGCACCTACGACGCCACGTCGCGGCTCGCCCGCGCAGCGGAGCGTCGTGCGAGGGTCCTCGAGGTCGCTCGGCGACGGCTGCTCGCCGACGGCTACGCCCGGACCTCCCTCGCCGCGATCGCGACCGAGTCGCACGTGTCGCCCGAGCTCATCCACAAGGCGTTCGGCGGGAAGGCCGGCCTCGTCCGGGCCATCCACGACGAGGGCCTGGGCGGCTCGGGCCCGGTGCCGGCCCCCGACCGGTCCGAGGACCTGCAGGCGAGCGCGCCCGACCTCGCGGCCGTCCTGCGCGGGTTCGGAGCCCTCTCCGCCGACGTCGCACCGCTCGTGGCGCCGATCGAGCTGCTCATCCGTGAGGCGGCCGCAGCGGGCGACCCCGCCATGCTGGCGCTCCACGAGCAGGTGCAGGCCGACCGCCTGACGCGGATGCGAGAGAACGCGGCGCGACTCGCCCGGCGTGGCCTGCTGCCAGCGACGATCCGGCCCGAGCATGCGGCGGACGTCTTCTGGGCCATGACGAGCCCGGAGCTCTACGAGCAGCTCGTGCGCGGACGCGGCTGGACGCCGGACGCCTACGGCGCGTTCATCGGCACCTGCCTGATCGCATCACTCGACGCCGGCTGAGGGGCGGGGGTTCGGGCGGCCCTCAGCCCCACCGCAGCACGTGCGTCGCGTTGCTGCGGCTCCGCTCGATCAGCGCCGCATTCGCCTCGTCCGGCCCGAGCGCCCAGGCACGGGCCGCGTCGGGCTCCTTGCCGAACCGGATGTGGCGGTCGATCAGCCGCTCCAGGCGGAGCGCACGCGGGGTGTCGATGAACCAGCTCGCGTCGAGATGGTCGCGAGCGTGGTTCCACGGTGCCGCGTCGAGCAGCAGGTAGTTGCCCTCCGTCAGCACCACGGGGATCTCCGCGGGCACGGCGATGGCCCCGGCGACGGGCTCCTCGATCGTGCGCTCGTACGCGGGCGCGTAGACGACAGGCTCATCGGCGGCGCGCAGACGCTGCAGCAGATGCAGGTAGCCGTGCGCGTCGAACGTGTCGACCGCGCCCTTCCGGGCCGCGAGCGGGGTGCCGGCGAGGAGGCGGTTCGCGAGGTGGAACCCGTCCATCGGGACGACGACGCAGCGCTCCGGCCTGAGCAGGGCGGCGAGCCGCTCCACGACGGTCGACTTGCCGCTTCCCGGCGGCCCGGCGAAACCGAGGACGAGGCGGCCGGGATGCGCCCGCTGCCGCTCCCGGATGATCGCCACCACGCCGTCCAGCGGATCCGGCGACGAGGTCATGTGCCCAGCATCGCGCCTCCGGTCCGGCAGGGCGCCGGGAACGCCGCAGACCGGGTCACGCGCGGCGGAAGCGGGCGCCTGCGGGCACGGCTTCATCACGGAGCGGACAGCACACCTCCCGCGGGCCTACTGTCGGACTTCCGCAGTCTCCACCGATGAAGGAGTCGTCATGGCCGACAAGTCCCCGAAGAAATCCGCCGGCAAGACCTCCGCAGCGAAGACGCTGAAGGAGAAGCGCGTGGACAAGAAGGACAAGGCCGCCGCGAAGCGCAAGGCCGAGTGAGCCGGGACCGGCAGGGCGCGACCGAGGTCCGCGTCCTGCCGGTGGCGGATCAGCGGTGGGCGCCGCAGCGACGGGCCGCGAGGAGCGCCAGCGTACGGGTCGTCGCGAGCAGCTCGGCGATGTCCACCTGCTCGCGCGGGGCGTGCGCGTAGCGCACGTCACCGGGCCCGTAGTGCAGGGTCGGGATGCCGCCGATCCCCGCGTAGACGCGGAGGTCGCTGCCGTAGGGCGCGCCGCCGAGCTGCGCATCGCGGTGCTCGACCTGCTCGATCGCCCCGAGGACCTCGGCGACGAGCGGATCCGCCGGGTCGAGCATCCCGCTGCCGAACTGCCCGCCGTGCCACGCGATCTCGACCGGGTTGTGTCGGAGCCAGGGGTCGGTGCTGCAGGCCTCCGCGATCGCCTCGACGAGCTCGGTGCGGGCCCGCGCGGGATCCTCGCCGAGCTGCACGCCGAGGCGTCCCTCCGCGACCAGCAGGTCGGGCACGCTGCTCGCCCAGTCGCCGGCGTGGATCGTGCCGATGGAGATCGGGTAGGGCAGCGCTGTGCCGTCGAAGAGCCGGTGCGGCCGGTCGTTGCGGCGCCGCTCGAGCTCCGCGAGGGCGACGTAGATCGGCAGGAACGCGTCGAGCGCGCTGTGGCCGCTGCGCCGCACGCTCGCGTGGGCCGCGCGGCCGGGCACCCGCAGCTCGAAGGTGAGCGCTCCCGCGTTCGCGACGACGACCCGGCCGCTCGTCGGCTCGCTGATCACCGCCGCCTCCGCGCGGTGCCCGCGGGTCATGGTGGCGAACGCGCCGAGGCCGCCGTCCTCCTCGCTGATCACGGAGTGCACCGCGAACGGCCGTTCCAGCGTGACGCCGGAGGCGACCAGCGCGCGGGCGACGGCCATGTTCGCCGCGACGCCGGCCTTCATGTCGCACGCCCCACGGCCCCGGATGGAGCCGCTGCGGATGTCGCCGCTGAACGGGTTGCGGTCGTCCCACTTGCCGAGGTCGCCCGTCGGCACGACGTCGACGTGGCCTTGCAGCACGAGCGCCGGCACGGTGTCCCTCGGGCCGACCACGCCGACGACGCCGTACCCCTCCGAGCGGAACGACTCGGTGCCCGGATGATCGGGCATGGACGCCAGGGCGGCGAGGTCGAGCTTCCAGGCGTCGACCTCGAATCCGAGGCCGCTCAGCCGGCCGGCCTGCCGGTGCTGCAGATCCGACTCCGCGTCGGATCCGGTCACGCTCGGGATGCGGATGAGGTCGACGAGGTCCTGCACGAGGGCCTGCTCGTCGATGGCGTCGAGCACCCGCACCTCGGCGGCGGACAGCTGGGCGGGCTCGACCCGCTCGCCGGGGATCACGGTGCTCACACAGGGAACCTAGGGCGGATTCGCGGGTGGGGATAGTACGACCTGGCGTGGCGACCTCTCCTCCGCGTCACTCCGGGGCGAGCACCAGCCCGACACCGCCGGTGCGGCGAGCGGCGAGGTCGTAGAACAGCGGGGTGAGCACGCTCGCGACGGTCACGACGACGCCGGCGAGGAGTCCGAGCGCCGCCGCCACGACCGCGCCGGTGCCGGGCCCCAGGATCCCGTGCAGGAGCGACTCCGATCCGGCGAACGCGGCGGCGACGGCCGACTCGACCCCCGGCGTCACGACCTGCCACGTGACGAAGACGACGAGGAACGCGACCAGGGCCACGACCGCACCGGCGATGAGCCCGAATCGGAGGCACGATCGGACGGCGACGGAGCGGAGTGCCAGCGAGGCGCCCTTCGGCGCCGTGATCCCGCTCATGCGCCGCCGCGGATGCGGTTCGCGCGCTGATCGGCGATCCGGACGGCCCGGCCCAGCACGAGCGCTGCCGGAGCGGCGACGAGCAGCCAGGCGGCCGTGAGGGCCGAGGCGACGACCAGCGGGTCGCGAGCGATCAGGGAATGCATGCCCTCATTGCTAGGCGCCCAGCACTGAGACGGCGTGAAGGAACGATCGCGGGTCACGACTGCGGCGCTGCTCCGGAACCGCCCCCGGCGGCGCCGGAGCTGGGAGCAGATCCCGCAGGATCCTCGCCCGCACGGCGGCGAGGCCGCCGCTCAGCCCGAAGACGAAGGTGCCCGCGATGTCGAGCGCCAGGATCGGTGCCGGATCGAGCGCGAGGTGGACGGACATCGGCGAAGGGTGGGGGGGCGTCGGGTGATCGCGCCGCCTGCTCAGGCCCGGCGCCGTGCCCGGCGGCGCTCGCGCCACGGCATGGCGGCGAGCGCCGCCGCCTCCCGTCGCCGCCGCTCCTCCGCCGCCTGGAAGCGCGCATCCCGGCGCTCCCGCCAGGCGGCCACCTCCGTCTCGACATCGCGGGGCACCGTGACGACCGGCGGCCCGCCGAGCAGCTGCCGCCGCGCCTCGCGGACGCGGCGGTTGAAGTCCTCGAGCACCTCGCGCACGGCGCCCTCGGTGGCGAGGGAGTCGATCCGATCCTGGAGCCCGGCGTCCTCGCTGCGGAGCGTGAGCGCAGGCGGCCCGAGGCCCGTGAGGTTCTCGCGCTCGATCTTGCGGCGGATCCACCAGTCCGGGTCCCGCACGCCGCCGAGGTCGGCCAGCGGCTTGCCCGCACCCGGCAGCTCGTCGAAGTCGCCGCGGCGGAGCGCCTGCTGGATGGCGATCTCGACGTACTGGGCCCGCTGGTCCATCGTCGCCTGGCCGGTGTTCGCCTCCTCCTCGGGGCGCTCGGGCTCCGGGGCGGCGGCGGCGTCGGGCGGCGGCATGTGCTCGGCCTGGTAGCGGGCGGCGGCGAGCCGCGAGTCCGGAGGTCGTCTGTTCGTCGTCATGGTGGTCGCCCGAGTCGGGCCTCCACGGTAACCGCGGCGGCTGAGCGGGCGTTCCACGCCTCGTGGACGGGCGCTCCCCTCAGCGGCGTGCGGCCCACTCGTGGTCGAGGATCGCGAAGACCTGGGTGTCCGCCCAGCCGCCCTTGAAGCGGACGTCCTCCCGGAACAGCGCCTCGTCGCGCATCCCGAGCCGCCGGCACAGCGCGACCGACGCGGTGTTCCGCGGGTCGAGCTCGGCGACGACGCGGTGCAGGCCGAGCCGCCCGAACGCGAGGTCGAGCAGCGCCGCGGCGCCCTCGGTGGCGTAACCGACGCCTTGCGCGTCCGGATGCAGGGTCCAGCCGAGCTCGGCCGTCTGGTCCTGCAGGCTGCGCACGGTGAAGTAGAGGTCGCCGATCACCGCGCCGTCCGTCTTCCGCTCGAGCAGCGGCTGCAGGTGGTCGCCGTCGTGCTCCAGCCGCGTCGCGGCCGCGTTGCCCGTGACCCACGCGGTGACGCGGTCGCGGTCGCGCGGATGGAACGACTGGTACCGCGCGACGTCCTCCCGGCTCTGGTAGCCGAGCACCGCGTCCACGTCGGCGAGCGTCGGCGGCCGCAGGCGCAGCCGGGCGGTCTCGATCGGGGCGTCGAAGGCGAACGGGGTCACGGCGCAATCATGGCCGAGCGCGCGGCACCGCCCGGGTGTCGCCCTTCGGGACATCTGTACGCGGTCGCCCCCGTACAGATGTCCCCAAGGCGTACAGCCGCACCGGCTGTCCACCCCGCGCGCGGGCAGGCCCTGCTGCCTACGCTGGACGCGGGCGCTGCCCAGCGTCCGGATCCGGAGGTTCGCCATGGTCCCGGTGCGGGTGCTCGGCGTCGCGGTCGACGTGAAGATGCAGCCGGTCGTGCTGCTCACCCCGCTCGATCCGCCTCCCGGCCCACGTACGCTGGTGCCGATCTGGGTCGGCTCGCAGGAGGCCGCCTCCATCTCGGTGGCGATCAGCGGCCAGGAGGCGCCGCGGCCGCTCTCCCACGACCTCATGCAGCGGCTGCTCGTCGTGCTCGGCGCATCCGTCGACCGCGTCGAGGTGACCAGGATCGAGGACGGCACGTTCTACGCCGAGCTGGGCCTCACAACCACGAAGGGGCACGTGACGCTCGACTGCCGCCCGTCGGACGCGATCGCCCTCGCCGCTCGGGTGGGCGCGCCGCTGTTCGTCGCGGACGCGGTGCTCGCGGACGCCGGGATCCCGGAGGACGACGCGGTCGAGCAGGAGGACGAGGATCCGGAGGAGAAGGTCGAGGAGTTCCGCCGGTTCCTCGACGACGTCGATCCTGAGGACTTCCAGGGCTGAGTGGCGCCGGTCGTAGGTGCCCCGCGCTGGTCGACGCGGCGCTCGACGCCTGACCCGAATCGCGCCGTTCCGGAGTTCTTGCGCGACACGCCGCGCCGATCGAGGCATCCGCGGCGTGTCGCCCGGTTTCTCCGGAACGGCGCGATCTGGGGGGCCGGAGGGACCGGATCCGCGGGGCGAGCGGCGGTCCCCCCGCTCAGCTCACGTGCACGGTGGGCCGGCGCCGCGGCTCCGGCTCGACCTCGCGCAGCACCTCTCGCGTGACCGGCGCCACCTCGCCCTCGCCGGAGAGCAGGAACCGCGCCATGTTCGAGATCGGGTTGCCCTCCGTCCACTCGAAGTAGACGTCGGGGACGATGCCGGTGAGGTTCCGGATCTGCAGCAGCACGGTCGCGATCGTGTTCGGCACGTTGCCGCTGCGCACCTCCAGCACGCGGAACCCGTGCCGGATCGCGCCGTGCACGGAGAGGTCCTCCTCGAAGTCCGACGAGTCGGTCTTCGTCACCTCGAGGAACACGATCGCCACCCGCCCCGGGATGTGACCGCCGTGCCGCTCATCGCGAGCCTTCGCGTGGTACTCCTTCGCGTCGCGCCGGCCGGGCGCCGTGGCGACGAGGTGGAACTCGCCGAAGTCCTCGGCCTCGCGCAGGAACTCGAGTGCCGTCGCGTCGAACTCGATGCTCGTCGCGCGGATGCCGAACGAGCGCCGCAGGCGGGACACGAACGAGACGAGCAGGATCCCGAGGATGAAGAGGGCGCCGATCCGGAGGCCGTCCGGTCGCTCGAAGACGTTGGCGACGGTCGTGTAGGCGAAGACCAGCGCGACGACGCCGAAGCCGACCGTGCGCCCGCGCTGCCGCTTCCGGAGCGCGGAGATCGTCACCGCGACGGCCGCGGAGGTGATCAGCACGAGCACGCCGGTCGCGTAGGCGCCGCCCTGCGCGTCGACGTTGGCGTCGAACACGACCGTGATGATGAACGCGATGGCGGTGAAGATGATCACGAGCGGCCGGACGGCCCGCGCCCACTCGGGCGCCATGCCGTACCGCGGCAGGTAGCGGGGCACGAGGTTCAGCAGGCCGGCCATCGCCGAGGCACCGGCGAACCAGAGGATCGCGATCGTCGAGGCGTCGTAGGCGGTGCCGAAGACGGGGCCGAGGTACTCGTGCGCCAGGTAGGCGAGCGCGCGGCCGTTGGCGTGGACCGCCCGGGCCGAACTCCTCCGCCGGGATCAGCAGGGTCGTGATGAAGCTGGTCGCGACCAGGAAGACGCTCATCATCACCGCGGCGGTCGTCAGCAGCCGCCGGGTGCCGCGGATGCGCCGCTCGGGGCGGCCGGGCGCTCGTCGCCTCGCCGTGGATCTGCGGCATGACCGCCACGCCGGTCTCGAAGCCGGAGAGGCCGAGCGCGAGCTTGGGGAACACGAGCAGCGCGAGCCCGACGGCGACGAGCGGGTTGCCGCGGTCGCGGCGTGCAGCGCGTTCGTCCAGTGCAGCACGGCCTGCGGCTGGCGCAGCAGCTGCACGACGCCGTCGATCACGACGACGGCGTTGAGCACGAGGTAGACGCCGACGAGCACGACCGCGATCCCGATCGCCTCGCGGAACCCGCGCAGGAACACCGCGCCGAGCAGAGGATCAGCACGAGCGTGATCGGCATCTGCGCGCCCGGCAGCACCGCGGGCACAGGGGGTTCTCGACGGTGTGCGCCGCCGCGTCCGCGGCCGACAGGGTGATCGTGATCATGAAGTCGGTGGCCGCGAAGCCGAGCAGCACGAGCACGAACAGCTTGCCCCCCCACCAGGGCAGCAGCCGCTCGAGCATCGCGATCGAGCCCTCGCCGCGGAGCTCTCGCCGGCGACGCGGCGGTAGACCGGCAGCGCGCCGAACAGGGTCAGCGCGACCAGCACGAGGGTCGCGAACGGGGAGAGCACCCCGGCGGCGAGGGCCGCGATCCCCGGCTGGTAGCCGAGGGTGGAGAAGTAGTCGACGCCGGTCAGGCACATGACCCGCAGCCAGTGGTTGGTCCGCTGCGCGAGCCCGTGCGGGCCCTGGTGGTTACCCGCCCGCTCGGTGAGCCCCTCGAGCACCCAACGCGCGAGACGACCCTGGTGCCGCGACTCCTGCACGCAGACGTCCGGCACGGCTGCCGGATCGGCGAGCGCTCCCCGATCGCCCGGGCGCGCGACATCGGCCGTGTTCACCATTCCATCGAGTCAACGCGCGTGCGAAGGATGCGGCGCGGATCCTCACGACTCCCTAACGGCCCTCCGGGTCAGCGGCGCAGCACGCGCCGCGCGAGCGCGTTGCCGGCGAACTGCCCCACCTGCACGATCACGACGATGGTCGCGACCGTGAGGTAGACGACCGGCCAGTTGTAGCGCTGCGCGCCGTAGGTGATCGCGAAGTCGCCGAGGCCGCCGCCGCCGATCGCGCCCACCTGCGCGGTCATGTCCACGATCCCGACGAAGAGGAAGGTGTAGCCGAGCACGAGGGGTCCCAGACCCTCCGGCAGCAGCACCGTCGCGATGATCCGCAGCGGACCGGCGCCCGCCGCCCGCGCCGCCTCGAGCACGCCCGGCTCGACGCCGACGAGGCTCTGCTCGACGATCCGTGACACGGCGAACGAGGCGGCGATGGACAGCGCGAACGCGCCCGCGGTGCGGCCGATCGTCGTGCCGACCACGAGGATCGTGAGCGGGGCGATCGCCGTCACGAAGATGATGAACGGGATCGGCCGCACGATGTTCACGACGACGTTCAGCACCGTGTTGACGGTGCGGTGCGCCAGCAGGCCACCGGCGCGGGTCGTGGCGAGCGCCACGCCGAGCACGAGGCCGATCACCCCGGACACGACGAGCGAGATCACGACCATGTAGAGCGTGTCCCAGATGGCCTGCAGGTACGCGGGCAGGTCCGCGGCGAGCTCGTCCATCAGGCCTCCTCGACCACGTCGACACCGGTGCTGCGCAGCGCGCCGAGCAGCTCGTCCACTGCGGCGGCGGATCCGTCGAGCGCGTAGGTGAGGGATCCGACCGGGCGCTCCGCGATCTCGCCGATGCCGCCGAAGACGAGCTGCTCCCCCACGCCGTGGGCGGCGAACGCCCGGGACAGGTCGGCGGTGAAGCCCTTCCGATCGGGCACCCGCACCGTCACGAGCCGGCCGGCGTGGGATGTCCGGAGCCGGGCCACCGTCTCCTCGGTCGGCCGGTCGTGCAGCACGGTCCGCACGAACCGGGCCGCCGCCGGGGTGGAGGGTGTGGCGAAGACGTCGTAGAGGCCGCCGTTCTCGATGACGCGGCCCTGCTCCATCACGGCGACGCGGTCGGCGAGCGAGCGGATGGCGTCCATCTCGTGGGTGATGAGCACGATCGTCACCCCGAGCTCGCGGTTCACCCGGCGGAGCAGCGCGAGCACGTCGGCGGTCGTCTCCGGGTCGAGCGCGCTGGTCGCCTCGTCCGCGAGCAGCAGCCGCGGTTCCCTGGCGAGCGCCCGCGCGATGCCCACCCGCTGCTTCTGTCCGCCGGAGAGCTGCTCGGGGTACTGGTGGGCCTTCTCCAGCAGACCGACGAAGTCGAGCAGCCGCGCGACGGCGCGGTCGCGCGCGGCCCGCGGCATGCCCGCGACGGTGAGCGGGTACGCGACGTTGCCGGCGACGGTGCGCGACCGGAACAGGTTGAACTGCTGGAAGATCATCCCGATCCCGCCGCGGATCTCCCGCAGCCGGCGCTCGGGCAACGCGCTCACCTCGTCGTCGCCGACGAACACCTGACCGGCGGTCGGCCGCTCGAGGCCGTTGATGAGCCGCACGAGCGTGCTCTTCCCGGCGCCGGAGTAGCCGATGACGCCCTGGACGCCGCCCTCCTCGATGTCGAGCGTGACGCCGTCGAGCGCCACGGCGCCGCCGTAGTGCTTCGAGACGTCCCTGATGCGCACGAGCGCGGGCATCCGCTCCCCCTTCGGATCCGTCGTGGACACAAGGAACGGGCCCGCACTGGGAGGGCGGGCCCGTTCGGCCGGATCAGCCGTTCGCGGCCTCGTCGTCGGCCTGCAGCTTCGCGAGCTCGGCCTGCAGCGCCTTCGGGCCGGTGGTGCGGAACACGGCCGTGCCGCCCTCGTCCTTCGTGACCGCCGCCTCGACGGCGGGGTCGTGGTAGAGCGCGGCGAGCTTCACGTAGAGCGGCTTGGCCGCATCCGCCTTGCGTGCGACGAAGGCGTTCACGTAGGGCGCGGCGATGGCGCTCGAGGGGTCGTCCTTCGCGATGACGTCGGACGCCGCGAGCTTCGCCGCGGTGGCGTAGTTGACGTTCACGATCGCCGCGGCGACGGAACCGTTCTGCAGCGCGGCTGCGGTCTGCGACGCGTCGAGCGGCGTGACCGCGACCTTGGCGTCGGTGACGTCCTTCGTGCTCGAGTACGCGGTGCCGCCGTTCTTCAGCGTGACCAGCCCGGCGCTCTGCAGCACGAGGAGGGCCCGTGCCTCGTTGATCGCGTCGTTCGGGATCGCGACCTTCGCCTTGGCGGGCAGCGCGGACGGTGAGCGGTACTTCAGCGAGTACAGCGGCAGCGGGTAGACGGCGGTGGCGCCGATCGGCTGCAGCGAGTCGTGGTTCGTCACGTTGTACGAGGCGAGGAACTGGAGGTGCTGGAACTCGTTGAGGTCCGTCTGTCCCTGGCTGAGCGCCGGGTTCGGGCGGCTGTAGTCGGAGAAGTTGACGAGCTTCACGTCGACGTTCAGCTTCTTCTTCGCGAGGTCCGTGAACACGCGCCAGTGCGATTCTGCTTCATCGGCGACGCCGATGGACACGGTCGTGACGCCCGCGCCGCCGGCGGCGGCGGTCGACGAGCCGCCGCGGCCGGCGAGCACGAGGGCGACGACGATCGCGACGACGACGACCACCGCCGCGATGATGAGGCCGAGGAGGCGGCGCGGTCGCCGCTCCTTCTGCGGCAGCTGCGGTGCCGTCTGCTGCTCGGTCGTGGTGCTCATGACGGGATCCCCCTGAGGTACGTGGTGCTGTGTGCTGGGGACGGCCGACACTCCGGGCGGCCGTCGCGCGATCCGGCGATCGCCCAGATCGATGCTGCGGGCTTCGAGGACGGATGTCGAACCGCGGCGGTAACACTCGGTCATGGAGGCACCGCCGCATCCGTGACGGGCGCTTAGGGTCGGACGGCCGGAGGGAGGCAGCCCGTGGACGACGTCGAGATCGACGGGACCGTGGTCGTCGGGCTCGGCGGCATCGGCTCCGCTGCCGCCCTCGCGCTCGCCGACCGCGGCGAGACCGTGATCGGGCTCGACCCGCGTCCGGCGGGCCACACCGCGGGGTCCTCGCACGGGCGCACCCGCCTCGTCCGCCGCGCCTACTTCGAGGATCCGGCGTACGTGCCGATGACGACGCGCGCCTGGGACCTCTGGCGGGCGCTGGAGCGCCGATCGGGCGAGCATCTGCTCACGGCCTCCGGCGTGGTCTCGGTCGCCGCGATCGGCGACGCCGCCCGGCTCGTACCGGCGACCCTCGAGGCGGCGGCACGGTACGGGCTGCCCGTCGAGCACCTGGACGCGGCCGCGCTGCGCGAGCGGTGGCCGGCCCTCACCGTCGCCGACGGCTGGGAGGGGGTGTTCGAGCCCGAGGCGGGTTTCGTCGATCCGGAGGCGACAGTCCGGGTGCTCCAGCGCCTCGCCGTCGCGGCGGGTGCGGACCTCCGCGCCGAGGCGGTGCTCTCGATCGAGCACGGGCCGGCGCCCGTGGTCGTCACCGCAGCGGCGCGCTACCGCCCGCGGCGGGTCGTGCTCGCCGCCGGCCCGTGGGCGCCCGAGCTGCTCGGCGGCCGCCTGCCGCTCACGGTCACCCGCAAGGTCGTCGCCCACTTCACGCCGGTCGACGACCGGGACCTCGGCCCGGCCCGGCTGCCCGGGTTCGTGATCAGCGAGCCGGATGCGTTCCACTACGGCTTCCCGCTGCTGCCCGGCGACGGCGTGAAGATCGCCCGCCACGACGGCGGGGAGCCGACCACGCCCGGCACGGTGGACCGCGAGGTGCACGAGGACGAGGTGCTGGCGCTGCGCCGGGTGCTCGAGCGGGTGCTGCCCGCGGCCGCCGGCCCGCTGCTGAAGGCGTACACGTGCCTCTACACGATGAGCCCGGACGGCGACTTCCTGCTCGGCCCGCTGCCCGGATCGCCGTCCTGCATCGTCGCGACCGGCTGCTCCGGGCACGCCTTCAAGTTCGTCCCGCTGCTCGGCGAGGTGCTCGCAGACCTCGCCCTCGGCACCCGGCCTGCGGTCGATGTCGGGTTCCTGTCCCCGGCCCGCTTCGCCGCCGCCCGGTAGCGGCGGGCGCTTGCGGCCGACCCGGGTGGGCGGGTGCGCCCGCTAGGGCCGGAACCGCCCGGCTGAGGCGCGCCCGCGTCAGACGGTGGCCACGCGGCTCGCGGCGGACTCCGCCGCCACCCAGGCGAGCATCGCGCACTTCACCCGCGCCGGGTAGCGGGAGACCCCGCCGAGCGCGACCGCGTCGCCGAGCAGCTCCTCGTCGGGCTCGATCCGTCCACGCGACCGCATCGCGGTGCGGAAGGACTCGATCCGCTCCTGCAGCTCCGACAGGGTGAGCCCCACCGCGACGTCGGTGAGGATCGACGCGGACGCCTGCGAGATGGCGCAGCCGTCCCCGGTCCAGCGGATGGCGCGGATCCGCTCGCCCTCGAGATGCACCTGCAGCGTGATCTCGTCGCCGCAGGTCGGGTTGATCTCATGGGCCGAGGCGTCCGCGCCGTCCTGGAGCCCCTTGCCGCGTGGGTAGCGGGAGAGGTCGAGGATCAGCTCCTGGTACAGGGAGCCCATGGCGTCGCTCATGCCCGCCTCCCGAAGAAGCGCACGGCCGCCTCGACGCCCGTCGACGAGCACGTCGAGCTCGTCCTGCGTCGTGGTCAGGTATCCGCTCGCGCGGGTGGACGCGGTCACCCCGAGGCGCCGGTGCAGCGGCTGGGCGCAGTGATGGCCGACCCGGACGGCGATGCCGCGGTCGTCGAGGAACTGGCCGACGTCATGCGCGTGGGCGCCGTCGACGACGAAGCTCGCGAGGCCCACCCTCGGCACCGGCGGCTGCGGCCCGAGCACACGGACGCCGTCGATCGCGGCGAGACGCGAGGCGAGCTGCTCCCCCATCGCGGCCTCGTGAGCGGCGATCCGCGGCATGCCGACCGCCGAGAGGTAGTCGACGGCGGCGGCGAGCGCGATCGCCTGCGCGACCGGCTGCGTGCCCGCCTCGAAGCGCTGCGGCGCGGGCAGGTACTCGGCCGCCTCCATCGTCACGGTGGTGATCATCGAGCCGCCCGTGAGGAACGGCGGCAGGGCGTTCAGCAGCTCCGCGCGGCCGTAGAGGGCGCCGATGCCGGTGGGCCCGAGCATCTTGTGGCCGGAGAACGCGGCGAAGTCGACGCCGAGGGCGCGCACGTCGACCGGCAGGTGCGGCACCGACTGGCAGGCGTCGAGCACGGTGATCGCACCCGCGTTCCGGGCGAGGGCGACCAGCCGCTCGACCGGCGCGATCGTGCCGAGCACGTTCGACACGTGGCTGAACGCGACGACGCGCGTGCGGGCGCCGATGAGGCGCTCGGCCTCCTCCATCCGGAGCGCGCCGTCGTCGTCGACCGGGATGTAGCGGAGCACGGCGCCGGTGCGGGCCGCGAGCTCCTGCCAGGGGATCAGGTTCGCGTGGTGCTCGAGCTCGGTGACGACGATCTCGTCGCCGGCGGTGAGGCGGAAGCGGTCGGCCTCGGCTCCCCCGCGGCCGGCGGATGCGTTGCCGATCGCGTAGGCGACGAGGTTGATCGCCGCCGTGGCGTTCGCAGTCCAGACGAGCTCCTCCTCATCCGCTCCGACGAACGCGGCGACCGTGGCCCGCGCGTCCTCGAAGCGGAGGGTGGCCTCGGCGGCGAGCCGGTGGGCGCCGCGGTGCACGGCGGCGTTCTCGTGCTCGAGGAACGACCGCTCGGCGTCCAGCACGACTGCCCGGCTTCTGGCTCGTGGCGCCCCAGTCGAGGTAGACCAGGTCGGGCGTGCCGGCGAGCAGCGGGAAGTCGGCCCGCAGCGCCCGGGCGTCGGCGTCCGAGAGGGCCGCGGACGGGAGCTCGGTCATGGTCACCGCTGCACCCCCGTCGATCGAGCGTTCGGCATCCGATCAGGCTACGTCGGTCTCCGGCACCTGGTGCGCGTGCGTCAGATCCGGCCGAGGGCGTCCGCGAGGTCCTGCTGCAGGTCCGCGACGTCCTCGATGCCGACCGACAGCCGCACCACGTTCTCGGGCACCGCGAGCGGCGTGCCGCGCACGGAGGCGTGGGTCATCAGGCTCGGGTAGCCGATCAGCGACTCGACGCCGCCGAGCGACTCCGCCAGCGCGAAGATGCGCGTCCCCTCCGCGAGCGCCCGCGCGGCGCGCTCGCCGCCGGCGAGGGCGACCGACAGCATCCCGCCGGCTCCCGACATCTGCCGGGCCGCGATCTCGGCACCCGGATGCTCGGCCAGACCCGGGTAGTAGACGCGCTCGACCCGGGGATCGGCGGCGAGCTGCGCGGCGATGGCCGTCGCGTTCTCGGTGTGCCGGCGCATCCGAACGTCGAGCGTCTTGATGCCGCGGGTGAGCAGCCACGCCTCGAAGGGCGCGAGCACCGCGCCGGCGGCGAACTGGAGGAACCGCACCTGCTCGGTGAGGTCGGCGTCGCTCGTCACGACGACGCCGCCGAGGACGTCGGAGTGGCCGCCGAGGTACTTCGTGGCGGAATGCACGACCACGTCCGCGCCGTGCCGCAGCGGCTGCTGCAGCGCGGGCGACGCGAAGGTGTTGTCGACGACGACGAGGGCGCCGTGCGCGTGGCCGACCGCGGCGAGCGCCGCGATGTCGACGATCTTCATCAGCGGGTTCGTAGGCGTCTCGACCCAGAGCATCCGCACCGGGTCGGCGATCGCGGCCTCGACCGCGGCCGGGTCGGTGAGGTCGACGGTGTCGAGCCGCACGCCGAGCGGCTCGTGGATGCGCTTCAGCAGCCGGTAGGTGCCGCCGTACGCGTCGTCACCGAGCACCACCCGGTCGCCGGGCTTCAGGACGGCGCGCAGCAGCGCGTCCTCGGCGGCGAGGCCGGAGGCGAACGCGATCGCATCCGCGCCCTGCTCGAGCGCCGCGACCTGCACCTCGAGAGCCGCGCGGGTCGGGTTGCCGCTGCGGGCGTACTCGTACCCGCCGCGGAGGCCGCCGATGCCGTCCTGCACGAAGGTGGAGGTCTGGTGGATCGGCGGCGTGATCGAGCCGGTCGACGGGTCCGGCTCCTGGCCGGCGTGCACCGCGCGGGTGGCGAAGCCGTGCGAGGGGGTCTCGGTCATCTGCTGCTCCTTCACGGTCACTCGCTGACGAACGCGAGCAGGTCGGATCGGGTCACGACGCCGACAGGACGGCCACCGACGGTGACGAGCAGCGCATCGCTGTCGGCGAGCGCGGCGCGGGCGGCGGCGATGGGCTCGTGCGCGCCGATCAGCGTCGGCCGCGGACCGGCGAGCGGCCCGACGGGGTCGCGGAGGTCGCCCGCGCCGCTGAAGACGTGGTCGATCAGGCCGCGCTCGTCGACGGTGCCGGCGACCTCGTCCATCGCGACCGGCGGCTCGGCGCTCATCACGAGCAGCTGCGAGACCCCGTAACGGCGCATCGTGGCGATCGCGTCGCGGACCGAGTCGGTCGGGCGAACCGAGAGCAGGTCGGGCAGCCCCTCGTGCTTCGACCGGAGCACGTGCTCCACGGTGGTGCCCTCGGAGGGCTCGACGAAGCCGTAGGAGCGCATCCACTCCTCGTTGAAGATCTTCGCGATGTAGCCGCGGCCGCTGTCCGGCAGCAGCACGACGACGACGTCGTCAGGGCCGAGCCGCTCGGCGACGCGGAGCGCGGCGACGACGGCCATGCCGCTCGAGCCGCCGACGAGCAGCCCCTCCTCGCGGGCGAGGCGCAGGGTCATCCGGAACGCCTCCGCGTCGGAGACGGGCAGGACCTCGTCGGCGACGGTGCGGTCGTAGGCGGGCGGCCAGAAGTCCTCGCCGACGCCCTCGAGGAGGTACGGCCTGCCGGTGCCGCCGGAGTAGATCGAGCCCTCCGGATCCGCGCCGATGATCCGCACACGGCCGTCGGACACGTCCTTCAGGTAGCGCCCGGTGCCGCTGATCGTGCCGCCGGTGCCGACGCCGGTGACGAAGTGCGTGAGGCGACCGTCGGTGTCGCGCCAGATCTCCGGCCCGGTGGTGGCGTAGTGGCTGGCGGGCCCGTTCGGGTTCGCGTACTGGTTCGGCTTGAAGGCGCCGGGGATCTCGCGGGCGAGCCGGTCGGAGACGCTGTAGTAGGAGGTGGGGTCGTCGGGCGCGACCGCCGTCGGGGTGACGACCACCTCGGCCCCGTACGCGGACAGCACTGCACGCTTGTCCTCGCCGACCTTGTCGGGCACCACGAAGATGCAGCGGTAGCCGCGCTGCTGCGCGACGAGGGCGAGGCCGACGCCGGTGTTGCCGCTCGTCGGCTCCACGATCGTGCCACCGGGCCGCAGGGATCCGTCGCGCTCGGCGGCGTCGATGATCCGCACGGCGATGCGGTCCTTCACGGATCCGCCCGGGTTCAGGTACTCGACCTTCGCCAGCACGGTGGCGGTGAGGCCGGCCGTGACGGCGTTGAGGCGGACGAGCGGGGTGTCCCCGATCAGGTCGAGGACGTTCGCGGCGTATCGCATGGTCTTCCTTCTCGCGCGGGCGTGCCGACGGGCACGTTCTTTCGACGGGTGCGGGTCAGGCCCGGCAACACGCGCGGAGGAGCACGAGGCGACTCTACCCCGACGACCCCTCCTGGGGCCCGGTCGTCGCGAGCAGGTCCGCGTGGTGGAGGGCGGCGACGTCGGGATGGGCGCGGAGGCGGTAGCGGAGCACGTTCTCGCCGTAGACCTCGAGGATCGGGCTGCTCGTCGGGTCGAGGGAGAGGCCGCGCGCCTCTGCGGCGAGCTCTGGCGCGAGCGGGATCCGCGGCATCCGGGTGTCGAGCGCGGGGTTGAAGAAGAACGGCACGGAGATTCGGTC
This sequence comes from uncultured Actinomycetota bacterium, assembly GCA_963771645.1. Taxonomy (GTDB): domain Bacteria; phylum Actinomycetota; class Actinomycetes; order Actinomycetales; family Microbacteriaceae; genus Amnibacterium. Next base: position 10,089 of record CAVYUH010000020.1, on the reverse strand, counting down.
GGTGCCGAGCGGCGGCGCGACGACGCGGTGCAGGGTCGCGCGCAGGTAGCCGCCGGTCGCGAGCTCGAGCATCTCGCCGATGTTCACGACGAACGCGTCGGTCTCGGGCACCACCTCGATCCAGTCGCCGCCGCGCTCGACCTGCAGGCCGCCCTTGCCCGGCTCGACCAGCAGCAGGGTCAGCACGCCGCCGTCGCGATGCGCCCCGACGCCCTGGCCGCGGTCTTCCGAACCGGGGTAGCGGACGATCTTCAGCAGCGTGAACGGATGGGACGCGAAGGCCTCGTCGAACGCGTCGGCCGGCGCCCCGAGCGACTCCGCCCAGGCGCGGAGCAGGCGGAGCGCGACGCGGCCGAGCTCGGCCTGCCAGCGGGTCACGACGGGCCGCAGCTCGGGCAGCGCGTCCGGCCAGAGGTTCGGGCCCTCGAGCCGGAGGTAGTCGGGCACCCCGCCCCCCTTCGGGACGGCAGGGCGCTCCGAAGCGATGTCGATCTGCTCGCGCCAGTCCACATCGCCGTGCGTCCGCTCCCCGCCGACCCGGGTGTAGCCGCGGAACTGCGGGCTCCGCACGTTCTCGATCGCGAGCTTGTCCGCCTCCGGCAGCGCGAAGAAGCGGCGGGACACGTCCAGCAGCTCGGCCGTGAGGTCCGCCGGCACGCCGTGCCCCACGAGCTGGAAGAAGCCGACCTCGTGCGCCGCCCGGCGCAGGTCGGCCCGGAAGGCGTCGGGCTCGCGGTCGAGCCGGGAGAGATCGAGGACGGGGAGCGCGTCGGCCATGCCTCGAGCCTCTCCCGAAGCGGCGGGCGTCGGACGCCGTGTTACGACATCTCACGCACGCCGCCGACGAGATCTTCTCCCGCAGGCAAGATCCGCTGATCTTCTCCGCCTCGATATGAGAATCCGGGGCCGGGAGGGCCGGATGCTGGCAGGACAACCCGATCCTGGAGGCACCGATGCCCACAACCGCACCGTCCGCTCCGTCCGCGTCGTCGGCCCTCGCGCCCGAGCCGCCGTGCCCGGAGTGCGCCGTGGCCCTCACCGCGGTCGGCGGCGGCCGCCACCGCTACTGGACCTGCCGCTGGTGCGGCACCACGATGCCGCGCCACTGACGCCGTCGGCCTGCCGGCGGGCCACCACTGCGCAACGGGCGGAGGAACCGCATCCGCCGGACGTGTCCATGCGGATCCGGGCCGGATCGGCGCCGGACCGAACGACGGTGATCGGACCGGACGACGGTGATCCGAGGCGGATCCGTCCGTCGGATCGTCGGATCACCGTCGTTCGCGCCGAGGGTCCCGGCCGGCTGTCGGACGGGGGTCTGTACCGTCACCAGGTGACTGCGAACGAGGTGACGACCCGCCGCAGCCGTCGCGCGTGGCGGCTCTCGCTCGCGGGCACGCTCGTCTCCTCGCTCGGCACCGGACTCACGCTGCCGTTCCTGCTCGTCTACCTGCACGGCGCGCGGCACGTGCCGCTCGCCGTGGCCGGCGCCGTGGTAGCGATCTCCGCGGTGGCCGGCATGGCCGCGACCGCGATCGGCGGCCCCCTCGGCGACCGGCTCGGGCTCGGCCGGATGCTGGTGACGGGCCTCGTCGCCCAGGCGATCGGCACCGCGATGCTCGCGCTCGGCGGCGACGTGCTCGAGGCGGCGGTCGCGGTGGCGGTGATCGCCGCCGGCAACGGGATCGCCTGGCCCGCGTTGAACGGGCTGATCGCGGGTCAGGTGCCGCTCGCCGAGCAGCCGCGCGCGTTCGCGCTGCGGTTCGGCGTGATGAACGCCGGCATCGGGATCGGCGGCCTCGCATCCGGCTGGATCGTGACGCTGGACGACCCGGCGAGCTTCCAGCTCGTCTACGCGATCGACGCGACGACGACCGCGATCTTCGCGCTGCTCGTCGTGCTGGGGATGCGCGGCACACCCGGCTACCGGCCGGATCCGGCGCGCGAGCGCCATCACGAATCGCAGGAGCCCCAGGCGCGCGGCTACCGGGCGGTGCTCACCGATCGCGCGTTCACCGGCTACCTCCTGCTCGTGCTCGGGATCTGCGTCTTCGGGTACGCGCAGCTCGACGGACCGTGGGCGGCCTTCGCGACCCTCGCCGGGAACGCGACGCCGCGGGTCGTCGGCATCGCGTTCGCCACGAACACGGCCGTGATCGTGATCGCGCAGCTCCCCGTCGTGCGTCTCACCCGGCGCTGGCGGCGCACCCGGCTGCTCGCGCTCACCGCCGCGCTCTGGTCCGTGTCCTGGGTGGCGACCGGGCTCGCCGTGCTCCCGGCCCTCCACGGCCTCGCCGCCGACGTCGTGCTCGTCGTGGCGCTCGCGATCTTCGGCCTCGGCGAGACGTTCTTCAGCCCCGTCTCCGGCGCGATGCCGAACGTGCTCGCCCCGCCCCACCTGCGCGCCCGGTACAACGCCCTCGCGTCGAGCACCTTCCCGCTCGGCAGCCTGATCGGGCCGCTGATGGCGGGCGTGCTGCTCGGCGGCCCGGCGCCGATCTCCTGGGTCGTCCTCATCGTGATCGGCACCGCGCTCGCCGCCCTCGGCGCCCTGCGGCTCGGCCGCATCCTGCCCGCGCACGCCGAGCGGGCGCCGCTCGAGCAGCCAGCAGGCTGACCGGCTGCTCCAAGACGCCGGTCCTACCATCGCGGGACGGCCGACGACGACCGCTTCTCGAGCTCCTGGAGGAGACCATGACCGACACCACGACCCTCGAATCCCTGAGCATCGGACGGCCGGACCCGCTACCGGTCCCCGACGGCGCGAGCGACGAGGTCCGCGCGATCGTCGAGGGCATCTACGGCGACGGCATCGTCGCGAAGAAGGGCGCCTTCTCGCGCCAGTGGACCGTCGACATGGCGGAGGACATCTACCGCGCCTTCCACGAGGCGCTCGCGCGCCCGCGCGGCGCGGTCGGGCGCGGCCGGCGCCGCTACTACGTGGAGATCCACCCGGAGCAGCTGCGCGGCTTCGTCGACCTCGTCGACCACCCGTGGGTGCGGCAGGTCTGCGAGGCGATCCTCGGATCCGACTACCAGATCGTCGAGCTCGGCTTCGACATCCCCTTCCCCGGCGCGACCGATCAGCCGTGGCACCGCGACTTCCGGATGCCGGAGGCCACGAAGACCGAGAAGCGGCTCACCTCGCTGGCCTTCAACCTGACCGCGATCGACACGGTCGAGGAGATGGGCCCGTTCGAGATCGCTCCGGCCACGCAGTTCGACCGCTCCCCCGAGTTCGACCACGAGATGTTCCCGCCGAGGTCGATGTGGTCGCGCTACGAGGGACTCGCGCAACGCAAGTACCCGAAGATGGGCGACATCTCGGCCCGCAGCGCCCTCACGATCCACCACGGCACGAAGAACGTCTCGGAGTCGCCGCGGCCGGTGCTCGTGCTCGGCGTCGACGCGCCCGGCGCCGGCAACGCGGAGCACCACGACATGGCGGTCACGCGGGGCTACTACGACTCGCTGCCGGAGCGGGTGCAGCAGCACCTCGTGTGCCCGATCGTCGACGAGCTGACGCCGATCACGCAGAAGCACGACATCGAGGGCCTGATGATGGGCGAGGCCTGAGGGCTCTGTACGCCTTCGGGACGCTTGTACGGCGGCGAACACGGACAAGCGTCCCGAAGGCGTACGGCTCTGGGGCCCGCGTGCTCGGCCGGGGCTGAGCACTCAGCGCCGGCCGGCCCGGTCGAGCCGGGACGGCCACCAGATCGTGCGGCCGATGTCGTGCGCGAGCGCCGGCACGAGCAGGGTGCGCACGAGGAAGGTGTCGAGCAGCACGCCGAACGACACGACGAAGGCGATCTGCACCAGGAACAGGATCGGGATCACCCCGAGCGCGGCGAATGTCGCGGCCAGCACGATGCCGGCGGAGGTGATCACGCCGCCGGTGACGGTGAGCCCGAGGATGACGCCGCGGCGGGTGCCCTGCCGGACGGACTCCTCCCGCACCCGCGTCATGAGGAAGATGTTGTAGTCGACACCGAGCGCGACGAGGAAGACGAACCCGAACAGCGGCACCGACGGATCCGCCCCCGGGAAGCGGAAGCCGTAGCGGAAGACCACCGCCGCGACGCCGAGGGTCGCCGCGTAGGAGAGCACGACCGTGGCGACGAGCAGCAGCGGGGCGACGAGCGCCCGCAGCAGCAGCGCGAGGATCACCAGGATCACCGCGAGCACGATGGGGACGATCGTGCGGAGGTCCCGCTGGGCGGTGAGGTTCGTGTCGAGATCGAGCGCCGAGGTGCCGCCGACCTCGGCGGCGGGCTCGATCGTCGCGAGCCGGCTCCGGAGATCCGTGACCGCGGCCTGGGCCGCTTCCGAGTCCGCCTGCTCGTCGAGGGTCGCCTGCAGGAGCACCCGGCCGTCGACGACCTTCGGCGCGGCCGCAGCCCCGGTCGGCGGCCCCTGCGTGCCGGTGAAGACCGACGCGTCCGTGACATGCGGGGTCGCCTTCACCGCATCGAGCACACGCTGCTGCGATCCCTCCGGCACGGTCACGATCAGCGGGCTGCCGCTGCCGGCGTCGTAGTGCTTCGCGAGCTCCTTCTGGCCGGCGACGGACTGGGAGGGGCTCAGCAGCACGTCGGTCTGTGGCACCCCGCTCGCCTGCAGCTGCGTCAGGCCGAGCGCGAGCACGCCGAGGACGACCGTCGTGCCGATCCAGAGCAGCCGCGGCCGCGTCGCGACCTGGGCGCCCACGCCGCTCCAGAACCGGCCGACGCGAGGCGCGTCCGCGACGGCGGCCGGGTCGAAGCGCGGGATGAGCGGCCAGAACGCGGCCCGGCCGAGCAGGGCCAGCATGGCGGGCAGCGCCGTGACGGCGGCGAGGAACGAGAAGAGGATGGCGATCGCGGCGACCGGCCCGAGGCCCTTGTTCGAGTTGAGGTCGGAGAACCCGAGGCAGAGCACCGCGAGGATCACGGTCGCTGCCGACGCGCCGATCGGCTCGATCGATCGCCGCCACGCCTTCGCCAGCGCGGCCAGGTGCCGCCGCTCGGTCGAGAGCGTCTCCCGGTACCGGGCGACGAGCAGGAGGCTGTAGTCGGTGGCGGCGCCGATCGCGAGGATCGCGAGGATGCCTCGGCTCTGCCCGGTCACGGTCACCCAGCCGGCCTTCGCGATGAGGTAGACGACGAGGATGCTGCCGGTCAGCGCGAAGCCCGAGGTGAGCAGCACCACGATCGGCAGCAGCAGCGACCGGTAGACGATGAGCAGGATCACGAACACGGCGGCGAGCGCGACGAGCAGCAGGACCCCGTCGATGCCGCTGAAGCCGGCACCGAAGTCGGCGCCGAGCGCAGCGGGGCCGGTCACCCAGGTCTGCAGCCCGGGGACGGCCCGGGTCCTCAGGGTGTCCCTGAGATCCCCGACGACCACGGTGCCGTCGGCCTTCGCGCCGATCTGGAGCAGCGCCTCGAGCGCCTCGCCGTCCTTCGACGGGATCGGCGGGGATGCGGCGGTGACGCCGTCGACTCCCTGCAGCGCTGCGACATCCGCGGCGGCAGCGGCGCGATCCGCCGCGGTCAGGCCGCCGGATCGGACGAAGAGGACCACCGCGGGGATCGTGTCGGCGCCGAAGAAGCGGGTCTCGGCCGTCTGCACCCGGGTCGACTCCGCGGAGGCCGGGAGGTAGGACGTCTGGTCGTTGTTCGTGACGGCGGAGATGGTGCCGAAGGTGGGTCCGCCCAGCGACGAGACTCCGAGCCAGGCGGCGAAGACGACCACGGCCGCCACCACGCGGAGCACGGTTCCTCTCCGGGTGGACGCCCGTGCCGGCCCTGTGGTCACCATGTGGCGAGCATGCCCTGCCCGAGGCCCGCGTGCAGCATCCTCCAAGAGGGAGGGGGCGTATCGAAGCAACGGTCCTCTACCTGACCGACTCCGTCGCCGGCCGGCTGCTCCGGGTCGTCTTCGGGGTGATCGTGGTGCTCGACCTCGTCACCGCGGCGACGGTCTGGTCGTCCTGGCGGGTGTCCCGCATCGCGGCCGTGCTGATCGCGCTCGTGCTCGCCTGGCTGCTGCTCGGCAGCGCGCAGTCCTGGAGCGAGATGACGCTCCGCGCCCTCGGCGGATGAGCGGCGTCAGCGAGTCGAGCGGAGCAGCGCCGCGACGTCCGCCTGCTGCAAGCGCTCGTCGAGATCGTTGCGGCGCACCCAGCGGTCGAAGGCCAGTCCGTCGTTGAGCGGCGCCGCCCCGCGCACGTTCGCGCCGTCGCCGGCCACCGCGTCCCGGACGGCGCGGCCGGCACGGCGCATCGGACGCGTCCCGATCCCGACGAGCAGCACGGCGAGCACGAGAAGCGCGGCGACGATCTGCAGCACCGGCCAGCGGGCCGGCAGCACGACCAGCGCCGCGCCCGCGACGACGAGCAGGAGCACGAACCCGGCGAGCGCCCGGTAGGCGGGCAACCTGAGGGCGGCCAGCTCCTCCGCGGCGGCGCGGCCGATCCGCCGGTCCCACAGCGCGTGCGCCGCGCGGCGGTTCCAGCCGGCGATCGTCAAGGGCGACGGGCCCCGATGCGCGGATGTGCTCATGGGTCGGAACCTACGGGCGGCCGTCCGTCCCTCGCGCGCCCCAGTTCACGGCGCATCGCCACGCCGCTCCGATCCGACGCACGGCGACTGCGCAACGACCTCGAAGTCCCGAGCGCCGATCCGCGCCTACCGTCCCGTCATGGACTTCGATGGGGACGATCCACCGAACTGCCCGCGGTGCCTCCACATGCTGCGCTGGACCGGGACCGAGCGGTACCCCTTCTGGGAATGCGGGTACTGCGGGTTCTTCACGCCGACGCTCTGACCTCGTCCGGGACCGGCACCGCGGCAGCCCAATCGATGCGGTGGCGGAGCTCCGGGCCCATCGACCGCTCGGGGTCCATGCGCTTGAAGAGCGGCGGCATGACCAGCTGCATGACCCGCCGCGCGACGGGGCCGGGCGTCTTGGCCGAGTTGATCCGCGCGCCTCGCCTGGCGATCCCCTCGACTCGGGTGCGCCGCAGCCGCTCGTAGGCCGCGAACGCATCCGCCGGCTCGGGCAGGTCCCGCAGGCAGCGAGCGAGCTCGATCGAGCTCTCGATCGCGAGCGACGCCCCCTGTCCGGTGCTGTTCGAGGGTGCGTGCACGGCGTCGCCGACGAGGACCATCCGGCCCCGCCACCAGTGCGGCACCGGCGGCATGATGTGGATCCCTCCGGCGACACCGAGGGTCTCCGGCGTCGTGCGCTCCGCGAGCAGGCCGGCCGGGTCGTCGCCGGCGTAGGTCGAGCGCAGCACGCCGAGCCAGTGCTCGGCGGGGATCTCCCGTGCGGCCTTGAGCGAGAGGTACTCGCGGGACGGCAGGTTCGCGCCCCACACCACCCGTCCCCCCGGCTCCGGCCAGTACAGCGAGTAGGCCCGCCGGCCGAACGCGAAGGTCATGCCGTCGAACTCGACGTCGGCGGCCACGTTCCCGTCGAAGCCGAGCAGGCCGGTGTAGCGGGGGCCCGGGTTCGCCGGGTCGATCAGCGCGCGCACCGTCGATCGGACCCCGTCCGCGCCCACCAGCACGTCGGCGGCGGCGGTCCCGCCGTCCTCGAACCGGGCGGTGATGCCGGACGGTCGCTCGTCGACGCCGGTCAGCCGGCTGCCGTAGCGGAACTCGGCGCCGACGGCGACGGCCTGCTCGCGCAGGACGCGGTGCAGGTCGCCCCGCCGAACCATGCGCATGGGCTCGACGCCGGTGAGCTGCGGCAGGGTGCCGAGGTCGCGGCCGCCGACGGTCATCCGGGTGCGCTCGATGGGCAGGCCGACGCCCCGGACGGCGTCGCCGACGCCGAGCAGGTCCAGTGCGGCGAGGCCGTTGGCGGCGATGGCGAGGCTGCCGCCGACCCCGTCGCCGGGATCGCGGTAGGCCTCGTGGACCTCGGCGCCGATGCCGGCGAGCCGGAGGGCGGTCGCGGCGACGGCGCCGGCGATGCCGCCGCCGATCACGAGGGCGGAGACGGGACGGGACATGGGGGAACTCCTTCTCGGCGGCGGGATGCCGCCAGTCGCAAGGCACTGGGGACCCGCGGGAGTTCCGGCTACTGTTCGCGTGCCACCTCGTGGCCGGATCGCCCTCGGGCGTCGCTATGAGGAAGGTCCTGGGGTGGTGCGCCAACACCGCCCCAGGACCGGTTCAGGTCGCTTCGGGCGCACCTCCGTCCGGCGGGGGCACCAGGCCCGCGTCGTGGGCCTGCTGCCACTTCGCCACGTCGGGGAAGCGGCCGCTCTCGAGCTCCTCCAGCAGGCCGCGGATCCAGGCGACCTCGGCGGCCAGCATGGCCACGCCGTACTCGTCCTCGACGAGGAACAGCCGCGGGACCTCCTCCGCGGACGCGGCGAGCCGGGTCCGGTCCTCGGCCAGGCGCCCCTCGAGCGTCTCGATCCGGGCCCGCAGCAGCGACACCGCGTCGGTGGGCGGGATCGCGCCGAGCATCGAGAGGCCGGCGGTGAACGCCGGATGCTCCGAGGCCGGAACGGCCACGAGCTCCCGCGTCCAGTCGGCCATCTCGCGGCGGCCGGCGTCGGTGATCCGGTACGTCGTGCGCTCGGGGCGCGCCCCGGCCCGGTCCGTGCCGATGGCCTCGACGAAGCCGTGCCGCTCGAGCGAGCTCACGACGGTGTAGAGGGATCCCCACTTCACGTCCATGTCGTCGTCCTTGCCCTGCTCGCGGATCGTCGTGGCGATCTCGTAGCGGTGCATCGGGCGCTGGGCGAGTGTGCCGAGCACGGCGAGGCCGAGCAGGTTCGTCACCGGTCGCGCCTTCGCCATCGGATGCCCTCCCCCTTACTCGTGTGCGAATATACGCGCACGAGTAGCGCGCGTCCACCCCCTTCACCGGAGCATGGTGGAATGCGTCGGTGACCTCGACGACGCCGTCCACCCCGCTTGAGCAGCATCCGATCGATCTGCTCGCCCTCGAGGACGAGCTGACGGAGCGCGAGCGCGCCTGGCGCGACGAGGTGCGCGATCTCGTCGCGCGCGCCATCCGGCCGAACGCGGCGCGGTGGTTCGCCGACGCGGTCTTCCCGGCCGACCTCGTGCCCGAGCTCGGCGCGTGCGGGGCTGCTCGGCGCACACCTCAGCGGCTACGGATGCGCCGGCCGCTCCGCGGTCGAGTACGGGCTCGCCGCGATGGAGCTCGAGGCCGGCGACTCGGGCATCCGCACGCTCGTGTCGGTGCAGGGCTCGCTCGCGATGACCGCGATCCACCGGTACGGCAGCGATGCGCAGAAGGAGCGCTGGCTGCCTGCCATGGCGACCGGCGAGGCGCTCGGCTGCTTCGGCCTCACCGAGCCCGAGGCCGGCTCCGACCCCGCAGGCATGCGCACCACGGCCACCCGGACGCCCGACGGCGGCTGGTCGATCACCGGCTCGAAGCGCTGGATCGGCCTCGCCTCGGTGGCCGAGGTCGCCGTCATCTGGGCGCGCACCGAGGACGGGGTGCGCGGCTTCCTCCTGCCGACGGCCACGCCCGGCTTCACGGCCACACCGATCGAGCCGAAGCTGTCCATGCGGGCGTCGGTGCAGTGCGACATCGTGCTCGACGACGTGCGGCTGCCGCCCGACGCGCTCCTGCCGGAGGCCCGAGGACTGGGTGCCGCGCTGCGCTGCCTCAACGAGGCCCGCTACGGCATCGTCTGGGGCGCGATGGGCGCCGCCCGCGACGCGCTCGAGGTCGCGCTCGCCTACGCGAAGCAGCGCGAGCAGTTCGGCTCGCCCATCGCGGCGTTCCAGCTGACGCAGCAGAAGCTCGTCGACATGCAGCTCGAGATCGAGAAGGGCGTGCTGCTCGCGCTCCACCTCGGACGGCGGAAGGACGCCGGCCGCCTCACGCCGGAGCAGGTGTCGTTCGGCAAGCTGAACAACGTCCGCGAGGCGATCGAGGTGTGCCGGCAGGCGCGCACGATCCTCGGCGGCAACGGCGTGACGGCCGAGCTGTCGCCGCTGCGGCACGCGCTGAACCTCGAGAGCGTGCGCACCTACGAGGGCACCGACGAGGTGCACACGCTCGTGCTCGGCGCCGCGATCACGGGCATCCCGGCCTTCCGCATCGGCT
>CAVYUH010000019.1:0-83858 GCA_963771645.1 uncultured Actinomycetota bacterium | reverse complement strand
GTCCCGTAGCGTGAACGACCGGCCGACGCCGGCATCCCGCATCCGGAGCACGCGCATCCGGCCGCTCTCGAGGAGGACTTCCGTGGACGCCTCCTCGCTGCTCGACCTCATGCCGCCGCCGCTCCCCGACGGCGGCCTCGACGAGGACGCCGCGTACCTCGCCTTCGCCGACTGGGCCGAGGGCCGCGGCCTCGCCCTGTACCCGGCGCAGGAGGAGGCGATGATCGAGATCGTCTCCGGCGCGAACCTCATCCTCTCCACGCCGACCGGCACCGGGAAGTCGCTCGTCGCGATCGGCGCGCACGCCTTCGCGCTCGCGCAGGGCAGGCGCAGCTACTACACGGCGCCGATCAAAGCCCTGGTCAGCGAGAAGTTCTTCGCCCTCGTCGACGTCTTCGGCGCCGCGAACGTCGGCATGGTGACCGGCGACTCCTCCGTGAACCCGGACGCCCCGATCATCTGCTGCACCGCCGAGATCCTCGCGAACCTCGCCCTCCGGCACGGGCCCGAGGCGCCGGTCCACCAGGTCGTGATGGACGAGTTCCACTACTACGCGGACCCTGACCGCGGCTGGGCGTGGCAGGTCCCGCTCCTGACGCTGCCGCAGGCGCAGTTCGTGCTCATGTCCGCGACGCTCGGCGACGTGACCGCGCTCGCCGCGGACCTCACCCGCCGCACGGCCGCGACGACCGCGAGCGTCACCGGCGTCGAGCGCCCCGTGCCGCTGCACTACGCGTACGAGCTCGAGCCGATCCACGACTCGATCGACCAGCTGCTGCACTCCGACCAGGCGCCGATCTACGTCGTGCACTTCTCGCAGCTCGCCGCGCTCGAGCGGGCGCAGGCGCTGCCGAGCGCCGCAGGTCGCCACCCGCGAGCAGCGCGACCGCATCGCGGAGGTGATCGGCGGCTTCCGCTTCACCACCGCGTTCGGCAAGACGCTGAACCGGCTGCTCCGCCTCGGCATCGGCGTGCACCACGCCGGGATGCTGCCGAAGTACCGCCGCCTCGTCGAGCAGCTCGCGCAGCAGGGCCTGCTCCGCGTGATCTGCGGCACCGACACCCTCGGCGTCGGCATCAACGTGCCCATCCGCACCGTGCTGCTCACCGCGCTGACCAAGTTCGACGGCACGCGGATGCGGCAGCTCACCGCCCGCGAGTTCCACCAGATCGCCGGGCGCGCGGGCCGTGCGGGCTACGACACCGCGGGCACGGTCGTCGTGCAGGCGCCGGAGCACGAGTCGGAGAACCGCAAGGCGCTCGCCAAGATGGGCGACGACCCGAAGAAGCGCCGCAAGTGGGTCTCGAAGAAGGCGCCGGCCGGCTTCGTGTCCTGGGGCGAGCCGAGCTTCCGCAAGCTCGTCGCGGCAGAGCCCGAGACGCTCACCTCGCACATGCAGATCACCAGCGCGATGCTGCTGAACGTCATCGGCCGCGGCGGCGACGTGTACGCGAACGTGCACGCCCTCGTCTTCGACAACCACGAGCCGTGGCGGCGGCAGCTGCGAGCTCGCCCGCCGCGCACTCGGCATCTACCGCACGCTGCGGGCCGCGGGCGTCGTCAATCAGACCGCGCAGCCGGACGGCACCATCGCGATCCGCCTCATGGTCGACCTGCAGCCGAACTTCGCGCTCAACCAGCCCCTCTCCCCGTTCGCGCTGGCCGCGTTCGAGCTGCTCGAGCCCGAGTCGCCGACCTTCGCGCTCGACGTGATCTCCGTGCTCGAGTCGACGCTCGACGACCCGCGCCCGATCCTCAGCCAGCAGCAGTTCCAGGCCCGCGGCGAGGCCGTCGCGGCGATGAAGGCGGAGGGCATCGAGTACGAGGAGCGGATGGAGCTGCTCGAGGAGGTCACGCATCCGCAGCCCCTCAAAGAGCTGCTCGAGGCGGCCTACGAGTCGTACGCCTCCGTGCAGCCGTGGGTCCGCGACTTCCGCCTCTCCCCCAAGTCGGTCGTGCGCGACATGGTCGAGCGGGCGATGACCTTCGGCGAGTACTGCGCGCTCTACAAGCTGTCGCGGTCCGAGGGCCTCGTGCTCCGCTACCTGTCGGATGCGTTCCGCGCCGCCCGGCAGACGATCCCGGACGAGATCAAGAACGAGGAGCTGCAGGACCTCATCGAGTGGCTCGGCGAGCTGGTGCGGCAGGTCGACTCGTCGCTCGTCGACGAGTGGGAGGAGCTCGTCGACCCGACGCTGCACGCGGCGAACGAGTCGATCGTGCCGCCCGCGCCGCGTCGCCTGACCGCGAACGTCCGCGCCTTCCGCGTGATGGTGCGCAACGAGCTCTTCCGGCGGGTGCAGCTCGCGGCCGCTCGGCCACTGGGACGCGCTCGGCGAGCTCGACGCATCCGCCGGCTTCGACGCGGACGCCTGGGCGGATGCGATGGCCGCGTACTGGGACGAGCACGAGGACCTCGGCACGGGGCCGGATGCGCGCGGGCCGTCGATGCTGCGTCATCACCGAGACGCCGACCGAGTGGCGGGTGCGCCAGATCTTCGACGACCCGGCCGGCGACCACGACTGGGGCATCAGCGCGACCGTCGACCTCGCCGAGAGCGACGAGGCGGGCACGGCGGTCGTCCGCGTGACCGGGGTGGGCATGGTGCAGGGCGCGCTCTGACGTCGGAGGCGTCTGCAACACTTCGAGCAGGTTCACGAGTGGCAGCTGTCAGTACCGAGCTGGCTGCCCGGCAACCCCGCCTCCATCGGCAGGGTGCCCTCGGGGAAGAACCGGCCGCCGCGCGATCGCGCGGGGCAAGTGCGATGGAGGCGCCGCCTCCGGAAGCGAGGCCGCCATGTCGTCCGTTCCTGTCTACTTCGCGATCGAGGACCGCAGCCACTGGTCCGGCATCCCGACCGACCGCGCGCTCGAATGGACGCGCGTCTTCCTGACGCGTCGGCCGTCCGTGCCGAGCACGATCATCTGGCGCGTGCGGCCGATGCTCGAGGAAGGACGTCCCGCCGGCTTCTCCGACTGGGCCGCGCGAGCGCAGCTCGCCGAGTCGCTCGGCTTCTCGCCCGCCACCTACGAGGCGCTGCAGGCGTCGCTCGATCGGGTCGAGCCGGCTGAGTACGAGGCGCATCCGGACAACCGCCTCATCACCACCGGCTTGGTGCCGGTGCGGCCGTTCGACCCGGGGCTGTGGGCTGCGTGGCCGGCGCTGATCGAGGACGGGCTCTCGCCGGATCAGGCGACGCGCCTGCTGCTCGCACGCGACTCGGGCGTCGAGCGATGAGCGCCGATCGCGCGGCGGATGCGCTGTCCGACCTCATCCGCGTCGACGACCGCTCGCAGACGTCACCGGTGATCGTGCACGTTCCGCACGCGAGCCGCCTGATCCCGAATGCCTTCCTGGCGTCATTCGTCGTCGGCCCGGATGAGATCGCCCGCGAGCTCGACGCCCTCACGGATGCGGCGACCGACCGCATCGCGGACGGCGCACCGACCGCGAGCCGCGTGCAGCACGGGCTGTCGCGGCTGCTCGTCGACGTCGAGCGCTTCCCGGGCGACGAGGAGGAGATGAACGCGGTCGGGATGGGCGTGCTCTACACCCACGGCTCGCGCGGGCAGGAGCTCCGGCGCCCGTCCGAGTCGGACCGCACCGCGCTGATGGCCTACTTCTCCGCCTACTCGAGAGCCTTCGCGGACCTGGTCGAGCGCACGCTCGACCAGCACGGGCGGGCGGTGATCCTCGACCTGCACTCGTATCCGCAGTCGGCCGAGCCCGTATGAGCTGCACGCCGACGAGCAGCGGCCGGAGCTCTGCGTCGGCGTCGACCCGTTCCATACGCCCGCCGGCCTCGTCGCCGCGGTGCGGGAGGCGTTCGACGGTCTCGACGCGCTCGAGAACGAGCCCTTCCACGGCGCCTACGTGCCGCTGCGGTACTACGGGCGGGACGTACGGGTGCAGTCGGTGATGCTCGAGATCCGCCGCGACCTCTACCTGCACGAGGGCACGCCGGATCCGGATGCTGTCGCGTCGCTCGGCGCGATGCTCCGTCGGCTCGCGGAAGCCTCGAGCTAGGAGATATCAGTCGCGCTTCTTGGATTTGAAGAATCCGGCAACGCCGCCACCCAGCGAGGTGGCAGCGCCCGCGACCGCTCCGCCCATGCCCTTGACCGCTGTGAGCGCCTGTGGTTCGTCCAGGACCCCATCGCCGTCGAGGTCCACGCTTCGGAAGGTGCGCGTCACGCTTCCTGCGGCGCTCGCCACGCCGGTTCCGACCGCGACTGCACTGCTTGAAACGCCGCTCCCGACTGTGCCCGCGGTACTCGAGATCCAGGCACCCGTCTTACTCGCCGCGTCTTCAAGCGCGGCGAGCGCGGCATTCGGCTCACCGTCCTCCTCGTCGGTCGTTGGAACCAGCTCCAGGTGCTCAGGAAACCGTTCGGGCGCCGGCGGGAAAGCCGTGTGAGACGCCTTGACGACGTCGCGCCCGAAGACGAAGCGAGTCGCACCCCCGACCAGTGCGCTAACTCCATACTCGATGGTGGCCTGCTGAGTGCCGCTCAGACCTTTGCGGACGGTTTCGAGCTGGCCGGTTTGAACGGTCCGGACAAGTGTTTGAGCCGCCCCCGACGGCAGCGTGTCAGCGAGGGTGGCCGCCCAGTGTGACCAATCGGTCCGGTCAGGTACCGGGGCGTGCGACTCGCCCGCGTCGGACGTCGCCTTCACGATATCCGTGGCCATCGTCGCGATCTGCTGTTGGCTCACCCGCTCGTTCGTCAGCCCGTAGACGAGCGCGTGGGACTGGTCCTGGTCGAGTCTCATCCCGTGGATGTCCGCGAGGGCGAGTCCGAAGATCGCCGTGATCTCGAACTGCAACTGCTGCTCCCCGGCGGGCAGCAGCCCAGCGACCCGCTGTGCCCCGCTCTTCGCGACACCCAGGGCCACGCCCTTCGCCGCGACCTTCGCCGCCTGCTTGGCCGCGGCCTTGGCGGCCTCCTGGCTCACCTTCTTCGCGGCCTGCGCCCCGGCGGCCTTCGCCCCGGTCGCGGCGACGCCGCCGCCCGGGATCAGCGAGATGCCGACGGCTGCAGCGAGGCTTCCCGCGGTGATCAAGGCTCCGGCGGTGGTGATGGACGTGGCGTAGTGCCGCTCGAGCAACTGGATGACCTCGGCGGGCGTCGCTTCAGGATGAGCGCGGCGCAGTCTCAAGACGTACTTTCGAGCGAGCGCATGGCGAGCGCTCACCGCTGCTGCGATGTCGCGATCCGCGTCCTCCTCGCCGATCTCGGTCTCGAGCGTGATGTCATCGGCAGAGGTCATAGCTTCATCTCCTGTTCGCCCACGCTGATGGCACGTCGATGAGTCGCTCGAGAATTCGCGTCGATATCGAATAGGAGGTGAGGACACTCCTACAACATGGGGACCATCAGTCTCGCCACGAAGTCGCGGAGACTCGGATGCCACGCGGACCGAGGCAAACACCGCTGTGCCGCCTGCCGACGTAGCTAGGAGGCGTCTCCAAGAGGATTTCCCTGCCTCGTCCGCCTCCTCCCGCAGCAGCGCGGACTTCAGCGCCGCAGGTTCGCGAAGGGCAGCGCGCCGTAGTGGTCGACGAAGTCGCGGAGCATCCGCGACTCGACCGCCGAGGCGTCCTCCTCGGTCGCGTTCCAGGCGACGAGGAGCTCGTCCCGGTCGGCCAGCTGCCAGACGTAGCGGCCGCCCCAGTGCCCGACCGGCTGGCCGGCGCTGAAGCGCTGGAACTCGTCGAGCCGCTTCTGCAGCCCTCGCCGCCCGGTCGAGCCGGGCGTGGCCTTGCCGACATACAGCACCTCGGCGTCGTCGACCCACTTCTTGGCGAGGAGGTCGGCGGCGACCGACGGATCCTTGCCCTTGAACCGGCCGCCCGCGTTCGCCTCGAGGAAGGCGGGCCCGGCATCGCTCGCGCGGAGCACCGCGTACACGCCCGGCGCGGTCGGAACCGCCTTCACGTCGAGGTCCGCGAGCGGCACGAAGCCGACGAATCCGCCCTCACGGAGCGCATCCGCCGACCAAGGCCGAGCTCTGTGATGCACGCTCATCGCAGCACCCCCGTCGTGCCGCAGATCATCCATCCTGACTTCGCCATGGCGTCCCCCTCAGGTCCCGTCGACGCTACTGAGGGATGCGGGACGAGCGCGCGGAGAACCGTGGCGCGTCGTACTCCTCGTGCCGACATCGATGGGGCACCGCACCCGGATCCGGATACCCCATCCGTCGAAGAACCTGGTCAATCGGGACCTTTGACCAGAGTGTCGAGGTACCGTCAGGCGGCGCTCTGCGGCTAGCCTGCAGATGGAGCGGCGCGAAGACGACCAAGGGAGACGAGGCCCACTTGATCCACACGGCGGCCAACAGTGTGCAGGTGACCGGCTGATGGGCTTCAGCTTCCGCCGCAGCCTCTCGCTCGGCAAAGGCCGTCGGCTGAACCTCTCGAAGCGCGGAGCGTCGGTGTCGCAGCGAATCGGACGCCTCACCCTGAACTCCCGCGGCGGCGGCTCGATTCGGATCCTGCCCGGCCTCTCCTTCCGCTTCGGGCGCCGCTGATCGGCCAGACGAGCGGCGCCGGTAAAGCCGCGGTGATGAGCCTCGACGCTGGGGTGCCCGCAGCATGTTCTCGTTGCGGACAGCGGATCCCTGCTCAGCAGTTCGACGCCGCACGGGCGCTCCAACGACTGTGTGATCAATGCCGAGCGGACGTCACCCGCATCGGGCAAGGCGTGCGGGACACCGAGATCGAGAGCGCAGCCGAGGCGGAACGAGTGGCGACGGCTGTCGACATCGCCCTCCTCAAGGAAGGTCGATAGACCTGGCGGCTGCGGTCGAATTCATTCGCGAAACCGTTCCGCGTGGCGCCTCAGATCTGCAGGGTTAGCGCTATCAAGCGAACTTTGCGACCCCCGAGCAAAGGCGATTACTCGAGAGCGAATAGATCTCTAAGGTCGACTGGCCCACCCCAGTGAAGAGCCAGGATTCATGTCAGACCTACTTTCTCCCGTTCCGTCACCTAACCTTCTGCAGCGTCGCGCGGGACACGCCGTGATGACGGTCTGGCTGGAGAAGGTGCGAACGCATCGCGCGCTCGGGCTCGGACAATTCCCCGCAGACGCCCGCTCCTGGCACGACGGCGCTCTCGGCGAGCTCCTCGTCGGGCAGGAGCTCTCGTTCCTGCCGCCGGAATGGCACGTGCTGCATGCTGTCCCTGCCGGTAGCGCAGGCGCGGACATCGACCATCTCGTCATCGGGCCGCCAGGGATCTTCGTGCTCAACACGAAACGGCACCCGAATGCGATGGTCAAGGTTGGCACCCACGTCGTGTGGATCAACGGCTACCAGCAGAACCATTACCAGAGCACGATCCGGTCTCGATGCGAGCACGTGC
Organism: uncultured Actinomycetota bacterium; assembly: GCA_963771645.1. Lineage (GTDB taxonomy): Bacteria > Actinomycetota > Actinomycetes > Actinomycetales > Microbacteriaceae > Amnibacterium. Next base: position 76,486 of record CAVYUH010000019.1, on the reverse strand, counting down.
ATCGGCAGTTGTTCAGCGCTACGAACGAACTCTCACCCGTGCATCCGGTCCTCGTGTTCGCCCAGGCTCAGCGCCTTCAGCATCAAGGTCCCCAGGTCGTCATGTCCGCGATGTCGCAGGACCTCACCCGATTCCTGGTCTCCCTTCCCGCACAGCTCACCACCCATCAGGTTCGCAACCTGGCGGAGGCGGCGGCGAAGCCTCGGACTTGGGGTGCATCCGATCGGGTGCTGTCGGAACCCGATCCGACGTTCGAGTTCCTGGCCCTGTCCTCTGAGGCGACCACCCGACCGGCTCGACCGGCTCGCCGATCCATCCCCTTCCAGGCAGTTCGAGCGCCCTCGCGGCCCCGGGTCGGGCCTGTGCTCCGGCCCCCCGTTGCGCGTCCCGTCCCTCGCGCACGACGCAGATCGACGAGCAGTCGTTTCGTCGAGCTGATCGCGTCGCTCATCGGTCTCGCGATCGGACTGCCGATCGCGATCGCTGTGCTCACCGCCGTGCTCCATGCATGGACGCAGGCTCTGATGTCAAGGTGAGATCGGCTCAGAAGGACGCTTGAGCGTCCGCCCCCGCGGCGCACGGTGCGGGTGCTCGCCTCACTGCCCGTGAGACGCTCACCCCGTGGACCTCGCCGTCATCGCGACCGTCGTGCTCGCGATCACCGTCGGCGTCATCAGCCCGGGACCGACCTTCATCGTCGTCGCCCGGACCGCCCTCTCGGCCACGCCGCGGCTCGGCAGGATCGCCGCGCTCGGCGTCGGCACGGCGAGCCTCGCCTTCTCGGTGCTGGCCGCTGCGGGCGTGAGCGCGGTCCTCGCCTACGTGGGCTGGCTGTTCGTCGTGCTCAAGGTGGCGGGTGGCGCCTACCTCGTCGTGCTCGCCGTGCGTCTTTGGCGCAGCCACGGCACCTCCGGGATCCCTGTCGGCATCGAGGGCGATCGGCGCGCGTACATGACCGGCCTGCTCACCCAGCTGAGCAACCCGAAGACGATCGTCATCTACGGCAGCGTCTTCGTCACCCTGCTGCCGCCCCACACATCCGTCGCCACGCTGATCGCGCTGCCGATCGCGACGACCGCGGTCGAGGTGCTCTGGTACAGCCTCGTCGCGACCACGTCTGTCGCGGCCGCGTCCGCAGCGCTTCTACCTGCGCTGGAGCCGCACGATCGATCGCGTGGCCGGCACGTTCCTCGGCGCGCTCGGCGTCTACTTCGCCATCGACGGCGTGCGGCAGGCGCTCCGCTGACGGCATGAAGAAGGGCGCCTGCACCCCGTGCGGGATGCCGGCGCCCTCTTCAGTCGGCCGGACTCAGTTGCCCGGGTAGCTCGTCACATCCGACGGGCCCTGGAAGTCCGGCGTCACGGGAGCGCCCGTGTCGTTCACCACGTGATCGATGGTGCCCGCCCCGTTGAGGCTGATCGTCAGCACGTCGTGCAGCTTCACGCCCGCCGTCACCGGCACCTCGAAGGCGTGCGAGTCGTGCAGCGTCGGGTCGACGTTCGTGTAGATGTACGACCCTCCGCCCCACAGCTCGTGCGTCTTCACCGAGTCGGCCACCTTGTACGCGGCCCAGCCGAGCGTCGAGCCGTGCTGCCATGCGGCCTGGTTCGGCGCGTCGTAGGGCAGCTCGTTCTGGAAGAAGATCGTCTTGCCGCGCTCCCCGTTCCAGATCACGTTGTACTGCTGGAAGTGCTCGACGAAGAGCCCGGTCGCGGTGACGTCGTCGCCGTTCACGATCACGCCGTTCTTGGCCGTGTTCACGGTCCAGCCGACGCCGCTGCCGTGGTCGGCGCGCCAGGCCCAGATGTCGTCGAGGATCACGTGGTCGCTGTTCACGACCAGGGCCGCGGATGCCTTGCCGACGTGCGGGCCGCCGACGCGGAAGAACACGTCCTGCACCCCGGTCGGATCGGCGGCGGATGCCGCGTGCCCGTTGCCCTTGTTCCCGTGCGCCGTGCCGATCTGGAGCAGCGCCGGGGAGTTCGTCGGGCCTGCGTCGATGATCATGCCGGCGAGGTCCACGCCCGGCACGTCGGCGACCGTGAGCGGCACGGCACCGTTCGCGGCGGTCAGGGTCGGGAACCCGAGACCGAGCACGACGGTGTCGGCCCGCTTGACCGCGATCGAGCGGTCCACCGAGTAGACGCCCGGCGTCAGCAGGAGGTTCTTACCCTGCGCGAGCGCCGAGTCGATCTTGGCGATCGAGTCCGACGGCGAAGCGACGAAGAAGTCCGACAGCGGCAGCGAGCGCCCCCGGGTCTCCCCGTTCGCCCACGTGGTGCCGACCGCGTTCGTCCGCGCGGTCGGGACGAACACCCGCATGGCGCCCTTCGCATCCGTGTAGAGGTACGGACGCTCACGGCTCGAGGGCGTGGTGGCGAGGGTCGTGTACTGGTTCTTGCTCGGGAAGTCGGTCGGGGGCGCCCCGATCGTTCCGGAGAAGACCTGGTTCCAGACGCCGTTCGACCAGCCGCCGATGCTGCTGTCGCGTGTGTAGAACTGCTGCTGCGAGCCGCTGATCACGGTCCCGCTGATGGACGAGTCGGCGATGAAGCCACCGCTCGCGTACGACGGGCCGGTGCAGTAGTCCATCAGGGTCAGGCCGCCGGTGATGTTCACGCGCCGCATCGGCGCGGCTTGCGAGACCGCCCAGAACTCGCGACCGCCCTGGCATCCGTCGCCGCCGGTCGGGTTGATCGTCAGGTTCGACAGCGACCGCCAGAAGTTGTTCAGCGCGGTGCAGCTCCCGGACGAGTCGCACTGGTTGTAGACGTCGGCCTTGCCGTTGATGACGACGTCCTTCGGCGACTGCCCGAGGCCGGCGACCTCCTCGTAGTAGCCCACCTGGAACACCAGTGGCGTAGCGGCGGATCCATAGGTCCCGGGTTCGAAGAGCACCGCGTAGCGGGCCGTGCCGAAGTCGTTCGAGACCTGCCGGCTCGCGATCGCGTCGAGCTTCGCCTGGATCTGTGCCTGCGGCATGTCGGGCGTGAACACGATCACGTTCGGGCCGAGGCCGGTCGGAGCTGCGGGCTTCGGTGCGGCGTTCGCGGCTTGGCCGCCGGACACCGTGCCGGCGACGAGGAGGAGAGCGGCCGCGACGGCGAGGCGGCGGCGCCGTGGCGGCGCATCCCCCCGTTCGATCGAGACCTGACGGGACGGAGGGATGGAGCTTGGCATCGTTGCCTTTCTTCGGTGGAACCTCTGCACCTCAACACCGGGAGTCGGGAGAACGCCGGGAACGCCGCAGACCGGGCGTGTCCCGCTCCACACCTCCCGCTGCAGAGCCGGCGCACACACCCGGCGGCATTCGGATGCGGCTCCGGACTACTCTCCGAGGGGTCGATGCCTCGACCCGTGGCTCGTACCCTCCTCCATGACACAAAGGAGTCGGGATGAGCCCGATGATCACCGTCGATACGACCAGCCCGATGCCGCCGTTCGAGCAGATCCGGCAGCAGCTGCACGACCAGATCCTCGACGGCACCCTCGCCTCCGGTACCCGGCTCCCGACCATCCGGCAGCTGGCCACGGACCTCGGCGTCGCGCCCGGCACGGTCGCGCGCGCCTACACGGAGCTCGAGGAGGCGCGGCTCGTCGAGACGAACCGCTCGAAGGGCACCCGGGTGCGGGCGAGCACCGCGACGGATGAGGCCGCTCGCGCCGCCGCCGATGCCTACGTGGCGGCCGTGAAGTCGAACAACCTCGATCTCGCGGCCGCACTGGCGCTCGTGCGGGTGCGGTTCGACGGCTGACCGCGTCGCCTGCGCCTCCCCGGTCGGGTGCCGTCGACTCCCGCGCGCCTCGAACTGGGCCTTCTGCCCCGGGACTGCATGCGAAACCTTGGATTCCGAACGAATCGCAAGGAGTGCAGGTGACCGACGCCACTGTTCAACCGGGCTGGTACGACGACCCCGACAACCGCAGCGATCTGCGGTGGTGGGACGGCGCCGGCTGGTCCGAGCATCGCAAGCAGAACGCGGGCTCCGGCCTTCGCGAGCTCGCCTACTCGGTGCCGCCGAGCGGCGCTTCGGACGCGCCGGCGCCGGCGGGGCGGATGCGGTACGCCGACCGCGAGCGCGCCATGCGACGGAACAACCCGTTCGCGTACGCCGCGGCCCTGCTCGGGCTGATCGCCATGATCTTCGACTTCTTCGCGCTGCCCGGCCTCGTCGCGATCGGCCTCGCCATCCCCGGGCTGGTGCGGGCAGCCTCATTCGACGCCCGGGTGGTCCGGTACCGCGGCCTCACCACCGCAGTGATCGCGCTGGTCCTCGGCGTGCTCGCGACGGTCCTGTTCACGGTCCAGCTGCTGCACGTACTTTCCTGACCGCCCCCGCGGACCCGGGGTGCAGCGCTCGACGATGAGGGCTGCACCCCGTTCTCGTTCATCCCGCGGAAGTAGTGCCCCGCCTCGAGGTCCTCGAGCAGCCCCGGATGCGTCGGCATCCACTCGAAGCGCTCCTGCGTCAGCGCACTGGACGCCGGCGAGTCGATGGCCAGCGCGTTCGCGAGCCAGCCGAAGTGGGCCACCGCGTCCTCGGGGGCGACGGACACGGTCGGCACCCCGAGGTGCCGTCCGATGATCTCCGCGATCGTGCGGATGGCGACCCCATCGTCCGCCGTCGCGTGGAGCACGGAGCCCGCGGGCGCGTGCTCCAGCGCGAGGCGGAAGAGAGCGGCGGCGTCGAGACGGTGCACGGCCGGCCACCGCTGCCCGCCGTCGCCCACGTAGGCGGAGACCCCCTTGCCGCGGGCGATCGCGACGAGGGCGGCCATGAACCCGTGATCGCCCTCGCCGTGCACGGTCGGCGCGAGCCGCACGATGGCGGACCGCACGCCGCGGTCGGCGAGCGCGAGCGTGTGCTCGGCAGAGATCCCGCGGCCGCCCATCGCCGTGGTCGTGTCCGGCAGGTCGGTCTCGATCGCCAGACGCGCCCGGCGCGAGGCCGAGGGTGCCCGATGCGATGACGAAGGGGCGGTCGGAGCCCGCGAGCTCCTCCCCCATCGCGTCGATCGCCCGCAGGTCGATCCGCGCGTTCTCCTCGAACTGCGAGAAGTCGTGGATGTAGGCGAGGTGGACGGTGCCGTCGCTGTCGCGCGCCGCCGGCGCGCAGGGTATCGAGGTCGTCGAGAGCGACCCGCGCAGCACCTCCGCGCCGGCGGCCGTGAGGGCCTCGGCCGACGCGTCGGAGCGGGCGAGGCCGAGCACCTGGTGCCCGTTCGAGAGCAGCTCGGGGACGAGGGCGGATCCGATCCAGCCCGATGCACCGGTGACGAAGACACGCATGACGGCTACCTCCAGGGGGTTCCGACGGCTCCGCCTCACCTGGCTCGGCTCGTCATGTCAGTTGCTGTCATGACCGTAGCACTCGATGTCAGCCACTGTCGTCACTAGACTCGCCACATGGTTCGCTGGCAGCCGGATGCCCATGGCCGCCTGCAGCAGGCGGCCATGGAGCTCTACCTCGAGCGCGGATTCGACCAGGTGACGGTCGCCGACATCGCCGAGCGCGCCGGGCTCACCGAGCGCACCTTCTTCCGCTACTTCGCCGACAAGCGTGAGGTGCTCTTCGCGGGCTCGAGCGCGCTGCAGGACCGGCTCGTCGCATCCGTCGCCGCCGCGCCCGCCGATCTCGCACCGCTCGACGTCCTCGCCCTCGCCTTCGACGACGTGGCCACCGGCTTCTTCGGCGAGAGCCTGCAGCACTCGCGCGCCCGCCAATCGGTGATCGACTCGCACAGCGGGCTGCAGGAGCGGGAGCTGATCAAGATGGCCGCGATCGCGGCGACGCTCGCGGATGCGCTGCGGCAGCGGGGCGTGCAGGAGCCGGCGGCCAGCCTCGCGGCGGAATCCGCGGTCGCGGCGTTCCGCATCGCCTTCGCGCGCTGGGTCTCGGGCGATGCCGGCGAACGACTCGCGCCGGTGATGAGCGAGTCCTTCGCTGCGTTGCGCACGATCGCCGGCGGCTAGCCAGGCCGAACCCACTGCGCGGAGCACCTGCTGCGCAAACGACGGAGAAACCGGGTCGCACGAATGCGCCCAGGCCGATCCGACGCCTCATCTCGCAGGAACTCCGTCGTCTGCGCAGGTGGCGGATCCGGCGCTTCACCCCCAGAAGTCGCGAAGTCGCTCCGCGAGCTCGAGGCCCTGGTCGCGGCCGGCGCGCGCGGCCGGCGGACGATTCGCGGGGTTCATCGCGTTCGCGCCGAACAGGTGCGCCGCATCGGGGTCGGGGAAGACCGTCTCCACCCGGCTGCCGCCCGCGCGGAGCTCCTCGACCTGCGCGGCGAGCTGCATCCCCCACGCCTCCGGATGCCGGGACCGCCCGCCGAACGGTGAGAGCACCAGCACCCGTGCGAAGCCGGCGGCGAGGTCGGCGTTCTCGTTCCGCCGATAGCCGCCGTCGATGTAGCGGCCGTCGCCGATCCGGTATGGAGCGCCGCTCGAGGTGCTCGCGGCGACGGCGTCGGCCAGTTCGATCCCGCTGTGCCGGTCGAACGCGACCGGCTCGCCGCTTCGGGCGTCGACCGCGGTGATCAGGATGTGCTGATCCGGCCACTCCTGCGCGGGCAGCCGAGCGGCGACGATCGCCCGCCAGCGCTCGGAGTGCTCGCGGTCCGGCGTCGAGCTCGAGCGCAGCCGCGCCCATCCGGCGGCGCATGTCGGCCGCGTCGCTCGAGGCGGCGATGATGCGGTCGGTCCGCGCCAGGTGGTCGACGACGGGCCGAGCGGACGCGGCCGCTGCTCCTGCCGGCGCTGCTCCTGGCCGCGCCGGAGGCGCCTCGAGGATCGCGGCGAGGAGGTCGGCCGGCGACGCGCTGGTGATCTGCACGGCCGCCGTCGCGCCGGCGGACGTCCCGACGACGAGGTCGGCGCCGGTGACGTCGAGGCCGCCCTCGGCCAGGCCGGCGACGACGCCGATCTCCCACGCGTTGCCGGAGGATCCGCCGCCGTGGAGGACCAGCGCACGCTCGCGTCCGAGTCGGGTGATGGCGGGCTCGGATGTCTCGGCAGGCCGAGGAGAAGGAGAGGTGGTGTTCATGGGAGGGCCTTTCGCGGAGTGCGGAAGGGGTGCTCCGGCTGCGACGAGGTCAGTCGCCGATCGTGTCGTGCAGAGGGGCACCCGCTGCGGGAACTGCGTGCATGGGTGTCACCTCCTCTCGACGGAATCCGATCCCGGGAACCATGACACGCGGCACACGTCGAGCACAAGACGACGTCGATCGGAGGCCACCACGACGGGCTCGGAACGCCTTTCACTCTGGCGATCAGGGGTTTCTTCATCAGCCTGTTTCCCCTGATCCCGTCGCGAGTCGCTGTCGGACCCCCGGTGTTCACTGCTCGCATGACGGACCACATGGAGAACCCGGATGCTCCACCCCCTGAGGAGCCCGAGAACGAGGACCCGGAGAACGAGTTCGCTGAGCTGGACGCCCGGGAGGCGCTCTTCACTGCGGCGCTGCAGCAGGCCGATCAGGTGGCCAATCGCGCGGAGGCGATGCGCCGCCAGGTGATGCTCGTCGGCTTCGACGCGATGGTGCTCGAGGAGCAGGCGGAGGGCCGCACCGTGCACATGGACGACGTCGTCGTGCGCGCGTTCGTCCTCCATCAGTCGACGGTGCTGCGCCTCCCGCGGCAGACGGTGCTGCGGCAGCTCAGCGAGGGATGGACCCTCCGCGACCGCCTCCCGAACACCTGGGCCGTCTTCCTCGACGGCCGCTGCTCGACCGACGCCGCAGCCATCGTCGCGAACGAGTGCGACGGCCTCGACGGCGAGGCGCTCGCCGAGTTCGATCGAGCCGCGGCGCAGCTGGTGCAGGAGGAGCGACCGACCGTCCTGCAGCGCAAGCTCGCGACCCTGCGCGACCGGCTCGATCCGGAGTCGGTGATCGAGCGGCACCGTCGGGCGAGCGAGCGGCGGCATGTCGCCGGCCGGCCCGGCCAGGACGGGCAGGCGTCGATGACGATCCACTCGACCTCGGTCGACGTCGCGGCCGCCCTGGACGCCGTGCGGCAGAGCGCGATCGAGGCGCATGGCCGCGAGGGCGAGTGCCGCACGCTCGGGCAGCTGATGGCGGACATCGTGATCGACCTGATCCTGCACGGCGCCGCGTCGAACGCGCCCGACATGAGCGACCCGGCCTACCCGATGGAGCGAATCGGGTCCCTCCGGGTGCCGCATCGCAAGGCCGTCGACGCCACCGTGCTCGTCGTGATCCCCGCCGAGACCGCCACCGGCGCCTCCGACGAGGCCGCCGAGCTCGCCGGCTTCGGCACCATCGACGCAGAGGTCGCCCGGCGGATCGTCCAGCACACCCGGAGCTGGACCCGGGTGGTGCGAGATCCCGTCGATGACGCCGTGATCGCCATCGATTCGAAGGAGCGGTTCATCCCGAGCGGGCTCAAGCGGCTCATCCACGTGCGAACACCCTCGTGCACCGGCGACGACTGCGGCCTGCCCGCCCATCGCGCCGACCTCGACCACGTCACACGGTTCGAGCACGACGGCCGCACCCGCCACACGAACCTCCAGCCGCTCTGCCGCGCGTCGCACCAGATGAAGGACGACGGCGGCCACTGGCGGGTCTCGATGGGCGAGGACGGCAGCACGATCTGGCGCTCCCGATGGGGTGCCGTCCGGGTCCAGCGACCCGCGCTCCGCGTGCGCACCAACGGCGTGACCCCGGGAGCGGACGACTGCCCCTTCTGAACTCAGCGTGCGCCGACCTCGCTGCGGGACCCTCGCGAGGGAGGTCGATCGATGGAGCAGCTGGACGGCGTTCGCGCCCTCATCACAGGTTCGACGAGCGGGCTCGGTCTCGCGATGGCACGCGGCCTCGCGGATGCGGGAGCCCGGGTCGTGATCACGGGCCGCAGCACCGAGCGGGCCCGCGAGATCGCCGCCGACGTGCGCGGTGCGATCGGGGTGGGCCTCGACACCCGCAACGAGGCGCAGGTCGAGGAGGTCGTGGCGGCACTCTGGCGCGAGCTGGGCGGCATCGACCTGCTTGTGAACAACGCGGGGATCGGGATGCGCACCGTCAACCCGGCCTTCGTCACGCATCCGCAGGGCTTCTGGGAGGTACCCGCGGAGAGGTTCCGCGACGTCGTCGACACCAACCTGACCGGCTACTTCCTGGTCGCGAAGGCCGTCGTCCCGCGGATGCTCGAAGCCGGATCGGGCCGGGTCGTGAACGTGAGCATGAACCACTCGACGATGAACCGGCGCGGCTTCGTGCCCTACGGTCCCTCGAGGGCCGGGGCGGAGGCGCTCTCCCGCATCATGGCCGCCGACCTCGCGGACACCCCGATCCGGGTGAACATCCTGCTGCCCGGGGGGATCACCGCGACCGGCATGCTCGACGACGTCGCGCTGCCGGAGGGCGCCGTGGTGCTGCCGGCCGAGATCATGCAGAACCCCATCCGCTGGCTCGCCTCCCCCGAAGCGGCCGACGTGCACGAGGAGCGGATCGTCGCGGTCGACTTCCCGGCCTGGCTCGAGGACCAGCGGGCGGGCAGGCATTGAGCCTGCGGCGCCGATCAGCGCTGCGAACGGCCCTCGGCGCTGCGTCGCCACACGAGGACCGCGAGCCCGACACTGATCGCGCGCCACACCAGCATGAGCACGGCGATCAGCCGCAAGGTCGGATCGCCGAGGAGCAGCAGGAAGACGGCGATGACGACGACCGCCGCGTCGAGCACCCACGCGAACGGCGGCCTGCCCCAGAGACGCCGCACGAACACGACTCGAGGCTAGCCGTCGCCCAGCTGGGTCCCGTCCGCGGCCTTCGCCGCGCGCCCGTGCTTCACGCGAGCGTTCTCCGCCATCACGTCGGCGTGGGTCGCCCGTTCGCGAACGAGCCAGTCGGGCTTGTCCTTCAGCAGCTCCTGGATCTGCTCGGTGGTCAGGGGCTCCTCCACGCCGCCGCGCCGCAGCCCGGCGATCGAGACGCCGAGCTTGGCCGCGACCACGGGGCGCGGATGCGGCCCGGTGCGCCGCAGCTCGGTCAGCCACTCCGGCGGCGTCTCGAGCAGATCGTTCAGCTGCGTGCGCGTGACGGGGCCGGTTCGGAAGTCCTCCGGGGCCGCCTCGAGCAGCACGCCGAGCTTCTTCGCCGCGGTCTCGGCCTTCATCGTCTGCTCCTGTGCCACGAGGCAACGGTACCGTCGTCGGAATGACCACCGACGGGCTCGTGATCGGCGTCGTGGCCGGCGTGACGCCCGACAAGTGGGTGCGCACCTGGCACGACCGCCTGCCGGACGCGCCCCTGCGGATCGAGGCGGTCACCGACGAGGAGGCCGGTCGGGCGCTGGGCGACCGGCTCGACATGGCCCTCGCACGGCTGCCGATCGCGGGCGTCGACCCCGGCGACCTGCACGTCATCCCGCTCTGGGACGAGACGCCGGTCGTGGTGGCGGCGAAGGACCACCCCGTCAAGGTCTTCGACACGGTGACCCTCGCCGACATCGCGGACGAGGAGCTCTACCCGGGCTGGGACGACGCGACCCTCGACATCGTCGCCGCCGGGCACGGCATCGCGCGGATGCCGCAGGCCGTGCTCCGGGCGACCGGCCGGCGCGACGTCGTCGGCCGGCCGATCACGGATGCGGAGCCGTCGAAGGTCGCCCTCGTCTGGCGGCGGACGACGGAGGGGCCGCTCGTCGACGAGTTCATCGGCATCGTCCGCGGCCGGACCGCGAACAGCTCGCGCGGATCCGGCGAGCCCGCTGCCCCGGAGCCGAAGCCGAAGCGCGTGCCGAAGGACGCGAAGGCGAAGCCCAAGCGCGCCGGCCAGCAGCGGAAGCGGCGACAGACCCGCTAGGACTCCGGCCGCTCGGCCCGAACAGGCTCAGTAGGTGGGCCGGACGGCCCTCAGGCTCGCTTCGCGGACGAGGCCGGGCACGAGGAAGAGGTCGACGAAGCTCCAGATGCCGACCGCGGCGAAGAACAGGAACCCGACGGCGAAGAACGACGTGGCGACGCCCACCAGCCAGAGCACCAGCATCGCCACAGCGGTCCCCGTCTTCCCGAGGTAGAACCGGTGGATGCCGAGACCGCCGAAGAAGATCAGCAGGAGGTAGGCGACCGCGACGCTCTTCTGGCCCTGATCGATCGAGGGCGCGTCGACGAGCGGCTTGCGCCACTCCTCCCAGGAGGCGCCGTTCCAGTAGCGCAGGACTCCCGGCTTCCCCGGCTCCTGGTACCAGCCCGGAGCGGGCGCAGGCGTGGCCGACGGCGCCCGCTGCACCACCATCTCGCCGTAGCGCTGGGTCTCCTGCGGCGGCTGCTCGGCAGCAGGCACGGGCTTGTACTCGGGTTCGAACGGCGTGGACACCGGTGCTCCTTCTGGTCGCAAGAACGCTACTGACGAGCCGAGTGCGGTCCGATCCCCAAGCCGAGGGCCCCCGGAAGCACCGGCAGAGCGCCGAGGCTGAGCATGCGCCGAGTCCCGGCGGCGACGCTGGGCGTGGCGGAATGCGGCCCTCCTACGGTCGAACGGTCAGCAACGGAGCCGACACCGACCCCTCGGATGCGGCTCCTCGACCTCGATGAGGAGGATCCATGCATCCCACTCCCCCGTCCCGCTCGTTCCTGCGGCGTCGCCGCGTGCGCGTCGCGGCCGCGGGCCTGGCGCTGGTCGCCGCCGGCGCGCTCACCACCTCGGTGGTGCTGCCGGCGACCGCGTCACCGGACCGGCCGGGCGCAGCGAGCCACGACGTGCTCGCGAACCTGTTCGAGTGGAACTGGCCCTCGGTCGCGAAGGAGTGCACGACGCAGCTCGGCCCAGCCGGGTACGCGGGCGTGCAGGTCGCGCCGCCGCAGGACTCGCTGCAGCGCACCGCTCTCGGCAACGGCAGCGACACGGTCCTGCATCCGTGGTGGGAGGTCTACCAGCCGACCGACTACACGCTGACCAGCCGGATGGGCACCGAGGCGCAGTTCAAGGCCATGGTGAAGACCTGCCGCGCGGCCGGGGTGAAGGTCTACGTCGACGCGGTCATCAACCACATGGCCGGGCAGGGCACCAGGTCCTACGGGGGCACCACCTACTCGAAGTACTCGTACGCGGGCCTCTACTCGCCGAGCGACTTCCACTCGTACCCGGGCTCGTGCCCCGTGCCGGCAGCGAGCGGATCGAGCGACCGCGAGGGCAGCATCCGCGACTACAACGACTACCGGCAGGTCTTCACCTGCGAGCTGAGCGGGCTGTCCGATCTGAACACGTCCTCGTCGAAGGTGCGGACCGAGCTCGCCGGCTACCTGAACACGCTCCTCGGCTACGGGGTCTCGGGCTTCCGGGTCGACGCGGCGAAGCACATCGGCCAGACCGACCTCGCCGCGATCCAGTCGAGGCTGCACCGCACCGTCGACGGCACGCGCCCGTACTTCGCGCTCGAGGTCGGCGCAGGCAGCCCCGGCCGCATCTCCCCGGCCGCCTTCACGGACCTCGGTCAGGTGCTCGGCTTCGACTACGCGACGGCGATCCAGAACGCGTTCAAGTCCTACGACGACGGGCAGAAGCCGCGGAACGACGGCAACATCGGCGACCTGAAGGTCTTCGGCCAGGCCTCCGGCCTGCTGCCGAGCGCGGACGAGCTCGTCTTCATCCAGAACCACGACACGGAGCGCAACGGCCAGAGCCTGAACTACAAGGACCCGGACAACACGATCGCGACCGAGTTCATGCTCGCCTACCCCTACGGCACGCCCGAGGTCTACTCCGGCTTCGCGTTCGGCGCCGACACCAACCAGTCGCCGCCCGCGACCAGCGACGGGTTCATCACCGACACCGACTGCAGCAGCAGCGCGTGGGTGTGCGTCGACCGGATGCAGGGCGTGAAGGGCATGGTCGGCTTCCACAACCGGGTCGGCCAGGCGCCGGTGCGCAACTGGTACGACGACGGTGTGAACCTGATCGCATTCAGCCGCGGCGACCTCGGGTTCTTCTCGACGAACAACGAGACCGCGGGCAAGACCGTCACGGTGCGGACCGGCCTTCCTGCCGGCACCTACTGCGACGTCATCCACGGCACGAAGCACGGGCACACGTGCTCCGGCCCGACGGTGCAGGTGGGTGCCCACGGCACGGCGACCATCACGGTCGGGAGCTACGACTCCGTGGCGTTCACCCGGTCCGACCGGCTCTGACACCGAGTCGTTCCCGGCACTCGAGCGGATGCGCCGAGTGCCGGGAACGACCGCGGTCAGCTGGAGATGTCCTTCCGGGAGAACCGCCAGGCGGCGAGCGTGCCGAGCACGATCGCCCAGATCAGGCCGGACAGCAGCGAGTCGGCGACCGGCGCCGAGGTCGACCGGCGTCGTGAGGAACGCTGGTACGCCGTCGAGTCGTGCGTCGGCAGCACGACCCGCAGGTCGCCGAGCGCCGGGATCTGAGTCGAGGATCCGCGACAGGATCGACGCCGAGCACGACCCCGCCCGCCGCGGCGAGCGGGCGAGTCGGTGACGACGGTGAGCAGCGTGCCGAGCGCGGCCGCCCAGAGCAGCCCGACGGCGGCGGCGGCGGTCGTGCGCGCAGCAGCCGCAGCACCGAGTCGCCGAAGCGCGAGCCGCGGGCCGCCCGGCACCTGCAGGCCGCCCGGCGCCGTAGGACAGCACGCCGACGAGCAGCGACACCGCGGTCAGCGCGACGAGCCCGCGCCAGCAGCAGGACCGGTCGCGACCTGCACCTTCACGCCGAGCAGCCGGAGGCGCGGCACCGGCACGGTGAGCAGGTACTTCAGCGTCGACCGGGACGCCTCCCCCGCGATCAGGTCGCCGAACAGCAGCGCGGCGACGAGCGTCGCGAGGAAGCCGCCGGTGAGCACGAGCACGAACGCCGGCGAAGGTCGCTCCGCTCACCTGCGCCAGCGCGGTGAGGTCGGTCGTGCCGCTGCGGCTCGGCGGCGGCGGGCCGCCGACGAGCAGGGCGATCCGGACGACGACCGGCAGCACCGCGAGCACGACCGAGCGCGATCCGGACGCGCCACTGGCTCAGCTGCCGGGCGAGCTCGACGCGGAACGGGCAGGCGGCACCGGGTCGGCGGCCGTACGGCGCTCATGCGGACGGCTCCGTCGCGCCGATGAGCTCGAGGAACGCCTCCTCGAGGTGGCGGCCGCGGCTCACGGACGTCACCCCGACCCCGGCGCCGACGACGCGCGGCGACGACGGCCTCGGTCGCGACGCGCGCCGGGCGCGACGCGGATGCGTCCCTCGCCGCGCGGCTCGGCGCGCGCGACTCCGAGCCGCCGACGGCGGCGAGCGCGGCGCCGGACGTCGGTCACCCCGATCACGAGCTCGCTCGCCTCGCCCGCGATCGTGCCGACCGGCCCGGCCGCGACGACCCGGCCGTGCGACATCACGACGACGTGGCTGCAGGTGCGCTCGACCTCGCCGAGCAGGTGGGAGGAGACGACCACGGTCCGCCCCGCCTCCGCGTAGCGCTGCAGCACGCCGCGCAGCGCGGTGATCTGCGGCGGGTCGAGGCCGTTCGTCGGCTCGTCGAGCACGAGCAGGTCGGGCAGCCCGAGCATCGCCTGCGCGATCGCGAGCCGCTGCCGCATCCCCTGGCTGTAGCCGCCGACGCGCTTGTCGATCGCGCCGCCGAGGTCCGCGACGTCGAGCGCCTCCGCGAGGTGCGCGTCGCGCTGCGGGCCGGCCGGTCGCCGCCCAGTAGAGCTCGAGGTTCCGCCGCCCGGAGAGGTGCGGCGAGGAAGCCGGGGCCCTCGATGAAGCAGCCGATGCGGTCGAGCACCGGCGAGCCCGGGCCCGAGCGGGACGCCGAACGCGCGCGACCGTGCCCGCGTCGGGCCGGAGCAGCCCGGCGACCATGCGCAGCGTCGTCGTCTTGCCCGCGCCGTTCTCGCCGAGCAGGCCGAGCACCTGCCCGCGCTCGACGGTGAAGCCGACGTCGTCGACGGCGAGGAAGCCGCCGCGGAACCGCTTGACCAGGCCGCCGATCTCGCAGCGGCGGGCCCTCGCGCCGCCGCAGGGGCGGCCGTCGGCGCCGGGCGCCGCGGCGGCCGAGCAGCGCGCCGAGCACGAGCAGCAGGATCGCGACGAGCAGCGCGGCGGCGATGCCGATCAGCACGCCCGTCGCGCGGCAGCCCCGCTGTGCGGCGGTCGCGACGACGGCCGCGACGGTCGGGCAGCGCGATCGGGCCGGCGAGGGCGATCCGGTCGCTCGCGGCCGGCGCGGTCGCTGCCGACGAACTGGCTGTCGCTCGTGCGGAGCGTCAGCACGACCCGGTCGCCGGGCGCGAACCGCCAGACCGTCGCCGGGCAGCGTCACCTCACGTCCGCGCCGCCGGCGGGCAGGTCGACCCGGATCGGGGCGACGCCGCCGGGCAGCGCGCGCGTCGGCGTCGCCCGTCGCGGCCGAGAGCTGGGCGTAGAGCACGCACGGTCGCCGGCGCGTCTGCGGCGTGACGCGGCAGCCGCACCGTCGCGGCGCCGGCGAGCACGGTCGGGTGCGGCGAGCGGCGCGGAGACGAACGTCGCACCGCCTCCGACGGCGGGTTCGCCCGCGGCGAGCAGGCCCGACGCGGTGCGGCCGACCGGCGGTGCCGGTGCCGAGCCCCGGGAGCCGTGACGGAGGCGGGCAGCCCGCCGGGCGGGTTCACGACGCTGCCGCCGGGCCGCCGAGCGGGACCGACCGGCGCCGCCGGGTGCCGGCGAGGCCGGGGTACCGCGCGCGCGGTGCTGGTCTCCCCGAACGCGGTCGCGCTGGCCGGCACGGCGAAGGTGAAGCCGCTGCGACACGGCGTCACGTGCCTTGAGGTGCGCGGCGAGCCAGGCGTCGACCACGGCGTCGGTGCCCGCGGTGCCGCCGCCGTCGTGGCCGCCGTCGAACCAGCGCACCTGCACCGGCGCGCCCGGCCGCGGCGAGCTGCCGCTCGTTCGCGTCCGCCTGGTCGAGGCCGAACAGGCGGTCCTGGATGCCCTGGAGCAGCAGGGTCGGCGCCCGCATCCCCGACAGCACGGTCGACGGCGAGGACCGCGCCAGCAGCGCGAGATCGGCCGGGGTGGGCGCCGCGCCGCTGACGAGGCGCTGGTAGAGGGCGCAGAACGCCGGGGTGAAGCGGCCGCAGGGCTGCGCGCTCGTGCCGAGGCCGGCGCCGAACAGCCGCGACGCCCAGCCGACCTTGAAGTCCCGCAGCGGCTGGTCGCGGCGCCGGCGACCGTGCCGGCGGAGGCGGGCGCGAGCGCGTCCGCGAGGTCGTTCCAGGTGATCGCGGCGACGACGGTGTCGATCCGCGGATCGGTCGCGCCGAGCATCAGCGCGAGCGCGCCGCCGTAGGAGCCGCCGACCACGCCGACGACCGGGTCGTCCCGACCTTCCGCGACGGCGGGCGTCCGGGCGAGCACGTCGACCATCGCGCGGGCGTCCGGCACCTCGCCGTCGAGCGAGTCGAGCCCGATGCGGCCGCCGGAGCCGCCGAATCCCGCGCGCGGTGTAGGCGAGCACGACGTAGCCCTCGCGCTGCAGGCGCCGCGCCTCGCCGGCGAGCGCCGCCTTGTCTGCCCGAAGCCGTGCGCGAGCAGCACCGCGGGCGCGGGCGTGACGGCAGGGGTGTAGAGATCCGCGTCGAGCCGGATGCGGGACGCACTGCCGGGCGACTCCGGCACCGGGACGAAGAACGACCGGACGGTCGGCGACGCGGCGACGGCCGGCGTGGGAAGCCCCAGGAGCACGGCCACCAGGACGAGCAGCGCCAGGATCGACGCGGCCGCCCGCCCCCTGGTGCCTCCGCGGAGCGGGGGCGGCGGCACGAGGGTCACCGGAGGATCCTCCCCCTTCCGGACGACCCCGCCGCGCGTCAGTGCGCCGAACGGGTTCGGCCCGCGACGACGCCCGCGATCAGCTGCAGCACGACCACGACGGCGAGGGCGAGCAGCGGGACCACCCAGCCGCCCGATCCGTCGTGCAGCACGCCGAAGAGCGGCGGACCCGCCGTCGCCGAGCAGGTAGCCCATCGACTGGGCCATCCCGGACAGCGCGGCCGCCTCCGCCGCATCGCGGGCCCGGAGGCCGAACAGCGACAGCGCGAGCACGATCGAGGCGCCGCAGCCGACGCCGGTGAGCACGATCCAGAGCAGCGACGCGGCCGGTTCGGCCAGCTGCCCGAGGATGCCGGCGAGGAGAAGCAGGGCCGCGACGGACGCCGCCGCCCGCTCGTGCCCGCCCCGCCGGAGCACCGCGCCGCAGGTGAGGCTGCCGACGACACCGAGCGCCTGGAACACCGAGAGGTGCCAGCCGGCGGTGGCCGCGGAGACGCCCGCCGACCGCTCGACCGACGGCCACCAGGTCACCAGCACGAAGAACGAGACCGACTGCAGGCCCATGAACAGCGTGACCTGCCAGCCGACCGCGGTCGCCCAGGGCGATCGCCTCGGCCGTGGCGTGGCGACGACGGACGGAAGGAAGGGCTCGCGGCCCCGGTACACCCAGGCGAGGACCACCAGGCCGATGAGGGCGAGCAGCGCCCAGACGCCGAGGGACAGGCGCCAGCCCGCGGCGGTCGCGCTCGCGATCGGCACCGCGAGGCCGGCCGCGACTGCTGCGACGCCGCTCTGGACAGCCGAGTAGAAGCCCGTGATCCGCCCGACGTGCTCGGCGTGGTCGCGCTTCACGAGCGCGGGCAGCACGACGTTCAGCACCGCGATCGCGGCCCCGAGCAGCACCGTGCCGCCCCAGAGCGCCGCCGCGAACGGCAGCGACCGCACGGTCACGGCCACGGCGAGCACGAGCAGCGCACCGGCCAGGGACCGCTCGACGCCGAACCGGCGGGCGATCGCGGGTGCCACCGGGGAGACGACAGCGAACGCCAGGAGCGGGATGGCCACCAGCACGCCGGCCATCGCGTCCGAGAGGCCGAGGTCCGCGCGGATGTCGCTGATCACCGGGCCGACGACCGTGATGGACGCCCGCAGGTTCGCAGCCACGACGAGCACGCCGACCACGAGCAGCGCCGACGGGACGGCGGTCCGCGGCGCGAGGGCCGGTCGGGTGGTCACCGGAGCATCCTGGCCCGCCCCGCCTGGGCGACGCTCACGGCGCACCACGTCGGTCCGGCGGACGGGTCCGCCCGGACCACGCCTGCGTCAGTCGCCCTTCACGTTGACGAGCTGGTGCAGCGTGTGCCGCACCGACACGAGGTCGGCCGCGTCCGCCATCACCTGATCGATCGGCTTGTAGGCCTGCGGGATCTCGTCGAGGAAGGCCGGGGTGTCCCGGAACTCGATGCCCCTCATGGCCTCCCTGAGCTGATCGATCGTGAAGGTGCGCCGCGCCGCGGACCGCGAGTACACGCGGCCCGCGCCGTGCGGCGACGACTCCAGGGCGAGCCGGTTGCCGAGTCCCTCGACCACGTAGGACGCGGTGCCCATCGAGCCCGGGATGAGGCCCGCCTCACCGGCCTTCGCCGAGATCGCGCCCTTCCGCGAGAGCCAGACGTCCTTGCCGAAGTGCCGCTCCTGCTGGGTGAAGTTGTGGTGGCAGTTGATCCGCTCCTGCTCGTGCACGGCCTCGCCCAGGTGCTCGGCGACCTGGCGCACGACGCGGTCCATCATCTCCTCGCGGTTGAGCAGCGCGAAGCGCTGCGCCCACCGCAGCTCGGCGATGTACCGATCGAACTCGTCCGTGCCCTCGACCAGGTAGGCGAGGTCGCGGTCAGGGCAGCTCGATCCACCACCGCCGCATCAGCTCCTGCGCGACACGGATGTGGCGGTCGCGATCTTGTTGCCGACGCCGCGGCTGCCCGAATGCAGGAAGAGCCAGACGCGGTCCGTCTCGTCGACGGACACCTCGATGAAATGGTTGCCGGAGCCGAGGGAACCGAGCTGCGTCCGCCAGCCCTTCACGAAGGTGGCGGGGTCGAACCCGGCCTGCTGCGCGAGCTCCTCGAGCTCGGCGACGCGCGGTGCCGCGGTCGCGACCACCTTCGCGTTGTTGGCGCCCGCGGACAGCGGGATCGCGCGCTCGATCGACGAGCGCAGCACGGCGAGGTCACCGCGGCGCAGGAGGGCGGCGCGATCGAACTGCGTCCGAACCGCGATCATCCCGCAGCCGATGTCCACACCGACGGCCGCCGGCATCACGGCGCCGAGCGTCGGGATGACGGAGCCCACCGTGGCGCCGAGGCCCAGGTGGGCGTCGGGCATCAGGGCGAGGTGCGGATGGATGAACGGCATCGTCGAGGTGCGGCGGGCCTGCTCGAGGGTGTTCTCCTCGATCACGCTCGCCCAGCTGAGCAGCCGCTCGGTGATTCTCTCCATGGCCTTTCCTGTTCGAATGCGGCCGGATCCCCGGGCCGCCGCATCTCGAACGAGAGGCAGGCGAGAGACGCCCGGGAGAGCCGACCCGGGCGACGAGTGATGACGTCTACGCGGAGCGGAGCGGAGGCTGCAGCCGGTATTCGGGTCGGGACACGTGATCGTTGCTCATCATCGTTCTCCCTCCCTTCCGGATCCGCGTGCCGCATCCGCTCGGCGCAGCCTTGCGACGGTAGTCGCGCGGGTCCGGCTCGTCAACGGGCTCACTCGTCAACGGGCTCACTCGTCAGCGGGTCCGAGGAGCTCAGTGGTGATGCCGCGAGATGTACTCCTCGTCGTCCCAGTCGTCGGGCGGCGAGGGCGGACGCGGAGGCATCGGGCGCCGGGGACCGAACGCCATGCGCCAGAACACCATCAGCACCAGGACGCCCGCGCCGAGCACCACGGCGAGGATCCCGAAGAGCAGCACGTATGCGAGAACCTCGCCGATCACATATCCGGGATCAGCGGGGTCGGGCATTCCGTCCATGTCGATCTCGTTTCTGCCGGAGTCCGTCGATTCGCGATCATCGAGCCGGCGACCGAGGATGACAGGGGCGTCCGACATCGTTCGGCGCGAATTCCGCCAAGGCGTTTCCGCTGATCGGACGGCGCTCGTGCCCCATTCTGGGTCGATTCCCCGCAGGGATATCGGAATAGGGTTGTGCGGTATTCGATCCGCGAAGGAAAGCACCGAAGTGATCAGCACCGCCCCCGTCGAGGACGCCGCCGTCGAGGCCGCGCCCTCCGGGAGCGCGCGCCCTCGATTCGATCTCCGGCGAATGGATGTCCGGCGATCCGCGCTGCTCGCCGCAGCACTCGTGATCGGCCTGCCCGGCCTGATCACGCTCTCCCGATTCCTCGGAACGATCGCGCTGAGCCTGGTCCTCGGCCACTGAGCCCCGGATGAGTGGATCCGTGTACGGGATATCGCGTATAGCCGTCCGCATCCTCTCCTCCTAGCGTCGGATCCATGCACGCGCTGCATGCGCACCACGGTCCGTTCCAGGGCTCGCCGGCGCCGCTCGTCCTGACCGCGGTCGTGGCCGCCTGCCTCGTGTGCGGTGGAGCGGTGGCGGCCGGCGAGCTGACCCACGCGTTCGTGCCCCACCTCGTCTGGGCTCCGGCACCGGACCCACGGATCGGGGTCGTGCCCACCCCGCCCCGGATGGTGGCGACCGTGCCGGTGATCGTCAGGCTCGGGCGGCCCTGAGGTGAGCGCGGCGCCGAGCGGCGCCATCGTGAGGCCGGACACCGGGTCCTGCTGCCGCTCGGGCACTGACCGGGGGACGCGACGAGCGTCGCTAGCCTCGGACGGGTGAACCAGGAGGTCGTCCCACCGGAGATCGGCGCACCCGCCGCGAACTACGCGCACGCGGTGCTCGTGACGGATCCGACCCGCTGGCTGCACACCGCCGGCGTCGTGCCCACCGACCGCGAGGGCCGCGTGCCCGATGGGGTGCCCGCGCAGGCGGAGCAGATCTGGCGGAACATCGGCGCGATCCTCCGCGAGGCCGGCATGGGCCCGGAGCACGTGGTGAGCGTCACGACCTACGTCGTCGCGGACGAGATGGCCGACGGGCTCGGGCAGGCGATGGCCGCCCGCGACTCGTTCCTCCGTGGGCGCCGCGCCGCGAGCACCCTCGTGACCGTGCCCTCCCTCGCGCAGCCCGCGTGGCTGCTCGAGATCCAGGTCGTCGCCGCCGCCTGAGCGTCGGGCAGGCAGCGAAGCGGGGTCAGCCGAGCGCGCTCGGGAACCGGGTCTCGAAGTCGAGCAGTCCCACCCACTCCGGCGTGATCGAGATCCGTGCCATCGGGTTGGCGCGGATCGAGTCCACCCAGGCCTTCCCCTGCTCCTCACCGAAGTAGCGCGCTGCGGAGCGCTCGTACTCCGGCGTCACGTGGTCGAGCAGCTCGACCTCGGCCCTGCCCCGGATCATCAGCTCGCGGTACGGGTAGCTGTTCGCGTCGTCGATCGTCACCGCGACCTGCGGCCGCTCGCGCAGCACCTTCAGCTTGGGCGCACGCTCCGGCGTGCTCACCACCAGCCGCCCGTCGGTCCACTCGAACCACATCGCCACGACGCGGGGCGAGCCGTCGCGCCAGGTGTAGCCGAGCCGGGCCGGATTCGTGGAGTGCAGCAGCTCCTGCGCCGCCGGTTCGTCGAGCAGCGCCGTGTCGCCCTGGTTCATCTCCGCCTCCCCGCGGCGCCGACGATCGGCGCCGTCAGCCGCACGCTAGAACCGGGCTCCCGACGCCGCCATACGTCGTTCCACCCATATCCGGCCCTCGCCGCGGGCGGATGTGACGCCGCGTTGCGTCCCGAGTCGTCACAGTCGGCGGCCGCGTCGGTGCCGTCCGTACGGTCGCCGCATGACGCTTCTCGACTCCCCCTCCGTCCCCGACGTCGACGCCGCCGAGCGGGCCACGCGCCTCCAGGAGGCCTCGGCCGCCTGGAACGACCGCATCGCGGCCGACGTGACCAACGCCCACCTCACCTACCGCGTGCGCGGTGCCGGTGAGGGCTCCGTCGCCACCCGGCTGCGTGCCGGCAAGCACCAGCTGCTCGTCGACGAGCCGGGCGCCCTCGCGGGCGACGACCTCGCCGCGAGCCCGGTCGAGTTCGCCCTCGCCGCCCTCATCTCCTGCCAGGTCGTCGTCTACCGCCTCTACGCGGAGGCGCTCGGCATCGCGGTCGACGACGTCGACATCACGGCCGAGGGCGACCTCGACGCCCGTCGCCTCTTCGGCATCGACGAGAGCGTGCGCGCCGGCTTCTCCTCGGTCCGGCTCGACATCGCGATCACCGGCCCCGAGAGCGCCGAGCGCTACGAGGAGCTGAAGGCTGCGGTCGACGCCCACTGCCCGGTGCTCGACCTCTTCGCGAACCCGACGCCGGTGTCGGCGGTCCTCCGCAAGGCCTGACCCGAGTCAGCGCGTTCAGCGGCGGGTGCGGGTGGCGACGAAGGCGCGCGCCGCCCGCTCGCCGTTGGCGTAGAGCCGGGCGCGGGTCGCGGCGTCGATGGAGAAGTCCGTCGGCGCGACCCCGCTCGTGTCGACCAGCACGGTTCGCGCGTCGACGCCCTCGTCCGCGAGCGCGTACCGGTTCCACTGGCCGATCGCCGTCTCCAGCAGCGCGATCGCCTCCGACACGGGCCCGTGGATCGGCCGGTCGGGCACGAGCGCCGGCGGCGCGCTGGCGAGCCGGACACCCCAGGTCGGCCAGCGCGGGTTGCGGCCGTCCGTGCGGTCGAAGACGGTGATCGGGAAGTACTGCAGCAGGCCGCCGTCGACCCAGGTGCAGGTGCCCTCGGGTGTCGCCTGCTCGAAGGGCTGGAAGAAGAACGGCAGCGACGCGGACGCGACCACCGCATCCACGACCGGGTAGGCGTCGATCGCCGCGATCTGCGCCGGCACCGACGCGTGCGCCCCTTCGGGAAGCAGGTAGTGCGGCAGGTCCCACGGCAGGCGCACGAGGCAGCGGCGGGTGAGGTCGGTCACCAGGGTGACGAGCCGGTAGCGCTGCTGCGGCAGCAGGTCGCTTCCCGGATCCGTCGTGATCCTCAGGTCCCGGAAGGTCGAGACGCCCGCCTCGGCGAGCCGATCGGTCAGCCAGGAGCGCAGCCGGTCGGTGCGGTAGAGGCCCGAGCGCGTGAGGAGTGCACCCGCCTTGCCGAACGGACCGGTCACGCCCTCCAGCGGCCCCCTCGACTCGAGGGTGGGCAGGTCGAGCCCCAGGATGTCGTCGTGCAGCCGGTCGAGCGGGATGCCGGCCACCTGGTACGCCGCGGTCAGCGCTCCCACGATCGCACCCGCCGAGGTCCCGGCGATCCGCGGGAAGACGGCGCCGCCCTCGGCGAGCCCCACCACCGCACCGGCGAGGGCGAGCCCCCGCACCCCGCCGCCCTCGAGCACGAGGTCGGCACCGCGGCCGACGGCGCGCTGCTCGAGGGTCGCGGCCACGGTCACGCCCCTTCACATCCCATGCACGTGCCGTGCACGCTACGAGTGCGTGCTGAAGGGAGGCTCCGGGCACGTCGAGGGGCTGGCTTGACGGCGCCCGGCGGAGCAGGATCGCTGCCATGGCGAACCGGGATCCCGAGGCGGATGCGGTGTTCCGCGACCTGCTCGCGAGCTACGCCGGCAGGCCGGCGATCGAGGCCAAGCGGATGTTCGGCTCCGACGCGCTCTGCGTCGACGGGAAGATCGCCTGCTTCGTGAACGGATCCGGCCGGCTCGTCGCGAAGCTGCCCGAGGAGACCTCCGAGCGGCTGCAGCGGCTCGGGCTCGCCGAGCCGATGGCGCTCGGCGGCCGCAAGCCGATGCGCGGCTGGTTCTCGATGCCGCTCGCCGAGGAGGTCGACTGGTTCGCGCTCGCGGCGGAGGCGGTCGCGCACGTGCACGCGCTCGAGGTGGAGCGGACGCGGGGCTAGGCCGGAACCAGCCGGGTTCCGGCCGGGTGACGCGCTACTGCTTCGCGGGCAGCTCCACCTGCACGTCGAGGATCTCGTGGCCGGGCGCGGCCGTGTGGTGATGGCCCCACTGCTCCGTGAGCGTCGAGCAGTCGATCGCGACGTCGGTGCTGCCCAGGTCGTCGATCCGCGCTGAGGCCGTGCCGGCCTTGCCGATCCCCACCTGGTTCGGGCTCGGGGTGAAGCCGGCCCGGATCAGGGCGGAGCGCAGCGCGCCGTCGTCGGTCGACGCGGTCGGCACCTCGATCCAGGCGTCGTACCAGGGCTGCACGTTGTCCGGGCCGAGGCCGGGGTCGGCGGAGGTGCAGAGCTCGGAGCCGCCGTGCGCTCGCAGCTCGCTCGAGAGACGGCCGCCGGCATCCGCTGCCGGGTTGTCGGCGAACGGATGGGAGAAGCCGACCCACAGCAGCACGAGGAGCGCGAGACCGATGCAGCCGATCAGCGCGGCGGGCAGGAGCGCGAGCGCGGTCGTGAGCATCCGCTTCGCCTCGCGGGCCGACCCGGCGCGCCGGCGCGCCACGAAGGCGAGCACGATGCCGGTGAGCGACGCCAGCCAGCCCACCAGGAGCACCGCGCCCAACCAGCGAGCGAGCGGCGCGAACGGGCCGTCGATCGGGTAGCCCCCGGCGCCGGTCACGATCAGGAGCACCAGCAGCCAGACCACGGCCGCCGCCACGAGCCCCACCGTCACCCGCACGGCGACGGCGAGCCTGTGCCTGCGAGGGGGCGCCTCGATGGTCATGGCAGCACTCTCGCACCAGGAGCGCGACGGCGCAGCCCGCGGCGCGGCTGCGCTCCGCCGCGCCGGTCTCGTTGCAGGCTCACCGGTCCGTTTCAGGTGATCCCGGGTGCGACGGCCCCCGTTCGGGAAAGGATCGAAGCACCGGGCGTGGGGGCCGGATCACATGAACGGACGAGCGCAGACTTCCCGCGTGACAGCAGAGGCGGCACTTCCCCGTGCAGGCGAGCTGACCGGCGGCGCGCGGCGGACGGCCAGGCGGGTCGGGATCGGCTCCCTCGCGGCGGGCGTCCTCCTGCTCGGCGGCGTGGCCCTGCACTCCACCGCGACGCCCGACGCTGACGCCACGATGACGGTCGCCGAGCTCGATTCGACCATCGGCATCACGCCCGCGGGATCGATCCAGCTCGACCGCGCCCCGGACTCCGTGATGCAGAACGCCCTCGACCGCGAGGCGGGCGACTGGCGCGGCGTGCAGGCGAGCGGGCTGCCCGCCGGATCCGTCCAGCGCATCGGCCTCTCGTTCACGACGACCGATCGCGCCGCCGCCGACCGCCTGGCCGGTGTGCTCGGCCACGCGACCGACTTCACCGTGGCCGTCACGGCCCCGAGCGGCGAGACCGCCTGGACCGTCGGCGCCGTCACGCCGCTCGCGCCCCTCACGGTGGCGGTCACCCACCAGCTCACCGAGCGGATGAGCGAGGCGGCCTGGGCCGCCAGCGGCGCCACCTTCACCGGCTGGCACGTCGTCGGCCGCTGAGCCGGGCCTCATCCGGGGCGGGCAGGATGAACGCATGCGCCGTGGCCTCTTCGTCGCCCCGTTCGACGTCCTCGCCGACCCGAGGCTGATCGGCGACCTGGCCGCGGAAGCCGAGGCGGCCGGGTGGGACGGCTTCTTCGTCTGGGACCACCTCCGCTACAGCGCGCCTGTGCAGGCGATCGCGGATCCGTGGATCTGCATGGCCGCGATCGCCCTGCGGACCGAGCGGCTCCTCTTCGGGCCGATGGTGACGCCGCTCCCCCGGCGCCGCCCCCAGGTGCTCGCGCGGCAGGCGGCGGGCCTCGCCGCGCTCTCGGGCGATCGGCTGGTGCTCGGCTTCGGCATCGGCGACGACTGGGGCGCCGGCGAGTTCGGCGCGTTCGGCGACGAGACCGACCCGAAGGTGCGCGGGCGGATGCTCGACGAGGGCCTCGAGGTGCTCACCGGCCTGCTCTCCGGCGAGCCGGTCGACCACGCCGGCGAGCACTACACCGTCCGCGAGGTGGCGTTCCTGCCCGCCCCGAGCCGGCCGATCCCGATCTGGATCGCGGGGCGCTACCCGAACCGGAACCCGCAGCGTCGGGCCGCCCGGTTCGACGGCTACTTCCCCATCCAGGTGGAGACGCCTGAGCAGCTCGCGGCGCTCCGCGCCGAGGTGACCGGGGACCTCGTCGTCGACCTGCAGCCGGACGTCGATCCGGCGCCGTGGGGCGCGGCCGGCGCCGACTGGGTGCTCACGCGCGTGGGTCCGTACGGGCTCGACCTCGACGCCGTGCGGGCGCTGATCAGCGCAGGGCCGTGATCAGCGCAGGGCCGTGACCGGCTCCCACGCGAGGCGCGCATCCGATCGCGGGTCGGCCTCGACGCGGTCCTCCGTGTCGATGATCAAGGTGCGGCGCGACTCGGGGTCGTAGCGCGGCCAGTCCTCGCCCGGGTCGCCCGTCGTGGCGAACCGCAGCCAGCGTGCGTGCATCCGCCGGACGACCGCTCGGGTCTCGCGACGGCCGCCCAGCAGGCCGAAGAGCCGCTGGAACGCGGAATCGGGGCGCCCGAACACGAAGTCGATCTCGGCGGCGTGGGTCGCGCCGAGGCCGACGCGCTCGAGCAGCGGCGTCGAGAAGTCGAACCGGTACATCCAGGTCGGTGCGACTGCCGAGTGGCCCGCCGCGGCGACGACCGCGGGCGCCCAGAACACGAGGTCGGTCACGAGGCCCGCGATGGACCGGCCGCGCGGATACGCGGGGTAGCCGACGAGGACCGCCTGCCGCGCGCTCGGCAGGGTCTGCTCGAACAGGCGGTCGACGTGCCCGGGCGTCGCGGCGAGATCGCGGACGAGCAGCTGGAACAGGGTGCCCTCGTCGGCGTTCGTGCCGATCACGAGCGGCACGGGCGCGGCCCTGCCCTGCGCGAAGGCGTCGAGCGGCCGCTCCGGCAGCAGGTCGCCGTCGATCACGGGCGCGAGCAGCAGCACGCCCGAGTGCTGGGCGCTGATCCGGTCGCCGACCCGCTTCGTCACGTCCATCAGCTCGCCGACCTCGGCCGCGCGCAGCCGCTCGGGCATCTCGCCGGGTGTCGCGTCGAGCAGCAGCCGGAACTCCTCCGCCCACTCGGCGGCCTGCGCCGCGTCCGGGATCGCGCCGATCACCGGGCTCTGCGCCATGGCGCGGTGCACGAGCCCCCGCGCCGCCGGGACGCAGAGCAGCGTGAGCACGGCGGTGGCGCCTGCGGACTCGCCGAAGATCGTCACGTCGTCCGGGTCGCCGCCGAAGGCCGCGATGTTCTCGTGCACCCAGTGGAGCGCCGTCACGAGGTCGCGGAGGCCGAGGTTCCCGTCGACCGGCGCGTCCGGGCGGCTGAAGCGGGAGAGGTCCACCCAGCCGAGCGCCCCGAGCCGGTAGTTGACGGTGACGAAGACCACGTCGCCACGGGCCACGAGCCCGGCGCCGTCGTACGCCGAGGCGCTTCCCGCTCCGATCCCGAAGCCGCCACCGTGGATGTAGAGCATCACCGGTCGGCGCCCCGCGGAACGGGCCCGGCGCAGCACCGACACGGTCATCGCGTCCTCGGACATAGCGGTCCGGCGCCCGGCACCCGCCGAGGCCGAGGTGCGGGGCTGCGGCGCGACCGGGCCGAACTCGGCGGCGTTCCGGATGCCGGACCAGGACGCGAGGGGCTGCGGCGCGCGGTAGCGGAGCGGCCCGACGGGCGGCGCCATGTACGGGATGCCGCGCCAGGCGACGAGCCCGTGGTCGCGGCGCCCGCGCACCGAGGCCGGCACCGGTGGCGACGACGAGCGCGTCGTCCCGGTCCCGATCGCTCATGAGGCTGAGCCTCCCGCAACTCCTTGAGCGCTTCCCTGGGACGCTCCAAGGGCTGAGCCGTCGGCGCCTGCCGATAGCGTCGGTCGTCGTGCTCGCGCCCTACCGATCGATCCTCGCGCGCCCCGGTGCGTTCGCGTTCTCGGGGCTCGGGCTCTTCGCGCGCCTCGAGATCGCGATGGTGGGGCTCGGCCTCGTGCTGCTCGTGCAGCGGACGACGGGGTCCTACGCCCTCGGCGGTGCGGCGGCCGGCACCTTCGGCATCTGCTCGGCGCTCGCCTCCCCCGCCGTCGCGCGGCTCGCCGACCGGTTCGGCCAGGCCCGCCTGCTGCGGGTCGCCGCCCCGATCCACGGCCTGCTGATCGTCGGCGTCGTGCTGCTCGCGGTGCTCGGCGCCCCGTTCCCCCTGGTGCTGATCGGCGCGGCGCTCGCCGGCCTCACGCAGGTGTCGGTGGGGGCGCTCGTGCGCGCCCGGTGGGCGTTGATCCTCGACGGCCGGGACCTGCAGGTGGCGTTCGCGCTCGAGTCGGTGCTCGACGAGGTCGTCTTCGTGGCCGGCCCCATCGCGGTGACGCTGCTCGCCGCCCTCGTGCATCCGGCGGTCGGCCTGCTGCTGGCGGCGGTCACCGCCGTCGTCGGCGCGCTGCTGCTGTCCGGCCAGCAGCGCACCCAGCCGCCGATCGGCGACGGCGGGCCTCATCCCGAGCACGCCCGCGGGCCCGTGCTGCGGATGCGCGGGATGCTCGTGCTCGTCGCGGTGTTCGCGGCCGCCGGCGGCATCTTCGGGTCGGCGGAGGTGTCGGTCGCGGCGATCACGAAGGCGGCCGGCGTGCCGGCCGCGGCGGGCGTGGTGCTGGCGCTGTGGGCGACCGGCAGCATGCTCGGCGGCCTCGTCTACGGCGCGATCCACTGGCGGGGCCGGATGCACCGCCGCTTCGTCTTCGTCTGCGTGCTCCTGGCGGTGCTCACGATGCCGATGGCGCTCGTGCCGCCGATCCCGCTGCTCGCGGGCATCTTCCTCGTCGCGGGCATCGCCATCGCGCCGGTGATCGCGACCGGTTCGACGCTCGTCGAGTCGCTCATCCCCCGCGAACGGCTCACCGAGGGCCTCGCCTGGACGAACACCGCGCTCAGCCTCACCTACGCGCTCTCGGCCGGCGTCGCCGGCGCCGTCATCGACCGGGCGGGGCCGGGCGCCGGCTTCCTCGTGCCCGCTGCGGCGGCGTTCGCTGTGGGCGTGGTGGGGGTGCTCGGCCTGCCGCGCCTGGCTCCGCGCACCCGTGGAGAGAGGATCGAACCATGTGCCGACTCCTCGCCTTCGCGTCCCGCACTCCCGTCACCCTGACCGACCTGCTCGGCGCGGACGAGCTCGCCGAGTTCACCGACCTGTCGCGCAAGCACGCCGACGGATGGGGCTTCGCCTGGGCCGAGCAGCTGGGCGTCGGCACCTACCGCGCCGCCGACGCCGCGCATGCCAGCCCCGGCTTCACCCAGGTGTCGCGCGACCATCGCAGCGACCTCGGCCTCGCCCATGTGCGCTGGGCGACGCTCGGCGCGACAGCGGTCGAGAACACGCATCCGTTCACGGACGGCTCGATCGCGATGGCCCACAACGGCACGATCAGCCAGGCCGAGGCGCTCGATCCCTTCATCCCCGCCGATCTCGCCGCGCTCCGCGCCGGCGCGACCGACAGCGAGCGGTACGCGCTCGCCACCATCGCTGCGGCCAGGACCGCCGACCCCGCCGACGCGCTGGCAGCGACGGCCGAGCTCATCGCCGACACGCTGCAGTTCTCGAGCCTGAACGCGATGCTCGTCACCGACCGCGAGCTCGTGGCGCTCAGCCGCTACAGCCCCGAGGCCGAGGCGCGCGAGGCGGAGCACGAGTACTACCACATGCGCTACCGGGTGACCCCGGACGCCGTGATCGTCGCGTCGAGCGGATGGGGCCACGGCTGGGAGACGCTCGGCAACGGCGAGGTGCTCGTCGTCCAGCGGCACACCCTCGAGGTCGAGATCCGGCCGGTCTCGGAGCTGCCCGCCGCCGCGTGACGACGGGCGCGCCTCAGCCCTCCGCGGGCGGGGTGCGTCCGAGCAGCGTGCGGGCGAGCACCGTCGCGCCCGCGACCGCGGCCGGCATCAGCACGATCGGCGCGAACGGGATGAGGAAGAGCGCCGCGACGGCGGTGCCGAAGCCGAGCACGCGCATCCGGGAGCCGCGGACGGCGCGGCGCCGGTCGCGGAGGGCCAGCCCGCGCGCCGCGAACGGCGTGCCCGTCAGCTCGAGCACGAGCAGCCGGCCACCGAGCGACGAGTCCGGCCGCCACCGCCAGCGCCGTGCCGGCGACCGGGATCAGCCCGACCAGGAACGCGACCAGGGCGACGAGCAGCCCGACGCCGGCGAGCACCGCGCCCTCCCCGGCGGCGCGCAGCACGCCGGCGAGCATCGGCTCCTCCACCTCGCGCGGGGCGTCGCCGAGGCGGTGCTCGACGGCTCGCGAGATCCGCTCGTAGAACGGATCCCCCACCGTCAGCACGAGCGCGGTGAAGACGAGCACGAGCAGCAGCCCCGCCACCAGCAGGATCGCGAGCTCGAGCAGGGCCCGCACCGCTTCGGCCAGCGCGGGCGTCCAGGTGTCCGCGAACGGCGTCAGGCCGTCCGCGATCCCGGGCAGCAGCACGATGAGACCGCCGAGGATGCCCGCGAACAGCACGCCCACGATCGCCGCAGGGATCGCCCCGAGCAGCATCAGCCGCGGCGAGGTGCCCCACACGGCGAAGCCCCGCCCCAGGTCGGCCACACCGCCCGCGAGCTCGCGGAACGGGTTTCGGCGGGAGACGGGCACAGCGAGAGGGTCCCATCCCGGGCATAGGTTTGGACGAGAGATCGAGGACGATCCGGAGAGGCGGAACCGGCATGGCTGCGGTGATCGTGGGGTACGCGAGGACCCCGTTCGCGAAGTACATGGGGGCGCTCGCGACGGTCCCGGCGACGACGCTGGGGGCGCACGCGATCCGCGCCGCCCTCGAGCGCGCAGGCGTGCAGGGCGACCAGGTCGATCGTGTGCTGATGGGGCAGGTGCTGCAGGGCGGCGCCGGCCAGGGTCCGGCGCGCCAGGCCGCGGTGGGCGGCGGCATCCCGCTCACGGTGCCCGCGGCGACCCTCAACGTCGTCTGCCTCTCGGGCACGGAGGCGGTCGCGCAGGGCGCGATGCTCATCGAGACCGGCCGGGCGAGGATCGTCGTCGCGGGCGGCATGGAGTCCATGACGCTCGCGCCGCACGCCTGGCCCGGCTCCCGGCTCGGCCACCGCTACGGCGCCGTCGAGTTCCTCGACACCATGGACCACGACGGCCTCTGGGACGCCTTCGAGCACATCGCGATGGGCGCCTCCACCGAGGCGCACAACGCGGACCACCACGTGACGCGCGAGGACCAGGACGCCTGGGCCGCGGAGTCGCACCGCCGGCTCGAGGCCGGTGCGGAGTTCCTCGAGGCGGAGATCGCGCCGTACACGATCAGGGGCCGCAAGGGCGACACGGTGCTCTCGATCGACGACGGCCTCCGCAAGGGCACCACCGTCGACTCGCTGTCGAGCCTCGCGCCCGCCTTCGGCAAGGGCGGCGGCATCACCGCGGGCAACGCCTCGCAGATCACCGACGGCGCGGCGGCGGTCGTGCTCGCCGACGAATCGATCGCCGCGGAGCTCGGCCTCACCGCGACGGCCCGCATCCTCGGCTCCGCCTTCGTCGCCGGGCCCGACGTCTCGCTGCACTCGCAGCCCTCCAACGCGATCCGCCGGGCGCTCGACACCATCGGCCGCTCCACCGACGACCTCGCCGCCGTCGAGATCAACGAGGCGTTCGCCGCAGTCGCCGTCGTCTCCACGCGCGAGCTCGGCGTGGATCCCGCGATCGTGAACGCCTACGGCGGCGCGATCGCCCTCGGGCATCCGATCGGCGCGTCCGGGGCCCGCATCGTCGGGCACGTCGCCCGGCGGCTCGCCGCCCAGGGCAGCGGCGCGTTCGGCGCGGCCGGCATCTGCGGCGGCGGCGGCCAGGGCGCCGCGATCCTGCTCGAGGCGATCTGAGCGGAGCGGCCGGATGCACACGGATCTGACCGGCAGGCGCGCGGTCGTCACCGGCGGCGCGAGCGGCATCGGCGCCGCCACGGCGAAGGCTCTGGCGGACGTCGGCGCGCACGTCGTCGTGGCGGACCTCGACGGCGAGGCCGCCGGCCGGGTCGCGGCGGCGATCGGCGGCGAGGCCTGGCAGGTCGACCTGTCGACCCCCGCCGCGCTCGACGACCTCGTGCTCGAGGCCGACGTGCTCGTGAACAACGCGGGCGTGCAGACCGTCAGCCCGATCGAGGAGTTCGATCCCGCCCGCTGGCGGCTCATCGTCGACCTCATGCTCGTCGCGCCGTTCCAGCTCGTCCGTGCCGCGCTCCCCGGCATGTACGAGCGGGGCTGGGGCCGGGTCGTCAACATCAGCTCGGTGCACGGGCTGCGGGCGAGCCCGTACAAGTCCGCCTACGTCGCGGCGAAGCACGGCCTCGAGGGC
This sequence comes from uncultured Actinomycetota bacterium, assembly GCA_963771645.1. GTDB lineage: Bacteria > Actinomycetota > Actinomycetes > Actinomycetales > Microbacteriaceae > Amnibacterium. The sequence goes on along the minus strand of CAVYUH010000019.1, from coordinate 44,317 downwards.
CTGTCGAAGACGATCGCGCTCGAGGGCGCCGCGCACGGCGTGACGAGCGTCTGCATCAACCCCTCCTACGTGCGCACGCCGCTCGTGGAGAAGCAGATCGCCGACCAGGCGCGGGTGCACGGCATCGGCGAGGACGAGGTCGTCGAGAAGATCATGCTCGTCGAGAGCGCCGTCAAGCGGCTCGTCGAGCCGGAGGAGGTCGCGGATCTCGTCGTCTGGCTGACCGGCGACACCGCCGGCATGGTGACCGGCGCCTCCTATCCGATGGACGGCGGGTGGACAGCGAGGTGAGCGGCTTCACCGACGGCTTCGTCGAGGTCGACGGCGGCGAGCTCGCCGTCGCGGTGCGGCCGCGGAACCGGGCGCCCCCGTCGTGCTCGCGGTGCACGGCATCACCGCCTCGAGCCGGTCCTTCGTCGCGCTCGCCCGCGCGCTGCCCGATCAGCGGATCGTCGCCCCTGACCTCCGGGGCCGCGCGCGCAGCAACCGGCTGCCGCGGCCCTACGGCTTGGAGCAGCACGCGGCCGACCTCCGCCGGGTGCTCGACTCCATCGGCGCGGACCGGGTGACCGTGGTGGGCCATTCGATGGGCGGGTTCGTCGCCACCCTGCTCGCGGCCGTGGAGCCGGAGCGGGTCGGGTCGGTCGTGCTCGTCGACGGCGGCCTGCCGCTCACCGCGCCGCCCGGCGTGGACACGAGCGACGCGCAGGCGATGCTGGGACCCGTCTTCGCGCGGCTCGCCCGGGCCTTCCCCGACCGGACCGCGTACCGCGACTTCTGGCGCGCGGCGCCCGCCTTCGGCCGGCCGGGCGACTGGACCGAGGACGTCGAGGCCTACGTCGACTACGACCTCACGCCCGTCGACGGCGGGTTCCGGGCCTCCGCGAACCCCGACGCGGTGACCGCGGATCAGGCGCAGCAGTACGGCGCGCCCTTCCACCTCGAGGCGCTCCGATCGCTCCAGCAGCCCGTCACCCTGATCCGCGCTCCGCGCGGGCTGCAGGACGAGCCGCCAGGGCTCTACGCTCCGGAGCGGGTGCCGACGTTCGCGGAGCTCGTGCCGCAGCTCGAGGTCGTCGAGGTGCCGGACGTGAACCACTACACCGTGCTCATGACGAGCCCCGGCGTCGAGCACGTCGCGGCCGTCGTCCGCGCAGCGACGAAGGAGTCCTGATGCAGACCGTCCTCCCCGGCCTCGACGCGACGCGGGTGCGCACCGACCGACTCACCGCGAACGTGCTCGAACGGGCGGGGACCGGCCCGTCGTCGTGCTCATCCACGGCAACGTGTCGTCGTCGCTCTTCTACCAGCCGCTGATGCTCGGCCTGCCCGAGGGCATCCGGGCGCTCGCGATCGACCTGCGCGGCTTCGGCGACAGCGAGACGCTGCCCGTCGACGGCACGCGCGGCCTCCGCGACTTCGCGGACGACGTCGCCTCGGTGCTCGACGCGCTGGGTACCGGCGCCGTGCATCTCGTCGGATGGAGCATGGGAGGCGGGGTCGTGCAGCAGGTGCTGCTCGACCGGCCCGACCTCGTCGCCTCGCTCACCCTCGAGTCGCCCGTCTCGCCGTACGGCTTCGGCGGCACGACGGCGGACGGCACGATCCTGAACGGCGGCGCCGGAGCGGGCGGCGGCGGCGGGAACCCGACTTCATCGCGTGCGCTCGCGGCCGGGGACCGCTCCGACTTTCCCCACCTCGCCGAGGACCATCTACCGGACCACCTACGTGAAGCATCCCGAGTCGATCGGGCACGAGGACCTCTCGGTGGAGTCGATGCCTCACGACGGTCACCGGCGTCGACAACTACCCGGGCGACGCGACGGCGACCGACGCCTGGCCCGGCTTCGCCCCTGGGGCTCGCGGTGTGCTGAACACGATGACTCCCGATCACCTCGACCTCACCGGCATCGCGGAGATCGACCCGAAGCCGCCGATCCTCTGGGTGCACGGCGCGGACGACGTGATCGTGTCCGACGCGTCGTACTTCGACCTCAACCTGCTCGGCTCGATCGGGGCGGTCCCCGGCTGGCCCGGCGTGGAGGTCGCGCCGCCGCAGCCGATGGTGAGCCAGACGCGAGCCGTGCTCGACCGCTACCGCGCCGGCGGCGGCCGCGTCACCGAGCTGCTCGTGCCCGACTGCGGCCACTCCCCGCATCTCGAGGCGCCGGAGGCGTTCACCGCGGCGCTGCTGGAGCACATCGAGCCTGACCGCTCACCACGCCGGGAATCAGGCCGGGCAGGTCGACCGGGCGCCCCGTCAGAGTACGACTCCCGCGCAGCGAGTGCGAGCCGCAGCGCGGCCAGCGCATCCGGCACCGCGCCGTGCTCGGGCGGCGCGCCGGTCCGGATGCGCTGCAGGAAGTCGGCGACCTCGGCCGCGTACGGGTCGCCCTGGTCCACCTCGGTCAGGGATGCGGAGGAGCGCGACTCGACCCGGAGCTCGCTGCGCGCCGGCGACCCGGTGCGGAACGCGTAGTGCGCCCGGCCGCGGCTGCCCTGCACCTCGAGATCGGTCTCGAAGGGCCGGTCGGGCGGGAGGTCCCAGCCCACCCGCACCGTTCCGCGGCCGCCGCCGCGTGCTCCACGACGGCCTCGACGCCCTCGGCGACCGGGACCGCGGTCACCCGCACCGCCGGGCCGAGCAGCAGGAGCAGCTGGTCGAAGTCGTGCACGGCGAGGTCGACGAGCAGGCCGCCCGAACGCGCCTCGTCGCGCAGCCAGGCGGGCCGGTCCGGGTCGGAGGTGAGCCGCACGGCCCGCGCCTCGGTCACCTCGCCGAGGTCGCCGCGCCTGACGAGGTCGCGCACCGCGGCGTAGCCCGGGAAGAAGCGGACCACGTGCGCCACCATCACGATGCCGGGCCCCTCGGCGGCGCGGCGCCGCAGGGCCTCGCCCTCCTCGACGCTCGAGGCGAGCGGCTTCTCGAGCAGCACGTGCTTGCCTGCGTCCAGGGCCCGCAGCGCGAGGCGCAGGTGCGAGTCGGTCGGCGTGCAGATCGACAGCGCCTCGACCGCCGGGTCCGCGAGCACGGCGTCGAGATCGGTCGTCGCGCGGGCACCGGGCGCGTCCTCGAGCGGTCGCGCCATCCGCTCGCTCACCACGGCGACCACCTCGGCCTCCGGCGCGAGCGTGCGCCACGCCTTCGCGTGGGCGGCGGCCATCCGCCCGGTTCCGACGATCGCGACCCCGGTCATCCCGGCGGCCTCGCCTCCGCGGAACGCCGGCACGCGGATGCGGCCGGTGTCGGCGAGGTGCGTGACGGCCTCCCGCACCGCGTCGAGGGCGGAGAAGGCCGGCGCGTAGCCGAGGCGGGTGCGGGCGGCGTCGATGCTCATCACGTGGCTGCGGGCGACGTGCTCGAACGACGTGTCCGCGTGCTCCGGCGTCGTCGTGGACCGCCACTCGTCGAACGGCAGGAACGCGAGGTCCGGCTCCGCGCCGAACCAGCCCGCGACCGCCTCGGCGAAGCCGCGGAGCGCGAGCGCCCGCTCGGCGACGACGTGGAAGGCGTGGCCGGTGGCGGCGTCGGGCCGCTCGAGGGCGAGCTGGAAGGCCTGCGCGACGTCGTCGGCGTGCACGTGGGCAAGCGTCTCCGGCGCCGAGGTCGGGCAGCACCACCCGCTGCCCGGTGGCGAGCCGCTCCCAGACCGTGAGGTCGAGGTTGCCGACCGGGTTGATGACGGGCCACCCCGGCCCGCTGATGTGCCCCGGGTGCAGCACCGTGCCGGGCACGTCCCCGCGCTCGGCCGCATCGAGCACGAGCCGCTCGATCGCCGCCTTCTGCACGCCGTACTCGCCCCACGGGTGCCGCGGATCCGACTCCCGCGCCGGCACGGCCGTCAGGCGGCCGTGCACCCAGATCGTGCCGCACATGAGCAGCGCCGCACCGCTGCCGGCGAGGGCGTCGAGCAGCTGCGCCGCCGAGTCCTCGGTGAAGCAGGCCATGTCGATCACCGCGTCGGGCTGCAGGGCCGCGACGCGCGCGCCGAAGGTGCCCGCCGCGTCCTCCTCGGCCCGGTCGGCGACCACCCGGGTCACCCGGTCCCAGGCCGGATGCTCGCGGTACAGCCGCTGCCGCCCTCGGGTCACGGCGACGACCTCGTGGCCGGCCTCGACGAGCCGGGGCACGAGGTAGCCGCCGACATGGCCGGTGGCGCCGATCACGATCACGCGCATCCGACCATCCTGCCCGCCCCCGCTCCGAGCAGCCGGACGCATCCTGTCAGGGACGATGCGGCGGATCACCCGCGGCGCTTCAGGTGCTCGGCCGAGAGCGCCGCGTACTGCTCGTCCGTGAGGTCGTCGTAGGAGCGCGCCTCCCGCCGGTCGCTGCGCTGCCAGCGGAGGAACAGCAGGACGAGCGCCGGCAGGTCGCCGACCTCGGCGATCAGCCACAGCAGGTCCCCCGCCAGCTGCTGGTCCCGCAACGGGTTCGGGTACCACGCGGGTGCGCCCGCCGCGAGATGCGGCAGCCCGTCGAGCACCGAGCCGGAGAGTCGCATCAGGATGCCGGGGATCGCGTCGAGCACGAGTGCGACGAACGCCAGGAGGAACTCGCCCGTGAAGTAGACGCTCGTCCGCTGCACCTGGTCCTCGACGAGCGCGACCGACAGCGCGAGCCCGAGGAGCGGCACCAGCAGGGACACCGCCTCCTCGCCGGCGGGCGTGACCCGCAGCAGCGCGGCGACCGGGGTCAGCAGCAGCAGGAAGAGCACCAGGGGGACGATCGGCGCGACGATCGCCGAACCGAGCAGCCGGAATCCGCGGCCGGCGACGATCCGATCGACGCGCGCCCGCCCCGGCTCGCCGAGGGACGCCCGGAGCAGCTCGAGCGGCCGCCCGAGGGTGACGAGTGCCGGCACGAGCAGCAGGAGCAGGCTGAACCGGAGCACGAAGGCCCAGCGGAGGCCGGCGCTGTGGGCGCCGAGGAACCCGAGGCAGACCACGAGGTCCGAGCCGAGTCCGAGGATCGCGAAGGCGAGGATGCGGCGCGTCGGCCAGCGTCCGCCGCGCCGCCGCACGGCGCCCACCCCGAGGGCGTAGAGCGCGGCGCCGAGCGCGGCGAGCAGCAGCGCGGCCGGATCGACGGTCGCGTCCAGGAGCGTGCGAAGCGGCGGCACGGGGGCCCTCTCAGGACGGGATCGTCGGCACGCTAGGAGCGTTCCCCACGAGGATCACCGCGAGGGGCTGTCAGGCACCTGAACGGCCCGCACCGGACGGATCCGCTCGCCCAGCTCCGCCGGCGCGACCATCGCCTCGATCGCCGCGACGGCGAGCACCGCGGCGATCACGAGGAACGCGACGCGGTACGGCAGCAGGCCGCCGGCCTGCCCCGCCATCGCCGTGCCGGCCCGGAGCGCGACGGCGCCGACGGCCACGCCGAGCCCGGCCGCGACCTGCTGGATCGTCGAGGCGAGCGTGTTCGCATCCGTCATCAGCGCTCCCGGCACGTCGGCGAAGGCGACCGTGTTGTAGGCGGTGAAGCCGATCGAGCGCGCGGCGCCGCCGAAGACGAGCAGCAGGCCGATCAGCGGCAGCGGCGTCGACGCGGTGAGGAAGGCGTCCAGCACCGCCGCGAGCACCGACGCGAGCGTGGCGAGCACGAGCACCGGACGGAAGCCGAACAGCGTGAGCAGCGGCGTCGTCGCCGGCTTGATGCCGAGGTTGCCCACGAACAGCAGCAGCACGAGGACGCCCGCCTCCACCGGCGACCAGCCGAAGCCCACCTGGAACAGCAGCGGCAGCAGGAAGGGCATCGCGTTCACGCCCAGCCGGAATGCGGATCCGCCGGCGTGCGCGAGCCGGAACGAGCCGATCCCGAGCGCCCCGAGGCGCAGGAGCGGGGTCGCCGCGCCCCCCAGGTGCCGCACCGCCAGTGCGCCGACGCCGAGCCCGACGACGGCCAGCGCCACCGCGAGGGGCCAGATCACGACTGTCGCGGCGAGCACCGAGCCGAGGGCCGTGACCGCCGCGATCGAGACGCAGACGAGGCCGAGGCCGAGCAGGTCCAGGCGCGGCACGGCCGGTGCCGGCCCGCCGCGGATGAGCCGAGTGGCGGCCACGAGGGCGACGACGCCGAGCGGCAGGTTGATGAGGAAGATCCAGCGCCAGCCGACCGTCGACGCGAGCAGGCCGCCGACGAGCGGCGCGATCACCGGCGCCGCGAGCGCCGGCCAGGTGAGCAGGGCGACGACCCGGACGAGGTCGCGCTTTCGCGGTCTCGCGCAGCACGACGAGGCGGCCGACGGGGACCATCATGGCGCCGCCGACGCCCTGCAGCACGCGGGCGGCGATCAGCGCGGGCAGTCCGGGAGCGACGGCGCAGAGCGCCGAGGCCACCGTGAACACCGCGATCGCGGTGAGCAGCACGCGCCGGGCGCCGAACCGCTCGGTGAGCCAGCCGGAGAGCGGGATGAGCACGGCGAGGGTCACGAGGTAGGCGGTGATCGCGGTGCCGACCGCTGCGGCCGGGACCTGCAGCGAGCGCGCGATGCTCGGCACGGCCGTCGTGAGGATCGTGCCGTCCAGGTTCTCCATGAAGAAGGTGCCGGCGACGAGGAGCGCGGTGCTCCGTCCCACCGCCGTGCCGCTGCCCGCCAACGCCCTCCCCCTCGCCGCCCGTCCGCCGGACCGGTTCACGCTAGGCCCCCGGACTGGGGATGGCGCGCCGGTCGGCCGCGCGGCGAGCATTGCCTCACCCGAGGCCCGTCCGCTTCCCCCCAGGAGCACGACCGGCCATTGCATCCGCCCCCACGGAGACCATCATGACGTTCGACGTCGCCCAGCAACCCGGCTGGTACCCCGATTCCGACGAGCCCCGCCGCCTGCGCTGGTGGGACGGCTCGGCCTGGTCCGAGCACACCAAGCCACGCCCCGGCATCCCGCTCGCCCAGGTGCAGCGGGACAACCGCAGCTACTTCCTCAAGCGAGGGCACGTGCGCTGACCCGCCGCGACACGCTGCCGCGAAGGGTCCGCGTGATCGGCTCATCATCAGGCAGGCGAGCAAGAATGTTGCGCTGAACAACCTTGTGGACGAACGCGCCCGCAAGCGGACGCGCGGAGGTGACACGGGTGCTGCTGCTCCCCGGACTGCTCGTGCTCGTCGGCGTCCTGGTCGGGCTCGTCCTGCTGCTCCGCCCGACCCTCATGCGGTCACCGAATCTCGAGGTGGACTCCTACTCCCCCCGGATCAGCGCTGAGGTGCACACCGGCGAGGAGCAGGTGTTGATCCATCTCGCGCAGGCACTGCGCGTGGCGATGGGCCGCGACCAGGTCGCGTACGGCGAGATCTACGTCGCCTCCTCCTCGGACGGGATCATCAGGCTCGCGTCCCGCTCCGAGATCGGCCGTGGGTTCGAGGGCGAGATCCGCGTGCAGCCGGCCCGCCGCGGCACGCTCGCGGAGTACTTCGTGCTCCGCCTGCCGGCTGACGAGTCCCTCCATCCCGTCGTGCTCCGCCTCGATCGGCGGATCGCGGACGCCCTGCGGGCCATCGATCCCCATGCCGATGTGCGGCTGTACCGCGAGCAGGTCCAGCGCAGCAGCGGTCGCGGGATGCCGCCCCTGTCGATGGGCTGAGGACTAGTCGCCGGCGCGCGCCGGCGGGGTGACTCCGTCAGCCAGCTTGACCTGCTCCAGCCAGATGGACTCGGGATGCGTGTCCGTGCCCCGCACGACGTCGGACGCCGTTCGTATCCTCGCGACCCGATGGAGCAGCACGCCGTAGCCGACCTTCGCGACCACATCCGCCGCGCAGAACGCGAGCGTCTCGACCGTGGTCCACTGGCCACCCCACACCTGCCCCTGGAGCCCGAAGACGATGGGATAGACGAACCAGACGACGAGCAGCAGCAGCATCGCCGACCGGTACGGCTTCCGCGCGGATGGCGGCAGCTCAGGCATCGACCGCACCACGGTGACGATCACGACGACGTAGAGCGCGGCGAAGAACACGGACGAGATGCCGCCCCAGGTGGCGAGCGCGACCACGCTCGTGCCGCCGTCGACCACGACCCCGCCGATGTAGCCGAGCAGGATCATCAGGAACGCGGCGGCGACGCCGGCTGCGCGCAGCCGCCGGGCGAGCCGTCCGGTCATCGCGCTGACGGCGATCAGCTCGACGACGAGCAGCGGCACGCTGACCGACCAGTCCATGAACCGCACGGACCACGCGAACATCGCGGCGTCGTTCGGCCGCCATGACCCGTCGACATGGTCGTAGCCCAGCAGGAACAGCAGCGCGATCACCGCGTAGGACGCGAAGGCCACCGCGGCGACGCCGGTGCCCGTGAGTGCCGCGGGCCGGTACCGAGGGCCCACGTCTGCGCGGGTGGACCACATCCTCAGCAGGCCGACACCGAGCGCGAACGCCGCGACCACGATGCCGTACAGCGCGAGCGAGTGCTCGGCGTCGGTGAGCGGCACGTTCCACGGTGCCACGACCGCATGCACTGCCCCCTGCAACGGGCCTCCCTCTGCCGCGGCCGCTGCGGCCGCACCAATGGTATCGACCCCAGGACACCGGGACCCGGCGGCTCAGCCGAGCAGCTCGCGCACGTCCTCCGCGGTGATGCCGAGACCCGCGGATCCCTCCGCATCCGCCATGACGGCGTCGAACAGCTGCGCCTTCGACGCCTTGAGCGCCATCACCTTCTCCTCGATCGTGTCCTTCGCGACGAGCCGGTAGACGTGCACTGAGCGGGTCTGGCCGATCCGGTGCGCGCGGTCGATCGCCTGCTCCTCGGCCGCCGGGTTCCACCAGGGGTCGAGCAGGATGCAGTAGTCCGCCTCGGCGAGGTTGAGGCCGAACCCGCCGGCCTTCAGCGAGACGAGGAAGACGTCCGCGTCACCCGATCGGAACCGGTCGATCGCCTGGTCCCGGTGCACGGTCGAGCCGTCGAGGTAGGCGTAGCCGATGTCGGCGGCGTCGAGGCGCTTGCGCACCCGGCCGAGCAGCCGGGTGAACTGGCTGAAGACGAGCACCCGGTGGCCCTCGTCGAGGGCGTCGCCGAGCAGCTCCTCGAGCAGGTCGAGCTTCGTCGAGGGCACGTCGTCGAGGTCGGGGTCGACGAGCGCGGCGTCGAGCGCCGCCTGCCGCAGCATCGTGAGCGCCCGGAAGATGGCGAAGCGGTTGCGCCCGAACTCGTCGAGCAGGCCGAGCACCCGCTGCCGCTCGCGGGCGAGCAGCCGCTCGTAGACGGCCCGCTGCTCGGGATGCAGCTCGACCTCGAGCACCTGCTCCACCTTGTCCGGCAGGTCGGCGGCGACGGCCTTCTTCGTGCGGCGGAGCATGAGCGGGCGGATGCGGCGCCGCAGCTGAGCCAGCTTCTCGGCGTCGCCCTCCCGCTCGATCGGCCGCTGGTACGCCTCCGCGAAGCCGGTCGGCGAGGGGAACAGACCCGGCGCGGCGATCGAGAACACGCTCCAGAGGTCCATCAGCGAGTTCTCCATCGGCGTGCCGGTGATGGCGAGCTTGAACGGCACGTCGATGCTGCGGACCGCCTGGTGGGTTGCGGCGTTGCGGTTCTTCACGAACTGGGCCTCGTCGAGCAGCATCCCGGACCAGCCGACGCTCGCGTACGCCTCGGCCTCGAGCCGGAACAGCGCGTAGGAGGTGATGACGAGATCCGCGTCGCCGACCGTCTCGGTCAGCGTGCGGCCGCTGCGGCGGGTCGTCTCGCCGATCGCGACCACCTTCACGTCGGGCACGAAGCGCGCCGCCTCCGCCGTCCAGTTCGGCACGACGCTGGTCGGGGCGATGACGAGGAACCGGGGCCGGCCCTCGGCGCCGCCCGGCAGCCGCCGCGACGACACCGCCCTGGCGACGAGGGCGAGGGACTGCACCGTCTTGCCGAGGCCCATGTCGTCGGCGAGCACGCCGCCGAGCGCGCTGTCGTAGAGGAAGGAGAGCCAGTCGTAGCCGGTCTGCTGGTACGGCCGCAGCACGGCCGGGAAGTGCGGCGGCAGCTCCTGCGGCGGCAGCGTGCCCTCCGCGCTGCCGGCGAGTCCGGCGACGGCGCTCCGCCACGAGTCGGCCTGCCGCTGCACGATCCCGAGCGCGGCGAGCTCCTCCCAGAGCGAGCCCTGGAACCGGGAGATCCGCAGCTGCCCGCCGCCGGCGCCGTCGCCGAGCTCGCGCGCCTCGGCGAGCAGGTCGCGGAGCCGCGAGAACGCGTCGGCGTCGAGCGGGAAGTAGACGCCGCCGGGCAGCACCATGTAGTCGTCGCCACGGGCGAGGGCGCGGATCACGTCGGCGATCGGCACCGAGTCGTCGCCGACCTTCACCTCGATGTCGAGGTCGAACCAGTCGCGCTCGCCGGACCGCTCCCGGGTGGCGATCGTCACCACCGGTGCGCTCTCCGCCGGCCGGTAGTCGACGGGCTTGCCGCGCTCCTCGAGCAGCAGGCCCTCGATCTGCCGGATGTGCGGCAGCACCTCGCGCGCGAAGGCGATCGCCGCGGTCCCAGCGAAGCCGAAGGTCGCCTTCATCCGGGACGAGCCGGGCACGAAGAGCTCCGGTGCGAGCTCGGGCGTCACGCCGGCCTCGGCGACCGAGTCGAGCAGCCGGCGCTCGGCCGCGACGTCGCGGAAGCCATGCTCGCCGTCCGGGTCGAACGGCGAGCGCTCGACGGTGACGTCCTCGCCCGGCACCCGGTAGCGCCACCACCAGGTCCCCTCGACCGGCTTCGTCGCCGCGAACCGCAGCGTGAGACCGAGCACCGGCACGGGCAGTGCAGGCGGCGCGAAGGTGCCGTCACGGGAGACGACCGGCAGCAACGTGGCGAGGCGGCGGTAGTGCTCGGTGAGGAACGCGCCCTCCTCGGCGTGCGGAACGCGGATGGGGTCGTCGAGCCCGAGGAACGCCCGCGCCCGCGGGGCCACGGGCTCGGCGAAGCGCGCGAGCCCACGACCGCCTCGGTGAGCGGCTCGCCGTCCGCGCGGGTCCAGGTGGCCAGCCCCGTCGCCGGCTCGCCGATCAGCACGAACGGCTGCGGCACGGGCGGTGCGGTCGCCGGGTCGCCGTCGGCGACGAGCGGCTTCAGCACGAGGCCCTCCGCGTCGCGCCCCACGTCGATCGCCGGGGTCGCCTGGTGCGCGGCGAGCAGCAGCGGCGTCTGCGCCTTGCCGCCGGTGACGAGCCCGATCCGCTCGTGCTGCGCCTCGTCGAGCAGCGACCAGAGCGTGCCGCTGCGGGCGCGGTCGAGCGGCAGCCAGGTGCCGGTCGCGAGCGGCGCGGCGCCGTCGGTGAGCAGCAGGTGCAGCTCGCGGAGCAGGTGCGCCTGCCGGTCGTCGTAGTCGTGCAGCGCGGTCACCTGCGCGAAGTCACGCCACGAGATGCCGGTGCGGCGCCAGCGGCCGCCCGGGCCGAGCTGCACCGGCCGCACCGCGACCATCGGGTCGACGGGCCGCCGCGGGCCCTGCGGCCGGCCGGGCTGCAGCTCGAACCAGAGCCCGAGCGGCGCGGTGCCGCTGCGCGGATCGAGGCCCTCGAGGATCGGGTCGAGCGCGCGCCGCCAGGTGGCGCCGACGTCGCCGCGGGCCGTCGGCGCCGGGGTGCGCACCGCCTCGAGCAGCAGGGCGCCGACGTGCTTGCAGCGCTCCCCCACCGGGCAGTTGCAGAGGCCGGTCAGCGGTTCCGGTCCGTGCTCACCGATCCGCATCCGGACGCGGACGGAGTACGGCAGGCGCGCGGCGCCACGGACGTGCCCGGTGAGGATCGTGCGGTCGTTGCTCCACCGGGTGTCGCTGACGCGGCCCTGCCGCTGGTACGCATCCGCCCGCCCGTACGAGGCGGCCCCGAGGAAATGCCGCACGCCCGCTTCCGAGTAGATGTCGCACCCCCGCGTCCCGCCGTTCCCCGGGCGGGGAAGCGACCCACCAGTTTAGGCCGCCCGCGGGGCAGCGACTGCGGCGGTCAGCGGGTACCGCCGCCGGGCCGGGCCGAACCGGCCTCGGGCTCCTCCCACGGCATGCCCCGGTCGTCCTCCGTCGGCTCGATCGGCACGACGACCACCGGGCGGTACTGGCGGTGGCTGAGCCGGACGGCGACGGAGCCGCCGAAGAACCGGCGCACCGCCCCGCCGAACCCGTTCTGGCGGGTGCCGACGACGATCATCAGGGCGTTCTCCTCGTCCGCCACCGCCATCAGCGACATCGCCGCCTCGCCGACGAGCTCCCGCATGGTCCAGCGCACCTGCATCGGGCCGAGCAGCGCGTCGATCTCGTCGAGGCGCTCCTGCGGGAACAGGGGCTCGTCGCCGCCGACGTCCGGGTCGATCGGGGCGGAGATCAGCGTGCCGTCGGGCAGGTCCTGCAGCACGTAGCGGCTGGAGTCGACGGTCACGCAGACGAGCCGGGCGCGGAAGGTGCGCGCGAACTCCGCCGCGACCTGCACCACCCACAGGGGTTGGTCGGGCAGCACCCCGACGACGATCACGGGTTCGACGAGCGGTCTGCGCTCGGACGTCTCTGCCATCGCATGCCTCCGAGCGCATCCTGCTGCGCGAGCACGATCGCGGTCAACGGGCTTGCAGGATCCGTTCAGGCCGTCGACGGCCGGCGCTCCTCGCCGATGCTGTTGCCGCCGTCGACCACGAGCACCTGCCCCGTGACGTAGGACGCGCCCGGCGTGCAGAGCCAGGCGACAGCGGCGGCGACCTCCTCCGGGCGGCCGCTGCGCCGCATCGGCACGAGCAGGCCCTCCTCCGCCTCCGACGGCAGCTGGGAGGCCGTCGCGATCCAGCCGGGCGCGATCGCGTTCGCGGTGATGCCCGCGGGCGCCTCGTCGACCGCGATCGCGCGGGTGAGGCCGACGACGCCGGCCTTCGCGGCGGCGTAGCCGACGTCGCCGCGGCTCGCCATCACCGGACCGGTGATGCTCGACACGGTCACGACCCGGCCCCAGCCGGCCTCGCGCATCCCCGGCACGAGCGCCCGCGTCACGAGGAAGACGCTGGTGAGGTTCTGCGCGAGCGACGCGGCCCACTCCGCGGGATCGGTCGTCACGTCGCCGGCGGACATCGCCTCGCCCGTCGCCACCATGCCGGCGTTGTTCACGAGCACGGTCGGCCGCACCTCCCCCAGCGCTCCGACGAGCGCAGCGACCCCCTCCTCGGTCTCGAGCCGGGCCACGACGCCCGTCGCCTGGACGCCGTGCGCGGTCAGCTCGGCGACGCGGTCGTGGATCCGCGCCGTCGTCGAGGTCACGACGACGGCGGCGCCGAGCCGCCCGAGCTCGAGGGCTGTGGCGAAGCCGATGCCCGTCGGGCTGCCCGCGCCGGTGACGAGGGCGGTGCGGCCCGCGAGGTCGAGCGAGGGCGGCAGGGTCATCCGGCCACGCTAACCGGCCCGGTGACCGGCCGCCGGGCGGGGCACGGCGACATCGACGTCGACGCCGCCCTGCACGATCTGCACGAGGGTGATGCGGCCGTGCGGGGTGAAGGGCGCGAGGTCCGGAGCCGCCCGGAGGGCCTGCGCGGGCGTGCCCGGCCCGATCGGGTACCACTCGTCCAGCCGGTCGAGCGGACTGCCGGCCCGGGTCGTGCCGACGATGTCGCCCCAGAAGAGCAGGTTCGAGTAGATCCCCGTCGAGGCGCCGAGGCCCCCGTCGGCGGGAGCGGCCGTGAAGAAGGCCGCCATCCCCTCGATGATCGCCTCGTTGAACACCGGGTCGTCGCTGAAGTCGCGCTCCGTCTCCACGTCGATCCACCAGCGCCGGGTGGCGGCGTCCACGACGCCCGGGATCGCGGCGTCGAACCGCGCCGTCGACCAGCCGAAGACGTACGCGCAGGTGCGGCTGTCGTGCTTCCCGTCGCAGCGGGTGCCGTAGGCGGCGGGGATGCGGATGCGGCGGCCGGCGACCGTCGTGGAGGACGGCCAGCGCGGCTTCGCCCAGCGCCGCTCGGCGGGCTGCCACGGGTCGGCGGCCATCACGTAGTAGCCGACCGCGGTCGGGCCGCCCGTCGCCGTGGCGGCCCAGGCGAGCGTCTTCCGCAGGCAGCCGCTCACGGTGCCGGGCTCGCCGTCGTTCACGCCGACGATCGCGAACGCCGGATGCGGGACGGCGCGGGCGGCCCTCGCACGGCAGTTCGGCCACGACGCGTCGCCGCCGACGACCGGTGGTGCGGCGACCGCGGCACGCGGCGATGGTCGCGGCGCCGCGGTCGACTCCTGCGAGGGCAGCGACAGCAGCACGACGGCGAGCACGCCGAGCCCCACGGCGATCGCGAGCGCATGCAGCCCCGTCGGCCCCTGCCTGCGGCCGCTCCGCTGCGTCCGGCGAGCGCCGGTGCGTCGAGCGGGAGCAGCCATGCGGGCAACGGTGCCAGACCCGGGCGATGCCGTGGGCGGGCGCCGCGGGCGTTTCCCGAGCTCACGGGTCCGACAGGATGAAGGCGTGCAGCTGATCGTCGCCCCGTCCCTCCCGTCCCCCCTCCGCTCGGCCGACACGGCTGCGCAGCCCCCGCTCCGGGTGGCGCTCGTGCAGCACGCGTGGCGGCCGGACCCGGCGGAGCTCGCCGCCGAGCTCGGCGACGGCATCGCCACCGCGGCCGGTGCCGGCGCGAAGGCCGTCTTCCTGCCCGAGCTGACGCTGTCCCGCTACCCGGCCGACACGCCTGCCGCCGGGATCGCCAAGGAGTCCGCGGAGCCGCTCGAAGGCGGCCCCACCTTCGCCTTCGCCGCCGAGCACGCCCGCCGGCACGGCGTCTTCGTGCACGCGTCGGTGTTCGAGCGCCCCGCGGACGACGACCGCCCCGAGGATCCGCGCGGCTACAACACCGCGTTCCTCGTCGCGCCCGACGGCCGGCTCGCTGCCCGGACGCGGAAGACCCACATCCCCATCACCGCCGGCTACTACGAGGACACCTACTTCCGGCCCGGGGACGCGACGGACGCCTACCCGGTGCACGAGCCGGCGGGCCTCGGCGTGCGGCTCGGCCTGCCCACCTGCTGGGACGAGTGGTTCCCCGAGGTCGCCCGGCTCTACGCCCTCGAGGGCGCGGAGGTGCTCGCCTACCCGACCGCGATCGGCTCCGAGCCGGACTTCCCCGACTTCGACACGCAGCCGCTCTGGCGGCAGGTCATCGTCGCCAACGGCATCACGAGCGGCCTGTTCATGGTCGTGCCCAACCGGTACGGCAGCGAGGGCGCGATCACCTTCTACGGCTCGTCGTTCATCTCCGACCCGTTCGGCCGGGTGCTCGCCGAAGCGCCCCGCGACGCGTCCGCGGTGCTCGTCGCCGACCTCGACCTCGCGCAGCGCCGCGAGTGGCTCGCCCTCTTCCCGTTCCTGCTCACCCGCCGGCCCGACAGCTACGCCGCGCTCGCCCGCGACGTCGATGCGGAGCGGCACGGGTTCGGCACGATCCCGACGTTCGGGTCCGTCGCGTGAGCTGGCGGATGCCGGCGGAGACCGCCCGCCAGGAGCGGCTCTGGATGTCCTTCCCGCGGCCGAACGCGACGCTCGGCGACGGCGAGGACGCCGAGGAGGCCCGCCGCGCCTGGACCGCGGTCGCGCACGCCGCGCTCGAGTTCGAGCCCGTCACGATGCTCGTCGACCCCGAGACCCGCGACGACGCGCGGCGGCACCTCTCCGCGGACGTCGACGTGCTCGAGGTGCCGCTCGACGAGTACTGGCTCCGGGACAGCGGACCCACGTTCGTGCTCGGCGACGACGGGCGGCTCGGCGCGGTCGACTGGATCTTCAACGGCTGGGGCGCGAACGACGACTGGACGAGCTGGGAGCGGGAGCAGCACGTCGCCGGAACGGTCGCCGAGGCGGCCGGCGCCGAGGTCGTGCCCTCGCTGCTCGTCAACGAGGGCGGCGCCATCCACGTCGACGGCGAGGGCACCGTGCTGCTCACCCGGACCGTGCAGCTGGACCCGAAGCGCAACCCGTACGCCGACGAGGCGCGGGTCGAGGCGGAGCTCGCCCGCACCCTCGGCACCCGGCACGCCGTCTGGCTGCCGCGAGGGCTCACCCGCGACTACGAGCGCTTCGGCACCCGGGGGCACGTCGACATCCTGGCGACCATCCCGTCGCCCGGGCGGGTGCTGCTGCACGAGCAGCGGAACCCGTCGCATCCCGACGCCGCCGTCTCCGCGCTCCTGAGGAGCACCTTCGAATCGGCCGTGGACGCCGCGGGGCGTCCGTTCGAGATCGTGCCGCTGCGCCGCCCCCGAGACGCTCACCGACGAGGACGGCTTCGTCGACTGGTCGTACGTGAACCACGTCGTGCTGAACGGCGGCGTGATCGCCTGCGGATTCGGCGAGACCGCAGCGGATGCGCGGGCCGCCGCGATCCTCGCCGAGGCCTATCCCGGCCGCCGCGTGGTCACCGTCGACGCTCGGCCGGTCTTCGCACGCGGCGGCGGCCTGCACTGCATCACCCAGCAGCAGCCCGCCGTCTGATCCGCCCGACACGCCGCCGGACGTCGGATCGACTCCCCCGCTCCCTGTCTTCGGGGAGGCGGGGTACGGAAGAATGACGGGGTGGGGAACGAGCGGCGCATGGACGAGCCGATCCCCGGCGACGTCCTCGGCAACCGCTACGAGATCCTCGAGGAGATCGGCCGCGGCGGCATGGCGACGGTCTACAAGGGCCGTGACCTGCGCCTGTCGCGGAAGGTCGCCGTCAAGGTGTTCCGGGGCGGCTTCGCCGACGCCGTCGACCCGCGCCGCACCACGCAGGAGATGCAGCTCCTCGGCGGGGTGAACCATCCAGCGATCGTGTCGGTGCTCGACGCATCGAACGGGGACGAGCGATTCGGCTCCTACCTCGTCATGGAGCTGGTCGTCGGCGACGATCTCGGCGCGCTCCTGAAGCGGGCGCGCGGGCCGCTGTCCGCGGATTTCGCCCGGCGCATCGTCGGTGACGTCGCGAGCGCGCTGCAGCTGCTGCACGGGCAGGGCGTCGTGCACCGGGACGTGAAGCCGGGCAACATCCTCGTCAGCACGGGCGGCAGCCAGGGGCCGTCGGGCGTCACGGCGAAGCTGACGGACTTCGGCATCGCCCAGATGGTCGACGGCGCCGCGCTCACCGCGACCGACTCGATCCTCGGCACCGCCGCCTACCTCAGCCCGGAGCAGGTGCGCGGCTCCCGCCTGCGGCCCGCGAGCGACATCTACTCCCTCGGGCTCGTGCTGCTCGAGGCGCTCACCGGCCGCCGGGCGTTCCCCGGCCCCGCCGCCGAGGCCGCCGTCGCCCGCCTCACCCGGCCCCCGGCCCTGCCGATCGACGCCTCCCCCGCGCTCGCCGACCTGCTGTCGCGGATGACCGCGCTCGACCCGTCCGCCCGCCCGCGCGCCGAGGAGGTCGCGGCCGCGCTCCGCGGTGATCTCGTCGGTGCCATCACCGCGCCCGACGCGGAGCACACCGCCCAGGTCCCGCGGGCGGCGCTCGCCGGTGCGGCGCTCGCGGCGGTTCCGGCCGCTGCGGCCGTCGCTCCGGCCGATGCCGCCGAGGAGGACTCGACGCTGCCGCACCCGAGCCTCTGGACGCCCGCGGCCGGCATCCCGCTCGGTCCGCGCGCGAACGCCGACACGGGGGTCCGCCCGCTCGTCGTCCCGCCGGCGGAGGAGCCGCGTCGCCGGTTCCCGACGCTGCTCGCCGTCGGCGCCTCCGCGCTGGCCGCTGCGGTCGCCGGCATCATCGTCACGTCGAGCACCGGCCTCTGGAACGCCCCCAACCCTGCCGCAGCCGTGAACCGGACCGGCACGAAGGACGGCGTCACCGCGAGCTCGCCCGCACCGTCGGCCACCGACGGCGGAGGCTTCGCGCCGCTCCGTGCCGCGACCGGCGGCGACGTCGTCGCCACCACGCCCCACGCGCGGACCTCGCCGAGCCCCTCGCCCACCCGCACCCGTTCCACGCCGTCGCCGGTTCCGACCCCGTCGGGCTCGGCGCCCGCGCCGAGCGCGAGCCCCACATCGCCGGCCCCGTCCCCGGACCCGTCGGGCACACCGCCCGGATCCGGGCCGAGTCCGACGTCGTCGACTCCACGCCGACCCCGACTCCCGAGCCCGACGCCGACCACTCACGCGGGATCGGGCACCTCGGCCTCGTCGGATCCGTCCCAGCAGACCCTGCTCGCGGCGCCCTAGGCGGAGGCCAGCGCCTCCTCGAGCGTGCGTGCCGGATGCCCGGTGAGCCGTTCCACGTCGTCGGTCACCCGGTCGAGCCCGCCGTCACCGATCGCGGTGTAGGTGCTCACCCATGCGTCCAGCTGCCACTGCTCGTCGGTGAGGGCGCGACGGGTGTCGTAGGCCTCGGCGATCGTCTGGGCCTCGTACCGGAACGGCCGCCCGAGCGCCCGCGTCATCCGCTCGGCCGCCTCCTCGAACGAGATCGCCTCGGGACCGGTCAGCGTGTACGCCGCATCCTGGTGCGCGTCGGGATCCGCGAGCACGGCCGCGGCCACGTCGCCCACGTCGGCCCGGGCGACCGCAGCGGCGCGCCCGTCGCCGGCCGGGCCACGGATCACGCCCTGCTCGTCCGCGAACATCGGGAAGAAGTCGCTGTAGAAGCTGTCCCGGAGGAACGTGAACCGCATCCCGGACTCGCGGATGGCCTGCTCGGCGTCCCAGTGGTCGCGGCCGAGCGTGAAGACCGCGTTCGGCGCGGCGCCGTCGAAGCTCGTGTAGACGATGTGGCGGACGCCCGCGTCGGCCGCGGCGGTGATGAAGGTGCGGTGCTGCGCGCGGCGGTGCTGCGACTCGGCGCCCGACACCATGAGGAGCACATCGATGCCGGTGAGGGCGGACCAGGCGGCGTCGAAGTCGTCGTAGGTGACCGCGGCGACCTCCGGGTCCCCGTCGATCCTCGGCGCCCTGGCCGGGTCGCGGACGAGCAGGCGGGTGACCGCCGGGCCGAGGAGCCGGGCGGCGCGGCCGCCCACGTGACCGGTTGCACCGGTGATCGCGATCGTCATGCCGATCCCAGCGCGCCGGGGGCCGCTCGCATTCCCGTCGGTAGGCTCGGGATCATGCCGACCGTCCGCGCCGTGCTCCTCGACATGGACGGCACCCTGATCGACTCGACGCCCGCCGTCGCCCGCTCATGGGCGCGCTGGGGCGAGCAGTGGGGCGTCGGTGACGTGTTCGCGAGCCATGAGCACGGCCGGCCCGCCCGCGACATCGTGGCCGAGCACGTGCCGCCCGAGCAGGTCGACGCAGCCTTCCGGTCGATCGAGGCGATGGAGGTCGCGGACACCGAGGGCATCCTCGTGCTGCCCGGTGCCCGCGAGCTGCTCGATGCGCTGCCCCGCGACGCGTGGGCGATCGTCACGTCGTGCAGCCGTCCACTGGCCGACGCCCGCCTCGCCGCCGTGGGCCTGCGGCCTCCGGTGCTCGTCACGGCGAGCGACACGGCGATCGGCAAGCCGGCCCCAGACCCCTATCTCGAGGCCGCCCGGCGCCTCGGCGTGGATCCGGCGGACTGCCTGGTGGTGGAGGACGCCCCGGCCGGCCTCGCCGCGGGCCGCGCGGCGGGCGCGACGACGCTCGCCGTCGAGGGCACGGTCGACCCTGCGCTGCTCGACGCCGATCTCGTCGCGCCGAGCCTCACCAGCGTCGCGGTCGCCGTGCTCCCGGACGGGATCCAGGTGACGCTCCTACCGTCCTGACGAGGCGTGACGAGACGAGAGAGGAGCGCACCGTGGCGGAGCTCAGCGCGGCGGATCGCAAGAAGCTGAAGGACTCGGACTTCGCGGAGCCCGACGAGCGCAAGTACCCGATCGAGGACGAGGCGCACGCCCGCAGCGCGCTCTCCCGCGTGTCGAAGAACGGCAGCGAGGACGAGCAGCGGCAGGTCCGCAAGAAGGTCGAGCAGCGCTACCCGGAGATCGGCGACGACTGATCGGGGGCCGACCGCTACCAGCGGTCGTGGATCGCGGCGCGGAACCAGGTGTCGTAGAGGTCCCGCACGCCGGCGGTGAACGCGTCCGACAGCGCCGGGAGCGCCCCGGCCGCCGCGTTCGACCGCGCCTGCTCCGGGTTGCGCGCGCCCGGGATCACGCTCGTCACGCCGGGCAGCTGCGCGACCCACGCGATCGCGGCCTGCGCCGGAGTCGCATCCGCGGGCCGTGCTCGCGCACGAGGGCGGTGAAGGCCGCGGCCGCCTGCACGCCGGCCTCGTAGTCGACGCCCGAGAAGGTCTCCCCCTGGTCGAAGGCCTCGCCGTGCCGGTTGTAGCTGCGGTGGTCGTCGGCGCCGAACGTCGTGTGCTCGTCGTACTTGCCGGAGAGCAGCCCGGATGCGAGCGGCACGCGGGCGAGGATGCCCACCCCCGCGGCCTCGGCCGCCGGCAGCACCTCGTCGAGCGGCTTGAGCCGGAAGGCGTTCAGGATGATCTGCACGCTCGCCACATGCGGGCGCGCGATCGCCGTGAGCGCCTGGGCGGACTCCTCGACGCTCACGCCGTACGCCGCGACGGCCTGGTCCTCCACGAGGGTGTCGAGCGCGTCGTAGACCGCGTCGGAGGAGTAGACCGCGGTCGGCGGGCAGTGCAGCTGCACGAGGTCGAGGGTGTCCTGGCCGAGGTTGCGGCGGGACCGGTCCGTCCACTCCCGGAAGTGCTCCAGGGTGTACGCCTCGGGGACCTGCTCGACGCGACGACCCATCTTCGTGGCGACCGTCAGCGGCACCGAGGGGTTCGCCGCGCGGAAGGCGCCGATGATCCGCTCGCTGCGGCCGTCGCCGTAGACGTCAGCGGTGTCGAACAGCGTCACGCCCGCGTCGACGCTCGCCTCGAGCACCGCGCGCGCATCCGCCTCGCTGACGTCGCCCCAGTCGCCGCCGAGCTGCCACGTGCCGAGGCCGACGGCGGAGACGGAGCGGCCGGTACGGCCGAGGACACGGGACGGCAGGGATGCGCTCACCCCTCCAACCTACGGCCGGCGAGGTGAGCGCTCCCTCGGGAGCGACGGGCTAGCCGGAGCTCGGGAAGATCGTCACCTCGGTGTGCTGCGGCGTCGAGGAGCCGATGGCCGGCGAGGTCGAGGCGACCTGACCGGCGGGGAGGGTCGAGGAGACCGGCGCGCCGATCGCCCACGAGTAGCCCGCCGCGACGAGCGCCGCCTCGGCCGCGGACTTCGAGAGGCCCGCCACGTTCGGCACGGTGCCCGTCACCGAGGACGGCGAGGTGATGGTCGTGCCCCCGGAGAGGTACTGGGACTCCGGCTGCGGCCAGCTCGTCGCGCCGCCGTAGACCTTGTTGACCGCGGTCTGGATGCCCTTCCAGAGGCAGTGCCGCTGGACGGCCGCCTGCGAGGAGTACCCCGCCGCGCAGTAGCCCAGGTTCGTGGCACGGAGGTCCTGGTACCCGGTGATGTTGCCCACCCAGACGGCGGTGGTGACCTTCGAGGTCGTGCCGATCATCCACGTGTTGGCGTTGCCGTCCGTCGTGCCCGTCTTGCCGAACTCGTAGATGCCGTCGGGGGTGTTGTCAGCGGCAGGCGGTACCGCTCTGCATGACGGCGCGCAGCGCGTACGCCGCAGCGATCGCCACCTGCGGGTCGACCGACTGGCGGCAGGACGTCTTCGGCACGGCGAGGTCGCTGCCGTCGGCCTTCACGACCTTGTCGATCGCGACGGGGGTGCAGGTCTTCCCGTTGTTCGCGATCCCGGCGTACGCGGTCGCCATGGTGAGCGGCGCCACGTAGTTGGTGCCGATGATCGAGGACGGGTTCGCCTCGAGCTGACCGCCCTTGGCGGTGTGCACGTCGAAGGACTGCGCCGTCTTGCGGATGTCGCAGAGGTCCAGCTGCTGGCCCATGGTCGCGAAGGCGCCGTTGATGGAGAGCGCAGTGGCCTGGGTGACGCTGTGCAGCCCGTTCTCGGCCGTGCCCTCGTCGTTGCCGACCGACCACGGGCCGTCCTGGGTGTCGGGCGACCCGCAGAGCTGGAAGTCGGAGGCGGGGATGGTGCGCTGGTCCGAGTTCACCTCCGTGTCCAGCGTGTGGCCGGTCTTCAGCCAGTCGAGCAGCGTGAAGAGCTTGTAGGTCGATCCGGGCTGGAGCCCGCTCGAGCCGCCGTAGGCGTAGTCCGTGTTGAGGTTGACCACGCTGTTGTCACGGCCCGCGCTGTTGTTGTAGTTCTTGTTCTGCACCATCGTCACGATGCGGCCGGTGCCGACCTCGATCGATGTGGCGGTCGATCCGACGTCGAACACGTTCGAGTGCTTCGGGATGTAGGTGTTCATCACCGACTGGGCCTTCTTCTCGAGGTCCAGGTTCAGCGTCGTGTAGATCTTCCAGCCGGCGCTCTGCAGGTTCGCGTAGCGGGTGTCGTAGTCCTTGCCGAACGCCGCGTTGTTCAGCACCGTGTTGACGACGTAGTCGCAGAAGTAGCCGGCGATGCCGGCGCCCTGGCAGCCGCTCTGGGGTTCGGTGATCTTCGGCTTCACGGGCGTCTTGATCGCCGTGTCGTACTGGGCCTGCGTGATGAGCTTGTGGCTCAGCTCGTTCGCGAGGATGTAGTTGCGCCGCGTGGTGTTCGGGGCGATGTTCGCCTTCTCATCGATCCGCAGCACGTTGGGGTTGTTGACCATCGCGAGCAGGCTCGCGGCCTGCGCGACGCTGAGCTTGGTCGCGTCGACGCCGTAGTAGTACTGGGCGGCCGACTGGATGCCGTAACACGGCCGCCGAACGGCGCGATGTTGAGGTACCCGAGCAGGATGTCGTCCTTCGTGTACTTCTTCTCGAGCGCGATCGCGAGGCGGGCCTCGCGGAGCTTGCGGCCGACCGACGGGTCGATGCAGACGTTGTAGGCCTTGGTCACGGCGGCCTGCGTGTGCAACGACTCGGCCTCCTGCACGCAGACGTTCTTCACGTACTGCTGCGTGATCGTCGAGGCGCCCTGCACGTTCTTGCCGAGCAGGTCGGCGACCGTCGCGCGCACGATGCCGGCCGGGTCGACGCCGCCGTGCGTGTAGAACCGCACGTCCTCGGCCGCGAGCGTGGCGTTCTTCACCGTCGTGGTGACGTCCTTGAACGGGATGACCTCGCGGTCCTGCGTGTAGAAGGATGCGAGGAGCACCTCCTTGCCGCCGGACTTCGCGTAGATCTTCGTCTTCTGATCCAGCGGCGTGATCTTCAGATCGGTGGGCAGGTCCTCGAACAGGCCGATGCCGTTCTTGGCCGTCGTGCCGGTCAGCGCGATGGCGGGAGTGACCGCCACTGCGACCATCACCCCGGCGATCACGGCGACCGCGATCATGCCGAGGAATGCGGAGAAGGCGGTTCCGATACGACGGGAAGCGGAGCCGGGCATCCGGCCATGGTACGAAGTGGGTCTGACCGTCCGGTGTCCGGCAGGCGCGTCGCACCCGTTCTGTTACCGAATGCCAAGCCTTCTGCCCACGGTTCCAGAGGAAGGAGCACGGGTGACCGAGCCGGCGGATGCGGTCGCTGCGGCGGCCGCCGAGCTCTTCGCGCTGCCGCCCGAGGGCTTCATCGCGGCGCGGACGGCGCGGGTCGCCGAGCTGAAGCGCGGGAACGACGCCGACGCGGCGAAGGCGGTCGGGCGCCTCCCCCGGCCGACCGCCGCCGCCTCGCTCGTGAACCGGCTCGTGCGGGAGCGCCCCGAGCTCGTGCACGGCCTGCTCGCGACCGGCCGGGAGCTGCGCGGGGCGCAGGACGAGCTGGATGCCGACCGGTTGAAGCGCCTCGGCGCCGAGCGGCGGCAGCGGGTCGCCGATGCGGTCGAGGCCGCGAGCGCGATCGGTGCGGCGGCCGGGCACGCGCCGGGTGGCGCGGTCGTCGAGGAGGTGGCCGCCACCCTGACCGCCGCCGTGCTGGATCCGGCCGCCGGCGATGCGGTCGCCTCCGGGCGGCTCCTCCGCGCGCTGCCCGCCGACGGCCTCGAGGACGGCACGGCCGCCGACGTCGTGGCGGTGCCGGACGCTCCCCCGGTGCTGGCCGCGGCGCCCCCCGTGGCCCCCGCTCCCTCGAAGTCCGCACCGGAACCGGGGCAGCGCGACGCCTCGCATGAGGATCGCGTCGCGGCGGCCGCCCGCCGGGACGCGGAGCACGCCGTCGCGGACGCCGAGCGGACCCGGGACCGGGCCCGTCGCGCAGCACGGGACGCCGAGGACGACCTCGTGGATGCGGACCGCCGGCGGGACGACGCCGACGGGCGCGTGACCGAGCTGCGGAACCGGATCGCCGAGCTGCAGCAGCGCCTCGACGCCGCCGAGGACGACCTGCGCGCGGCCGACCGGGACGTGCGGGACCGCCGCGGCGAGGAGCGCACGGCCCGGCGCGCGGCCGACGAGGCGGAGGACGACCTCGCCGCCGCGAAGGCGCGACTCGACCGGCTCGGCTGACCGACCGCGCGGAGGCGACCGCCTCAGGCGGCGAGCAGCTCCTCGAGCTCGGGCAGCCGCTCCTTGGGCAGCAGCACCTGGCGGGGCAGCGAGCCGGTGGCCGGGCCCACGACGTGCCGCTGCTCGAGGTCGCCGAGGATCCGCCGCGCGCGGGAGTACGGCACCTGCAGCTCGCGCTGCAGGCGGGCCGCGGAGGCGTACTGCGTCTCCACGACGAGCCGGGCGGCCCGCGCGAAGTCGGGGTAGCCGTCGCCGAGCTGCGCCTTCAGCCCGGTGAGCTGCTCACGGATGGGGTCACGGAGCGCCGGGGTCGCGGGAACGCCGGCCGGCTCCGGCTCCGGCTCGATGTGCTCCTCGGCGGCGGGCACGTCGATCCACACGGGCGCGGCGGCATTGACGGCGGCGGGCTGCGCCGCGGGCTCGTCGGCCAGCCAGGAGGTCAGGTCGTGCAGATCGGACCACTGCTCGGCCTCCGCGCGCCGCTGCATCCCGGTCCCGATCCGGTGCACCGCGAGCCCGCCGCCGATCAGGCCGACGAGGGCGCCGGCCGGCCACCAGAGGTACAGCAGCACGACGACGGCGACGAAGCCGGCGAGCAGCAGCGCGGTCGCGCGCTTCGGATCGGACGAGAGCTGGAGCATGAGGGGACCTCCGGCGGGGACGGGCATCGGGCCGCCGAGCAGGCGCGCGCACCGGGCGTCGAGCACCGGCTCGGCGCAGCGACGGGGCACGTCAGCGGCCGGACCGGCAGCACTGACGAGGGGCGCGCGACCGGGGCCGCGGCGATGCGTCCATCCTTCCGGTCGGACCTTGGCGAACGCCCCGCATCGGGGCTTCCTGAGGGGTCCTCTCGGCGCGTCGTTACCGGTTCGATAGGAATCGCGGCGTGTCGCGGCTCAGACGTGCAGCAGGCGACGGACCTCGCCGGCGGAATCGGCCGGCACGAGCACCGTGCGCGGGGCCGTGCCGCGCGGCGGCCCGACGAACCCTTCGGCCTCGAGCAGGTCCAGCAGATGGCGGGCACGGGATGCGGGGACCTCGAGGTCGCGCTGCAGCGCGGCGGTGGACGCCCACTGCGAGGCGGTCACGACGGCCGCGGCCCGCGCGAAGTCGGCCCAGTCGTCGCCGAGCCGGACGCGCATCCGGCGGACGTCCCGGCCGAGGTCGTCGAGGGCAGGGGCGTCGAAGTCGAGCTCCCCGTCGTGCGGCACCGCGGCGGCCTGCCGCTGCATGCCGATGCCGATGATCACCGTGCCGGCGACGCCGACGACGAGAGCGACGACGACGCCGACCCGCCACGACATCCAGAGCGCCGCAGCGGCGACGACGAACACCGTCAGCGCCACGGCGGCGAGCCGCTCGGAACGCGCGAGCTCCCGCATGATCCCCCCGATCAGTGCCACGGATCGGATCGCTCCCCCGAGCGGGTCCGCGGCTGACACAAGGATCGCGGATCCTGCCGCTGACGGCACGACCGACGGCACCCCCAGAGCGCGGGCCCACGGGGATCAGGGCACGGCGGGCGGATCCTCCGGCAGGGACAGGGTGAGCACCGCACGCAGCACGTGCGGGCGCTGCTGGAGCTCCTCCGCGATGCGCCGCAGCCGGACGGCGACCTCATGCTCCGGAGCGTCGTCGACGAGGTCGACGGCGGCGACGAGGTACACCTTGCCCGGGCCCACGTACTCGAGGTGCAGGTAGCCGACCCCGAGCACGTCCGGGCGCTTCAGGAGCATGTCGAGCACGGAGGCGCGCACCTGCGGATCGACGGCCTCGCCGATCAGGAAGCGCCGGTTCTGCTGGATCAGCACGATCGCGGTGACGGCGAGCACGAGGCCGACGGCGATCGAGCCGGCGGCGTCCCAGACGCCGTTGCCCGTCAGCTGGTGCAGCGCGATGCCGACCGCCGCGATCACGACGCCGACGAGGGCTGCGGCGTCCTCGAAGACGACAGCGCGCACGGTGGGGTCGCTCGTCGTGAGGGCGAAGTCGAGCAGGTCCCGGTCGGCGTCGGCGGCGTTGCGGCGCACCTGCCCGAACGCGCGGAGGAACGAGATCCCCTCGAGCACGAACGAGATCGCGAGCACGACGTAGTTGATGAGCGGGTCCTCGGCGGGGCCCTTCACGCCGAGCTCGCTGATGCCGTGGAGGATCGACACCGCGGCACCGACGGCGAACAGCCCGACGGCGGCGAACAGGGACCAGATGTAGGTGTCGCGCCCGAAGCCGAGGGGGTGCCGCACGGTCGGCGCCTTCTCCGCGCGCTTGCCCGCGATGAAGAGGAACACCTCGTTGACGGTGTCCGCCCACGAGTGCGCCGCCTCGGCGAGCATCGACGCCGACCCGGTGATCAGCGCCGCGACGGTCTTCGCGAGCGCGATGAGCAGGTTCGCGCCGAGCGCCACGAGCACGGTGACGACCGACTCGCCGTGCTGCGGCGGCTGGTCCTGCTGGTCCTGCTGGTCCTGGGGCATCGTCAAGCGCGGTGCCGTCGGATGCGGATGGGGCCGCGGGCCGTGGACGGATCCACGACCCGGCCGCCCTGGACGATGTCGACCTCGCCGGCCGCCACGAGCCGCCGCGCGGCCCGGCGCACCGGCTCCATCAGCGGGCGCCAGTCCTCGGCGGTGGCGCGCGCGACGTCGGAGGGGCAGATCGTCGCGGTGGCGGCCCGCGCGTCGAGGAGCGTGCGGATGCGCTGCTCGAGCTCGCGATCGGCCGCGGTCACGCCGGCCCGCCGGCAGGCGTCGCTGCAGAAGCGCACCTCGGCCCAGTCGCGCTCCCACTTCTTGCGCCACTCGATGCGGCGCCCGCAGACCGTGCACGTGCGCGGTGCCTCCGGCTCCCCCGCATCCCGCTGGCGCCCCATCGGTCCGGCCCGGCTCAGGCGGAGACGGGAGCCGTCGGCGCGGACAGCAGCTCGAGCTCCTGCGGGGTGAGCTCCACGGTCGCCGACTCCATCAGGTCCGCCACCTGCTCCACCGTCCTGGCGCTCGCGATCGGAGCGCCGACGTGGGGCTGCGCACGGAGCCAGGCGAGGGCGACAGCGGTCACGCTGACCCCGTGCTCCGCCGCGACGTCGTCGAGCACGCCGAGCAGGTCCAGGTTCCGCGGATCGTCGAGGTACGCCCCCGCACGGCCCGCGCGCTGCGAGTCGACCTCGGTGCCCGGACGGTACTTGCCGGACAGGAAGCCGCTCGCGAGCGACGAGTACGGCACCTCCACCATCCCGAGCTCCCCGACGGTCGGCACGAGGTCGATCTCGGCGTCGCGGGAGACGAGGCTCCACTCGTCCTGCGCGACCGTGAAGGGCACGAGCCCGGATGAGGCGGCGATGCGCGCCGCGCTGCGCAGCCGTGCCGGCGAGAAGTTCGAGGCACCGAGCTCCCGCACCTTGCCGGCGGTGACGAGCGCGTCGAAGGCGCCCATCGTCTCGTCCTGGGCCACGGTCGGATCGTCCCGGTGGGCGAAGTAGAGGTCGATCACGTCGGTGCGCAGCCGCCGCAGCGAGTCCTCGACCGCGGCGGTGATGTTCGCGGCCGAGAGGCCGCGGCGCCCCTCGAGGCTCGAGACCTTCGTCGCGATCACGATGCGGTCGCGCACGCCGCGCGACTCCGCCCACTCGCCGATGATCGTCTCGGACTCGCCGCCGGAGTTGCCGGGGATCCATGCGGAGTAGACGTCCGCGGTGTCGATCGAGCGGCCGCCTGCGTCGACGAACGCGTCGAGGACCCGGAAGCTCCGATCGCGATCAGCCGTCCAGCCGAACACGTTGCCGCCGAGCATCACCGGGCCGAAGTCGAGTGCCGTCATGCCGTTCCCCTCACCGCGCGGGGCCGCCCCACGCCGCCCAAGTCAGCCAGACCCGCCCTCGGAGTATTCCGTACGTCCGCCTCGTGTACCCCGATCGGTCCCCCGAAGCGCCGACGCCGGGAGAGGGGCTCCTTGCACTCAGCCGGCACCGATAGCGTCGGAGACCGGAAAGGAGGGCCTGATGCCCTGGTTCGCACTCGCCCTCTGTCTCTGGGGGCTGTTCCTCGGCGTGGCGGACGGCCCCGCCGCCGGCGCCGCGGTGATGGCCGCCGGCGTCGCCCTGCTCGTGCTGCGCGGCGTCGTCGACGCGCGACGCGCCCGCCGCAGCCGCCAGGCCCTGCTCGCCGCGACCGCGGCCGCGCGGCCGGCCCCGCGGCCCACCGCCTCCGCTGCCACCCCGACGACCACCGTGCTGCGTCGTCCCGCCTTCCGGATGCCCGACGCGACCGACGAGGCGCTGCTGCAGGCATTCTGGAACTTCGGCTCGGTCGCCGACGCCGCGGCCCTCGCCGGCTGCGATCCGCTCGACGCCCAGCGCCGCCTGATCGAGCTGGTCCTCGAGCCGGGCGCTCCCGTGGCGATGCCCGCGGCGCCGGACCGCGACCTGACCGACTTCGAGGAGCGCGCGGTGCTGCGCGGCTGGAACGCCGGTGAGCCGCTCGCGTCGCTCTCGACCGCCTTCGGGGTGTCGGTCTTCGGCCTGGGCGGCCTGCTGCTGGCCGCCGGCCCGATCCCGGTCGGCGCCCGCGCGTAACGGCGCGTGCGGCACCGCCCGCCGACGTACGCCTTCGGGACGCTTGTACGCCGGCGAACCCGTACATCCGTCCCCACCGCGGACAGCGACAGGCTGCCGAGCGCCGTACGGGGCGGTGGTGGGATCAGCGGCGCGCGAGCGCCGCTCGCCTGGCCGCCCGGCGCAGCTCGAGCTCGTGCAGCACGATCGCCGCGAGGTCCGCGAGCGTGGCGGCCGCCGACGGGTCGAACGCGGCCGGCGTCTCGTCGTAGACGGCGAGGAGCCCGATGAGGAGCCCGTCCGCGGTGCGGATCGGCGCGGCGGCGGCGAACCGGATGCCGAGGAGCGCCACGAGCGGATCGCCGGAGAGGGCGGGATCCGCGGCGGCGTCGCGCACCGCGGTCGGTGACGGCCCCTCGAGCAGCGCGGCGTGCAGCGGCTCGCCGCGCGGCACCTCGGCGGGCAGCTCGCCGACCCGCGCCTTGAACCAGACCCGGTCGGCGTCGAGCAGGCCGATCGCCGCCATCCGCGTGCCGAGCACGCGGGCGGCGAGGTGCGCGATCCGATCGAAGGGGGCGTCGGGCGGCGTGTCGAGCACGCCGTAGGCGCGGACGGCGGCGAGGCGCCCGGTCTCCTCCGCCCGCCTCGGGCCCTCCCGGTGCCGCCCGGTCTCGTCGACGACGAGCCGGCCGAACGTCGCGACCAAGGTCGCTGCATCCGGCCGCGCGGCGGGATCCGGGTCGAGCATCGCCGTGAGCGGCCGGCGCCACTCCTCGGCGACGACCGCGGGGAGGCCGTCGGGTCGGCCTGTCAGGCACTCGAGCAGGACGAGGCCGAGGGCGTAGACGTCGGAGGCGCCGGTCGCCGCTGCGCCGGCGACCTGCTCCGGGCTGCGGTAGGCGCCCGCGGCTGCGGCGCCGCCGACGAGCTCCTGGAGGCCGAAGTCCCCGAGCTTCACCCGCGGGCGCCGCTCGGCGGCGTGGTCGAGCAGCAGCACGTTGGCCGGAGTGACGTCGCGGTGCACGACGCCGCGGTCGTGCATGTGGCGGAGGGCCTCGGCGAGGTCGAGGCCGATGTGGGCGACCTGCCTCGCCGGCAGCGGCCCGCGAGCGAGCACGCGCTTCAGGTCGGTGCCCTCCACGAGCTCGAGCACGAGGAAGACGGTCGGCGGGCCCGCCGGCGGCCGCTCCACGGCGACGTCGAAGAGGGTGACGAGGCCGTGCATCGTGAGGCCGGCGAGCCGCCGCGCCTCGGCCTCCTGCGACTCGAGGGTCGCCGCGTCCGCCGCACCGCCGGTGACCACCTTCACCGCCACGCTCCGGCGCAGCAGCAGGTCCTCGGCGCGGTACACCGTCGCGTGCGTCCCGGCGCCGAGCACCTCGCCGAGCCGGTATCGGCCGCGCAGCACGCGCGGGGCGGCCGAGTCCCCCATCAGCGACTCCATTCCGTCACCGGATCCTAACGAGCGCGAGGATGGAGCCATGAGCGGCAGCGGGCAGGCGGAGATCGAGATCAAGTACGCCGTCGAGGAGACGACACGGGTGCCAGACCTCGCGGGGGTCCCCGGGGTGGCGGGCCGCGAGCCGCTCGGCGTGCTGCACCTCGAGGCGGTCTACTTCGACACCGCCGACCGCCGGCTCGTCGCCGCTCGCATCGCGCTGCGCCGACGTACGGGCGGCCACGACGCCGGCTGGCACGTGAAGCTGCCCGCGGCCGTCGGCCGCACGGAGGTGCAGGCGCCCATCGACGCGGACGCACCCGACGCGCTGCCGGAGGCGATCCGGGACATCATCCGCACCCGGATCCGGGACGAGCCGCTCGAGCCGATCGCGCGGATCGTGACCGAGCGCGACGCGACGGTGCTGACCGACGCGAGCGGGAGCGGGGCGGTCGAGTTCGTCGACGACCGGGTCACCGCGACCGACATCGCCGCGGGCGTGGTGCGCACCTGGCGGGAGTGGGAGGCGGAGCAGGTGGGCGAGGACGCGGACGCCTCGGCCGTGCTGCTCGCCGCCGCCGATCCGGTGCTGCAGGCCGCCGGGGCGCGTGTCTCGCCGAGCCCGGCCAAGCTCGCGCAGGCGCTCGGCGGCCTCAAGCGGGAGGTGCCCGCACCCGCCACGACCGCCGGCGAGGCCGTGCGCCGCATCGTCGCCGGGCTCGTCGAGCACCTGCACCGGGATGCGGCAGCGCTGCGCGGCGGCGGTGCGGCCGAGGTGCATGCTGCACGCAAGACGGTCCGCCGCCTCCGGTCGGTGCTCGCGCTCGAGGCGGTCACCGGGGAGGCCGGCGCGGCGCTGCGGGCACGGCTCCGGACGCTCGGGGCGACGCTCGGCGACGCGCGGGACCCCGTCGTCGCGGCGGCCGTGGCCGCGGACCTGCTCGACGACCTCGACGAGGGCGTGCCCGGCATCGCGGACGCCCGCCGGCGGCTCGTCGACGAGCGGCTCGCGGCAGCGGAGACGGCGCACGCCCGCGTCGTCGGTGCCCTCGCCGCCCGGCCCGACCTCGCGCTGTTCGCCGACCTCGACGCCTTCGCCGCGGCCACGCCGTCGGGGCCGCGCGCCGGCGACCCCGTCTCGGCGCTCACGGATCTGGCGCGGAGCGCGGTGCGTCGCGCCGCCCGCCGGGTCCGCGGGATGGACGAGTCCCTGCCGGCGCTGCACGACGCCCGGAAGGCCGCGAAGCGCGCCCGCTACGTGATCGAGGAGCTCGACGCCGCGGACGTGCTGGGCTCGGGGTCGGCGCTCCGGAAGGCGGCGAAGCGCGCATCGGCCGTCCACGACGCGATCGGCGCGCACCGCGACCTGGAGCTGGTGCTCGAGCAGCTGCCGTTCGAGTCGGTGCGGGCCACGGCCGCCGGCGAGAACGCCTTCGTCCACGGGATGCTCGCCGAGCGCGGCGCCCGTGCGGCGGCCCGACTGCTGCGGCGCGCCAGGAAGGCGGTCGACCGCTTCCGGGCGGCCGTCCGCTAGCGATCAGGCGTCGACGCGCTTCGGGTTCCGGATGCCGATGAAGGAGATCACGCCGCCTGCGGCGAGCAGGAAGGCGGTGACGGTCGCGGCGCGGTCGAACCCGGGGGTCGTGATCGCGCCGCCGACGATCCACCCGACGCACGCGGTCGCGACGAGCCCTGCGACGCGGGCGACGGCGTTGTTCACGGCCGACCCGATGCCGCTCTGCTCCTGCGGCACGGCGCCGAGCACCGCCGAGGTGAGCGGCGCGACGGTGGCCGCGATCCCGACGCCCGCGATCAGGATGCCGGGCACGATCAGCCAGAGCGCGCCGGACGGCTCCCGCACCAGCGCCATGAGGCCCGAGCCGATCGCGGCGAGCAGCGGTCCCGACCGTCATGAAGAGCCGGGGGCCGTAGCGCCCGGCGAGCGCCCCGAAGCGGCCGGCCAGCAGGATCATCAGCACCGTCGAGGGCAGCCCGACGAGCGCCGCGACGGTGGCGGGCAGCCCGACGACCTGCTGCAGGAACAGGGTGGGCACGAGCGCGGAGAGGCTGAGTCCGGCGTAGATGGCGAGCGTCGCGCCGTTGCCCCAGCGGAAGTTGCGGGCACGGAACAGGGAGCCCGGCACGAGCGGATGCTTGGCGCGCCGGTCCCAGAGCACGAAGGCGACCAGCAGCACGACGCCGGCGACGAGCAGGCCGATCGCGATCGGCAGGGACACCGTCGCGGTGTTCCCCCCTCGGGTGTGCGCGCCCACCTCGATCAGCCCGGTGACGAGCGCGCCGAGCCCGAGCGCGGCGAGCACCGCGGACGGCACGTCGATCCTCGCGCGCGGTCCCTCGTGGACCCCGTCGCGCATCCGGCCGAGCAGCAGCATCGAGCCGGCGGCGGGCAGCACGGAGAGCACGAACACGCTGCGCCATCCGACGCTGTCGACGAGCAGACCGCCGACGATCGGTCCCGCGAGGAACGACACGGAGGTCCACGAGGTCCAGCGGCCGATCGCACGGCTCTGCTCCGGCCCCTCGAAGGTCGAGATGATCAGCGAGAGGGAGCCGGGCACGAGCAGCGCGCCGGCGACGCCCTGCAGCAGCCGGGCGATCACGAGGATGCCCGCCGTCGGGGCGACGGCGCAGAGCAGCGAGGTCACCACGAACGCGATGATCGCGATCCGCAGGACCTTCATCCGCCCGAACGCGTCCGACACGGCGCCCGCGGTGAGGATGAACGCGGACAGGGTCAGCAGGTACCCGTCGACGACCCACTGCTGCAGCACGATGCCGCCGCCGATGTCCCTGGCGATCGCCGGCAGGGCGATGTTCACGATCGAGCCGTCGAGGAACGACACGAACGAGGCGAGGATCGCGGCCCAGAGCAGCCGGTTCTGCACCGAGCCGCCCCTCGCCGTGTCGAGGGAGGGGCTGCCGGTCACGGGCGTCAGTATGCCCTCAGCGCGCGTCCGGGGGGCGAACGGCGGTTACGGTGCCCGGATGCGCCGCGCGACCTGGTTCCCCGTGCTCGCCGTGGTGCTCCCGCCGGTCGCGCTGGCGGCCGCCGGGCTCCCCCATCCGCACGACCTCACGGCGTCGGATGCGCTCGTCTGGCGGAACATCCACCTCGTCGCGCTCTGGATCTTCCCGCTGCTCGGGATCGCGCCGTGGCTGGTGCTGCGGGAGCGGCATCCGCGGATCGCCGTGCTCGCCGCGGTGCTCGGCTACGTCTTCGCCTGCGGCTACACGGCCCTCGACGTGCTCGCGGGGATCGGGGCGGGCGGTCTCGCGCTCGCCGGGCTGCGGGGCGAGGGCGTGCTCTTCTCGCTCGGGAACGCCCTGGCCCTGCCCGCGGTGATCGCGTACCTCGCCGCGACCGTGCTCGCCGCCCTGGCCGCGGTGGCGACGCGGCGCCCGATCGCGGTGCTCGGCGCCCTGCTCGTCGTCGCGGGAGCGGTGTCGTTCCTGACGAGCCACATCTTCCCGCCGCGCGGCGTGGTCACGATGCTCGTGCTCGCCGCGGGCTGGGCGGTGCTGGTCGCCGTGCGGCCGCTGCAGCGAGCAGGATGAGCCCGTGCCGAGCCTGACCGACGTGCAGCTGCCCACCATCGACGCGGGGAGCCCCGGCCTCACGGGCGTGCTCGGCGTGCCGGACGGCGAGGGGCCCTGGCCCGGGGTCGTGATGGTCCACGAGGCCTTCGGGATCACCCCGGTGATGCGCCGTCAGGTGGAGCGGAGCGCCGCCGCCGGGTTCGTCACCCTCATGCCGGACCTCTTCGTCGACGGCGGCCCGCGCAAGTGCCTCCGCCGCACCTTCGGCGACATCGCCCGCGGCTCGGGCCGCACCTTCGACGACGTGGAGGCCGCCCGCCGCACCCTCGCCGACCGGGACGACTGCACCGGGCGCATCGGCGTGCTCGGGTTCTGCATGGGTGGCGGCTTCGCGCTGATGGCGGTGCAGGACAAGGGCTTCGACGCGGCGAGCGCCAACTACGGCCGGCTGCCGAAGCCGCTCGACCCCGCGGCTCGTCGGCGCCTGCCCCGTCGTCGGCAGCTACGGCGGCCGCGACCGGAGCCTGAGCGGCGCCGCGTCCCGCCTCGACGCCGCGCTCGAGCGGCACGGGGTGCCGCACGACGTGAAGGAGTACCCGACCGCCGGGCACTCCTTCCTGAACGACGAGCCGCACAGGACGAACCCGGTCATGGGGCTGCTGCTCGAGCAGGTGCTGCACGCCGGCCCGGACCCCGTGGCCGCCGCGGACGCGTGGGCCAGGATCGACGGGTTCTTCCGCCTCCACCTCGGGACAGGCGCGTCCGCGGCCTGATCTACACTGGCCGCTGCCTGCGGCGATCGCCGCTCATGACGAAGACGGTGGGATGTCGGATCCGAAGGACCTGCGGGCCGACCCGCCGCGCGGTCCGCATCCTGAACCTGACGCGGCGCCCGACGACGGCCACCGCTCGCACGAGGCCGACGCCGACGGCCGGCACCCCGCGCACGAGCGCCACCGCCAGGCCGGGCTGTCGGTCCGTCCCGACTCGCTCGCCGAGCAGCGCGCCGTGCCCGACGTCTGCGCCCCGGAGGCGCAGCACCGCGGCCGGTTCGGCCGCTGGGCGCTCGAGGGCCTGTCGGACTCCGCCGGCGCCCACCAGGGTCCGCACGGCAAGGCCGCGCACACGAACCACTGGCTGCGGGTCATGTGCCTCACCGGGGTCGACTACTTCTCCACGCTCGGCTACCAGCCCGCGATCGCGTCCCTCGCCGCGGGCTTCGTCTCCCCCATCGCCACGCTGGTGCTCGTCGCGCTGACCCTGTTCGGCGCCCTGCCGGTCTACCGCCGGGTCGCGAGCGAGAGCTTCCGCGGCGAGGGCTCGATCGCGATGCTCGAGCGGCTGCTGCCCTGGTGGGGCGGCAAGCTGTTCGTCCTCGCGCTGCTCGGGTTCGCCGGCACGGCGTTCATCATCACGATCACCCTGTCCGCGGCGGATGCGGCCGAGCACGCGGTGAGAACCCGCTGGTCCCGAAGACCTTCGCCGGCGCGCGACCTCTGGGTCACCCTGCTGCTGATCCTGCTGCTCGGCGCCGTGTTCCTCCGCGGCTTCAACGAGGCCATCGGCATCGCCGTCGTGCTCGTCGCGGTCTACCTCGTGCTGAACGCCGTCGTCGTGATCGACGGGCTCGTCCTGGTGCTCCACCAGCCGACGCTGTTCACCGACTGGACCAGGGCGCTGCTGCATCAGGGCGGCGGCAGCGTGTTCGGCGTGCTCGGCGTCGCGCTGCTCGTCTTCCCGCAGCTCGCGCTCGGCCTGTCCGGCTTCGAGACCGGCGTGACCGTCATCCCGCAGATCCGCGGCGAGGCGGACCAGCCCGGCAAGCGCCCCGAGGCGCGGATCCGCGGGGCGAAGCGCCTGCTCACCACGGCGGCGGCGACGATGAGCGTCTTCCTCATCACCTCGAGCCTCGTCACCACGCTGCTGATCCCGCCGCGGGCGTTCCAGCCGGGCGGCGCCGCCAACGGCCGCGCGCTGGCCTACCTCGCGCACCAGCACCTCGGGCCGATCTTCGGGACCGCGTACGACCTCTCGACGATCGCGATCCTCTGGTTCGCGGGCGCCTCCGCGATGGCCGGGCTGCTCAACATCGTGCCGCGCTACCTGCCGCGCTACGGCATGGCGCCGACGTGGGCGCGGGCGGTGCGGCCGCTCGTGATCGTGTTCACGCTGATCGCGTTCCTCGTCACGCTCGCCTTCAACGCGTCCGTCGACGCGCAGGGCGGCGCCTACGCCACCGGCGTGCTCGTGCTGATCACCTCCGCGGCGACGGCCGTGACGCTGTCCGCGCGGCGGAAGCGGCAGTGGAAGCGGACCGCCGGCTTCGGTCTCGTGGCGCTGATCCTCGCCTACACGCTGGTCGTGAACATCGTGCAGCGGCCCGACGGCGTCCGGATCTCGCTGCTGTTCATCCTCGGCATCCTCGTCGTGTCGTTCCTCTCCCGGATCCGCCGCTCCTTCCAGATGCGCGCGACGAGCGTGCTGTTCGACGACACCGCGCTCGAGTTCCTCCGCGAGGCGGAGGACTACGGCGCCATCCACCTCGTCGCGAACGAGCCGGGCGCGAGGGATGAGAACGAGTACCGCACCAAGGCGCGGGACGAGCGTCGCGACAGCAACATCCCCGGCCGGGCGTCGATCATCTTCCTCGAGGTGACGAAGGCCGACTCCTCCGACTTCGAGGAGGACCTCGAGGTGCGCGGCATCGTCCGCCACGGCTTCCGGGTGCTCGAGGTGGCCAGCGGCAACGTGCCGAACACGCTCGCGGCGGTGCTGCTGCAGATCCGGAACATCACCGGCGTCGTCCCGCACATCTACTTCGAGTGGACCGAGGGCAACCCGGTCTCGAACATGTTCCGCTTCCTCGTCTCCGGCGAGGGCGAGGTCGCGCCGGTCACCCGCGAGGTGCTGCGGGAGACGGAGCCGGATGTGCGCCGTCGCCCGATGGTGCACGTGAGCTGAATCGCGCACACCGGTCCGACGCTCACGGATCCGAAGGGCGCTTGCAGCCGCTCCGCACGTCGTGCTCGGGCTCGCTGCAGTTCCCGCCCCGGCTGCGTTCGGGCGGGACGGGTTGCGTGGCCGACGGCCCGCGCACGGCGGGCCGCGACAGCGAGGAGCCGACGTGAAGGCAGTCGTCTACAAGGGACCGTTCGAGGTGCAGGTCGAGCAGGTCGAGGACCCGAGGATCGAGCAGCCGCTCGACGCGATCATCCGCATCACCACCGCCAACATCTGCGGGTCGGACCTGCACCCGTACGAAGGGCGATACGCGCTCGACTCCGGCATGGTGCTCGGGCACGAGAACATGGGCGTCGTCGAGGAGGTCGGCTCGGCCGTGAACCGCATCTCGGTCGGCGACCGGGTGTCGGTGCCGTTCAACCTCGCCTGCGGCACCTGCCGCAACTGCACCGAGGGGTTCACCTCCGCGTGCCTCCGCGCGAACCCGTCCGGCACCCCGGGCGCGGGCTACGGCTACCCCGGCATGGGCCCCTACTGGGGCGGCCAGGCCGAGCTGCTGCGTGTGCCGTGGGCCGACTTCAACCTGCTGAAGCTCCCGGAGGGCACCGAGCACGAGAACGACTTCACGATGCTGTCGGACATCTTCCCGACCGGCTTCCACGGGGCGACCATGGCGGGCGTCGGACCGGGCAGGACCGTCGCGATCTTCGGGGCGGGGCCGGTCGGCATCATGGCCGCCCACAGCGCCGACATCATGGGCGCGAGCCAGATCTTCGTCGTCGACAAGGAGCCGGACCGGCTCGCGCTCGCCGAGCGCTACGGCGCGACGCCCGTCGACTTCTCGAAGGTCGACGTCACCGAGTTCATCATGGACGCCACGGACGGCTTCGGCGTCGACTGCGGCGTGGAGGCCGTCGGCTACCAGGCCCACGACGCGACCGGGCACGAGCACCCCGAGATGGTGCTCGACAACCTCATCTCGGTCGTCCGGGCCACCGGCGGCCTCGGCGTGGTCGGCGTCTACCCGCCCGAGGACCCGAAGGCCGCCGAGGAGCCGGCCAAGGAGGGGCGGATCCCCTTCACCTGGGGCGACCTGTTCACGAAGGGCCTCACGGTCGGCACCGGCCAGTGCCCGGTGAAGAAGTACAACGAGCACCTCCGCGACCTCATCATCCGCGGCAAGGCGCACCCCGGCGACATCGTCAGCCAGGAGCTGCCGCTCGACGAGGCGCCCATGGGCTACGACCGGTTCGACAAGCGCGAGGACGGCTGGACGAAGGTGGTGCTGCACCCGGCGGCCTGAGCCCGCTCCCTGACCGACGGCCGGGCGGCGCACCCGTTCCCTGAACGCCCGACGTCGCGCGGATCCGGAGTTCCTGCACGACACGCCGAGGCGGAGCGCGACCGCCCGGCGCGTCGCCCGGAATCCCCGGATCCGCGCCGCTTCGGCCTTGGGGAACGACTCAGCGGCCCGATGCTGCGATGGATCGGTGAGCAGCACGGAGATCCAGATCGAGGACACGAGGGGCGAGGCCGCGGGCCGGCATGCCCGCGACATCGAGCGCGTCGCGCGCGACGTCTTCGGCTGGGACCCGCTGCGGCCCGGCCTCGCCCGGGCGGTCGCCGCGGTGCTCGGCGGCCACGACGTGCTCGGCGTCATGCCGACCGGTTACGGCAAGTCCGCGGCCTACCGCATCGCCGGCGCCCTGCTGCCCGGCACGACCCTCGTCGTCTCGCCGCTGATCGCGCTGCAGGCGGATCAGCTCGCGCACCTCGCCGAGACCGAGGGCGCCCGGCCGGCGCGGCTCGTCAACTCCGCGCAGCCGAGGGCGAGGACCGAGGAGGCCTGGGCGATGCTCGAAGCCGGCGAGCTCGGCTACCTCTTCCTCGCCCCCGAGCAGCTCGCGAACGAGGAGGTCGTCGCCCGGCTCGCGGCCGCCCCGATCTCGCTCCTCGCCGTCGACGAGGCCCACTGCGTCTCGTCGTGGGGCCACGACTTCCGGCCCGACTACCTGCGCCTCGGCGAGGTCGCCGAGCGGCTGCCGGCTCCCCCGCAGGCGCCGAAGGCCCCGCGGCCGCCGATCCTCGCCCTCACCGCGACCGGGTCCCGGCCGGTGCGCGAGGAGGTCGTCGAGCGCCTGCGGATGCGGGACCCGCGCATCCTCATCCACGGCTTCGACCGCCCGAACATCGCCCTGCGCGTCGTGCGGCACACCGAGGAGCACGAGCAGGTCGCCGCCGTGCTCGACGACGTGGCCGCGCTGCCCGCAGCCCGGCCTGCTCTACGTGGCGACGCGACGGGCGACCGAGGAGTACGCGGCCGCCCTGCAGGAGCGGGGCGTGGCCGCTGACGGCTACCACGGCGGCCTGCCCGCGAAGCGGCGCCGGGAGCTGTCCGCGGCCTTCCACGAGGGTGACGTCGCGGTGATGGTGGCCACGAGCGCGTTCGGGATGGGGATCGACAAGGCCGACGTGCGCTTCGTCGTGCACGCCGCGGCGCCCGAGAGCGTCGACGAGTACTACCAGGAGGTCGGCCGCGCGGGCCGCGACGGCGAGCCGGCGGTGGCGACCCTGCACTACCGGCCGGAGGACCTCGCGCTCCGGAAGTTCTTCGCGAGCGCCGTGCCGAAGGCGAAGGACCTGAAGGCGCTGCTGCTCGCCCTCCGCGACGATCCCGACGTGCGGACAGCGGGCGAGCGGGCCGGGCTGAGCGGGCGCCGCGCGACAGCGCTCGCGGCGCTCTTCGAGGAGGCGGGCGTCTTCGCGATCGAGGACGGCCGGGCGGTCGCCGGGGATCGGCCGATCGTCGCGGACGACGCGGTGGCGGCGGCGCGGGAGCAGGCCGAGGCGCGGCGCCGCATCGACGAGTCGCGGCTCGCCATGATGCGCTCCTACGCGGAGACGACGCAGTGCCGCAGGCAGTTCCTGCTCGGCTACTTCGGCGACGAGGACACCGACCTCTGCCGCACGTGCGACAACTGCGGGAGCGGCGCCGCCGAGCGGTACGCCGAGGCGCGCGCCGTCGACGGCGGGAGCCCGTTCGCGGTCGACACCGAGGTGCGGCACGCCGAGTGGGGCGACGGCCGCGTGATGAGCGTCGAGGACGACCGGATCACCGTGTTCTTCACCTCCGAGGGGTACCGGGTGCTGTCGATCGCCGCCGTCACCGAGCACGACCTGCTCACCGTCCTCACGGGCGCTGTGACGTCCCGTTCAGGCACCCGGTCGTAGCGTCGAGCGCATGAGCGACGCACGCGACGACATCGACCCCGACGCGACGGGTGAGGGCGCCGACCTCGGATCCGCGGATCCGATCACGGGCGTCCCGAACGGCGACGGCGACCTCGACGACGAGGCCGTGCTGCCCGACGACCCGGACGACGACCTCGCCGGCGGCGACCCGCTGGCGCTCCGCGCCGAGTCGATGAGCACGGTCACGAACGACGCGGTCGCCGGCGACACGGTGCTCCCCGGGCCGGGCGACGGCAACGACGGCCCGACCGGCGGCTCCCCCGCCGAGCTCGAGCCGATCCTCCCCGACAACGAGCTCGCCGGCGAGGACATCGACCTCGACGACGAGCGCTAGGAGCGACGCCGCAGGGGCAGCCGCAGCAGCTGCGGCGGCTTCTGCCGTGGCAGATCCCGCCGGTACGAGCGCTTCATCGCCGCCTCGATCGTGTCGTAGTCCGCGAGCACCGCGTTGATCGCGGACTCCTCGTAGCGGCCCTCCTGCCGCGCCTCGAGCACCGCTGAACGCTCCGCGTCGAGCATCGCGAGCCGGAGGCGCGCGTAGACGTCGGGCTGCGCGGCGACGCCGTCCTCGTCGGTCGTGCCGATCCCCATCCGGTACTGGGCGGTCTGCCGCAGGCTCCGCACGACCTCCTCCGGGTCGTCCTCCGCGACCTCGTGGTCGAGCCGCTCGATCGCCGCGGCCTGCGCCTCGCCGACGAGGATGCGGATCTGCATCCGGTCCTGATCGGGGTTCGGCAGCGGCAGGCGCATCCACCGCACGAGCGAGGAGAGCCCGAGCCCCTGCAGCAGCTACAGCACCACGATCACGAAGGCGGCGAGCTGCAGGAAGCCGACCTGCGGCGTCCGCGGCGGCAGCAGGAACACCGCGGCGAGCGTCACGACGCCGCGCACGCCGGCGAACGAGATCGCGAAGGCGGTGCGCCACCCCCAGCGCCGCTCACGCAGGCGCTCCGGACCGAACCGGTAGAGCACCGTCGCGGCGAGCACCCACGCGTAGCGGGCGAGCACCATCGTGAGGTAGATGCCGGCGATGATCAGCGCGCCCGGCAGCAGCCCGATGTTCGACTTCGACGCGCTGCGGACGATCTCGGGCAGCTGCAG
Organism: uncultured Actinomycetota bacterium; assembly: GCA_963771645.1. GTDB lineage: Bacteria > Actinomycetota > Actinomycetes > Actinomycetales > Microbacteriaceae > Amnibacterium. Next base: position 3,134 of record CAVYUH010000019.1, on the reverse strand, counting down.
CCCGATGAGCAGGAAGACGGCGTTCTCGAGCAGGAACGACAGCGTGCGCCAGTTGATCCGCTCGGCGATCCGGGACTCCGCCGACTGGAAGACGGGAGCCCGGTAGCCGAGCCAGACGCCGGTCACCACGACCGCGAGGAAGCCGGAGCCCTGCACCGCGACCGCCGGCAGGTAGGCGATGTAGGGCGCCGCGAGCGACAGCGAGGTGTCGAGCACGGGGGCCTTGAGGCGGCGGCGGATCCAGGTGATCCCGACGGCGACGACCACGCCGGACGCGAGGCCGCCGATGACCGCGCGCGTGAAGTCCCAGGCGACGTCCCCCACGGTGACGACGGCGGTGATCGCGACGATCGCGCTGTTCAGCGTCACGAGCGCCGTCGCGTCGTTCAGCAGGCCCTCGCCCTCGAGCAGCGCAGCGATCCGCCGCGGCAGCTTGCCGCTGCCCGCGATCGCGCCCACGCTGACGGCGTCGGTGGGCGCGAGGATCGCGCCGAACGCGATGCCGGCCGCGAGGGTCATCTGCGGCACGAGCCACCAGGTGATGAGCCCGACGACGAGCGCCGAGAACACGACGAGGCCGACCGACAGGGTGAGGATCGAGTCGCCGCGGGCCCGCACCTCGAGGAAGGACGTCTGCAGCGCCGCCGCGAAGAGCACCGCGGGCAGCACGCCGACGAGCACCACCTCGGGGCTCAGCTGCACGGTCGGCACCCCGGGGATGAACGCGATCCCGACGCCGACCAGCACGAGCAGCAGCGGCGCCGACCAGCCCACGCGGCGCGAGACCCCGGTCACGCCGACCACGAGCAGCAGGGCCGCGACGGCCCAGGCGACGGTCGCGGTGAAGCTCACCGGTTCGGGCGCCGGTCGGCTGGGATCACGACGGCAGCGTACCGAGCACGGGTGACGGCCGTGTTGCGCGCATCGAACGCGTGTTCGAAGATGAGGGGGTGTCCCTCTCCGCCGTGCAGCTCGCGCCCGACGAGCGCGCCCGCACGGTCGCGTCGCTGCAGGCCCGCATCGCCGCGATGCAGGCGACGCCGCTCGGCGCCGCGCTCGCTCCCGACCGCCCGGCCGTCGCTCCCCTGCTGCCCGGCGGCGCGCTGCGGTCCGGGGTCGCGTACGCGGCGCCCGGATCCCTCGCGCTCGCGATGCTGCTGCTCGCCGGCCCGTCGCGCGGCCGGCGCGTGGTGCGGCGTCGTCGGCATCCCGGAGTTCGGGGCGGAGGCGGCCGGCGAGCTCGGCATCGCGCTCGACCGGCTCGTGCTCGTGCCGGATCCCGGCGAGCACTGGCTGGCCGTCACCGCGCAGCTGACCGAGGTCCTCCCCGTCGTGCTCGTGCGGCCGCCGGCGCGGGGCGCCTCCCCCGCCGAGACGGCCAGGCTCGCCTCCCGGCTGCGCCAGCGCGACGCGACCCTGCTCGTCGCCGGCCCGTGGTCGGGTGCGGAGGCGACGCTCGAGGCCACGGGCGGCTCGTGGTCGGGCATCGGCGCGGGCTGGGGCTACCTCGCCGCCCGGGAGCTCGACGTCGCCGTGACGGCGAGGGAGATCCGCACGCAGCACCGGGTGCGGATCGAGACGGGGTTCCGGCTCGGCGTGGCCGCACCTCCCGTCCGGCACCGCGCGACCGGCTGGCGGCGGTGTGACCGAGCGCTGCCTCGTGCTCTGGTGCCCGGACTGGCCGGTCCGGGCCGCGGCGGAGGAGGCGGGGATCGATCCGGCCGTGCCGCTCGCGCTCGTCGAGCACGGGATGGTGCACGCCTGCTCGGCCGCGGCCAGGGCGATGCGGGGTGCAGCGGGGGCTCAAGGTGCGGGAGGCGCAGTCCCGCTGCGCGACGCTCGTCGTGCTGCCGCTCGTGCCCGCGGTCGACGCGCGCCGGTTCGAGCCGGTGCTGCACCGCGCTCGAGGCGGGCATCCCGACCGTGCAGGTGGTGCGGCCGGGCCTCGTCGTGATCCGCGCCTCCGGGCCCGCCCGGTTCTTCGGCGGCGAGGAGTCGGCCGCGGGCGAGGCGCTGCACCTGCTCGCCGAGGCCGGCGCGCCCGAGCGCCAGGGCCGGGCATCGCGGACGGCCCGTTCACCGCCGAGCAGGCCGCCGGTCCGCGACCGCGGCGCCCCGATCCGGGTCGTGCCGCCGGGCGGCAGCGCCGACTTCCTCGCGCCGCTGCCGGTGACGGTGCTCGGCCTGCCCGGCGCTCGCGCGGGCTGCTCGCGCGGCTCGGGGTGCGCACGCTCGGCGCCCTCGCCGCGCTGCCGGAGGAGTCGGTCCGCGACCGGTTCGGCCCGGAGGGCGAGATCGCGCACCGCATCGCCGCCGGGCTCGACCCTCGACGGGTGTGCGGCGCGGGTCGTGCCGGCCGATCGGGACCGGCGGCAGGCGTTCGAGCCGCCGCTCGAGCGGATCGACCAGATCGCCTTCGCGCTGAAGCGCACCGCGGAGGCGTTCACTCGCCGCGCTGGCCGCCGACCTGCTCGTCTGCACGGCGCTCACCGTCGAGCTGACCGCGGACGACGGCGGGGCAGCGCCGCCGCACCTGGCTGCACCCCCGGTCCTTCACCCCGCTCGACGTGATCGACCGGGTGCGCTGGCAGCTCGAGGCGCGCGGGAGCTCGCCGCGCCGGTCGTCGAGGTCGTGCTGCACCCGGAGGCGGTCGACGAGGCCGCGCAACCACGAGCAGGGCCTCTGGGGCGGCGGCCCGGACGAGCGGATCCACCACGCGCTGTCCCGCGTGCAGAGCCTGCTGGGGCACGAGGCGGTGGTGACGCCGATCCTCGCGCGGCGGGCGGCTCACCGCAGACCGGACGGTGCTCGCGCCGTGGGGCGAGCAGCGGCCCCCGCAGCGGTCGCCGGACGCGCCGTGGCCGGGGCGGCTGCCGGGCTTCTCCCCCACCGCGGTGCTCGCCGAGCGTCCTCGGGTCGTCGTGCAGGACCCGGCGGGCCGCGACGTGGCCGTGGACGAGCGCGGCGCCGAGCGGGCCGCCCGCCGGCTCGTGCCGCCGGGGCGCGCCGCGACCCGGGTGGAGGCGTGGGCCGGCCCGTGGCCGATCGAGGAGCGGTGGTGGGACGCGGCCGCGGCCCGCAGCGTGCACCGCCTCCAGGTGGTCGCCGGTGACGGATCCGCGTGGCTGCTCTG
>CAVYUH010000018.1:0-79292 GCA_963771645.1 uncultured Actinomycetota bacterium | reverse complement strand
CCGCGTCCCGTAGCGTGAACGACCGGCCGACGCCGGCATCCGCATCCGGAGCACGCGCGTCGGGCTCGCTCTCGAGGAGCGACATCCGTGGACGCTTCCTCGCTGCTCGACCTCATGCCGCCGCCGCTCCCCGACGGGCGGCCTCGACGAGGACGCCGCGTACCTCGCGTTCGCCGAGTGGGCCGAGGGGCGCGGCCTCGCCCTCTACCCGGCGCAGGAGGAGGCGGCGATCGAGATCGTCTCCGGCGCCAACCTGATCCTGTCGACGCCGACCGGCACCGGGAAGTCGCTCGTCGCGATCGCGCGCGCACGCCTTCGCGCTCGCGCAGGGCAAGCGCAGCTACTACACGGCACCGATCAAAGCCCTGGTCAGCGAGAAGTTCTTCGCGCTGGTCGACGTGTTCGGCGCCGCGAACGTCGGCATGGTGACCGGCGACTCCTCCGTCAACCCGGACGCGCCGATCATCTGCTGCACCGCCGAGATCCTCGCGAACCTCGCGCTCCGCCACGGGCCCGACTCCCCCGTCGACCAGGTCGTGATGGACGAGTTCCACTTCTACGCCGACCCCGACCGGGGCTGGGCCTGGCAGGTCCCCCTCCTCACGCTGCCGCAGGTGCAGTTCGTGCTGATGTCGGCCACGCTCGGCGACGTCACCGCGCTCGCGGCGGACCTCACGCGCCGCACCGGCCGGCCGACCGCGAGCGTCACCGGCGTCGAGCGACCGGTCCCCCTGCACTACTCGTACGAGCTCGAGCCGATCCACGACTCGATCGATCAGCTGCTGCACTCCGACCAGGCGCCGATCTACGTCGTGCACTTCTCGCAGCTCGCCGCGCTCGAGCGGGCGCAGGCGCTCGCCGAGCGCGCAGGTCGCGACCCGCGAGCAGCGCGACCGGATCGCGGAGGTGATCGGCGGCTTCCGCTTCACGACCGTGTTCGGGCGCACGCTCAACCGCCTCCTCCGCCTCGGGATCGGCGTGCACCACGCGGGGATGCTGCCGAAGTACCGCCGGCTCGTCGAGCAGCTGGCGCAGCAGGGCCTGCTCCGCGTGATCTGCGGCACCGACACCCTCGGCGTCGGCATCAACGTGCCGATCCGGACCGTGCAGCTGACCGCGCTGACGAAGTTCGACGGCACGCGGATGCGGCACCTGACCGCCCGCGAGTTCCACCAGATCGCCGGCCGCGCGGGCCGCGCCGGCTACGACACCGCGGGCACCGTCGTCGTGCAGGCGCCCGAGCACGAGTCCGAGAACCGCAAAGCGCTCGCGAAGATGGGCGACGACCCGAAGAAGCGCCGCAAGTGGGTCGCGAAGAAGGCGCCGACGGGCTTCGTGTCCTGGGGCGAGGCGAGCTTCCGCAAGCTGATCGCCGCGGAGCCGGAGACCCTGACCTCGCACATGCAGATCACCAGCGCGATGCTGCTGAACGTCATCGGGCGCGGCGGCGACGTCTTCGCGAACGTGCACGCCCTCGTCTTCGACAACCACGAGCCGTGGCGGCGGCAGCTGGAGCTCGCACGCCGCGCGCTCGGCATCTACCGCACCCTCCGCGCCGCCGGCGTCGTCGAGCAGTCCCCGCAGCCGGACGGATCCGTGCGATCCGGCTCACCGTCGACCTGCAGGAGAACTTCGCGCTGAACCAGCCGCTCTCCCCGTTCGCGCTGGCGGCGTTCGAGCTGCTCGACCCCGACTCCCCGACCTTCGCGCTCGACGTGCTCTCGATCGTCGAGTCGACGTTCGACGACCCTCGGCCGATCCTGTAGCAGCAGCAGTTCCAGGCGCGCGGCGAGGCCGTGAGCGCGATGAAGGCGGAGGGCATCGAGTACGAGGAGCGGATGGAGCTGCTCGAGCAGGTGACGCACCCGCAGCCGCTGAAGGAGCTGCTCGACGCCGCGTACGAGGCGTACGCCGCCGAGCAGCCGTGGGTGCGCGACTTCCGCGCTCTCGCCGAAGTCGGTCGTGCGCGACATGGTCGAGCGGGCGATGTCGTTCGGCGAGTACGTCGCCCTCTACAAGCTGTCGCGGTCGGAGGGCCTGGTCCTCCGGTACCTGTCCGACGCGTTCCGCGCCGCCCGCCAGACGATCCCCGACGAGATCAAGAACGAGGAGCTGCAGGACCTGATCGAGTGGCTCGGCGAGCTGATCCGCCAGGTCGACTCCTCCCTCGTCGACGAGTGGGAGGAGCTCGCCAACCCGACGCTGCACGCCGAGGAATCGACGCGATCGTGCCGCCGGCGCCGCGCCGCCTGACCGCGAACACCCGCGCCTTCCGGGTGATGGTGCGCAACGAGCTCTTCCGGCGGGTGCAGCTCGCCGCGCGGTCGGACTGGTCCGCCCTCGGCGACCTCGATTCCTCCGCCGGCTTCGACGCGGACGCCTGGGCCGATGCGATGGACGCCTACTGGGACGAGCACGACCTACCTCGGCATCGGACCCGGATGCGCGCGGGCCGGCGATGCTGCTCATCACCGAGACACCGACCGAGTGGCGGGTCCGCCAGATCTTCGACGACCCGGCCGGCGACCACGACTTCGGCATCAGCGCCACGGTCGACCTCGCCGAGATCGGACGAGGCCGGCGACGCGGTCGTCCGGGTGACCTCAGTGGGGATGGTGCAGGGCGCGCTCTGACGTCGGAGCCCTCTGCAAGACTTCGAGCAGGTTCACGAGTGGCAGCTGTCAGTACCGAGCTGGCTGCCCGGCAACCCCGCCTCCATCGGCAGGGTGCCCTCGGGGAAGAACCGGCCGCCGCGCGATCGCGCGGGGCAAGTGCGATGGAGGCGCCGCCTCCGGAAGCGAGGCCGGTGTCGTCCGTTCCCGTCTACTTCGCCCTCGAGGACCGGAGCCACTGGTCCGGCATCCCGACGGACCGCGGGCTCGAGTGGACCCGCGTCTTCCTGACCCGGCGGCCGTCCGTGCCGAGCACGATCATCTGGCGGGTACGGCCGATGCTCGAGGAGGGGCGCCCAGCAGGCTTCTCCGACTGGGCGGTGAGGGCGCAGCTCGCCGAGTCGCTCGGCTTCTCCCCCGCCATCTACGAGGCGTTGCAAACGGCGCTCGACGGCATCGATCCGGACGAGCACGAGTCGCACCCGGACAACCACCTCATCACGGCCGGCCTCGTGCCGGTGAGGCCTTTTGGTCCCGACCTCTGGGCGCCGTGGCCGGCCCTCATCGAGGACGGGCTGTCCCCGGAGCAAGCGACCCGCCTCCTGCTCGTCCGGGACTCGGGCCTCGGGCGGTGACCGCCGACCGGTCGGCGGATGCGCTGTCCGGCCTCATCCGCGTCGACGATCGCTCGCGGACGTCGCCGGTGATCCTGCACGTCCCGCACGCGAGCCGGCTGATCCCGGCGCTGTTCCTGGCCTCGTTCGTCGTCGACGCCGGAGGAGATCGCCCGCGAGCTCGACGCCCTCACGGATGCGGCGACCGACCGCATCGCGGACAGCGCACCGAGCGCGAGCCGCGTGCAGCACGGGCTCGTCGCGGCTGCTCGTCGACGTGGAGCGGTTCCCGGGCGACGAGGAGGAGATGAACGCGGTCGGGATGGGCGTGCTCTACACGCACGGCTCGCGGGGGCAGGAGCTCCGCCGGCCCTCGGAGGCCGACCGCTCCGCGCTGCTCGGCTACTTCTCCGCGTACTCGGCGCGTGTTCGCGGACCTGGTCGAGCGCACCCTCGACCGGCATGGGCGCGCCGTGATCCTCGACGTCCACTCGTACCCGCTGCGGCCGAGCCCCTACGAGTTGCACGCAGACGAGCGACGTCCGGAGCTCTGTGTCGGCGTCGATCCGTTCCACACTCCCGCAGAGCTCGTGGCCGGCGTCCGAGAAGGGTTCGACGGTCTCGAGCTGCTCGAGAACGAGCCCTTCCACGGCGCCTACGTGCCGCTGAAGTACTACGAGCAGGACGAGCGGGTGCGGTCGGTGATGCTCGAGCTCCGCCGCGACCTCTACCTGCACGAGGGCGACGCGGACCAGGATGCGGTCACGTCGCTCGGCGCGATGCTCCGCCGGCTCGTGGAGCGGCTCACCGAGGGCGGATGACGCGCAGCGCCGGGCGCGCTTCAGCGCCGCAGGTTCGCGAAGGGCAGCGTGCCGTAGTGGTCCACGAAGTCGCGGAGCATCCGCGACTCCACGGTCGAGGCGTCCTCCTCGGTCGCGTTCCAGGCGACGAGCAGCTCGTCGCGGTCCGCCAGCTGCCAGGCGTAGCGGCCGCCCCAGTGCCCGACGGGCTGGCCGGCGCTGAAGCGCTGGAGCTCGTCGAGCCGCTTCTGCAGTCCCCGCCGCCCGGTCGAACCCGGCGTGGCCTTCCCGATGTAGAGCACCTCGGCGCCGTCGAGCCACTTCTTGCCGAGGACTCGCGGTGCTGACCGAGGGATCCTTGCCCTTGAAGCGGCCGCCCGCGTTCGCCTCGAGGAAGGTCGGCGCCGCTTCGTTCATGCGGAGCACGGCATAGACGCCCGGCGCGGTCGGCACCGCCGTCACGTCGAGGGCTGCCAGCGGCACGAAGCCGACGAATCCACCGTTGCGGAGCGCATCCGCGGACCAGGGCCGAGCTTCGTGGTGCCCGCTCACCGCGGCACCGCCGTCGTGCCGCTGATCGTCCATCCTGACTTCGCCATGGCGTCCCCCTCAGGTCCACCCGACGGTACTGAGGGATGAGGACGAGCCCGCGGAGAACCGTGGCGCGTCGTACTCCTCGTGCCCACATGGATGGGGCACCGCATCCGGATCCCGAGTCGACATCCTTCGAAGAACCTGGTCAGTACCCTCTCTAGCCCCGAAGGCGGGTATCGCCACATCACACTCTGCGGCTAGCCTGCGGATGGAACGGGCTTGTCAGGACCAAGAGAGACGAGGGCTACTTGAACGACACGGTGGCTATCAGCGTGCAGGTGACCGACTGATGGGCTTCAGCTTCCGCCGCAGCCTCTCGCTCGGCAAAGGCCGTCGGCTGAACCTCTCGAAGCGCGGAGCGTCCGTGTCGCAGCGGATCGGACGACTCACCCTGAACTCTCGTGGCGGCGGCTCGATCCGGATCCTGCCCGGCCTGTCCTTCCGCTTCGGGCGCCGCTGATCGACCGGGCGAACGGTGTGAACCGGCGCTGGTGAAGGTCGACGCTCCGGTGCCTGCGGCGTGTTCTCGTTGCGGACAGCAGATCCCTGCTGAGCACTTCGAAGTCGCACGGGCGCGCGAACAAATCTGTGAGCGGTGCCGAGCCGACGTCACCCGCATCGGGCACGACGTGCAGGTCACCGAGATGGAGAGCGCAGCCGAGGCGGAACGAGTGGCGACGGCTGTCGACATCGCACTGCTGAAGGAAGGTCGATAGACCACTCCGCCCGACCGAGCCCGGTAGGGGCGTGCCCGGGCCGGCCGTGAGACGCTCACCTCGTGGACCTCGCCGTCATCGCGACCCTCGTGCTCGCGATCAGCGTCGGCGTCATCAGCCCGGGACCGACGTTCATCGTCGTCGCCCGCACCGCCCTCTCGACGACGCCCCGGCTCGGCCGGATCAGCGCCCTCGGCGTCGGCACCGCGAGCCTTGCCTTCTCCGTGCTGGCCGCGGCGGGCGTCAGCGCGGTGCTCGCCTACGTGGGGTGGCTGTTCGTCGTGCTCAAGGTGGCCGGTGGCATCTATCTCGTCGTGCTCGCGGTCCGGCTCTGGCGCAGCGACGGAACCTCGGACATACCGGCCGGCGTGCAGGGCGAACGGCGCGCATACGTGTCCGGGCTGCTCACGCAGCTGAGCAACCCGAAGACGATCGTGATCTACGGCAGCGTCTTCGTCACGCTGCTGCCGCCCCACGCATCCGTCGGCACCTTGATCGCCCTGCCGATCGCGACGACCGCCGTCGAGGTGCTCTGGTACAGCCTCGTCGCGACCACGCTGTCTCGCCCGCGCCCGCAGCGCCTCTACCTCCGTTGGAGCCGCACGATCGACCGGGTCGCCGGCACGTTCCTCGGCGCGCTCGGCGTGTACTTCGCTGTCGACGGGGTGCGGCAGGCGCTCCGCTGACGCCGCTCGCGACCCGGGTCCAGCCTTCGTCGGCGCGGTGGAGACGGCCGGGTGACCCGGGCGAGGTCGGAAGCGATGCTCTGACCTGGTCGACCGGCTCGAGGCCAGGAGCGTCCGCCCTGTACCGTGCCTCCGACGCAAAGGAGTCGGATTGAGCGAGCTGCTCCCCTTCGTCGTGAGCACGACCAGCCCGGTGCCGCCGTTCGAGCAGATCCGGCAGCAGCTGCACGATCGGATCGTCGACGGCACGCTCGCCTCCGGCGCCCGGCTGCCGACCATCCGGCAGCTGGCGACGGACCTCGGCGTCGCACCCGGCACGGTCGCCCGCGCCTACACCGAGCTCGAGGAGGCGCGACTCGTCGAGACGAACCGCTCGAAGGGCACGCGAGTACGCGCGAGCACCGCGATGGACGACGCCGCCCGCGCGGCGGCAGACGCCTACGTGGCGGCGGTGAAGGCGAACAACCTCGACCTCGCGGCTGCGCTGGCGCTCGTGCGGGTGCGGTTCGACGGCTGAGCGCGCCGCCGGGGCGTCCCCGTTCCGGTGCCATCGAGTCCTGCGCGCCTCGAAGTGGGCCTTCTCCGCGGCCCCGCGTACGAGACCTTCGGATTCCGGACGACTCGCTCCGCAGACCGCCCCCGCGGATCCGGGGTGCAGCGCTCGCAGACGAGCCCTGCACCCGTCTTGCTCATCCGCGGAAGTAGTGCCCCGCCTCGAGGTCATCGACGAGGTTCGGATGCGTCGGCGTCCACTCGAAGCGCTCCCGCGTCAGCGCACTGGAAGCCGGCGAGTCGATGGCCAGCGCGTTCGCGAGCCAGCCGAAGTGGGCCGTCGCGTCCTCGGGCGACGACGGACGTCGGCCGGCACACCGAGGCGCGCGTCCGATGACCTCCGCGATCGTGCGGATCGGGACCCCCTCGTCCGCCGTCGCGTGCAGCACGGAACCCGCCGGCGCCTGCTCGAGCGCGAGGCGGAAGAGGACGGCCGGCGTCGAGGCGGTGCACCGCCGGCCAGCGGTTGCGCGCCGTCGCCGATGTAGGCGGATACGCCCTTGCTCGCGAGCGATGGCGACGAGGACGGCGATGAAGCCGTGGTCGCCCTCGCCGTGCACGGTCGGCGCGAAGCGCACGACGGCGGACCGCACGCCGCCGTCGGCGAGGTCGAGCGTGTGCTCGCGTCGACGATCCGCGGCTGCCGATCGCGGTGCTCGGGTCGGGCAGGTCCCGCTCGGTCGCCGACCGGCCCGGCGCGAGGCCGAGGGTGCCCGACGCGATCACGAAGGGCCGGCCGGTACCCCGCGAGCTCCGTCGCCGATGGCGTCGATCGCCGCGCGGTCCACCCGCGCGGCCTCCTCCATCTGCGAGAAGTCGTGGATGTAGGCGAGGTGCACGACGCCGTCGGCGCTCGCGCGCGCCGGCCGCGCAGGCTGTCGAGGTCGCCGAGCGTCACCCGCAGCACCTCGGCGCCGGCGGCGGCGAGGGCCTCGGCCGACGCGTCCGAGCGGGCCAGCCCGAGCACCTCGTGCCCGGCGGCCAGCAGTTCGGGGACGACGGCGGATCCGATCCAGCCCGACGCACCGGTGACGAAGACACGCATGACGGCTACCTCCAGGGGTTCCGACGGCTCCGCCATCCCGGCTCGGCTCGTCATGTCAGTTGCTGTCATGACAGTAGCACTCGATGTCAGCCGCTGTCATCACTAGACTCGCCGCATGGGTCGCTGGGAGCCGGATGCCGACGGCCGCCTGCAGCAGGCGGCCATGGAGCTCTACCTCGAGCGCGGCTATCGACCAGACGACGGTCGCCGACATCGCCGAGCGCGCCGGTCTCACCGCGCGCACCTTCTTCCGCTACTTCGCCGACAAGCGCGAGGTGCTCTTCGCGGGCTCGAGCGCGCTGCAGGATCGGCTCGTCGCATCGCGTCGCCGCAGCGCCCGCCGACGTCGCGCCGCTCGACGTGCTCGGCGCTCGCCTTCGACGACGTCGCGACCGGCTTCTTCGGCGAGAGCCTGCAGCACTCCCGCGCGCGCCAGTCGGTGATCGACTCGCACGCGGGCTGCAGGAGCGGGAGCTGATCAAGATGGCGGCGATCGCCGCGACGCTCGCGGATGCGCTGCGCCGGCGCGGCGTGCAGGAGCCCGCGGCCAGCCTCGCGGCGGAGTCCGCGGTCGCGGCGTTCCGCATCGCCTTCGCGCGCTGGGTCTCGGGCGATGCCGGCGAACGACTCGCGCCGGTGATGAGCGAGGCCTTCGCTGCGCTGCGCACGATCGCCGGCGGCTAGCCAGGCCGAACCCACTGCGCGGAGCACCTGTTGCGCAAACGACGGAGAAATCGGGTGGCACGAATGCGCCCAGGCCGATCCGGACGCCTCATCTCGCAGAAACTCCGTCGTTCGCGCAGGTGACGGATCCGGCGCTTCACCCCCAGAAGTCGCGGAGTCGCTCCGCGAGCTCGAGGCCCTGGTCGCGGCCAGCGCGCGCGGCCGGCGGACGGTTCGCGGGGTTCATCGCGTTCGCGCCGAACAGATGTGCCGCATGGGGGTCGGGGAAGACCGTCTGCACCCGGCTGCCGCCCGCGCGGAGCTCCTCGACCTGCGCGGCGAGCTGCATCTCCCACGCCTCCGGATGGCGGGACCGCCCACGGAACGGTGAGAGCACCAGCACCCGCGCGAACCCGGCGGCGAGGTCGGCGTTCTCGTTCCGCCGATAGCCGCCGTCGATGTAGCGGGCGTCGCCGACGCGATAGGGCGCGCCACTCGACGTGCTGGCGGCGACGGCATCGACCAGGTCGATCCCGCTGTGCCGGTCGAACGCGACCGGCTCGCCGCTTCGGGCGTCGACCGCGGTGATCAGGATGTGCTGATCCGGCCAGTCCTGCACGGGAAGGCGAGCGGCGACGATCGCGCGCCAGCGCTCGGACTGCTCCGGTCCGGCGTCGAGCTCGAGCGCCGCCGCGCCCATCCGGCGGCGCATGTCGGCCGCGTCGCTCGAGTCGGCGATGATGCGGTCGGTCCGCGCGAGGTGGTCGACGACGGGCCGAGCGGACGCGGGCGCTGCTCCTGCCGGCGCTGCTCCGGGCCGCACCGGAGGCGCCTCGAGGATCGCGGCGAGCAGGTCGGCCGGCGACGCGCTGGTGATCTGCACTGCCGCCGTCGCGCCGGCGGAGGTCCCGACGACGAGGTCGGCGCCGGTGACGTCGAGGCCGCCCTCGGCCAGGCCGGCGACGACGCCGATCTCCCAGGCGTTGCCGGCGGATCCGCCGCCGTGGAGGACCAGCGCACGCTCGCGTCCGGGTCGGGCGATGGCGGGCTCGGATGTCTCGGCAGGCCGAGGAGAAGAAGAGGTGGTGTTCATGGGAGGGCCTTTCGCGGAGTGCGGAAGGGGTGCTCCGGCTGCGACGAGGTCAGTCGCCGATCGTGCCGTGCAGAGGGGCACCCGCTACGGGAACTGCGTACATGGGTGTCACCTCCTCTCGACGGAATCCGATCCCGGGAACGATGGCACGCGGCGCACGTCGAGCACAAGACGACGTCGATCAGCGTCCGCCGCGATGGGCTCGGAACGCCTTTCACTCTGGCGATCAGGGGTTTCTCCGGACGCCCGTTTTCCCTGATCCCATCGCGAGTCGCTGTCGGACCCCCGGTGTTCACTGCTCGCATGACGGACCACATGGAGAACCCGGATGCTCCACCCCCTGAGGAGCCTGAGAACGAGGACCCGGAGAACGAGTTCGCTGAGCTGGACGCCCGGGAGGCGCTCTTCACGGCGGCGCTGCAGCAGGCCGATCAGGTGGCCAATCGCGCGGAGGCGATGCGCCGCCAGGTGATGCTCGTCGGCTTCGACGCGATGGTGCTCGAGGAGCAGGCGGAGGGCCGCACCGTGCACATGGACGACGTCGTCGTGCGCGCGTTCGTCCTCCATCAGTCGACAGTGCTGCGCCTCCCGCGGCAGACGGTGCTGCGGCAGCTCAGCGAGGGGTGGGCCCTCCGCGACCGCCTCCCGAACACCTGGGCGGTCTTCCTCGAGGGCCTGTGCTCGACCGACGCCGCAGCCGTTGCCGCGAACGAGTGCGACGGACTCGAGGGCGAAGCGCTCGCGGAGTTCGATCGAGCCGCGGCGCAGCTGGTGCAGGAGGAGCGACCCACCGTCCTGCAGCGCAAGCTCGCGACGCTTCGCGACCGGCTCGATCCCGAATCGGTGATCGAGCGGCACCGTCGAGCGAGTGAGCGGCGTCATGTCGCCGGCCGACCCGGTCAGGACGGGCAGGCGTCGATGACGATCCACTCGACCTCGCTCGATGTCGCGGCTGCGCTCGACGCCGTGCGGCAGAGCGCGATCGAGGCGCATGGCCGCGACGGCGAGTGCCGCACGCTCGGGCAGCTGATGGCCGACATCGTGATCGACCTGATCCTGCACGGCGCCGCGTCGAACGCGCCCGACATGAGCGACCCGGCCTACCCGATGGAGCGGATCGGGTCCCTCCGGGTGCCGCATCGCAAGGGCGTCGACGCCACCGTGCTCGTCGTGATCCCGGCCGACACCGCGACATGCGCCTCCGACGAGCCCGCCGAGCTCGCCGGCTTCGGCACCATCGACGCGGAGGTCGCCCGGCGGACCGTCCAGCACACCCGGAGCTGGACACGGGTGGTGCGGGATCCCGTCGATGACGCCGTGATCGCCATCGATTCGAAGGAGCGGTTCATCCCGAGCGGGCTCAAGCGGCTCATCCACGTGCGAACACCCTCGTGCACCGGCGACGACTGCGGCCTGCCCGCCCATCGCGCCGACCTCGACCACGTCACACGGTTCGAGCACGACGGCCGCACCCGCCACACGAACCTCCAGCCGCTCTGCCGCGCGTCGCACCAGATGAAGGACGACGGCGGCCACTGGCGGGTCTCGATGGGCGACGACGGCAGCACGATCTGGCGCTCCCGATGGGGTGCCGTCCGGGTCCAGCGACCCGCGCTCCGCGTGCGCACCAACGGCGTGACTCCGGGAGCGGACGACTGCCCCTTCTGAACTCAGCCCGCGCCGACCTGGCTGCGCGACCCTCGCAGCGGAGGTCGATCGATGGAGCAACTGGACGGCGTTCGTGCCCTCATCACGGGTTCGACGAGCGGGCTCGGTCACGCGATGGCACGCGGGCTCGCGGATGCGGGTGCCCGGGTCGTGATCACGGGTCGCAGCACCGAACGGGCGCGGGAGATCGCGGCCGACGTGCGTGGCGCGATCGGGGTGGGGCTCGACGTCCGCAACGAGGCGCAGGTCGAGGAGGTCGTATCCGGCCTGTGGCGCGAGCTCGGCGGCATCGACCTGCTCGTGAACAACGCGGGAATCGGGATGCGCACCGTCAACCCGGCGTTCGTCACGCATCCGCAGGGCTTCTGGGAGGTCTCGGACGAGGGGTTCCGCGACGTGGTCGACACGAACCTGACGGGCTACTTCCTCGTCGCGAAGGCCGTCGTCCCGCGGATGCTCGAAGCGGGGACGGGCCGGATCGTGAACGTGAGCATGAACCACTCCACGATGAACCGGCGCGGGTTCGTGCCCTACGGCCCTTCGAGAGCCGGCGCCGAGGCCCTCTCGCGCATCATGGCCGCCGACCTCGCGGACACCCCGATCCGGGTGAACATCCTGCTGCCCGGCGGGATCACCGAGACCGGCATGCTCGCCGATGTCGAGCTGCCGGAGGGCGCAGTCGTCCTGCCGGCGGAGATCATGCAGGAGCCCGTCCGCTGGCTCGCCTCCCCCGAGGCGGCCGACGTGCACGACGAGCGGATCGTCGCGGTCGGCTTCCCGGCCTGGCTCGAGGAGTACCGGGCGAGCCGCGGGTCAGCGCTGTGAACGGCCCTCGGCGCTTCGCCGCCACACGACGACAGCGAGACCGACGCTGATCGCGCGCCACACGATCATCAGCACGGCGATCAGCCGCAACGTCGGATCGCCGAGCAGGAGCAGGAAGACGGCGATGACGACGACCGCCGCGTCGAGCACCCACCCGATCGGCGGCCTGCCCCAGAGACGCCGCGTGAACACCAGTCGAGGCTAGCCGCCGCCCGCGCGGATGCTCAGCCTGCGGCCTTCGCCGCGCGCCCGTGCTTGACGCGGGCGTTCTCCGCCATCACCGCGGCGTGGGTCTCCCGCTCGCGGACGCAGCCAGTCGGGCTTCTCCTTCAGCAGCGCCTGGATCTGCTCCGTCGTGAGCGGGCTCCGTCACGCTCCGCGCCGCAGCCCGGCGACGAGACGCCGAGCCTCGCCGCGACGACCGGCCGCGGATGCGGGCCCGTGCGCCGCAGCTCGATCAGCCACTCCGGCGGCGACGTCAGCAGCTCGCTCAACGTCGTGCGGCGTCACGGGGCCGCGCCGGAACGTCCTCCGGCGTCGCCTCGAGCAGCACGCCGAGCTTCTTCGCCGCGGTCTCGGCCTTCATCGTCTGCTCCTGCGCCACGAGGCAACGCTACCGTCGTCGGTGCCACGACGCGCTCGTGATCGGCGTCGTCACCGGCGTGACGCCCGACAGGTGGGTGCGCACGTGGCGCGACCGCCTGCCGGACGCCCCGCTTCGGATCGTGCCGTCAACGATGACGAGGCCGGTGCTGCGCTCGGCGACCGGCTCGACATGGCGCTCGCGCGCCTGCCGATCGAGGGCGTCGACGCGGCGGACCTGCACGTCATCCCGCTCTGGGACGAGACGCCGGTCGTCGTCGCGGCCAAGGACCACCCCGTCAAGGTGTTCGACGCGGTCACCCAGGCGGACCTCGCCGACGAGGAGCTCTACCCGGGCTGGGACGACGCGACCCTCGACATCGTCGCTGCCGGCCACGGCATCGCCCGGATGCCGCAGTCGGTGTTCCGCGCGACCGGCCGGCGCGACGTCGTCGGCCGCCCGATCTCGGACGCGGAGCCGACGCAGATCGCTCTCGTCTGGCTGCGGACGACGGGCGGCCAGCTCGTCGACGAGTTCATCGGCATCGTCCGCGGACGCACCGCGAACAGCTCCCGCGGATCCGCCGAGGCTCCGCCACCCGAGCCGAAGCCGAAGCCGAAGCGAGCGCCGAAGGACGCGAAGCCCAAGCCCAAGCGGGCTCGCCAGCAGCGGAAGCCCCGCCAGAGCCGCTGACTCGGCCGGAGGCTGAGGATGCGCCGAGTCCCGGCGACGGCGCTGGGCGTGGCGGAACGGCGCCCTCCTACGGTCGAACGGTCAGCAAGGGAGCCGACACCGAACCCCGATGCGGCTCCTCGACCTCGATGAGGAGGATCCATGCATCCCACTCCCCCGTCCCGCTCGTTCCTGCGGCGGCGCCGCGTGCGTCTCGCAGCAGCAGGCCTGGCGCTCGTCGCCGCGGGTGCCCTCACCACCTCGGTGGTGCTGCCCGCGACCGCGTCGCCGGACCGCCCGGGCAGAGCGAGCCACGACGTGCTCGCGAACCTGTTCGAGTGGAACTGGCCCTCGGTGGCCAGGGAGTGCACCACGCAGCTCGGCCCGGCCGGCTACGCGGGCGTGCAGGTCGCGCCGCCGCAGGACTCGCTCCAGCGCACCGAGACGGGCAACGGCAGCGACACGGTGCTGCACCCGTGGTGGGAGGTGTACCAGCCGACCGACTACACGCTGACCAGCCGGATGGGCACCGAGGCGCAGTTCACCTCGATGGTGAAGACCTGCCGCGCAGCCGGTGTGAAGGTCTACGTCGACGCCGTCATCAACCACATGGCCGGGCAGGGCACCACGTCCTACGGCGGCACGACCTACTCGAAGTACTCGTACACGGGCCTCTACTCACCGAGCGACTTCCATTCGTACCCGGGCACGTGCCCCGTGCCGGCGGCGAGCGGATCGAGCGACCGCGAGGGCAGCATCCGGGACTACAACGACTACCGGCAGGTCTTCACCTGCGAGCTGAGCGGGCTGTCCGACCTGAACACGTCCTCGTCGAAGGTGCGGACGGAGCTCGCCGGGTACCTGAACAAGCTCCTCGGGTACGGAGTGTCCGGCTTCCGGGTCGACGCGGCGAAGCACATCGGCCAGACCGACCTCGCGGCGATCCAGTCGAAGCTGCATCGCACCGTCGACGGGACCCGCCCCTACTTCGCGCTCGAGGTGGGCGCCGGCAGCCCCGGCCGCATCTCCCCCGCCGCGTTCACCGACCTCGGGCAGGTGCTCGGGTTCGACTACGCGACGGCGATCCAGAACGCGTTCAAGTCCTACGACGACGGCCAGAAGCCGCGGAACGACGGGAACATCGGCGACCTGAAGGTCTTCGGCCAGGCGTCCGGACTGCTGCCGAGCGCCGACGAGCTCGTCTTCATCCAGAACCACGACACGGAGCGCAACGGCCAGAGCCTCAACTACAAGGACCCGGACAACACGATCGCGACCGAGTTCATGCTCGCGTACCCGTACGGCACGCCCGAGGTCTACTCCGGCTTCGCCTTCGGCGCCGACACCAACCAGTCGCCGCCCGCGACGAGCGACGGCTTCATCACCGACACGGACTGCAGCAGCAGCGCATGGGTGTGCGTCGACCGGATGCAGGGCGTGAAGGGCATGGTCGGGTTCCACAACCGGGTCGGCCAGGCGCCGGTGCGCAACTGGTACGACGACGGCGTGAACCTCATCGCCTTCAGCCGCGGCGACCTCGGGTTCTTCTCGACCAACAACGAGGCCGCAGGCAAGACGGTCACCGTGCGGACGGGCCTGCCCGCCGGCACCTACTGCGACGTCATCCACGGAACGAAGCACGGCCACTCGTGCTCCGGCCCGACGGTGCACGTCGACGCCCGCGGCGCGGCGACCATCACAGTGGGCAGCTACGACTCGGTGGCGTTCACCCGGTCCGACCGGCTCTGACAGGAGGTCGTTTCCCGGCCCCCGAGCGGATGCGCGAGGGCCGGGAACGGTCGCGGCTCAGCTCGAGATGTCCTTGCGGGCGAACCACCAGGCCGCGAGCGTGCCGAAGAGGATCGACCAGAGCAACCCGGAGAGCAGGGACTCGGCGACCGGCGCGAGGTCGACCGGCGCGGTGAGGAACTGCCGGTACGCCGTCCCGTAGTGCGTCGGCAGCATCACCCGGACGTCGCCGAGGGCCGGGATCGAGTCGAGGATCCGGGAGAGGATCGAGGCGAGCACCACCCCACCCGCGGCGGCGAGGGGCGAGTCCGACACGACGGTGAGCAGCGTGCCGAGCGACGCCGCCCAGAGCAGGCCGACGACGCTCGCGGCCGCGGTCAGTGCGAGCCGGCCGACCGAGTCCCCGAAGTCGAGCCGCGGGCCGCCGGGCACCTGCAGGCCGCCGGCGCCGTAGGAGAGCACCCCGACGAGCAGCGCGACGATCGTCATCGCCGCGATCCCGGCGATCAGGATCACGGCGGCGACCAGCACCTTCACGCCGAGGAGGCGCATCCGGGGAATCGGGATGGTGAGCAGGTACTTCAGCGTCGAGCGGGACGCCTCACCCGCGATCAGGTCGCCGAACAGCAGCGCGGCGACGAGGGTGACGAGGAATCCGCCGGCCAGGACCAGCACGAACCCGGCGAAGGTGGCGCCGCTCGCCTGCGCGAGCGCGGCGAGGTCGGTGCCGTTCGAGCTCGGCGGCCCGCCGATGAGCAGGGCGACGCGGACGATGACGGGCAGCACCGCGAGCACGATCAGGACGATCCGCACCCGCCACTGGCTCAGCTGCCTGGCCAGCTCGACGCGGAACGGGAGCACCGGGCGGCGCCGCTCCCCCGACTCGGGCCGGGCCGCGACGGCGCTCATGCTGACGGCACCGTGGCACCGATGAGCTCGAGGAAGGCCTCCTCGAGATGGCGACCCCGCTGCAGGTCGGTGATCCCGACACCGGCGCGGACCACCGCGGCGACCACGTCCTGCACAGGCTGCGTACCGGGATCGATGCGGATGCCGGCCGCCCCACGCGGCTCGGCCGTCGTCACGCCGAGCTCCCGCACGGCGGCGAGCGCGGCAGCCTGGTCCGTCACCTCGAGCACGAGCTCGGACGCCTCCCCCGCGACCTCGCCGACCGGGCCGCCCGCGACGACGCGGCCGTGCGACATCACCACGACGTGCGTGCAGGTGCGCTCCACCTCCGCGAGCAGGTGCGACGACACGATGACGGTGCGGCCGCCCTCGGCGTAGCGGCGGAGCACGCCGCGGAGCGCCGTGATCTGCGGCGGATCGAGGCCGTTGGTCGGCTCGTCGAGCACGAGCAGGTCGGGCAGCCCGAGCATGGCCTGGGCGATCGCGAGCCGCTGACGCATGCCCTGGCTGTAGCCGCGCACGCGCTTGTCGATCGCGCGGCCGAGGTCCGCGACGGCCAGGGCCTCGTCGAAGTGGGCCTCGCGGCGCGGGCGGCCGGTCGCCGCCCAGTAGAGGTCGAGGTTGCGGCGGCCGGAGAGGTGCGGCAGGAACCCCGGGCCCTCGATGAAGCAGCCGAACCGGGACAGCACGGGCGAGCCCGGCCTGACGGCGGCGCCGAAGGCCTCGACGGTGCCGTCGTCCGGCCGGATGAGGCCGGCGACCATCCGCAGCGTCGTGGTCTTGCCCGCGCCGTTCTCGCCGAGGAGCCCGAGCACCTGGCCCCGCTCGACGGTGAAGGAGACGTCGTCGACGGCGACGAAGCCCGATCGGAACCGCTTCGTCAGGCCGCGGATCGCGAGCGGAGGGCCCTCGGGCGCGGCGCGAACCGCCTCAGGCCGGCGCCGTCGGCTCAGCAACGCGCCGAGCACGAGCAGGAGGACGGCGACGACGAGGGCCGCGACGATCCCGATGAGCACGCCCGCGCTCGGCAGTCCCGCGGTCCGGGCGGTCGCCACCGGCGCCACGGTGGGCAGGACGACCGGGCCCGCGAGCGAGACGCCGTACGCCGCCGGCGCGGCCGATCCGCTGTACTGCGCGTCGGAGGTGCGGACGGCGAGCACGAGGCGGTCGCCGGGCGCGAACGACCAGGCCGTACCGGGCAGCGTCACCTCGACGACCGCACCCGACGCCGGCACGCGCACCCGCAGCGGGGCGACGCCGCCGGGCAGCGCGCGCTCGGCGTCGGCCGTGGCGGCCGAGAGCTGGACGAAGAGCGTCGCATCCGTCGCGGCGCCGTCGGCCGGCGTCAGCCGGAGCCGCACGCGAGGGGCGCCGGCGAGCAGGATCGGATGCGCGAGGCCCGCGGATGCGAAGCGCACCGACTCGGCGGCCGGGTTCGCCCGCGAGAGCAGGCCGCCCGCCGCGCGGCCGACCGGGGTGCCGGCGCCGAGGCCCGGCAGCGACGTGACGGACGACGGCTGGCCACCCGGCGGGTTCACGATCGCGCCGCCGGGTCCGCCGAGCGGCACCGAGACGGCGGCACCTGGGTCGCCGGCGAGGCCGCGATACCGCGGCGCGGTGATGGTCTCGGGGAACGAGGTCGCGGACGCCGGCACGTCGTAGGTGAAGGTCGCCGGCACCGCCTGGTGGGCCTTGAGGTGCGCGGCGAGCCACGCGTCGACCACGTCGTCGGTTCCCGCGGTGCCACCGCCGTCGTGGCCGCCGTCGAACCAGCGCACCTGCACCGGGGCCCCCGCCGCTGCGATCTGCCGGGCGTTCGCATCCGCCTGATCGAGGCCGAACAGGCTGTCCTGCAGGCCCTGCAGGAGCAGGGTCGGCGCGCGCATCCCCGAGAGCACGGTCGACGGCGAGGACCGCGCCAGCAGCGCGATGTCCGCCGGTGTCGGCGCGGCGCCGGTGATGAGGCGCTGGTAGAGCGAGCAGAAGGCCGGGGTGAAGCGGCCGCAGGGGTCGGCGGTGGTGCCGAGGCCGTCCCCGAACAGCCGCGACGACCAGCCCGCCTTGAAGTCCCGCAGCGCCGGGCTCGCTGCGCTGCCGACGACCGTCCCGGCGGATGCGGGCACGAGCGCCTGGGCGAGGTCGTTCCAGGTGATGGCGGCGACGACGGTGTCGATCCGCGGATCCGTCGCGCCGAGCATCAGCGCGAGCGCGCCGCCGTACGAACCGCCCACCACGCCCACGACCGGGTCGCCCCCGACCTTCCGCACGGCGGGAGTGCGGGCGAGCACGTCGACGAGCGCCCGCGCGTCCGGCACCTCGGCATCGAGGGAGTCGAGCCCGATCTGCCCGCCCGAGCGCCCGAACCCGCGGGCCGAGTAGGCCAGCACGACGAAGCCCTCCCGCTGCAGCCGCCGGGCGGCGGAGGCGAGGGCGGTCTTGTCCTGCCCGAAGCCGTGCGCGAGCAGGACGGCGGGCGCGGGCGTCGACGCCGGCGTGTAGAGGTCCGCGTCGATCCGGATCCGGGACGCGCTGCCGGGTGACTCCGGGACCGGCACGAAGAACGACCGGACGGTCGGCGTCGAAGCGGCCGCCGGCACGGGGACCCCCAGCAGCACGGCCACCAGGCCGAGCAGCGCCAGGATCGATGCGGCCGGCCGGCCCCGCCTGCCTCCGCGGAGCGGGTGCAGCGCTGCGGTCACTGAAGGATCCTCCCTCTTCCTCCGGGTCCCTCCGTGTCTGCGGGCGGATGGATCGCGACCGTCGAGGTCAGCTGCCGGGACCGAGCACCACGTGCAGCGGCGGCGCGCCCGCTGCGATCCGCGCCAGCTGCTCCCGCACGAGTGCGACGACGCGCGGCCGCATCGCCGTCGAGTTGCCGCCGACATGCGGCACCACGAGCACGTGCGGCGAGGTGAGCAGCGGATGCCCGACCGGGAGCGGTTCGGGATCGGTCACGTCGAGCGCGGCGCGGATGCGGCCGTCCGCCGTCGCCTCGACGAGCGCCGCCGTGTCGACGAGCGGGCCGCGGCCCACGTTGACGAGCAGCGCACCGTCCGGCATCGCGGCGAGGAACCGGCGGTCCACGAGCCCGGTGGTCGACGGATCCAGCGGAACGGCGAGGACCACGACCTCGGCGCCGGGCAGCAGCGACGGCAGCTCGGCGAGGCCGTGGACCGCGCCGGTGGCGTCGGTCCGGGCCGTGCGGGCGACGCGCGCGAGCTCCACCTCGAACGGCTCCAGCCGCCGGGCGATGGCCCGGCCGACGCCGCCGACGCCGAGCAGCAGCACGCGACGGTCGGCCAGGCTCGTGCCCCGCACGGGTCGCTGCGGCGTCCCGCCGGCGGCCTCACGGACGTAGGTGTCGATCCGTCGCAACGAGGCGAGGATCAGCCCTATCGCCAGCTCGGCGGTCGACGACTCGTGCACGCCCACGGCTGCGGCGAACGGGATCCCGGTCGGCAGGCGCTCCGCCACACCGTCGTAGCCGAGCATCTGACTCTGGACCAGGCGCGGCCGCACGGCGGCGAGGCCGGTCAGCCGGTCCTTCCAGTCGCCCATGTACGGCGGCACGACGAGGTCGATCCGCGGTACGGGCGGTGGCGTCGCGAGGTCCCACAGGACGGCTTCCACGCCTGCCGGCAGGGGCTGGAGCGCGGCGAGCAGCTCGTCATCGGGGGCGGAGAGGACGAGCCGATCCGCGCCGTCGTCCGACATGGCTGCACCCTAGCCGCCGGGCGCCCCGCTCCGCCTCAGCGGGCCGACGGGGTGCGACCGGCGACCACGCCTGCGATCAGCTGCAGCACCACGACGACGGCGAGACCGACCAGCGGCACCACCCATCCGCCCGATCCGTCATGCAGCACGCCGAAGAGCGGCGGACCCGCCGCCGCCAGCAGGTAGCCGATCGACTGGGCCATCCCGGACAGCGCGGCCGCCTCCGCGGTGTCCCGGGCTCGGATGCCGAACAGGGACAGCGCGAGCACGATCGAGGCGCCGCAGCCGACGCCGGTGAGCACGATCCAGACCAGCGACGCGGCCGGCTCGGCGAGCTGCCCGAGGATGCCGGCGAGGATGAGGAGGGCCGCGACGGATGCGGCTGCTCGCTCGTGGCCGCCGCGGCGCAGCACCGCGCCGCAGGTGAGGCTGCCGACGACGCCGAGCGCCTGGAACACCGACAGGTGCCAGCCGGCGGTGGCCGCGGGGACGCCCGCGGACCGCTCGACGGACGGCCACCAGGTGACCAGCACGAAGAACGAGACCGACTGCAGGCCCATGAACAGCGTGACCTGCCATCCGACGGCGGTGGCCCAGGGCGATCGTCTCGGTCGCGGGGTCGCGACGACGGCGGGGCGGAGAGGCTCGCGGCCCCGGTACACCGCGGCGAGGACCACCCAGCCGACGAGGGCGAGCAGCGCCCAGACGCCGAGCGCGAGGCGCCAGCCGGCGGCGGTCGCGCTCGCGATCGGCACGGCGAGGCCGGCCGCCACGGCCGCGACGCCGCTCTGCACGGCGGAGTAGAAGCCGGTGATCCGCCCCACACGCTGGGCGTGATCGCGCTTCACGAGGGCGGGCAGCACCACGTTCAGCACCGCGATCGCGGCGCCGAGCAGCACCGTGCCGCCCCAGAGCGCCGCCGCGAACGGCAGCGACCGCACGATCAGGGCCACCGCGAGCACGAGCAGCGCCCCGGCCAGCGACCGCTCGACGCCGACGCGGCGAGCGATCGCCGGCGCGACCGGCGAGACCACCGCGAAGGCGAGGAGCGGGATGGCCACCAGCACGCCGGCCATCGCGTCCGAGAGGCCGAGGTCCGCGCGGATGTCGCTGATCAGCGGCCCGACGACCGTGATCGACGCCCGCAGGTTCGCGGCCACGACGAGCACGCCCACCACGAGCAGGGCGGGCGGCACGGCGGTCCGCACAGCGAGGTCCGGTCGGGTGGTCACCCGAGCATCCTTGCGTCAGTCGCCCTTCACGGTCACGGTCAATGGTGGTGGCGAGCGATGTACTCCTCGTCGTCCCAGTCGTCCGGCGGCGACGGTGGACGCGGGACGATCGGGCGGCGAGGACCGAACGCCATCCGCCAGAACACCATCAGCACGAGGACGCCCACGGTGAACACCGCGGCGAGGATCGCGAAGAGCAGCACGTATGCGATGACCTCGCCGATCACCTCTCCTGCGTCCATGATCTCCTGCCTTTCCGAAGTGGATTCGAAGCGGATCCGAAGAATGGCATCGCGCTCCGACATCCCCCGAAAAGGGTGGTCCAGGGTGGATTCACGGAGTTCGCCCCCTGTTCTGGGATGGATTCGAGTGCCTTCCACGCATTAGCGTGATAAGCGAATCCGCTTCGCCGATTCACGACCGATATCGAAGGACCCGACAATGACCGCCGCACTGCTCGCCGAGACGCCTACCGAGGCGCCCCTCGTCCGTGCGCCGGCGACGCCGCTCGGCGCCGCACGGGTGGCGATGTGGGGCGTGGGTCTCGTCGTGGGCATCCCCGCGACCATCGAGGTCTCGAGGCTGTTCACGGTCGTCGTGCTGAGCCTCGTGCTCGGCCACTGAGCTCGCGCCCACTGAGGTCGGGCGCACCGCCGCTAGCCTCGGACGGGTGAACCAGGAGGTCGTCCCGCCGGAGATCGGCGCGCCCGCCGCGAACTACGCGCATGCGGTGCTCGTGACGGATCCGACGCGGTGGCTGCACACCGCGGGCGTCGTCCCCACCGACCGCGAGGGGCGGGTGCCTCAGGGAGTGCCGGCACAGGCGGAGCAGATCTGGCGGAACATCGGCGCCATCCTCCGCGGGGCCGGCATGGGTCCCGAGCACGTCGTGAGCGTCACGACCTACGTCGTCGCGACCGAGATGGCCGACGGACTCGGGCACGCGATGGCCGCGCGGGACGCGTTCCTCGGTGGGCGCCGCGCCGCGAGCACCCTCGTGACGGTGCCCTCTCTCGCGCAGCCCGCGTGGCTGCTCGAGATCCAGGTCGTCGCCGCCGCCTGACCGCCGACGTCGTTCCGCCTGCCTGATCGCGGCCCATCTGCAGGACCGGCCGTGGCGCGTCGTCCTGCAGACCGCTCGCGATCCTGCAGATCGCACAGGGAGCAGCGCAGCGCGGTCAGGTGAGCGCGCTCGGGAAGCGTGTCTCGAAGTCGAGGAGGCCCACCCACAGCGGCGTGATCGAGATCCGCGCCATCGGGTTGGCGCGGATCGAGTCCACCCAGGCCTTGCCCTGCTCCTCACCGAAGTAGCGCGTCGCCGAGCGCTCGTACTCGGGCGTCACGTGGTCGAGCAGCTCGACCTCGGCGCTGCCCCGGATCATCAGCTCGCGGTACGGATAGCTGTTCGCGTCGTCGATCGTGACCGCGACCTGCGGACGGTCGCGCAGCACCTTCAGCTTGGGCGCGCGCTCCGGCGTGCTCACGACCAGCCGTCCGTCGGTCCACTCGAACCACATCGCGACGACTCGGGGCGTCCCATCGCGCCAGGTGTAACCGAGCCGGGCGGGATTCGTGGAGTGCAGCAGCTCCTGCGCCGCCGGTTCGTCGAGCAGCGCCGTGTCGCCCTGGTTCATCTCCGCCTCCCCGCGGCGCCGACGATCGGCGCCGTCAGCCGCACGGTAGAACCGGGGTCACGATGTCGCCATACGTCGTTCCACCCATATCCGCGCAGCACGGTGTGGGCCCGTGTGACGCCGCATTGCGTCGCATGTCGTCACAGTCGGCGGCCGAGCCCGCCCCATCCGTACGGTCGCGGCATGACGCTTCTCGATTCCCCCGCCGTCCCCGACGTCGACGCCGCCGAGCGGTCCGCGCGCCTCCAGGAGGCCGGTGCCGCGTGGCACGGCCGCATCGCCGACGACGCGACGAACGCCCAGCTCACCTACCGCGTGCGCGGTGCCGGTGCGGGCGCCGTCGCCACCCGGCTGCGCGCCGGCAAGCACCGGCTCCTCGTCGACGAGCCGGCCGCGCTCGCGGGCGACGACCAGGCCGCGAGCCCGGTCGAGTTCGCCCTCGCGGCGCTCGTGTCCTGTCAGGTCGTCGTCTACCGCCTCTATGCGGAGGCGCTCGGCATCGTGGTCGACGACATCGACATCGAAGCCGAGGGCGACCTCGACGCCCGCCGCCTCTTCGCGATCGACGAGGGCGTTCGCGCCGGCTTCTCGGAGGTCCGCCTCGACATCGCGATCACCGGCCCGGAGAGCGCCGAGCGCTACGAGGAGCTGAAGGCAGCTGTCGACGCCCACTGCCCGGTGCTCGACCTGTTCGCGAACCCGACCCCGGTGTCGGCGGTCGTCCGCAAGGCCTGACCCCAGGTCGTCGACCCGTTCAGCGGTGGTGGGCGGCGGCGAAGGCGGCCGCCGTCCGCTCCCCGTTGGCGTAGAGGCGCGCGCGGGTCGCGGCGTCGATGGAGAAGTCCGTCGGTGAGACCCCGCTCGTGTCCACGAGCACGGTCCGGGCGTCGACCCCCTCGTCGGCGAGCGCGTAGCGGTTCCACTGGCCGATCGCCGTCTCGAGCAGCGTGAACGCCTCCGAGATCGGCCCGTGGACCGGCTTGTCGGGCACGACCGCGGGCGGCGCGCTCGTCAGCCGCACGCCCCATGTCGGCCAGCGCGGCTTCCGGCCGTCCGTCCGGTCGAAGACGGTGATCGGGAAGTACTGCAGCAGGCCGCCATCGACCCAGGTGCAGGTGCCCTCCGGCGTCGCCTGCTCGAACGGCTGGAAGAAGAACGGCAGCGACGCGGACGCGACAACCGCATCCGCCACCGGGTAGGCGTCGATCGCCGCGATCTGCGCGGGCACGGATGCGTTGCCGCCCTCGGGCAGCAGGTAGTGCGGCAGGTCCCACGGCAGGCGCACCAGGCAGCGGCGCGTGAGATCCGTCACGTGGGTGACGAGCCGGTAGCGCTGCTGCGGCAGCAGGTCGGTACCGGGGTCCGTCGTGATCCGCAGATCCCGGAACGTGCTGACGCCGGCCTCGGCGAGCCGATCGGTGAGCCACGAGTGCAACGTGTCCGTGCGGTAGAGGCCCGACCGGCCGAGGAACGCGCCGGCCTTGCCGAACGGGCCGGTGAGGCGCTCGACCGGTCCCCGTGACTCGAGGGTCGTCAGGTCGAGCCCCAGGATGTCGTCGTGCAGCCGTCCGAGCGGTATGCCGGCCACCTGGTAGGCCGCCGCGAGCGCCCCGACGATCGCGCCCGCCGAGGTGCCGCCGATCCGCGGGAAGACTGCTCCGGACTCCGCGAGGCCGACCACCGCGCCGGCCAGGGCGAGGCCGCGCACGCCGCCGCCCTCGAGCACGAGGTCGGCACCGCGGCCGACGGCCCGCTGCTCGAGGGTGGCGGGCACGCTCAGCCCGCCACTAGACGCGGCTCGGTGCGTACGACTTCGGCAACGGCCCGCTGGTGCTCTTCAGGGCCGCCAGCACGAGCCGCTGCACGACCGGGTCGTTCGGGGTCTGGTCGTGCTCGAGGCGAAGCGACCGGGGCAACCGCATGCGAGCTCCTTCACGTCCGACGATGCACGTGCCGGGCACGCTACGAGTGCGTGCTGAGGGGATGCTCCGGGCGCGTCGAGGGGCTGGCCGCGCGGCGCCGGACGGAGCAGGATCGCTGCCATGGCGAACCGGGATGCCGAGGCGGACGCGGTCTTCCGCGACCTGCTCGCGAGCTACGCCGGCTCGCCCGCGATCGAGGCCAGGCGGATGTTCGGATCCGACGCCCTCTGCGTCGACGGGAAGATCGCCTGCTTCGTCAACGGATCCGGCCGGCTCGTCGCGAAGCTGCCCGACAAGACCGCCGAGCGGCTCCAGCGCCTCGGGCTCGCCGAACCCATGGCCCTCGGTGGCCGCAAACCGATGCGCGGCTGGTTCTCGATGCCGCTCAGCGAGGACGTCGACTGGTTCGCCATCGCCGCCCAGGCCGTCGAGCACGTCCACGCCCTCGAGGTGGAGCGGACGAAGTAGCGGAACGCGGGACGACGGGGCAGCGGACGGAGTGCGCTACTGCTTCGCCGGGAGCTGGACCTGCACCTCGACGATGGTCTCGCCCGCGGGCGCCGTCTCGTGGTGGCCCCACTGCTGCGTGAGAGTCGAGCAGTCGATCTCGACGTCGGTGCTGCCGAGGTCGTCGATCCGCGCGGTGGTCGTTCCCACCGCGCCGATCCCCACCTGGTTCGGGCTCGGGGTCAAGCCGACCCGGGTGAGCGCGGCGCTGAGCGCGCGGTCCTCCGTCGATGCCGTCGGCACCGCCAGCCAGGCGGTGTACCAGGGCTGCACGTTGTCGGGCCCGAGACCGGGGTCGGCGTCCGAGCAGAGCTCCGAGCCGCCGTTGGCACGCAGCTCGCTCGACAGGCGGTGACCGGCGTCGGCCGCGGGGTTGTCCGCGAACGGATGCGTGAGTCCGATCACGAGCAGCAGCGCGATGACGGCGAGGGCGGTGCCGAAGGTCGCTACCGGCAGCAGCGCCCGGCCGACGACGCGCATCCGCTTCGCCTCCCGCTCCGAGGGCGCGCGCCGCCGGGCGATGCGCGCGAGGACGGCGCCGGTCAGCGACGCGAGCCAGCCGATGATCAGCACGAGTCCCAGTCCCCGCCAGAGGAGTGCCAACGGCCCATCGATGGGCAGTCCGCGCGCGCCGGAGACGATCAGGAGCAGTGCCAGCCAGACCACGCCGCGGCCGCGAGGCCGACCGCGATCCACACGGCGGTGCGCAGCGCGCGACCGCGCGTCGGCGCCTCGATGGTCATGGCAGCACTCTCGCACCAGGACCGCGATGCGGCGACGATCGGCCGCGCACGTTCGAAGGGCGCTCACCGGTCCGTTTCAGGTGATCCCGGCTGCGGCGGCCCCCGTTCGGGAAAGGATCGAAGCACCGGGCGTGGGGGCCGGATCACATGAACGCACCAGCGCAGACTGCCCGCGTGACAGCAGAGGCGGCACTTCCACGTGGAGGCGACCTCACCGGCGGCGCCCGCCGGATGGCGCGGAAGGTCGGGATCGGCGCGCTCACCGCCGGCGTCCTGCTCCTCGGCGGCCTGGCCCTGCACGCCACCGCGACGCCCGATGACGACGCGACGCTCACGGTCGCCGAGCTCGACTCGGCCATCGGCATCACGCCCGCGGGATCGCTGCAGCTCGACCGGGCACCGGACTCCGTGCAGCAGACCGCGCTCGACCGCGAGGCGGGCGACTGGCACGCGCTGCAGGCGAGCGGGCTCCCCGCCGGATCCGTCCAGCGCATCGGCGTGACGTTCGCGGCGACGGACCGCGCCGCCGCGGAACGCCTCGCCGCCGTGCTCGACCGTGCGACCGACTTCACCGTGGCCGTCACCGCGCCGAGCGGCGACGCCGCCTGGACCGTCGGCGGCGTCACGCCGCTCACGCCCCTGACGGTGACGGTCACGCACCAGCTCACCGAACGGATGAGCGAGGCCGCCTGGACCGCGAGCGGCCCGACCTTCACCGGCTGGCACGTCGTCAGCCGCTGAGCCTGCCGGACCGATCCGGAACCGACTTCCGCCGCCGCCGAACGGGTGAGCACTTCAGCAGGACGAGATCGGTTCGGCAGGACGAAATCACCGATTTCGTCCTGCCCAGGCGAAATCATCCTGCTGTCGTGCTCATGGATGGTCGTCGCTGAGCGGGCGGGCAGGATGGGCGCATGCGCCGTGGCCTCTTCGTCGCCCCGTTCGACGTGCTCGCCGACCCGAGACTGATCGGCGATCTCGCGGCCGAGGCCGAGGCTGCCGGCTGGGACGGCTTCTTCGTCTGGGACCACCTCCGCTACAGCGCGCCCGTGGAGGCGATCGCGGATCCGTGGATCTGCATGGCCGCGATCGCGATGCGCACGCGAGCGGCTCGTGCTCGGCCCGATGGTGACCCCGCTCCCCCGGCGCCGACCGCAGGTGCTCGCGCGGCAGGCGGCCAGCCTCGCCGCGCTGTCCGGCGACCGGCTCGTGCTCGGCTTCGGCATCGGCGACGACTGGGGCGCGGGCGAGTTCGGCCGCGTTCGGCGACGAGACCGACCCGAAGGTGCGCGGGCGGATGCTCGACGAAGGCCTCGAGGTGCTCACCGGGCTGCTGTCCGGTGAACCGGTGGACCACGCGGGCGAGCACTACACGGTGCGCGAGGTGGCGTTCCTGCCCGCGCCCAGCCGGCCGATCCCGATCTGGATCGCCGGCCGCTACCCGAACCGCAACCCGCAGCGCCGGGCGGCCCGGTTCGACGGCTACTTCCCCATCCAGGTGGAGACGCCGGAGCAGCTCGGGGCACTCCGCGCCGAGGTGACCGGGGACCTCGTCGTCGACCTGCAGCCGGGGGTCGACCCGGCGCCGTGGGGCGACGCCGGCGCCGACTGGGTGCTGACCCGGGTGGGCCCGTACCGGATCGACCTCGACGCGGTGCGAGCGGTGATCAGCGCAGGTCCGTAGTCAGCCCTGCTCCGTGATCAACGGAGCGCCGTGACCGGCTCCCACGCGAGGCGCGCATCCGCCCTGGGGTCGGACTCGACGCGGTCCTTCGCGTCGATGATCAGCGTGCGGCGGGACTCGGGGTCGTAGCGCGGCCAGTCCTCGCCCGGGTCGCCCTCGGTCGCGAAGCGCAGCCAGCGCGCGTGCATCCGCCGGACGACCGCCCGCGTCTCGCGCCGGCCGCCGAGCAGGCCGAAGAGCCGCTGGAAGGCGGAGTCGGGCCGGCCGAACACGAAGTCGATCTCCGCGGCGTGCGTCGCGCCGAGCCCGAGGCGCTCGAGCAGCGGCGTCGAGAAGTCGAACCGGTACATCCACGTCGGCGCGACCCTCGAGTGGCCCGCCGCGGCGACGACCGCGGGCGCCCAGAAGACGAGATCGGTGACGAGGCCCGCCATCGACCTGCCACGCGGATAGGCGGGGTAGCCGCCGAGGATCGCCTGCCGGGCGCTCGGCAGCGTCTGCTCGAAGAGCCGGTCGACGTGCCCGGGCGTCGCGGCGAGGTCGCGGACGAGCAGCTGGAACAGGGTGCCCTCGTCGGCGTTCGTGCCGATCACGAGCGGTACTGGCGCGGCGGTGCCCTCCGCGAAGGCGTCGAGCGGCCGCTCCGGCAGGAGGTCGCCGTCGATCACGGGCGCGAGCAGCAGCACCCCGGAGTGCTCCGCGCTGATCCGGTCCCCGAGCCGCTTCGTCACGTCCATCAGCTCGCCGACATCGGCCGAGCGCAGCCGTTCGGGCATCTCGGTCGCTGTCGCGTCGAGCAGCAGGCGGAACTCCTCCGCCCACTCGGCGGCCTTGGCGGCATCCGGGATCGCACCGATCACCGGGCTCTGGGCGATGGCGCGGTGCACGAGACCGCGCGCACCGGGGACGCAGAGCAGGGTGAGCACAGCCGTGGCCCCTGCCGACTCGCCGAAGATCGTCACGTCCTCGGGGTCGCCGCCGAACGCCGCGATGTTCTCGCGCACCCACTGCAGCGCCGCGACGAGGTCGCGGAGGCCGAGGTTCCCGTCGATCGGCGCATCCGGCCGGCTGAAGCGGGAGAGGTCGACCCAGCCGAGCGCACCGAGCCGGTAGTTCACCGTGACGAAGACCACGTCGCCACGGGCGACGAGCCCGGCGCCGTCATAGGCCGTGGCGCTGCCCGCGCCGATCCCGAACCCGCCGCCGTGCACGTAGACCATCACGGGCCGGCGGCCCGCTGACCTGGCGCGGCGCAGCACCGAGACGGTCATCGCGTCCTCGGACATCGCGGTCCGGCGCCCCGCGCCTGCCGCGGCGGACGTGCGTGGCTGCGGCGCGACCGGCCCGAACTCCGCGGCGTTCCGGATACCCGACCACGGTGCGAGAGGCTGCGGCGCGCGGTAGCGGAGCGGTCCGACCGGCGGCGCCATGTACGGGATGCCCCGCCAGGCGACGAGCCCGTGGTCGCGGCGACCGCGCACGAGCCCGGCGCGGGTCGCGACGACGAGCCCGTCGTCCCCCGCGAGATCACTCATGGGCTGAGCATCTCGCAGGTGGATGAACGGTTCCTATGGGGGCCACAAGAACGGCTGTCGCCACTTGTTGCGATCTTGATGGCCCCAAGGGTCTGAAGGGCTGAGCCGTCGGCGCGGGCCGATAGCGTCGACCGTCGTGCTCGCGCCCTACCGATCGATCCTCGCGCGCCCCGGTGCCTTCACGTTCTCGGCACTGGGTCTCTTCGCGCGCCTCGAGATCGCGATGGTGGGGCTCGGCCTCGTGCTGCTCGTGCAGCGGACGACGGGCTCCTACGCCCTCGGCGGTGCCGCAGCCGGCACCTTCGGCATCTGCTCGGCGCTCGCCTCCCCCGCCGTCGCGCGGCTCTCCGACCGGTTCGGGCAGGCCCGCCTGCTGCGGGTCGCGGCCCCGATCCACGGGCTGCTGATCGTCGGGATCGTGCTGCTCGCCGTGCTCGGCGCCCCGTTCGCCCTCGTGCTGGTCGGCGCGGCGCTCGCCGGGGTCACGCAGGTGTCGGTCGGCGCGCTCGTGCGGGCCCGGTGGGCGCTGATCGTCGACGGCCGCGACCTGCAGGTCGCCTTCGCGCTCGAGTCGGTGCTCGACGAGGTCGTCTTCGTCGCCGGACCGATCGCGGTGACGCTGCTCGCCGCCCTCGTGCACCCGGCCGTCGGGCTGCTCCTCGCCGCGGTCACCGCGGTCGTCGGCGCGCTGCTGCTCTCGGGGCAGCAGCGCACGCAGCCGCCTATCGGCGACGGAGGTCCCCATCCTGAGCACGCCCGCGGGCCGGTGCTGCGGATGCGCGGCATGCTCGTGCTCGTCGCGGTGTTCGCGGCCGCCGGCGGCATCTTCGGCTCGGCGGAGGTGTCCGTCGCGGCGATCACGAAGGCCGCCGGCGTCCCGGCCGCCGCCGGCGTGGTGCTCGCGCTCTGGGCGACCGGCAGCATGCTCGGCGGCCTCGTCTACGGCGCGATCCGCTGGCGGGGCAGGATGCACCGCCGGTTCGTGGTCGTCTGCGTGCTCCTCGCGGTGCTCACGATGCCGATGGCGCTCGTGCCGCCGATCCCGCTGCTCGCGGGCATCTTCTTCGTGGCCGGCATCGCCATCGCTCCCGTGATCGCGACCGGCTCGACGCTCGTCGAGACGCTCATCCCGCGCGAGCGGCTCACCGAGGGCCTCGCGTGGACGAACACGGCCCTCAGCCTCACCTACGCGCTCTCGGCCGGTGCCGCGGGCGCCGTCATCGACCGCGCGGGGCCGGGAGCGGGTTTCCTCGTGCCGGCCGCGGCGGCGTTCGCTGTCGGCGTCGTGGGCGTGCTCGGCCTGCCGCGCCTGGCTCCGCGCATCCGCGGCGAGAGGATCGAGGCATGTGCCGACTCCTCGCCTTCGCGTCCCGCACTCCCGTCACCCTGAGCGACCTGCTCGGCACGGACGAGCTCGCCGAGTTCACCGACCTGTCGCGCAAGCACGCCGACGGATGGGGCTTCGCCTGGGCCGATCAGCAAGGCGTCGGCACCTTCCGAGCCGCGGATGCAGCGCACGCGAGCCCCGGCTTCGCCCAGGTGTCGCAGGAGCACCGCTCCGACCTCGGCCTCGCGCACGTCCGCTGGGCGACGCTCGGCGCCACGGCGGTCGAGAACACGCATCCGTTCTCGGACGGGTCGATCGCGATGGCGCACAACGGCACGATCCGCCAGGCCGAGGCGCTCGACGCCTTCCTCCCCGAGGACATCGCCCGGCTGCGGAAGGGCGCGACCGACAGCGAGCGGTACGCGCTCGCCACCATCGCTGCCGCGAGGACCACCGACCCCGCTGACGCGCTCGCCGAGACCGCAGCGCTCGTCGCCGAGACGCTGCCCTTCTCGAGCCTGAACGCGATGCTCATCACCGACCAGGAGCTCGTGGCCCTGAGCCGCTACCGGCCCGAGGCCGAGGCGCTCGAGGCGGAGCACGAGTACTACCACATGCGCTACCGGGTGACCCCGGACGCCGTGATCGTCGCCTCGAGCGGATGGGGGCACGGCTGGGAGACGCTCGGCAACGGCGAGGTGCTCGTCGTCCAGCGGCACACGCTCGAGGTCGAGATCCGGCCGGTCTCGGAGCTGCCCGCCGCCGCCTGACGGCTCCTGGACGGGTTCGGGACACCTGTACGGGTTCGCCGCCGTACAAGCGTCCCGAACCCGTTCAGGGCTGCGGAGGAGCGGTGCGCTCGAGGAGTGTGCGGGCGAGCACCGTCGCGCCCGCAACCGCGGCGGGCATCAGCACGACCGGCGCGAACGGGAGAAGGAACAGCGCGGCGACGGCGGTGCCGAAGCCGAGCACGCGCATCCGGGAGCCGCGGACGGCGCGGCGTCGGTCGCCGAGGGCCAGCCCGCGCGCCGCGAACGGCGTGCCCGTCAGCTCGAGCACGAGCAGGCGACCGCCGAGCACGAGACCGGCCGCGACCGCCAGGGCGGTGCCGGCCACCGGGATCAGCCCGACCAGGAACGCGACCAGCGCGACGAGCACCCCGGCGCCGGCGAGCAGCGCACCCTCCCCGGCGGCGCGCAGCACGCCGGCGAGCACCGGCTCCTCCACCTCGTGCGGGGCGTCGCCGAGGCGCGCCTCGACGGCGCGCGAGATCCGCTCGTAGAACGGGTCCCCCACGGTCAGCACCACCGCGGTGAAGACGAGCACGAGCAGCAGCCCCGACACCAGCAGGATCGCGACCTCGAGCAGCGCCCGGACCGCCTCGGCCAGCGCGGGCGACCAGGTGTCCGCGAACGGCGTCATGCCGGTCGTGATCCCGGGCAGCAGGGCGACGAGGCCGCCGAGGAGCCCCACGAACAGCAGCCCGACGATCGCCGCGGGGATCGCGCCGAGGAGCATGAGCCGCGGCGAGGTGCCCCACACGGCGAAACCCCGCCCGAGGTCGGCGACACCCGCGGCGAGCTCGCGGAACGGGTTGCGGCGGGGAACGGGCACAGCGAGAGGGTCGCATCCCGGGCATAGGTTTGGACGAGAGGTCGAGGACGATCCGGAGAGGCGGAACCGGCATGGCTGCGGTGATCGTGGGGTACGCGAGGACCCCGTTCGCGAAGTACATGGGGGCGCTCGCGACGGTGCCCGCGACGGTGCTCGGGGCGCACGCGATCCGCGCCGCCCTCGAGCGCGCCGGCGTGCAGGGCGACCAGGTCGACCGGGTGCTGATGGGCCAGGTGCTGCAGGGCGGCGCCGGGCAGGGCCCGGCACGGCAGGCAGCGGTCGGCGGCGGCATCCCGCTCACGGTGCCCGCCTCGACCCTGAACGTCGTCTGCCTCTCGGGCACGGAGGCGGTCGCGCAGGGCGCGATGCTCATCGAGACGGGCCGGGCGAGGATCGTGGTCGCCGGCGGCATGGAGTCGATGACCCTCGCCCCGCACGCGTGGCCCGGCTCGCGGCTCGGCCACCGCTACGGCGCGGTCGAGTTCTTGGACACGATGGACCACGACGGCCTCTGGGACGCCTTCGAGCACATCGCGATGGGCGCCTCGACCGAGGCGCACAACGCCGACCACCACGTCACGCGCGAGGACCAGGACGCGTGGGCCGCCGAGTCGCACCGCCGGCTCGAGGCCGGTGCCGAGTTCCTCGAGGCCGAGATCGCGCCGTACACGATCACGGGCCGCAAGGGCGACACCGTGCTCTCGATCGACGACGGGCTGCGCAAGGGCACCACGGTCGACTCGCTGTCCACCCTGGCGCCGGCCTTCGGCAAGGGTGGCGGCATCACGGCGGGCAACGCCTCGCAGATCACGGACGGGCGGCGGCCGTCGTGCTCGCCGACGAGGCGGTCGCGGCGGAGCTCGGCCTCACCGCGACCGCGCGGATCCTCGGGTCGGCCTTCGTCGCCGGGCCCGACGTCTCGCTGCACTCGCAGCCGTCCAATGCGATCCGCCGGGCGCTCGACACGATCGGCCGCTCCACCGACGACCTCGCCGCGGTCGAGATCAACGAGGCCTTCGCCGCGGTCGCCGTCGTCTCCACCCGCGAGCTCGGCGTCGATCCGGCGATCGTGAACGCCTACGGCGGCGCGATCGCGCTCGGACATCCGATCGGCGCGTCCGGGGCCCGCATCGTGGGGCACGTCGCCCGGCGGCTCGCGGCGCAGGGCAGCGGCGCGTTCGGCGCGGCCGGCATCTGCGGCGGCGGCGGCCAGGGTGCCGCGATCCTGCTCGAGGCGATCTGAGCGGAGTGCCGGGATGCACACGGATCTGACCGGCAAGCGCGCCGTCGTCACCGGCGGCGCGAGCGGCATCGGCGCCGCGACCGCGAAGGCCCTCGCGGAGGTCGGCGCGCACGTCGTGGTGGCCGACCTCGACGGCGAGGCCGCCGGCCGGGTGGCTGCGGCGATCGGCGGGGAGGCCTGGCAGGTCGATCTCTCGAAGCCCGCTGCGCTCGACGACCTCGTGCTCGACGCCGACGTGCTCGTGAACAACGCGGGGGTGCAGACCGTCAGCCCGATCGAGGAGTTCGACCCGGCGCGCTGGCGGTTCATCGTCGACCTGATGCTCGTGGCGCCGTTCCAGCTCGTCCGGGCCGCGCTGCCCGGCATGTACGAGCGCGGATGGGGCCGGGTCGTCAACATCAGCTCGGTGCACGGGCTGCGGGCGAGTCCCTACAAGTCGGCCTACGTCGCGGCGAAGCACGGCCTCGAGGGCCTGTCGAAGACGATCGCGCTCGAGGGCGCCGCGCACGGGGTCACGAGCGTCTGCATCAACCCGTCCTACGTGCGCACGCCGCTCGTCGAGAAGCAGATCGCCGACCAGGCGCGCGTGCACGGCATCGGCGAGGACGAGGTCGTCGAGAGGATCATGCTCGTCGAGAGCGCGGTCAAGCGGCTCGTCGAGCCCGAGGAGGTCGCCGATCTCGTGGTGTGGCTCACCGGCGACACCGCCGGCATGGTGACGGGCGCGTCCTATCCGATGGACGGCGGGTGGACGGCGAAGTGACCGGGTTCACCGACGGCTTCGTCGAGGTCGACGGCGGCGAGCTCGCCGTCGCGGTGCGGCCCACGGAAGCGGGCGCCTCCGTCGTGCTCGCGGTGCACGGCATCACCGCCTCGAGCCGGTCCTTCGTCGCGCTCGCCCGCGCCCTGCCCGAGCTGCGGATCGTCGCCCCGGACCTCCGGGGCCGCGCGCGCAGCAACCGCCTGCCGCCGCCGTACGGCCTCGAGCAGCACGCGGCCGACCTCCGCCGGGTGCTCGACTCCATCGGCGCGGACCGGGTGACCCTGGTGGGGCATTCGATGGGCGGGTTCGTGGCCACCCTGCTCGCGGCAGTGGAGCCGGAGCGGGTCGGCTCGGTCGTGCTCGTCGACGGCGGCCTGCCGCTCGTCGCGCCGGCGGGCGTGGACACGAGCGACGCGCAGGCGATGCTGGGACCCGTCTTCGCGCGGCTCGCCCGGGTCTTCCCCGACCGGACGGCGTACCGGGAATTCTGGCGCGCGGCGCCCGCGTTCGCCCGGCCGGGCGACTGGACCGAGGACGTCGAGGCCTACGTGGACTACGACCTCGAACCGGTCGCCGGCGGCTTCCGGGCATCCGCGAACCCCGACGCGGTGAGCGCGGATCAGGCGCAGCAGTACGGGGCGCCCTTCCACCTCGACGCGCTGCGATCGCTCCAGCAGCCGGTCACGCTGATCCGCGCGCCGCGCGGCCTGCAGGACGAGCCGCCCGGGCTCTACGCTCCGGAACGGCTGCCGGTGTTCACCGGCCTCGTGCCGCAGCTCGAGGTCGTCGAGGTGCCCGATGTGAACCACTACACCGTCCTCATGACGAGCCCCGGCGTCGAGCACGTCGCGGCCGTCGTCCGCGCAGCGACGAAGGAGTCCTGATGCAGACCGTCCTCCCCGGCATCGACGCGACCCAGGTACGAACCGACCGCCTCAGCGCGAACGTGATCGAGCGGGCCGCCACCGGCCCCGTCGTGGTGCTCATCCACGGCAACGTGTCGTCCTCGCTGTTCTTCCAGCCGCTGATGCTCGGCCTGCCCGAGGGCATCCGCGCGCTCGCGATCGACCTCCGCGGCTTCGGCGACAGCGAGACGCTGCCCGTTGACGGCACGCGGGGGCTCCGCGACTTCGCGGACGACGTCGCCTCGGTGCTCGACGCGCTCGGCACGGGCCCCGTCCACCTCCTCGGCTGGAGCATGGGCGGCGGGGTGGTGCTGCAGCTGCTGCTCGACCGCCCCGACCTCGTCGCCTCACTCACCCTCGAGTCGCCGGTCTCGCCCTACGGCTTCGGCGGCACCACGGCCGACGGCACGATCCTGAACGGCGGCGCCGGGGCGGGAGGCGGTGGCGCCAACCCCGACTTCATCGCGGCGCTCGCGGCCGGCGATCGGTCCGACTTCCCCACCTCGCCGCGGACCGTCTACCGGACGACCTACGTGAAGCATCCGGAGGCGATCGGGCACGAGGACCTCTGGGTGGAGTCGATGCTCACCACCGCGACCGGCGTCGACAACTACCCGGGCGACGCGACGGCGACCGAGGCGTGGCCCGGGTTCGCTCCCGGTGCCCGCGGGGTGCTCAACACGATGACGCCCGACCACCTCGACCTCACCGGCATCGTGGAGACCCACCCGAAGCCGCCGATCCTCTGGGTGCACGGCGCGGACGACGTGATCGTGTCCGACGCGTCGTACTTCGACCTCAACCTCCTCGGCTCCATCGGGGCGGTTCCCGGCTGGCCCGGCGCGGACGTCGCCCCGCCGCAGCCGATGGTCACCCAGACCCGGGCGGTGCTCGACCGCTACCGCGCCGGCGGCGGCCGGGTCACCGAGCTGCTCGTGCCCGACTGCGGCCACTCGCCGCACCTCGAGGCGCCGGAGACGTTCACCGCGGCCCTGCTCGAGCACATCGGCGCCTGAGCGCGCAGCGCCGCAGGCGTCAGGCGGGCAGGTCGACCGGGCGGCCCGTCAGCAACGACTCCCGCGCCGCGAGCGCGAGCCGCAGGGCGGCGAGCGCGTCGGTGACCGCCCCGTGCACGGGCGGCGAGCCGGTGCGGATGCGGGACAGGAAGTCGGCGACCTCCGCGGCATACGGGTCGGCCGGGTCCACCTCGATGAGCGACGCGGTGGAGCGCGCCTCGACGCGGAGCTCGCTGCGCGGCGGCGGCCCCGCGCGGAACGTGTAGTGCGCCCGGCCCCGGTCGCCCTGCACCTCGAGATCGGTCTCGAAGGGGCGCTCGGGCGGGAGGTCCCAGCCCGCCCGCACCGTTCCGCGGCCGCCGGACGCGTGCTCGACGACGGCCTCCACGCCCTCGGCCGTGGGCGCCGCGGTCACCCGCACCGCTGGACCGAGCAGCAGGAGCAGCTGGTCGAAGTCGTGCACGGCGAGGTCGACGAGCAGGCCGCCCGACCGGGCCTCGTCCCGCAGCCAGGCGGGCCGGTCGGGGTCGGAGGTGAGCCGGGTGGCCCGCACCTCGGCCACCTCGCCGAGGTCGCCGCGCCGCACGAGGTCCCGCACCGCCACATAGCCGGGGAAGAAGCGGACGACGTGCGCCACCATCACGAGGCCCGGACCCTCGGCGGCACGGCGCAGCAGCGCCTCGCCCTCCTCGGCGGTCGAGGCGAGGGGCTTCTCGAGCAGCACGTGCTTGCCCGCGTCGAGGGCCCGCAGCGTGAGGCGCAGGTGCGAGTCGGTCGGCGTGCAGATCGAGAGCACCTCGACTGCCGGGTCGGCGAGCACGGCGTCGAGGTCGGTCGTCGCGCGGGCGCCGGGCGCGTCCTCGAGCGGCCGGGCGGTCCGCTCGCCCACCACCGCGAGCACCTGGGCCTCCGGCGCGAGCGTGCGCCACGCCCTGGCGTGGGCCGCGCCCATCCGGCCGCTCCCGACGATCGCGACTCCGGTCATCCGCGTGGCCCGGCCGCCGTGAACGCCGGCACCCGGATGCGGCCGGCCTGGCGAGGTGCGCGACCGCTTCCCGGGCGGCGTCGAGGGACGAGGCCGCGGGTGCGTAGCCGAGGTGGCTGCGGGCGGCGCGATGCTGACGGAGTGGCTGCGGGCGACGTGGGCGAGGCTCGTCGTCGGCGTGCTCCTCCGTCGTCGTCGCCCGGAACGCGTCGAACGGCCGGAACTCGAGGTCCGCCTCCCGGCCCCACCAGGCCGCCGCAGCCTCGGCGAAGCCGCGGAGGGTCGAGCGCCCGCTCGGAGACGACGTGGAAGGCGCGGCCCGCCGCGGCCTCCGGGCGCTCCACAGCGAGCTGGAACGCCTGCGCCACGTCGTCGGCGTGCACGTGGTGCACGGTCTCGAGCCCGAGGTCCGGGCAGCACCAGCCGCTCCCCCGTGGCGAGCCGCCGCCAGACCGTCAGGTCGAGGTTCGCCGACCGGGTTGATCACCGGCCACCCGGGCCCGCTGATGTGCCCGGGATGGAGGATCGCGCTCGGGACGCCGTCCGCGCCTGCCCGCCTCGGCGAGGACCAGGTCCTCGATCGCGGCCTTCCCGATGCCGTACTCGCCCCACGGCGTGCGGTCCTCGTGCTCGAGCGCGGGCACCGCGGTGAAGTGCCGTGCGTCCAGATCGTGCCGCACATGAGCAGCCGCGTCCCGGTGCCGCGCGAGCGCGTCGAGCAGCAGCGCGGCGGAGGCGGGGGTGAAGCAGACCATGTCGATCACGACGTCCGGGCGCAGGGCGCGACGCGCCCGCCGAACGTGCCGGCGGCGTCCTCCTCGGCCTCGCGGTCGGCGACGACGCGCTCGACCGCGGACCAGGCCGGGTCCTCCCGGTAGGGCGCCTGCCGCCCGCGGCTGATCGCGACCACCTCGTGGCCGCCGTCGACGAGCCGCGGCACGAGGTATCCGCCGACATGCCCGGTCGCTCCGATGACGACGACCCGCATGGTGCACCTCCTGTCCCGGCGATCCTGCTCCGAGCCGCCTGCGGGCGTCAGCCGTCGCCGGCCACCCGGACGGAGCGGCGGGGGCGGATCCGTTCCCCGAGCTCCGCGGGGGCCACCATCGCCTCGACCGCGGCGACCGCGAGAACCGCGGCGATCACGAGGAAGGCGACGCGATACGGCAGCAGTCCCCCCGCCGCGCCCGCCGTCGCGGTGCCGGCCCGGAGCGCGACGGCCCCGACGGCGACGCCGAGCCCCGCGGCGACCTGCTGGATCGTGGAGGCGAGCGTGTTCGCATCCGTCATCTGCTTCGCCGGCACGTCGGCGAAGGCGACCGTGTTGTACGCGGTGAAGCCGATCGAGCGCGCGGCGCCGCCGAAGACGAGCAGCAGGCCGATCAGCGGCAGCGGCGTCGACACGGTGAGGAACGCGTTCAGCACCGCCGCGACCACCGACGCGAGCGTCGCGAGCACGAGCACCGGGCGGAAGCCGAACCGGGTGAGCAGCGGCGTCGTCGCGCGGCTTCATGCCGAGGTTGCCCACGAAGAGCAGCAGCACGAGGACGCCCGACTCGACCGGCGACCAGCCGAAGCCGACCTGGAACAGCAGCGGCAGCAGGAACGGCATGGCGTTGACGCCGAGCCGGAACGCGGATCCGCCGGCGTGCGCGAGCCGGAACGACCCGATCCGGAGCGCGCCGAGGCGCACGAGCGGGGTCGCCGCACCGGCGCAGGTGCCGCACCGCGAGCGCGCCGACCCCGAGCCCGACGACGGCGAGCGCCACCGCGAGCGGCCAGACCACGTCGTCGGCGGCGAGCACCGACCCGAGGGCCGTGACCGCCGCGATCGAGACGCAGCTCGAGGCCGAAGCCGAGCATGTCGAGGCGCGGCACGGCGGACGCAGGTCCCCCGCGGACCAGCCGCCGGGCCGCGACGAGCGCGACGACGCCGAGCGGCAGGTTGATGAGGAAGATCCAGCGCCAGCCGACCGTCGAGGTGAGCACGCCCCCGACGAGCGGCGCCGAGCACCGGTGCGGCGAGCGCCGGCCAGGTGAGCAGCGCGATCGACCCGCACGAGGTCGGCCTTCGCGGTCTCGCGCAGGACGACGAGGCGGCCGACCGGCACCATCATGGCGCCGCCGACGCCCTGCAGCACGCGCGCGGCGATCAGCTCCGGCAGCCCGGGGGCGACGGCGCAGAGCGCCGAGGCCAGGGTGAACAGCGCGATCGCGGTGAGCAGCACGCGCCTGGCGCCGAACCGCTCGGTGAGCCAGCCCGAGAGCGGGATGAGCACGGCGAGGGTCACGAGGTAGGCGGTGATCGCGGTGCCGACCGCGGCCGCCGGCACCTGCAGCGAGCGCGCGATGCTCGGCACGGCCGTCGTGAGGATCGTGCCGTCGAGGTTCTCCATGAAGAAGGTCCCCGCGACGAGCAGCGCGGTGCCCCGCCCGACCGCCGTGCCGCTTCCCGCCACCGTCCTCCCCCTCGCCGCCCGTCCGCCGGACCGGTTCACGCTAGGCCCCCGGACTGGGGATGGCGCGCGGGTCCGCCGCGCGGCGAGCATTGCCTCACCCGAGGCCCGTCCGCTCTCCCCCAGGAGCCCGATCGGCCACTGCATCCGCCCCCACGGAGACCATCATGACGTTCGACGTCGCCCAGCAGCCCGGCTGGTACCCCGATTCCGACGAGCCCCGCCGCCTGCGCTGGTGGGACGGCTCGGCCTGGACCGAGCACACCAAGCCACGTCCCGGCATCCCGCTCGCCCAGGTGCAGCGGGACAACCGCACCTACTTCCTGAAGCGGCGCCACGTGCGCTGAGCATCCGCGACGCGCCCCCGCAGGCGCGTGAGGATTCGGCACATCATCAGGCAGGACCGCCAAGATGATGGGCTGAACGAACCTCGGCTCGGCTCCCTCGGCCGTCGGGGAGACGCGCGGAGGTGAGTCGGGTGCTGCTGCTCCCAGGGCTGCTCGTCCTCGTCGCCGTTCTCGTCGCGCTCGTCCTGCTCCTCCGTCCCACGCTGATGCGCGCGCCGCACGTCGAGGTGGACCCCTACTCGCCACGGATCAGCGCCGAGGTGCACACCGGCGAGGAGCAGGTGATGATCCACCTCGCGCGCTCCCTGAGCGTCGCGATGGGCCGCGACCAGGTCGGCTACGGCGAGATCTACGTGGTGTCCTCCTCGGGCGGCGTGATCAGGCTCGCCTCCCGGTCGGAGATCGGCCGCGGCTTCGAGGGCGAGATCCGGGTCCAGCCCGCCCGCCGCGGCACGCTCGCCGAGTACTTCGTGCTGCGACTGCCCGGCGACGAGAGCCTGCACTCCCGGGTGCTGCGCCTCGACCGCCAGATCGCCGAGGCGCTGCACGGCATCGACCCGCAGGCCGAGGTGCGGATGTATGCGGAGCAACCGCAGCGCAACCGGGACCGGGGCCTGCCGCCGCTGTCGCTCGGCTGAGCCGTCAGCGGTCCAGGTCGTCCTGCGGGCGCCGGTTCGACACCTCGAGCGGCTCCCGCGGCGGGGTCGCCACGCCGTCGGCGAGCTTGATCTGCTCGAGCCAGATCGACTCCGGGTGCGTGTCGACGCCGTGCACGACGTCGGATGCGGTGCGCAGCCGCGCGACCCGGTGGATGAGCACGCCGTAGCCGACCTTCGCGGCGACGTCCGCCGCGCAGAGCGCCAGGGTCTCGGCCGTGGTCCAGCCGCCGCCCCATACCTGGCCCTGCAGGCCGAAGACGATCGGATAGACGAACCAGACGATCAGCAGCAGCAGCA
This sequence comes from uncultured Actinomycetota bacterium, assembly GCA_963771645.1. Classification (GTDB taxonomy): domain Bacteria; phylum Actinomycetota; class Actinomycetes; order Actinomycetales; family Microbacteriaceae; genus Amnibacterium. The sequence continues at coordinate 38,928 of CAVYUH010000018.1, read as the reverse complement.
TGGCCGATCGGTACGGGCTGCGCGCCATCGGCGGCAGGTGCGGCAGCGAGCGGAGCACGGTCACGATCACGACGACGTAGAGCACGGCGAAGAAGACCGAGGAGATCCCGCCCCAGGTGGCGAGGGCGGCGACGTCCGTGCCGCCGTCGATCACGACGCCGCCGATGTACCCGAGCAGGATCATCAGGAACGCCGCCGCGACGCCCACCGCACGCAGCCGGCGGGCCAGCCGGCCGGCGAGGGCACTGACCGCGATGAGCTCGACGACGAGCAGCGGCACGCTGACCGACCAGTCCATGAACCGCGCGGACCAGGCGTACGCGGCCGCGTCGTTCGGCCGCCACAGCCCGCCGCTGTGCTGGTAGCCGAGCAGGAACAGCGCGGCGATGACGACGTACGAGGCGAAGGCGACGGCGGTGACCCCGACGCCGGTGAGCGCCGCCGGCCGGTAGCGGGGGCTCACGTCGGTGCGGGTCGCCCACATCCGCAGCAGCGCGGCCCCGAGCGCGAAGGCGGCCACGGCGATCCCGTAGAGCGCGAGCGAGTGCTCGGCGTCGGTGAGCGGCTCGTTCCACGGCGCCACGACGGCGTGCACTTCGATCGGCAACGGACCTCCTCGTTCCGGCGGCCGTTGCGGCCCCGACCATGCTGCCGGGTGCCCGCCGCGGGGAACCTGGGAGGACGCCCGGCTCAGCCGAGCAGCTCGCGCACGTCCTCCGCCGTGATGCCGAGGCCCGCGGCGCCCTCCGCGTCCTCCATGACGGCGTCGAAGAGCTCGGCCTTCGCCGCCTTCAGCGCCATGACCTTCTCCTCGATCGTGTCCTTCGCGACGAGCCGGTAGACGTACACGGACCGGGTCTGGCCGATCCGGTGCGCGCGGTCGATCGCCTGCTCCTCGGCGGCGGGGTTCCACCAGGGGTCGAGCAGGATGCAGTAGTCCGCCTCGGCCAGGTTGAGGCCGAAGCCGCCGGCCTTCAGCGAGACGAGGAAGACGTCCGCGTCCCCGGAGCGGAACCGGTCGATCGCCTGGTCCCGGTGCACGGTCGATCCGTCGAGGTAGGCGTAGCCGATGTCGGCGGCGTCGAGGCGCTTGCGCACCCGGCCGAGCAGCCGCGTGAACTGGCTGAACACGAGCACGCGATGGCCCTCGTCGAGGGCGTCGCCGAGCAGCTCCTCGAGCAGGTCGAGCTTCGTGGAGGGCACGTCGTCGAGGTCGGGGTCGACGAGCGCGGCGTCGAGCGCCGCCTGCCGAAGCATCGTGAGCGCCCGGAAGATGGCGAAGCGGTTGCGCCCGAACTCGTCGAGCAGGCCGAGCACCCGCTGCCGCTCCCGGGCGAGCAGCCGCTCGTAGACGGCGCGCTGCTCGGGGTGCAGCTCGACCTCGAGCACCTGCTCCACCTTGTCCGGCAGGTCGGCGGCGACGGCCTTCTTCGTGCGGCGGAGCATGAGGGGGCGGATGCGGCGGCGCAGCTGGGCGAGCTTCTCGGCGTCGCCCTCCCGCTCGATCGGCTTCTGGTACGCCTCCGCGAACCCGCTCGGCGACGGGAACAGTCCCGGCGCCGCGATCGAGAACACGCTCCAGAGGTCCATCAGCGAGTTCTCCATCGGCGTGCCCGTGATGGCGAGCTTGAACGGCACGTCGATGCTGCGGACCGCCTGGTGGGTGGCGGCGTTGCGGTTCTTCACGAACTGCGCCTCGTCGAGCAGCATCCCGGACCAGCCGACGTGCGCGTACGCCTCCGCCTCGAGCCGGAAGAGGGCGTAGGAGGTGATGACGAGATCCGCGTCGCCGACCGTCTCGGTGAGCGTGCGCCCGCTGCGGCGCGTCGTCTCGCCGATCGCGACGACCTTCACGTCGGGCACGAAGCGTGCCGCCTCCGTCGTCCAGTTCGGCACGACGCTCGTGGGGGCGATCACGAGGAACCGGGGCCGGCCCTCCGCTCCGCCCGGGAGCCGCCTCGACGACACGGCACGGGCGACGAGGGCGAGGGACTGCACCGTCTTGCCGAGGCCCATGTCGTCGGCGAGCACGCCGCCGAGCGCGCTGTCGTAGAGGAACGAGAGCCAGTCGTACCCGGTCTGCTGGTACGGGCGCAGCACCGCCGGGAAGTGCGGCGGCAGCTCCTGCGGCGGCAGCGTGCCCTCGGCGCTGCCGGCGAGGCCGGCGACCGCGGCCCGCCACGAGTCGGCCTGCCGCTGCACGATCCCGAGCGCGGCGAGCTCCTCCCAGAGCGAGCCCTGGAACCGGGAGATCCGCAGCTGCCCACCACTGCCGCCGTCGCCGAGCTCGCGGGCCTCGGCGAGCAGGTCGCGCAGGCGCGAGAACGCGTCGGCGTCGAGCGGGAAGTAGACGCCGCCCGGCAGGACCATGTAGTCGTCGCCGCGGGCGAGGGCCCGGATCACGTCGGCGATCGGCACGGAGTCGTCGCCCACCTTCACCTCGATGTCGAGGTCGAACCAGTCCCGGTCGCCCGCTCGCTCGGTGGTCGCGATCGTCACCACCGGCGCGCTCTCGGCCGGCCGGTAGTCGACCGGCTTGCCGCGCTCCTCCAGCAGCAGGCCCTCGATCTCCCGGATGTGCGGCAGCACGTCGCGGGCGAAGGCGATCGCCGCGGTCCCCGCGAAGCCGAAGGTCGCCTTCATCCGCGACGAGCCCGGCACGAAGAGCTCCGGCGCGAGCTCGGGCGTGACGCCGGCCTCCGCGACCGAGTCGAGCAGACGGCGCTCGGCGGCGACGTCCCGGAAGCCGTGCGCGCCGTCCGGATCGAACGGCGAGCGCTCAACGGTGACGTCCTCGCCCGGCACGCGGTAGCGCCACCACCAGGTGCCCTCGACCGGCTTCGTCGCCGCGAAGCGCAGCGTGAGGCCGAGCACCGGAACGGGCAGCGCCGGCGGCGCGAAGGTGCCGTCCCGCGAGACGACCGGCAGCAACGTCGCGAGCCGCCGGTAGTGCTCGGTGAGGAACGCGCCCTCCTCGGCGTGCGGCACGCGGATGGGGTCGTCGAGGCCGAGGAACGCCCGCGCCCGCGGGGCGACGGGCTCCGCGAAGCGCGCGAGGCCCACGACCGCCTCCGTGAGGGGCTCGCCGTCCGCGCGGGTCCAGGTGGCGAGGCCCGTGGCGGGCTCGCCGATCAGCACGAACGGCTGCGGCACGGGCGGCGCGGTCGCGGGGTCGCCGTCCGCGACGAGGGGCCTCAGCACGAGGCCCTCCGCGTCGCGCCCCACGTCGATCGCCGGGGTGGCGTGGTGGGCGGCGAGCAGCAGCGGCGTCTGCGCCTTGCCGCCGGTGACGAGCCCGATGCGCTCGCGCTGCGCCTCGTCGAGCAGCGACCAGAGCGCGCCGCTGCGGGCGCGGTCGAGCGGCAGCCAGGTGCCGGTCGCGAGCGGCGCGGCGCCGTCGGTGAGCAGCAGGTGCAGCTCGCGGAGCAGGTGCGCCTGCCGGTCGTCGTAGTCGTGCAGCGCGGTCACCTGTGCGAAGTCGCGCCACGAGATGCCGGTGCGCCGCCAGCGGCCGCCGGGCCCGAGCTGCACCGGCCGCACGGCGACCATGGGGTCGACCGGGCGGCGCGGCCCCTGCGGCCGGCCCGGCTGCAGCTCGAACCAGAGCCCGAGGGGCGCGGTGCCGCTGCGCGGGTCGAGCCCTTCGAGGATGGGATCGAGCGCGCGACGCCAGGTGGCGCCGACGTCGCCGCGGGCGGTCGGCGCGGGCGTGCGGACCGCTTCGAGCAGCAGGGCGCCGACGTGCTTGCAGCGCTCCCCCACCGGGCAGTTGCAGAGGCCGGTCAGCGGCTCCGGTCCGTGCTCGCCGATCCGCATCCGCACGCGGACGGAGTACGGCAGCCGGGCGGCGCCGCGGACGTGCCCGGTGAGGATCGTGCGGTCGTTGCTCCACCGGGTGTCGGTGACGCGGCCCTGCCGCTGGTACGCATCCGCTCGCCCGTACGACGCAGCACCGAGGAAGTGCCGCACGCCCGCTTCAGAGTAGATGTCGCACCCCCGCGTCCCGCCGTTCCCCGGGCGGGGAAGCGACCCACCAGTTTAGGCCGCCTCCGGAGCACCCCCTGCGGCGGTCAGCGAGCGTCGCCGCCGCGCCGCGCGTGAGAGCCGTCCTCCGGCTCCTCCCACGGCATCCGCCGGTCGTCCTCGGTCGGCTCGATCGGCACGACGACCACGGGCCGGTACTGGCGGTGGCTGAGACGCACGGCGACGGACCCGCCGAAGAACCGGCGCACGGCCCCGCCGAACCCGTTCTGGCGGGTGCCGACGACGATCATCAGGGCGTTCTCCTCGTCCGCCACCGTCATCAGGGACATCGCCGCCTCGCCGACGAGCTCGCGCATCGTCCAGCGCACCTGCATCGGGGCGAGCAGCGCGTCGATCTCGTCGAGGCGCTCCCGCGGGAACACGGGCTCGTCGCTGCCGAGATCCGGGTCGATGGGGGCGGAGATCAACGTGCCGTCGGGCAGGTCCTGCAGCACGTAGCGGCTGGAGTCGACGGTCACGCAGACGAGCCGGGCGCGGAAGGTGCGCGCGAACTCGGCCGCGACCTGGATCACCCAGAGGGGTTGGTCGGGCAGCACCCCGACGACGATCACGGGTTCGACGAGCGGCCTGCGCTCCGGCGTCTCTGCCATTCCATGCCTCCGAGCGCATCCTGCTGCCGAGCGCGATCGGGGTCAACGGGCTTGCAGGATCCGCTCAGGCCGTCGGCACGCGGCGCTCCTCGCCGACGCTGTTGCCGCCGTCGACCACGAGCACCTGCCCGGTGACGTAGGACGCGCCTGGCGTGCAGAGCCACGCGACCGCGGCGGCGACCTCCTCGGGGCGCCCGCTGCGGCGCATCGGCACGAGCAGCCCCTCCTCCGCCTCCGACGGGAGCTGGGACGCGGTGGCGATCCAGCCGGGCGCGATCGCGTTCGCGGTGATGCCCGCGGCAGCCTCGTCGACCGCGATCGCTCGCGTGAGCCCGACGACGCCCGCCTTCGCGGCGGCGTAGCCGACGTCGCCGCGGCTCGCCATCACGGGCCCGGTGATGCTCGACACGGTCACGACCCGGCCCCAGCCCGCCTCGCGCATCCCCGGCACGAGCGCCCGGGTCACGAGGAAGACGCTGGTCAGGTTCTGCGCCAGCGACGCGGCCCAGTCCGCCGGGGCGGTCATGACGTCGCCGGAGGACATCGCCTCGCCCGTCGCCACCATGCCGGCGTTGTTCACCAGCACCGTCGGCCGGACGTCGCCGAGGGAGTCGATGAGCGCCGTGACGCCCGCCTCGGTCTCGAGCCGGGCCACGACGCCGGTCGCGCCGACGCCTTGCGCTGCCAGGTCGGCGACGCGGTCGTGGATCCGCTCCGTCGTCGAGGTCACGACGACCGCGGCGCCGAGCCGTCCGAGCTCGAGCGCGGTCGCGAAGCCGATGCCCGTCGGGCTGCCCGCGCCGGTGACGAGGGCGGTGCGCCCGGCGAGGTCGAGTGAGGGCGGCAGCGTCATCCGGCCACGGTAACCGGGCGTCCTACCGGTGTGCGGCGACGTCGACGTCGACGCCGCCCTGGACGACCTGCACGAGGGTGATCCGGCCGTGCGGGGTGAAGGGTGCGAGGTCCGGGGCCGCGCGGGCGGCATCCGCTGGCGTGCCCGGCCCGATCGGGTACCACTCGTCCAGCCGGTCGAGGGGGCTGCCGAAGCGCAGGTCGCCCACGATGTCGCCCCAAAACAGCAGGTTCGAGTAGATCCCCGTCGAGGCGCCGAGCCCCCCGTCGGCGGGCGCGGCAGTGAAGTACGCGGCCATCCCCTCGATGATCGCCTCGTTGAAGACCGGGTCGTCGCTGAAGTCCCGCTCCGTCTCCACGTCGATCCACCACCGGCGGACGGCGGCGTCCACCACACCCGGGATCGCCGCGTCGAAGCGCGCCGTCGCCCAGCCGAAGACGTACGCGCAGGCGCGGCTGTCGCGCTTCCCGTCGCAGCGCGTGCCGTAGGCGGCGGGGATGCGGATGCGGCGGCCGGCGACGGTCGAGGAGGACGGCCAGCGCGGCTTGGTCCAGCGCCGCTCCGCGGGCTGCCACGGGTCCGCCGCCATCACGTAGTAGCCGACGGCGGTCGGGCCGCCCGTCGCCGTCCCGGCCCAGGCGAGCGTCTTCCGCAGGCAGCCGCTCACCGTGCCGGGCTCGCCGTCGTTCACCCCGACGATCGCGAACGCCGGATGCGGCACAGCATGGGCCGTCTTCGCGTGGCAGTTCGGCCACGACGCGTCGCCACCGACGATCGGCGGGGCGACGGCGGCGCGGGCCGAGGGCCGCGGCGCCGCCCTCGACTCCTGCGAGGGCAGAGACAGCAGCACGACGGCGAGCACGCCGAGCCCCACGGCGATCGCGAGCGCGTGCAGGCCGGCCGGGCCCTGCTTGCGGCCGCTGCGCCGCGTCCGGCGGCCGCCGGTGCGTCGAGCGGGAGCAGCCATGCGGCAACGGTGCCAGACCGGGAGGATGCCGCGGGCGGCTGTCGCAGGCGTTTCCGGACCTCACACGCGGGCGGCCAGATGGGTGAGTTGCCACTTCTGGCCCTCGAAGCAGCGGCTCAAGGGCGAGAAGTGGCAACTCACCGCACCTGCACGCGAGCGCACGTCCGACAGGATGAAGGCGTGCAGCTGATCGTCGCCCCGTCCCTCCCCTCCCCCCTCCGCACGCCCGAGGCGGCTGCGCAGCCCCCGCTCCGGGTCGCGCTCGTGCAGCACGCGTGGCGACCCGACCCGGCCGAGCTCGTCGCCGAGCTCGGCGACGGCATCGCCGCCGCCGCCGGTGCGGGTGCGAAGGCCGTCTTCCTGCCCGAGCTGACGCTGTCCCGCTACCCGGCCGACACCCCTGCGGCGGGGATCGCCAAGGAGTCCGCGGAGCCGCTCGAGGGCGGCCCGACCTTCGCCTTCGCCGCCGAGCAGGCCCGCCGCCACGGCGTCTTCGTGCACGCGTCGGTGTTCGAGCGGCCCGCGGAGGACGACCGTCCCGAGGATCCGCGCGGCTACAACACCGCATTCCTCGTCGCGCCCGACGGCCGGCTCGCGGGCCGGACGCGGAAGACCCACATCCCGATCACCGCCGGCTACTACGAGGACACCTACTTCCGGCCGGGGGACGCGACGGACGCGTATCCGGTGCACGAGCCCGCGGGCCTCGGCGTGCGGCTCGGGCTGCCCACCTGCTGGGACGAGTGGTTCCCCGAAGTCGCCCGCCTGTACGCGCTCGAGGGCGCCGAGGTGCTCGCCTACCCGACGGCGATCGGCTCCGAGCCGGACTTCCCCGCCTTCGACACCCAGCCGCTCTGGCGGCAGGTCATCGTCGCGAACGGCATCACGAGCGGCCTGTTCATGGTCGTGCCGAACCGGTACGGCAGCGAGGGGGCGATCACCTTCTACGGCTCGTCGTTCATCTCGGATCCCTTCGGCCGTGTGCTCGCGGAGGCGCCCCGCGACCAGTCCGCGGTGCTCGTCGCCGATCTCGACCTCGCGCAGCGCCGCGAGTGGCTCGCGCTCTTCCCGTTCCTGCTCACCCGCAGGCCGGACAGCTACGCCGCGCTCGCGCACGAGGTCGACGCGGAGCGCCACGGGTTCGGCACGATCCCGACCTTCGGATCCGTCGCGTGAGCTGGCGGATGCCGGCGGAGACCGCCCGACAGGAGCGGCTCTGGATGTCCTTCCCGCGGCCGAACGCCACCCTCGGCGATGGCGAGGACGCCGAGGAGGCCCGCCGCGCGTGGAGCGCCGTCGCGCACGCCGCGCTCGAGTTCGAGCCCGTCACGATGCTCGTCGACCCGGAGACCCGCGCGGACGCCCGCCGGAACCTGTCGGCGGGCATCGACGTGCTCGAGGTGCCGCTCGACGAGTACTGGCTCCGTGACAGCGGACCCACGTTCGTGCTCGGCGACGACGGACGGCTCGGCGCGGTCGACTGGATCTTCAACGGCTGGGGCGCGAACGACGACTGGACGAGCTGGGAGCGGGAGCAGCACGTCGCCCGCGCGGTCGCCGAGGCGGCCGGCGCCGAGCTCGTGCCGTCGCTGCTCGTCAACGAGGGCGGCGCCATCCACGTCGACGGCGAGGGCACCGTGCTGCTCACCAGGACCGTGCAGCTCGACCCGAAGCGCAACCCGTACGCCGACGAGGCCCGCGTCGAGGCAGAGCTCGCCCGCACGCTCGGCATCCGGCACGCGGTCTGGCTGCCGCGGGGGCTCACGCGCGACTACGAGCGCTTCGGCACCCGCGGGCACGTCGACATCGTGGCGACGATCCCATCCCCGGGCGGGTGCTGCTGCACGAGCAGCGCAACCCCGCGCATCCCGACGCGGCGGTCTCCGCGCTCCTGAGGAGCATCTTCGAATCCGCCGTGGACGCGAACGGGCGGCCGTTCGAGATCGTGCCGCTCGCCGCCCCCGAGACCCTCGCCGACGAGGACGGCTTCGTCGACTGGTCGTACGTGAACCACGTCGTGCTGAACGGCGGCGTGATCGCCTGCGGCTTCGGCGAAGCGGCCGCGGATTCCCGGGCGGCCGCGATCCTCGCCGAGGCCTATCCCGGCCGCCGCGTGGTCACCGTCGACGCCCGGCCGGTCTTCGCCCGAGGCGGCGGCCTGCACTGCATCACCCAGCAGCAACCCGCGGTCTGACCCGCTCGACACGCCGCCGGACGCCGGATCGACCGCCCCGCTCCCTGTTTTCGGGCAGCCCGGGTGGGGAAGAATGACATCCGTGGGGAACGAGCGGGGTCTGGACGAACCGGTCCCCGGCGACATCCTGGGCAACCGCTACGAGATCCTCGAGGAGATCGGCCGCGGCGGCATGGCCACGGTCTACAAGGGCCGCGACCTGCGCCTGTCGCGGAAGGTCGCCGTCAAGGTGTTCCGCGGCGGCTTCGCGGATGCGGTCGACCCGCGGCGCACCACGCAGGAGATGCAGCTGCTCGGCGGGGTGAACCATCCCGCGATCGTGTCCGTGCTCGACGCGTCGAACGGGGACGAGCGCTTCGGCTCTTACCTGGTCATGGAGCTGGTCGTCGGCGACGACCTCGGCGCGCTGCTCAAGCGTGCGCGGGGACCGCTGTCCGCGGACTTCGCGCGGCGCATCGTCGGCGACGTGGCGAGCGCGCTCCAGCTGCTGCACGAGAAGGGCGTCGTGCACCGGGACGTGAAGCCGGGCAACATCCTCGTGAGCGCGGGCGCCGGACAGGGGCTGTCGGGCGTCACCGCGAAGCTGACGGACTTCGGCATCGCCCAGATGGTCGACGGCGCCGCGCTCACCGCGAGCGACTCCATCCTCGGCACAGCCGCCTACCTCAGCCCGGAGCAGGTGCGCGGCTCCCGCCTGCGGCCCGCGAGCGACGTCTACTCCCTCGGACTCGTGCTGCTCGAGACGCTGACCGGCCGCCGGGCGTTCCCGGGCCCGGCCGCCGAGGCCGCCGTCGCCCGCCTCACCCGGCCACCGGCCCTGCCGACCGACGCCTCCCCCGCGCTCGCCGACCTGCTGTCCCGGATGACCGCGCTCGACCCCTCCGTCCGCCCGCGGGCCGGAGAGGTCGCCGACGCGCTCCGCGAGGATCTCGCCGGGGCTCTCACCGCCCCGGACGCCGAGCACACCGCCCCGGTTCCACGGGCGGTCCTCACCGGTACGGGCGCTGTCGTGGCGGCAGCGGCGACGGCGGCTGCCCCGCCCGGGCACGGGTCGCCCGCCGAGGAGGACGCGACCCTGCCGCACCAGAGCCTCTGGACGCCCGCGGCCGGCATCCCGCTCGGGCCGCGCGCCGTCGCCGACGCGGGCGTCCGTCCGCTCGTCGTCCCGCCCGTCGAGGAGCCCCGCCGCCGGTTCCCCACGCTGCTCGCCGTCGGCGCCTCAGCGCTGGCCGCGGCGGTCGCCGGCGTGATCATCACGTCGAGCACCGGCTTCTGGAACCCCCCGAGCCAGGCGGCAGCGGTGAACCAGGCCGGCGCGAAGGACGGCGTCACCGCGAACACCCCGGCACCCGTGGCCAGCGATGGCGGGGGCGTCGCCCCGGTGCGCGCCGCGAGCGGTGGCGACGTGGTCGCCACCACGCCGCACGCGAGCGCCTCCCCCAGCCCGTCGCCCACCCGCTCGCGCTCCACGCCCTCGCCGACACCGACGACGGGCTCGAGCTCGTCGCCCTCCCCGAGCGCGATCCCCACGTCGCCGGCGCCGTCCTCGGATCCGACCAGCACGCCGCCCGGGTCCGGGCCGAGTCCGTCGTCGTCGTCGACGACCCCGACCCCGACCGGCTCCTCGACGCCGCGAGCAGCTCGGCGAGCCCGGCGCCGACCGACACGTCGGGCTCCGGCGCGCCCGTCTCGGCGGATCCGTCGCAGCAGACCTTCCTCGCGGCGCCTTAGCCTGCGGCCAGCGCCTCCTCGAGCGTGCGCGCCGGATGCCCGGTGAGCCGCTCGACGTCGTCGGTCACCCGGTCGAGCGCGCCGTCGCCGATCGCGGTGTAGGTGCTCACCCAGGCGTCGAGCTGCCACTGCTCATCGGTGAACGCCCGACGGGTCTCGTAGGCCTCCGCGATCGACTGCGCCTCGTACCGGTACGGCCGCCCGAAGACCCGCGTCATCCGCTCGGCGGCCTCGTCGAACGAGATGGCCTCCGGGCCGGTCAGCGTGTACGCCGCGTCCTCGTGCGCCGCGGGATCCGCGAGCACGACCGCGGCGACGTCACCCACGTCGGCCCGGGCGACCGCGGCGGCCCGCCCGTCGCCGGCCGGACCGCGGATCACGCCGTGCTCGTCGGCGAACATCGGGTAGAAGTCGCTGTAGAAGCTGTCCCGCAGGAACGTGAAGCGCATCCCCGACTCGCGGATGGCCTGCTCGGCGTCCCAGTGGTCACGGCCGAGCGTGAAGACGGCGTTCGGCGCCGCGCCGTCGAAGCTCGTGTAGACGATGTGGCGGACGCCCGCGTCGGCCGCGGCCGTGATGAAGGTGCGGTGCTGGGCGCGGCGGTGCTGCGACTCCGCGCCCGACACCATGAGCAGCACGTCGATGCCGGTGAGCGCCGACCACGCGGCGTCGAAGTCGTCGTAGGTGACCGCGGCGACCTCCGGGTCGCCGTCGATCCTGGGCGCCCTGGCCGGGTCGCGGACGAGCAGGCGGGTGACCGCCGGGCCGAGGAGCCGGGCGGCGCGGCCGCCCACGTGACCGGTTGCACCGGTGATCGCGATCGTCGTCATGCGGGTCTCAGCGCCTCGGCGGCCACCCGCATTCCCGTCGGTAGGCTCGGGACCATGCCGACCGTCCGCGCCGTGCTCCTCGACATGGACGGCACCCTGATCGACTCGACGCCCGCCGTGGCCCGCTCGTGGGCCCGCTGGGGCGAGCAGTGGGGCGTCGGCGACGTGTTCGCGAGCCACGAGCACGGCCGTCCCGCGCGCGACATCGTGGCCGAGCACGTGCCGCCCGAGCAGGTCGACGCCGCCTTCCGGTCGATCGAGGCCATGGAGGTCGCGGACACGGAGGGGATCGTCGTGTTGCCGGGCGCCCGCGAGCTGCTCGAGGCGCTGCCGCAGGATGCGTGGGCGATCGTCACGTCCTGCAGCCGCCCGCTCGCCGACGCCCGCCTCGCCGCAGTGGGCCTGCGACCGCCCGTGCTCGTCACCGCCAGCGACACGACGATCGGCAAGCCGGCACCGGATCCGTACCTCGAGGCCGCGCGGCGGCTCGGCGTGGATCCCGCGGAGTGCCTGGTGGTCGAGGACGCCCCGGCCGGCATCACCGCGGGCCGCGCGGCCGGCGCGACGACGCTGGCGGTCGAGGGCACGGTCGATCCCGCGCTGCTGCACGCCGATCTCGTCGCGCCGAGCCTCACCCACGTCGCCGTCGCCGTCCTCCCGGACGGGATCCAGGTGACGCTCGTACCGTCCTGACGAGACGAGAGGAGCACACCGTGGCGGAGCTCAGCGCGGCGGATCGCAAGAAGCTGAAGGACTCGGACTTCGCGGAGCCGGGCGAGCGCAAGTACCCGATCGAGGATGAGGCGCACGCCCGCAACGCGCTCTCCCGGGTGTCGAAGAGCGGCAGCGAGGCCGAGCAGCGGCAGGTCCGGAAGAAGGTCGAGGAGCGCTACCCGGAGATCGGCGACGACTGACCGGGTACCGGCGCCTACCAGCGGTCGTGGATCGCGGGCCGGAACCAGGTGTCGTAGAGGTCCCGCACCCCAGCCGTGAACGCGTCCGAGAGCGCCGGGAGCGCCCCGGCCTCCGCGTTCGACCGCGCCTGCTCGACGTTGCGCGCCCCGGGGATCACGGTCGAGACGCCCGGCTGCTCGACGATCCACTTGAGGGCCGCCTGCGCGGTGCTCGCCTCCGCGGGCCGTGCTCGCGGACGAGTTCGGCGAAGGCCTCCGCCGCCTCGACCCCCTGCTCGAAGTCCACGCCCGAGAACGTCTCGCCCTGGTCGAAGGCCTCGCCGTGGCGGTTGAACGAGCGGTGGTCGTCGGGCGCGAACTCGTGTCTCGGCGGTGTACTTGCCGCTCAGCAGACCGCTGGCGAGGGGCACGCGCGCGATGATGCCGACGCCCGCTTCCGACGGCCGCCGGCAGCACCTCGTCGAGCGGCTTGAGACGGAAGGCGTTCAGGATGATCTGCACGGTCGCGAGGTTCGGCCGCTCGATCGCCGTCAGCGCCTGGGCGGTCTCCTCGACGCTCACCCCGTAGGCCGCGATCGCCTCGCGCTGGACGAGCTCGTCGAGGGCGTCGTAGACCGCGTCGCTCTCGAAGACGGGGGTGGGCGGGCAGTGCAGCTGCACCAGGTCGAGGGTGTCCTGGCCGAGGTTGCGACGCGAGCGGTCGACCCACTGGATGAAGTTCGCCCGGCTGTAGTTCTCGGGATCCTGCGGCTCGCGGCGGCCCATCTTGGTCGCGACCGTCAGCGGGGCGTCCTCGTTGCTCTTGCGCCACTGCCCGATCGTCCTCTCGCTGCGGCCGTCGCCGTAGACGTCGGCGGTGTCGAAGAACGTGACGCCCGCCTCCGAGCTCGCGTCGAGCACGGCGAAGGCGGCCTGCTCGCTGACGTCGCCCCAGTCGCCGCCCAGCTGCCAGGTGCCGAGCCCGATGACCGAGACTTCGCGAGTGGTGCGGCCGAGGACACGGGACGGCAGGGAGGTGCTCATCCCTCCAACCTACGGCCGCCGAGGTGAGCGCTCCCTCCGGAGCGACGGCCTAGCCGGAGCTCGGGAAGATCGTCACCTCGGTGTGCTGCGGCGTGGAGGAGCCGATGGCCGGCGAGGTCGAGACGACCTGACCGGCGGGGAGGGTCGAGGAGACCGGCGCGCCGATGGCCCACGAGTAGCCCGCCGCGACGAGTGCGGCCTCGGCCGCGGACTTCGAGAGGCCCGCCACGTTCGGCACGGTGCCCGTCACCGAGGACGGCGAGGTGATGGTCGTGCCCCCGGAGAGGTACTGGGACTCCGGCTGCGGCCAGGACGTCGCGCCGCCGTAGACCTTGTTGACCGCGGTCTGGATCCCCTTCCAGAGGCAGTGCCGCTGGACGGCGGCCTGGGAGGATGCCCGCAGGGCAGTAGCCGAGGTTCGTTCTGCGGAGGTCCTGGTAGCCGTTGATGTTGCCCACCCACACGGCGGTGGTGACCTTCGAGGTCGTGCCGATCATCCACGTGTTGGCGTTGCCGTCCGTGGTGCCCGTCTTGCCGAACTCGTAGATGCCGTCGGGCGTGTTGGTCGCCGGCGGCGGTGCCGCTCGGTCATTACGCGCGCGGAGCGCGTACGCCGCGGCGATCGCGACCTGGGGGTCGACCGGCTGGCGGCACGACGTCTTCGGCACGGCGAGGTACGCTGCCGTCGGCCTTCACGACCCTGTCGATCGCGACGGGGGTGCAGGTCTTCCCGTTGTTCGCGATGCCCGCGTACGCGGTCGCCATGGTGAGCGGTGCGACGTAGTTGGTGCCGATGATCGAGGAGGGGTTCGCCTCGAGCTGACCGCCCTTGGCGGTGTGCACGTCGAAGGACTGGGCCGTCTTGCGGATGTCGCAGAGGTCCTGCTGCTCGCCCATGGTCGCGAACGCGCCGTTGATCGACTGCGCGGTCGCCTGGGTGACGCTGGGAGGCCGTTCTCGGCCGTCCCCTCGTCGTTGCCGACCGACCACGGGCCGCCGTGTCGGGCGCCCGCAGGCTGGAAGTCGGACGCGGGGATGGTGCGCTGGTCCGAGTTGACCGTCTGTGTCGAGCGTGTGGCCCGTCTTCAGCCAGTCGAGCAGGGTGAAGAGCTTGTAGGTCGAACCGGGCTGGAGCCCGCTCGAACCGCCGTAGGCCTCGTCCGTGTTGAAGTTCACCGCCGACGTCCCGACGGCTGCCGATCGCGCTCCGGTCGTAGTTCTTGTTCTGCACCATCGTCAGGATCCGGCCGGTGCCGACCTCGACCGAGACGGCTGCGCCGCCGACGTCACATGCTCGACGTCATCGGGCATGTAGGTGTTCATCACCGTTCTGCGCCTTCTTCTGCAGGTCCAGGTTGAGGGTGGTGTAGATCTTCCAGCCGGCGCTCTGCAGGTTCGCGTGCCGGGCGGCCGCGGTCTTGCCGAACGCCGTGTCGTTCAGGATCGTGTTGACGACGTAGTCGCAGAAGTAGCCGGCGTCTGCCGGCGCCCTGGCAGCCGTCTGGCGGCTGGGTGATCTTCGGGGTCACGGTCGTCTCGATCGCGTGTCGTCTGGTCGGCTGCGTGATCATGCTGGTGCTGAGCTCGTTGCGCGAGGACGTAGTCGCGCCGCGGGTCTTCGCGGGCGAGGTTCGCCTGCCCGTCGATCCGGCAGGCAGGTTCGGGGTTGTTGACGATCGCGATCAGCCTCGCGGCCTGGCGACGTTGAGGTCCTTCGCCGCGACGCCGTAGTAGTACTGGGCTGCGGCCTCGATGCCGTAGACGCGGCCGCCGAAGCCGAGCGATGTTGAGGTAGCCGAGCAGGATCTGGTCCTTGGTGTACTTCTTCTCGAGCGCGATCGCGTACCGCATCTCGCGGATCTTGCGGCCGAAGACCGGTCGATGCAGTCGTTGTAGGCGGCCGCCGCGGCCTTCGTCGTGTCAGCGCTCGGCCTGCTGCACGCAGACGTTCTTCACGTACTGCTGCGTGATCGTCGAGGCGCCCTGCACGTTCTTGCCGCAGCAGGTCGACGACCGTCGCGCGCACGATGCCGGTCGGGTCGACGCCGCCGTGCTGGTAGAACCGCACGTCTTCGGCCGGCCAGGGTGGCGTTCTTCACCGCCGGCGGTGACGTCCCACGGGATGACGTCGCGGTTCTGGCGTGTAGAACGACGCGAGCAGCACCTGCTTGCCGCCGGACTTCGCGTAGATCCGCGTCTTCTGATCCAGCGGCGTGATCTTCAGATCGCTGGGCAGGTCCTCGAACAGGCCGATGCCGTCCTTGGCCGCCGTGCCGGTGAGCGCGATGGCGGGGGTGACCGCCACTGCGACCATCACCCCGGCGATCACAGCGACAGCGATCATGCCGAGGAAGGCGGAGAAGGCGGTTCCGATACGACGGGAAGCGGAGCCGGGCATCCGGCCATGGTACGAAGTGGGTCTGACCGTCCGGTGTCCGGCAGGCGCGTCGCACCCGTTCTGTTACCGAATGCCAAGCCTTCTGCCCACGGAACCAGAGGAAGGAGGGGGTGTGACCGAGCCGGCGGATGCGGTCGCTGCGGCGGCCGCCGCGCTCTACGCGCTCCCCCCAGAGGGTTTCATCGCGGCGCGCACCGCCCAGGTCGCCGAGCTGAAGCAGGCCGGGGACGCCGAGGGCGCGAAGGCGGTCGGGCACCTCCCCCGGCCGACCGCCGCCGCCTCGCTCGTGAACCGGCTCGTCCGGGAGCATCCCGACCTCGTCCACGGCCTGCTCGCGACGGGGCGGGAGCTGCGCCGGGCGCAGGACGAGCTCGACGCCGAGCGGCTGAAAGCCCTCGGCGCGGAGCGGCGGCAGCGCGTCGCCGAGGCCGTCGAGGCCGCGAGCACGATCGGCGCGGCGGCAGGGCACGCCCCCGGCGCCGCGGTCGTCGAGGAGCTCACCGCCACCCTCACCGCCGCCGTGCTCGACCCGGCCGCCGGCGGCGCGGTCGCCTCCGGGCGGCTGCTCCGCGCGCTCCCGGCCGACGGCCTCGAGGGCGCCGAGGCCGCCGACCTCGTGGCGGTTCCCGACGCTCCCCCGGTCCTGCCCGCCTCGGCACCCGCATCGCGGAAGGCGTCGAAGCCGGCCGCGAAGCCGGCCGAGCACGCCGACGGGCACGAGGACCGGGTCGCGGCGGCGGCGCGGAAGGACGCGGAGCGGGCCGTCGCGGACGCCGAGCGGGCGAGGGATCGGGCGCGGCGCGCGACCCAGGACGCCGAGGACGACCTCGCGGACGCGGACCGTCGGCGGGACGACGCCGACAGCCGCGTGACGGACCTTCGGAACCGGATCGCCGAGCTGCAGCAGCGCCTCGACGCGGCCGAGGACGACCTTCGTGCGGCCGACCGGGACGTGCAGGACCGTCGCGGCGAGGAGCGCACCGCCCGGCGCGCGGCCGAGGACACGGAGGACGACCTCGCCGCGGCGAAGGCACGTCTCGAGCGGCTCGGCTGAGGCGTCACCTCGCGCGGTAGCCGTGGCGTCGCGCGGTAGGCATGCGTACCGCGCGTTGCAACGGGTACCGCGCGACGGCGTTGAACCTCGCGTCAGGCGGCGAGCAGCTCCTCGAGCTCAGGCAGCCGCTCCTTGGGCAGCAGCACCTGGCGGGGCAGCGAGCCGGTGGCCGGTCCCACGACGTGCCGCTGCTCGAGGTCGCCGAGGATCCGCCGCGCGCGGGAGTAGGGCACCTGCAGCTCGCGCTGCAGCCGCGCGGCCGAGGCGTACTGCGTCTCCACGACGAGCCGGGCGGCCCGCGCGAAGTCGGGGTAGCCGTCACCGAGCTGCGCCTTCAGCCCGGTGAGCTGCTCACGGATGGGGTCGCGGAGCGCCGGGGTCGCGGCCGCGACCGGCTCCGGCTCCGGCTCCTCCTCGGCGGCCGGCACCTGCACCAGCACGGGTGCGGGCACCTCCGTGGGCAACGCCAGCTCACGAGGTTCGTCCGAGAGCCAGGAGGTCAGGTCGTGCAGATCGGACCACTGCTCGGCCTCCGCGCGCCGCTGCATCCCGGTCCCGATCCGGTGCACCGCGAGCCCGCCGCCGAGGAGCCCGACGAGGGCGCCGGCCGGCCACCAGAGGTGCAGCAGCACGACGACGGCGACGAAGCCGGCGAGCAGCAGCACGGTCGCGCGCTTCGGATCGGACGAGAGCTGGAGCATGGGCGGGACCTCCGGCGGGGACGGGCATCGGGCCGCCGGGCAGGCGCGCACCGGGTGTCGAGCACCGGCTCGGCGCAGCGACGGGGCACGTCAGCGGCCGGACCGGCAGCACTGACGAGGGCGCGCGACCGGGGCCGCGGCGATGCACCCATCCTTCCGGCCGGACCTTGGCGAACGCCCCGCATCGGGGCTTCCTGAGGGGTCCTCTCGGCGCGTCGTTACCGGTTCGATAGGAACCGCGGCGTGTCGCGGCTCAGACGTGCAGCAGGCGCCGGACCTCGCCGGCGGAGTCGGCCGGTACGAGCACCGTGCGCGGGGCCGTGCCGCGCGGCGGCCCGACGAACCCTTCGGCCTCGAGCAGGTCGAGCAGGTGCCGGGCCCGGGACGCGGGGACCTCGAGGTCCCGCTGCAGCGCGGCGGTGGACGCCCACTGCGAAGCGGTCACGACGGCTGCCGCCCGCGCGAAGTCGGCCCAGTCGTCGCCGAGCCGGACCCGCATCCGCCGCACGTCCCGGCCGAGGTCGTCGAAGGACGGGGCGTCGAAGTCGAGCTCCCCGTCGTGCGGCACCGCGGCCGCCTGCCGCTGCATGCCGATACCGATGAGGAGGGTGCCGGCGACGCCGACGACGAGGGCGACGACGACGCCGACCCGCCACGACATCCACAGCGCCGCGGCAGCGACGACGAACACCGTCAACGCCACGGCGGCGAGCCGCTCAGAACGCGCCAGCTCCCGCACGATCCCCCCGATCAGCGCCGCGGATCGGATCGCTCCCCCGAGCGGATCCGCGGCTGACACAAGGATCGCGGATCCTGCCGCGGATGACACGACCGGCGGCACCCCCAGAGCGCGGGCCCACAGCGGTCAGGGCACGGGGTCAGGGCACGGCGGGCGCGTCCTCCGGCAGGGACAGGGTGAGCACCGCGCGGAGGATGTGCGGACGCTCCTGGAGCTCCTCCGCGATGCGCCGCAGCCGGATGGCCACCTCGTGCTCCGGGGCGTCCTCCGCGAGGTCGACGGCGGCGACGAGGTACACCTTCCCCGGACCCACAAACTCGAGGTGCAGGTAGCCGACCCCGAGCACGTCCGGGCGCTTCAGCAGCATGTCGAGCACGGTGGCGCGCACCCGTGGATCGACGGCCTCGCCGATCAGGAAGATGCGGTTCTGCTGGATCAGCACGACCGCGACGACGCCGAGCACGATCCCGACGGCGATCG
Source organism: uncultured Actinomycetota bacterium (assembly GCA_963771645.1). GTDB lineage: Bacteria > Actinomycetota > Actinomycetes > Actinomycetales > Microbacteriaceae > Amnibacterium. Next base: position 20,410 of record CAVYUH010000018.1, on the reverse strand, counting down.
AGCCGGCCGCATCCCACACGCCGTTGCCCGTCACCTCGTGCATGGCGATGCCGATCGCGGCGATCACGATGCCGACGATGGCGGCCGCGTCCTCGAAGACGACCGCGCGAACGGTCGGGTCGCTGGTCGTGAGGGCGAAGTCGAGCAGGTCCCGGTCGGCGTCCCTCGCGTTCCGGCGCACCTGCTGGAACGCGCGGAGGAACGAGATCCCCTCGAGCACGAACGAGATCGCCAGGACGCTGTAGTTCAGGAGGACGTTCTCGGCGGGGCCCTTCACGCCGAGCTCGCCGATGCCGTGCAGGATCGACACCGCGGCCCCGACGGCGAAGAGGCCGACAGCGGCGAACAGCGACCAGATGTAGGTGTCGCGGCCGAAGCCGAGGGGATGCCGCGTCGTGGGCGGCTTCTCCGCTCGCTTGCCCGCGATGAAGAGGAACACCTCGTTGACGGTGTCGGCCCACGAGTGCGCCGCCTCCGCGAGCATCGACGCCGACCCGCTGATCATCGCCGCGACGGTCTTCGCGAGCGCGATCAGCAGGTTCGCGGCGAGCGCGACGAGCACGGTGACGACGGACTCGCCGTGCTGCGGCGGCTGCTCCTGCTGCTGGGCTGAAGTCCCCTGCACCTGCTGCTCCGCGCTCGTCTCCTCCGGCATCGTCAGCCCCGATGCCGTCGGATGCGGATCGGGCCCCTTCGCCGTGGACGGTTCGACGACCCTGCCGCCCTGGACGATCTCGACCTCGCCTGCCGCGACGAGCCGCCGGGCGGCGCGGCGCACCGGCTCCATCAGCGGGCGCCAGTCCTCCGCGGTCGCGCGCGCGACGTCGGAGGGGCAGATCGTCGCCGTCGCGGCGCGCTCCCGAGCAGGGTCAGGATGCCCGCTCGAGGGCGCGGTCGACTCCTGCACCCCGCTGCGCCGGCACGCGTCGCTGCAGTAGCGGACCGACTCCCAGTCGCGGCCCACTCGCGCGCCACTCGATCCGGCTGCCGCAGACCACGCAGGTCCTCGGCCGGCGCTGTCCGGCATGGCCGCGGTCCCGTCCCCGCTCAGGCCGAGACCGGCTCCGTCGGCGGCGGACAGCTGCTCGAGGTCCTGCGGGCGTCAGCTGCACGGTCGCCGACGCGCGAGCAGGTCGGCGACCTGCTCGGCCGTGCGGGCGCTCGCGATCGGGGCGGCGACCGTGCGCTGCGCGGCGAGCCACGCGAGGGCGACGGCGGTCACGCGAGACGCCGCGGTCGGCGGCGACGTCGTCGAGCACCGCGAGCAGGTCGACGTTCCGCGGGTCGTCGAGGTAGCCGCCGCGCGCGCCCGCGCGGGCCGACTCGGTCGTCGTGCCCGGGCGGTACTTGCCGGTCAGGAAGCCGCTCGCGAGCGACGAGTACGGGATCTCGACGATCCCGAGCTCCTCCGAGCGGTCGGCACGAGGTCGATCTCGATGCCGCGCTCGACGAGGCTCCACTTGTCCTGCGCGACGGTGAACGGCGTGAGGCCCTCGGCCGCGGCGATCGCGGCCGCGGCGCGCGAGCCGCGCCGGCGGAGAAGTTCGAGGCGCCGATCTCGCGCACCTTGCCCGCGCGTGACCAGCGCGGTCGAACGCGGCGAGCGTCTCCTCCTGCGGCACGTCGGGTCGTCGCGTGTGCGCGAAGTAGAGGTCGATGCGGTCGGTCCGCAGCCGGCGCAGCGAGTCCTCGACCGCGGCCTCGATGTTCGCGGCGGACAGGCCCTTCCGTCGTCGGGAGGCTGGCGACCTTCGTCGCGATCACGACGTCGTCCCGCCGGCCGCGGGCTCGCAGCCACTCGCCGATGATCGTCTCGGACTCGCCGCCGGAGTTGCCCGGCAGCCACGCGACGTAGACGTCGGCGGTGTCGATGGACCGGCCGCCGCCGTCCACGAACGCGTCGAGGACGCGGAAGCCCTCCTCCCGGTCGGCGGTCCAGCCGAAGACGTTGCCGCCGAGCACCACCGGGCCGAAGTCGAGTGCCGTCATGCTGTTCCCCTCACCGCGCACGGGACCGCCCCGCGCCGCGTCCAAGTCAGCCAGACCCGCCCTCGGAGTATTCCGCACATCGCTCCCATGTACCCCGATCGGTCCTCCGAAGCGCCGACGCCGGGAGAGGGGCTGCTTCCGGTCAGGCGGCACCGATAGCGTCGAGGCCGGAAAGGAGGGCCCGATGCCCTGGCTCGCACTCGCCCTCTGCCTCTGGGGGCTGTTCCTCGGCGTGTCCGACGGACCGGCCATCGGTGCGGCCGTGATGGCCGCAGGCGTCGCGCTGCTCGTGCTCCGCGGCGTCGTCGACGCTCGCCGCAGCCGCCGCAGCCGCCAGGCCCTGCTCGCCGCGACCGCCGCAGCACAGCCGGCCCCACGGCCCACCGCCGCTGCCGCCACCCCGACGGCCACCGTCCTGCGGCGCCCCGCCTTCCGGACGCCCGACGCCACCGACGAGGCGCTCCTGCAGGCCTTCTGGAACTTCGGATCCGTGAGCGACGCCGCCGCGCTCGCGGACTGCGCCGAGGACGAGGCCCAGCGCCGGCTCATCGAGCTCGTGCTCGAGCCGGGCGCCCCGGTCGCCGTCCCGGTGATGCCCGACCGCGCCCTGACCGACTTCGAGGAGCGCGCGGTCGTCCGCGGCTGGAACGCCGGCGAGCCGCTCGCGTCCCTCTCCACCGCGTTCGGCGTCTCGGTGTTCGGCCTCGGCGGCCTGCTGCTCGCGGCCGGCCCGATCCCGGTGGGCGCCCGGGCGTAACGCTCGCGCGCTCACGTACCTCTTCGGGACGCTTGTACGCGGGCGATCCCGTACATCCGTCCCGAACGCGGACAGCGGCGAGTTCCCTAGCCGGTGCGGGCGGATGGCCCCGGTCGGCCGGGTCAGCGGCGCGCGAGCGCCGCTCGCCGGGCCGCCCGGCGCAGCTCGAGCTCGTGCAGCACGATCGCCGCGAGGTCCGCGAGCGTGTCGGCCGCCGAGGGATCGAGCTCCGCAGGCGTCTCGTCGTAGACGGCGAGGAGCCCGATCAGGAGCCCCTCGGCAGTGCGGATCGGCGCGGCGGCGGCGAACCGGATGCCGAGCAGCGCGACGAGCGGATCCACCGAGAGGGCCGGATCTGCGGCGGCGTCGCGCACCGCGGCGATCCCGGACCCGTCGAGCAGCGCGGCGTGCAGCGGCTCGCCGCGCGGCACCTCGGCCGGCAGCTCGCCGACCCGCGCCTTGAACCACACCCGGTCGGCGTCGAGCAGGCCGACCGCCGCCATCCGCGTGCCGAGCACGCGTGCGGCGAGGTGCGCGATCCGGTCGAACGGCCCGTCAGGAGGCGTGTCGAGCACGCCGTAGGCCCGGACCGCTGCGAGGCGTGCGGCCTCCTCGACGTGCCTCGGCGCCTCGCGGTGGCGCCCGGTCTCCTCGACGACGAGCCGGCCGAACGTCGCGACGAGGGTGCCAGGATCGGGCCGGGCGGCGGGATCGGGATCGAGCATCGCGGTCAGCGGCGTGCGCCACTCCTCGTCGGCGACCGAATCCAGGCCGTCCGGCCGGCCGGTCAGGCACTCGACCAGGACGAGGCCGAGGGCGTGGACGTCGGAGGCGGCGGTCGCCGGCTCCCCCGCGACCTGCTCCGGGCTGCGGTAGGCGCCCGCGGCGCCGGCGCCACCGACGAGGTCCTGAAGCCCGAAGTCGCCGAGCTTCACCCGCGGGCGCCGCTCGGCGGCGTGGTCGAGCAGCAGCACGTTCGCCGGCGTGACGTCGCGGTGCACGACGCCGCGGTCGTGCATGTGGCGCAGCGCCTCGGCGAGGTCGAGGCCGATGTGGGCGACCTGCCGCGCCGGCAGCGGCCCGCGGGCGAGCACCCGCTTGAGGTCCGTGCCCTCCACGAGCTCGAGCACGAGGAAGACCGTCGCGCCGCCCTCCGCCTGGCGCTCGACGGCGACGTCGAAGAGGGTGACGAGGCCGTGCATCGTGAGGCCGGCGAGCCGCCGCGCCTCCGCCTCCTGCGCCTCGAGGGTCGCCGCATCAGCAGCGCCTCCGGTGATCACCTTCACCGCCACGCCCCGGCGCAGCAGCAGGTCCTCGGCGCGGTAGACCATCGCGTGGGTGCCGACGCCGAGCACGTCGCCGAGCCGGTACCGGCCCCGCAGCACCCGCGGAGCGGCCGGGTCCCCCATCCGCGACTCCATTCCGTCACGGGATCCTAACGAGCGCGAGGATGGTGCCATGAGCGGAAGCGGTCAGGCGGAGATCGAGGTCAAGTACGCCGTGGAGGAGTCCACTCGGGTCCCGGATCTCACGGGCGTCCCAGGGGTGGCGTCCCTCGAGGCGCTCGGCGTGCTGCACCTCGAGGCGGTCTACTTCGACACCGGGGACCGCCGGCTCGTGGCCGCGCGCATCGCGCTGCGCCGTCGCACGGGCGGCCACGACGCCGGCTGGCACGTGAAGCTCCCCGCGGCCGTCGGCCGCACCGAGGTGCAGGCGCCCATCGACCCGGACGCGCCCGACGCGCTGCCGGAGCCGATCCGCGACATGATCCGGACCCGGATCCGGGACGAGCCGCTCGAGCCGATCGCCCGGATCGTCACGGAGCGGGACGCCACGGTGCTCACGGACGCGAGCGGACGCGGGGCGGTCGAGTTCGTCGACGACCGCGTCACCGCGACCGACGTCGCGGCGGGCGTGGTGCGGACGTGGCGGGAGTGGGAGGCGGAGCAGGTCGGCGAGGACGCCGACGCCTCCGCCGCGCTGCTCGCCGCCGCCGACCGGGTGCTCCAGGCCGCGGGCGCGCGCGTCTCGCCGAGCCCGGCGAAGCTCGCGCAGGCGCTGGGCGGGCAGAACCGGGAGACGCCGGCCCCGGCCTCGACCGCCGGCGAAGCGGTGCGGCGCATCGTCGCCGGCCTCGTCGAGCAGCTCCACCGCGACGCGGTCGCGCTGCGAGGCGGCGGCGCGACGGAGGTGCACGCGGCGCGCAAGATCGTCCGCCGCCTCCGCTCGGTGCTGGCGCTCGAGGCCGTCAGCGGGGAGGCCGGCGCGGCGCTGCGGGACCGGCTCCGGACGCTCGGGGCGACGCTCGGCGACGCCCGCGACCCGGTGGTCGCGGCTGGTGTGGCCGCTGACCTGCTCGACGACCTCGACGAGGGCGTGCCGGGTGTCGCCGACGCCCGGCGACGGCTGGTCGACGAACGCCTTGCGACGTCGGAAGCGGCCCACACCCGCATCGTGGACGCTCTCGGCGCGCGCCCGGACCTCGCGCTGTTCGCGGACCTCGACGCCTTCGCCGCCAGCACGCCGACGGGGCCCAGCGCAGGTGACCCCGTGTCGGCCCTGTCGGATCTCGCGTCCAAGGCCGTGCGTCGCGCCGTCCGCCGGTCCCGGCACGTGGACGGGTCGTTGACAGCCCTGCACGACGCCCGGAAGGCCGCGAAGCGAGCCCGGTACGTGATCGAGGAGCTCCACGTGGCGGGCGAGCTGCGCACGTCGACGACGCTGCGGAAGGCCGCGAAGCGCGCATCCGCGGTCCACGACGCGATCGGGGCGCACCGCGACCTCGAGCTGGTGCTCGAGCAGCTGCCGTTCGAGTCGGCGCGGGCCACGGCCGCGGGCGAGAACGCCTTCGTGTACGGCATGGTCGCCGAGCGCGGTGCCCGCGAGGCGGCCCGCCTGCTGCGGCGCGCCCACAAGGCCGTCGATCGCTTCCGGTCGGCCGTCGGCTAGGGATCAGGCGTCGGTGCGCTGCGGGTTCCGGATGCCGATGAAGGAGATCACACCGCCCGCGGCGAGCAGGCACGCGGTGACGATCGCGGCGCGCTCGAAGCCGCCGGTCGTGATGGCGCCACCGACGATCCAGCCGACGCACGCGGTCGCGACGAGGCCCGCGACGCGCGCGACGGCGTTGTTCACGGCCGACCCGATGCCGCTCTGCTCCGGCGGGACGGCTCCGAGCACCGCCGCGGTGAGCGGCGCGACGGTCGCCGCGATCCCGAGGCCGGCGATGACGATGCCCGGCACGATCAGCCAGAGCGCGCCGGACGGCTCCCGCACGAGGGACATCAGCCCCGCGCCGACCGCGGCGGTGAGCGGCCCGAAGGTCATGAAGAGGCGCGGGCCGTAGCGCCCGGCGAGCGCCCCGAAGCGGCCGGCGAGCAGGATCATCAGCACCGTCGAGGGCAGCCCGACGAGCGCCGCGACCGTCGCGGGCAGCCCGACGACCTGCTGCAGATACAGGGTCGGCACGAGCGCGGAGATGCTGAGCCCCGCATAGATGGCGAGGGTGGCCCCGTTGCCCCAGCGGAAGTTGCGGGCCCGGAAGAGGGAGCCCGGCACGAGCGGATGCGCGGCCCGCCGGTCCCAGAGCACGAACGCGACCAGCAGCACGACCCCGGCCACGAGCAGGACGATCGCGACCGGCAGGGACAGCGTCGCGGTGTTGCCGCCGCGGCTGTGGGCGCCGACCTCGATCAGGCCCGTGACGAGCGCGCCGAGCCCGAGCGCGGCGAGCGCCGCGGAGGGCACGTCGATCCGCGCCCGCGGACCCTCGTGGCGCCCGTCGCGCATCCGGCCGAGCAGCAGCATCGAGCCGGCCGCGGGCAGCACGGAGAGCACGAACACGCTCCGCCATCCGACCGCGTCGACCAGCACGCCGCCGACCAGCGGGCCGGCGAGGAACGACACCGAGGTCCACGAGGTCCAGCGGCCGATCGCCCGGCTCTGCTCCGGCCCCTCGAAGGTCGCGATGATCAGCGACAGGGAGCCGGGGACGAGCAGCGCGCCCGCGATGCCCTGCAGCAGCCGCGCGATCACGAGGATGCCCGCGGTCGGCGCGAGGGCGCAGAGCAGCGAGGTGACCGCGAAGGCGATGATCGCGATCCGCAGCACCTTCAGCCGCCCGAACGCGTCCGACACGGCGCCCGCGGTGAGGATGAAGGCGGACAGGGTCAGCAGGTACCCGTGACCACCCACTGCTGCAGCACGATGCCGCCGCCGATGTCCCTCGCGATCGCCGGCAGCGCGATGTTCACGATCGAGCCGTCGAGGAACGACACGAACGAGGCGAGGATCGCGGCCCAGAGCAGCCGGTTCTTCACCGACGCGCGCGTCGCCGTGTCGAGGGATGGAGCGCCGGTCACGGGCGCCAGTATGCGCCCCTCGCGCAGCCGGCGGGCGAACGGCGGTTAGCGTGCCCGGATGCGCCGCACGACCTGGTTCCCCGTGCTCGCCGTGGTGCTCCCGCCGGTCGCCCTCGCAGCCGCCGGGCTCCCCCATCCGCAGGACCTCACGGCGTCGGACGCCCTGATCTGGCGGAACATCCATCTGGTCGCGCTCTGGATCTTCCCGCTGCTCGGGCTCGCGCCGTGGCTGGTGCTGCGGGAGCGGCATCCGCGGCTCGCGGTGCTCGCCGGGGTGCTCGGCTACGTCTTCGCCTGCGGCTACACGGCCCTCGACGTGCTCGCGGGCATCGGGGCGGGCGGTCTCGCGCTCGCCGGGCTGCGGGGCGAGGGCGTGCTCTTCTCGCTCGGGAGGGCCCTGGCGCTGCCCGCGGTGATCGCGTACCTCGCCGCGACCGTGCTCGCCGCCCTGGCGGCGGTGGCGACGAGGCGCCCGATCGCGGTGCTCGGTGCGCTGCTCGTGGTCGCCGGGGCGGTGTCGTTCCTGACCAGCCACATCTCCCCGCCGCGCGGGCGTGGTCACCATGCTCGTGCTCGCGGCGGGGTGGTCGATCCTGGTCGTCGTGCGGCCGCGCGAAGGACGAGGATGAGCCCGTGCCGACGCTGACCGAGGTCCAGCTGCCCACCGTCGAGGCGGGGAGCCCCGGCCTGACGGGCGTGCTCGGCGTGCCGGACGGCGAGGGCCCATGGCCCGGCGTCGTGATGGTGCACGAGGCGTTCGGGATCACCCCGGTGATGCGCCGCCAGGTCGAGCGGAGCGCGGCCGCCGGATTCGTCACCCTCATGCCGGACCTCTTCGTGGACGGCGGCCCACGCAGGTGCCTCCGCCGCACGTTCGGCGACATCGCCCGCGGCTCCGGCCGCACCTTCGACGACGTGGAGGCCGCACGGCGCACCCTCGCCGGCCGGGACGACTGCACCGGCCGCATCGGGGTGCTCGGGTTCTGCATGGGCGGCGGCTTCGCGCTGATGGCGGTGCAGGACAAGGGCTTCGACGCGGCGAGCGCCAACTACGGCCGGCTGCCGAAGCCGCTCGACCAGCGGCTCGTCGGCGCGTGCCCCGTCGTCGGCAGCTACGGTGGCCGCGACCGCAGCCTGCGGGGTGCCGCGGGGCGCCTCGACGCGGCGCTCGAGCGGCACGGCGTGCCCCACGACGTGAAGGAGTACCCGACCGCAGGGCACTCCTTCCTGAACGACGAGCCGCACGAGGCGAACCCGGTCATGGGGCTGCTGCTCGAGCAGGTGCTGCACGCCGGTCCGGACCCCGAGGCGGCCGCCGACGCATGGGCCAGGATCGACGCGTTCTTCCGCCTCCACCTCGCGCCAGGGGCCGCCGCGGCCTGATCTACACTGGCCGCTGCCTGCGGCGATCGCCGCTCATGACGAAGACGGTGGGATGTCGGATCCGAAGGACCTGCGGGCCGACCCGCCGCGCGGTCCGCTCCCTGCCCCGGACGCGGCGCCCGAGAACGGCCACCGCTCGCACGAGGCCGACCCCGACGGCCGGCACCCCGCGCACGAGCGCCACCGACAGGCCGAGCTGTCGGTCCGTCCCGACTCGCTCGCGGAGCAGCGCGCCGTGCCCGACGTCTGCGCCCCGGAGGCGCAGCACCGCGGCCGGTTCGGCCGCTGGGCGCTCGAGGGCCTGTCGGACTCCGCCGGCGCCCACCAGGGTCCGCACGGCAAGGCCGCGCACACGAACCACTGGCTCCGGGTCATGTGCCTCACCGGCGTCGACTACTTCTCCTCGCTCGGCTACCAGCCCGCGATCGCGTCGCTCGCCGCGGGCTTCGTCTCCCCCATCGCCACGCTGGTGCTCGTCGCGCTGACCCTGTTCGGCGCGCTGCCGGTCTACCGCCGGGTCGCGAGCGAGAGCTTCCGCGGCGAGGGCTCGATCGCGATGCTCGAGCGGCTGCTGCCCTGGTGGGGCGGCAAGCTCTTCGTCCTCGTGCTGCTCGGCTTCGCCGGCACGGCGTTCATCATCACGATCACCCTGTCGGCGGCGGATGCCGCCGAGCACGCGGTGAGCAACCCGCTGGTCCCGAAGACGCTTCGCCGGCGCGCACCTGCCGAGTCACGCTGCTGCTGATCCTGCTGCTCGGCGCGGTGTTCCTCCGCGGGTTCAACGAGGCGATCGGCATCGCCGTCGTGCTCGTCGCGGTCTACCTCGTGCTGAACGCCGTCGTCGTGATCGACGGGCTCGTCCTGGTCGCGCGCACCAGCCGTCGGTGTTCGGCGACTGGACCAGCGGCGCTGCTGCGGCAGGGCGGCGGCAGCCCGTTCGGCGTCATCGCGTCGCGCTCGCTCGTGTTCCCGCAGCTCGCGCTCGGCCTGTCCGGGCTTCGAGACCGGCGTCACCGTCATCCCGCAGATCAAGCGGCGAGGGTGACGCCCCGGCAAGCGACCCGCTGCACCGGATCGCGGGCGCGAAGAAGCTGCTGACGACCGCGGCGATCACGATGAGCGTCTTCCTGCTCACCTCGAGCCTCGTCACCACGCTGCTGATCCCGCAGAAGGAGTTCCAGCCGGGCGGCGCCGCGAACGGCCGCGCGCTCGCCTACCTCGCGCACGAGCACCTCGGCCCGATCTTCGGCACCGCCTACGACGTCTCGACGATCGCGATCCTCTGGTTCGCGGGCGCCTCCGCCATGGCCGGGCCTGCTGAACATCGTGCCGCGCTACCTCCCGCGCTACGGCATGGCGCCGGCGTGGGCGCGGGCGATCCGGCCGCTCGTGATCGTCTTCACGCTGATCGCGATCCTCGTGACGTTCGTCTTCAACGCCTCGGTCGACGCGCAGAACGGCGCGTACGCGACCGGCGTGCTCGCGCTGATCACCTCGGCGGCGGTCGCGGTGACCCTCTCCGCGCGGCGGAAGCGGCAGTGGAAGCGGACCGCGTTCTTCGGCCTCGTCGCGCTGATCCTCGCTCTACACGCTGCTCGTGAACATCGTGCAGCGGCCGGACGGCATCCGGATCGCGCTGCTGTTCGTGCTCGGCATCCTCGTCGTGTCGTTCGCTCTCCCGGCTCCGCCGCTCGTTCCAGATCCGCGCGACGAGCGTGCACGTTCGACGACACCGCGCTCGAGTTCCTCCGCGAGGCGGAGGACTTCGGCGCCATCCACCTCGTGGCGAACGAGCCCGGCGCCCGCGACGCGGCTCGAGTACCGGATCAAGGCGAAGGAGGAGCGGCGCGACAGCAACATCCCCGGCCGCGCCTCGATCATCTTCCTCGAGGTCGAGAAGACGGACTCCTCGGACTTCGAGGAGGACCTCGTGGTGCGCGGCATCGTCCGGCACGGCTTCCGGGTGCTCGAGGTGGCCAGCGGCAACGTGCCGAACACGATCGCGATCGTGCTGCTGCAGATCCGGAACCTCACCGGCGTCGTCCCGCACATCTACTTCGAGTGGACGGAGGGCAACCCGGTCTCGAACATGTTCCGGTTCCTCGTCTCCGGCGAGGGCGAGGTCGCGCCGGTCACCCGCGAGGTGCTCCGCGAGACGGAGCCGGACGTGCGCCGCCGGCCCGATGGTGCACGTCTCCTAGCGCTCAGCCCGGGTCCCGCACGCGTGCTGCCGGCCGAGGTCGGCGCGGACGGCGGCCGATCTCGGCGCGCGAGCGCCCGGATCTCGCCGGCGAGGGCCTCGATGTGCGCCGCGGTCACGGCCTCGCGACTCCCGCTCCTCCGACCTGCACGCGCTCGACGAGCCAGGAGGCGAGGGTCGCGGTGACGATGCCGAGCACCGCGATGCCGGCGATCATCAGGCCGACCGCGATGGCCCGGCCCTCGACGGTCACCGGCACGTGGTCGCCGTAGCCGACGGTCGTGATCGTCTCGAACGCCCACCAGATCGCGCGTGCCGAAGTCCTCGATGTTCGCGCCCGGGTGCCTGCCGCTCCGCCTCCAGCTCGGCGAGCGCCGCGATGTAGACGAGGAGCATCGGCGCAGCCGGCGACGTAGACGGAGATGCGCCCGCGGACCCAGGTCGTCGCGGCCCGCTGCAGCACGTTCCAAGAGGCTCAGCAGCCGCAGGAGGCGCAGCGGCCGCAGCGCGGGCAGCGCGACCACGAGGAACTGCGGCAGGTGGTGCACGAACCAGTGCGCCCGGCGCTCCGGCCGTGAGCAGCGACGCGACGTAGTCGACGACGAAGACGAGCCAGACGGCCCACATGACCCATTCGGCGTCCTCCGCCGGCCTGCCCCGTGCAGGTCCGCGATGACGCTCCACGAGTACGCGACGAGGAAGACGACGGCCGCCGACGGTGACCGGCCACTCGGTCCAGGCGCCGCCACTGCGTCGATCGTGAATGGCGGGCGGCGCGGTCCGGGACATGGACCGACGATCGGGAGCCGGAGCGGCCGACGGCAGGAGCGACATCGCCGAGCGCACCCGTTCCCTGAACGCTGGACGTCGCGCGGATCCGGAGTTCCTGCACGACACGCCGAGGCGGAGCGCGTCCGCGCGGCGTGTCGCCCGGAATCTCCGGATCCGCGCGATCTCCGCCTTTGGGAGGGCCCAGTCGCCCGATGCTGCGATGGAGCGGTGAGCAGCACCGAGATCAAGATCGAGGACACGAGGGGCGAGGCGGCCGGCCGGCACGCCCGCGACATCGCGCGGGTGGCCCGCGACGTCTTCGGCTGGGACCCGCTGCGGCCGGGGATCGAGGCGGCGGTCGCCGCGGTGCTCGACGGCCAGGACGTGCTCGCGCGTGATGCCGACGGGCTACGGCAAGTCCGCGGTCTACCAGCTCGCCGGCGCGCTGCGGCCGGGCTCGTCGCTCGTCGTCTCGCCGCTGATCGCGCTGCAGGCCGACCAGGTCGCGTCGCCTCGCGGACGACCCGACGGCGCCCGGCCGGCGCGCGCTCGTCAACTCGAGCGTCGGCGAGCGCGCCATCGAGGAGGCCTGGGCGATGCTCGACGACGGCGTCGCTCGGCTACCTCTTCGTCGCGCCGGAGCGGTTCGCGGACGACGCGGTCGTCGAGCCGGCTCGCGGCGCGCGCCGATCCGGCGCTGCTCGTCGTCGACGAGGCGCACTGCGTCTCGAGCTGGGGCCACGACTTCCGGCCCGACTACCTGCGGCTCGGCGAGGTCGCCGAGCGGCTGCGCCTCCGCGGCGCCGACCACGCTCCGCTGCTCGCCCTCACCGCGACCGGGTCCCGGCCGGTTCGGGAGGAGATCCTCGAGCGCCTGCGGATGCGCGACGCCCGCGTGCTCACCCACGGGTTCGACCGGCCGAACATCGCACCTCGCGCGTGCGCGCACGAGTCGGAGGCACGACAAGGTCGCCGCCGTGCTCGACGACGTCGCCGAGCTGCCCGCAGCCCGGGCTGCTCTACGTCGCGACGCGGCGGGCGACCGAGCGGTTCGCCGATCGCGCTCCGCGAGCGCGGCATCGCCGCCGACGGCTACCACGGCGGGCTGCCCGCGAAGCGGCGGCGGGAGCTGTCGGCGGCCTTCCACGCCGGCGAGGTCGACGTCGTCGTCGCGACGAGCGCGTTCGGCATGGGCATCGACAAGGCCGACGTGCGGTTCGTCGTGCACGCCGCGATCCCGGAGTCGCTCGACGAGTACTACCAGGAGGTCGGCCGCGCCGGCCGCGACGGGCAGCCGGCCGCCGCGAGGCTGCACTACCGGCGAGGAGGACCTCGGGCTCCGGCGGTTCTTCGGCAGCGACCGCGCCGAAGCGCGAGGACCTGCGGCCGCTTCGTCGCGGCGCTCGAGCACGATCCCGACGTCGCGCCGTCGCGGCGAGCGGGCCGGGCTCAGCGGCCGGCGGGCGACCGCGCTCGCCGCGCTGCTCGAGGACGCGGGCGTCTCCGCGTCGCGGACGGCCGGGCGTCGCCGGGGATCGCCGATCGCCGGACCGGGCGGCCGACGGCGGCGACGCGAGCAGGCCGAGGACCGGCGGCGCATCGACGAGTCCCGGCTCGCGATGATGCGCGAGTACGCCGAGACCCGCGCCTGCCGCCGGCAGTTCGTGCTCGGCTACTTCGGCGACGGGGACACCGCCCCTGCGGCACGCGTGCGACACCTGCGAGAGCGGCTCCGCGTACCGGATCGCCGCAGAGCAGGACGTCGGCGAGGGCGAGACCGTGCCGTTCCCGGTCGACACGACCGTGCGGCACGCGCAGTGGGGCGACGGCCGCGTGATGCGCGTCGAGGAGGACCGGATCACGGTGTTCTTCGCGTCGGAGGGGTACCGCACGCTGTCGCTCGCCGCCGTCAGGAGCACGACCTGCTCACCGTCCTCACGGGCGCTGTGACGTCCCGTTCAGACGCCCGGTCCTAGCGTCGATCGCATGAGCGACACGCGACGAATCGACCCCGACGCGACGGGTCAGGGCGCCGGCCTGGCTCGGCGGACCCGATCACGGGCGTCGCCGGGCGGCGACGGGACCTCGACGACGAGGCCGTGGCTGCCCGACGACCCGGACGACGACCTGGCCGGCGGCCGACCCGGAGGCCCTGGCGCAGACGTCGACGGACATCGTCACGAACGACGCGGTCGCCGGCGAGACGGTCCTGCCCGGGCCGGGCGACGGCAACGACGGGCCGACCGGCGGCGCCCGGCCGAGATCCGAGCCGAGCCGCCCGGACGCGAGCTCCCGCCCGACGGCATCGACCTCGACCCGCAACGAGGACGCTCTAGGAGCGCGCGCCGCGGCGCAGCAGAACGTGCGGCGGCGGGCTGCTCGGAGGTCGCGGCGGTACGAGCGCTTCAGCGCCGTCTCGATCGAGTCGAAGTCGCCGAGCACCGCATCGATCACGGTCTCCTCGTAGCGGCCCTCCCGCCGCGCCTCCATCACCGCGCGGCGCTCGCTGTCGAGCATCAGCAGCCGCAGCCGGGAGTACGCGTCGGGCTGCGCGGCCATCCCCTGCTCGTCCGAGGTGCCGATCACCACGCGGTACTCGGCGCTGTCTGCCGCAGGCTCGTGACGAGCTCGGCCGGGTCGTCGTCGGTCGCCTCGTGCTCGAGCCGCGCGAGATCGCCGCGGTCTGCGCCTCCGCGACGAGGTTGCGGATCTGCATGCGGTCCTGCTCCGGGTTCGGCAGCGGCAGGCGCAGCCAGCGGACCAACGGGCCGACCGCGAGCCCCTGCAGCAGGCTCAGCACCACGATCACGAACGCGGCGAGCTGGAGGAACCCGACCGCCGGCGTCTTCGACGCCGGCAGCAGGAACACCGCGGCGAGCGTGACGACGCCGCGCACGCCGGCGAACGAGATCGCGATCGCGGTCCGCCAGTCCCAGCGCCGCTCGCGCAGCCGCTCCGGACCGAAGCGGTAGAGCGCGGTCGCGGCGAACACCCACACGAACCGCGCGAGCACCATCGTCAGGTAGATGCCGGCGATGATCAGCACGCCCGGCAGGAAGCCGATGTCCGTCCTCGCCGCGCGCGCGACGATGCTCGGCAGCTGCAGACCGATCAGCAGGAAGACGGCGTTCTCGAGCAGGAACGAGACGGTGCGCCAGTTGATGCGCTCCGCGATGCGCGACTCCGCCGACTGGAACGACGGGCGCGCGGTAGCCGAGCCAGATGCCCGTCAGCACGACCGCGAGGAACCCGGAGCCCTGGATCGCCGCGGCCGGCAGGTAGGCGACGTAGGGCGCCGCGAGCGAGATGCGAGGTGTCGAGCACGGGCGCCTTGAGCCGGCGGCGCACCTGCACGATCGCCCACGGCGACGACCACGCCGACCGCGACGCCGCCGATCACCGCGCCGCGCGAAGTCCACGAACGACGTTCCCGAAGCCGAGCCGCGGCGAGGATCGCCGCGATCGCGCGTGTTCAGCGAGACGAGTGCCGTCGCGTCGTTCAGCAGCCCCTCCCCCTCCAGCAGCGAGGCGAGGCGCCGCGGCATCTGGCCGGAGCCGGCGAGCGCGTTCACGCTCACGGCGTCGGTCGGGCGCGAGGATCGCGCCGAACGCGAGGCCGGCCGCGAGCGGTCATGCCCGGGCACGAGCCAGCAGCCAGTAGTGACGACGCCGATCGACGACGCCGAGAACAGCGACCAGCCCGACCGACAGCGCGAGGATCGAGTCGCCGCGGGCCCGCACCTCGAGGAAGGACGTCTGCAGCGCCGCCGCGAAGAGCAGCGCGGGCAGCACGCCGATGAGCACGACCTCGGGCTCGAGCCGCACGGTCGGCACACCGGGGATGAACGCGATCCCGACGCCGACCGCGACGAGCACCAGCGGCGCCGACCAGCCCACGCGGCGCGAGAGCCCGGTCACGGCGACGACGAGCAGCAGCCCGCCGACGGCCCAGGCGACGGTCGCGGTGAAGCTCACCGGTTCGGGCGCCGGTCGGCTCGGATCACCCCCGGCAGCGTACCGAGCACGGGTGACGACCGTGTTGCGCACATCGAACGCGTGTTCGAAGATGAGGGGGTGTCCCTCTCCGCCGTGCAGCTCGCGCCCGACGAGCGCGCCCGCACGGTCGAGCAGCTGCAGGCGCAGATCCGCGCCATGCAGGCCACCGGGCTCGGCGCCCGCACGCTGCCGACCCGTCCAGAGCTCGCGCCGCTGCTGCCCGGTGGCGCGCTGAAGGCCGGTGTCGCCTACGCGGTGCCCGACTCGCTCACCCTCGCGATGCTGCTGATGGCCGGGCCGAGCGCGGCGGGCGGCTGGTGCGCGGCGATCGGGGTGCCCGACTTCGGGATCGAGGCGGCGGCCGGGTTCGGGGTCGACCTCGACCGGCTCGTGCTCGTGCCCGAGCCCGGCGAGTCGTGGCTCGCCGTCGCCGCGCAGGTCGCCGACGTGCTGCCGGTCGTGCTGCTGCGACCGCCGGCGCACGCCGCCCCGGGCGAGGCGGCGCGGCTCGCGTCCCGGCTGCGGCAGCGCGGCTCGACCCTGCTCGTGCTCGGCCCCTGGGCGCAGGCGGAGGCGACCCTCGAGGTCGAGACCACATCCTGGACGGGCATCGGCACCGGATCCGGCTACCTCGCCGGCCGGGACGTGCGCATCGCGGTGACGGCGCGCGACATCCGCACGGTGCATCCGGTGCGCATCCGCGACGACGCGTGGAGCATCGGCGAGGCCGACCTCTGGGCCGAGCAGCCCGCGCGGCGGCGGCTGGAGGCGGTGTGACGCCCGAGCGCGCGATCGTCGCCTGGTGCCCCGACTGGCCGATCCGCGCCGGGGCCGCGGAGGCGGCCGTCGACCCCGAGGCCGAGATCGCGATCGTCGAAGCGGGCGTGGTGGCCGCGTGCTCGGCCGCGGCCCGGGCGGCCGGGGTGCGGCGCGGCCTGCGGATCCGGGAGGCGCAGTCGCGCTGCGCGACCCTGACGGTGCTCCCCGCCAACCACGCCGCCGACGCGCGGCACTTCGAGCCGGTGCTGCTCGCGCTCGAGGCGGGCATCCCGACCGTGCAGGTCGCGCGGCCCGGCGTGGTGGTCATCCGGGCCCAGGGCCCCACCCGCTACTTCGGCGGGGAGGCCGAGGCGGCGGAGGCGGTGCTCGGCCTGCTCGGGGCCGCCGGGGTGCCGGAGGCACGGGTCGGGCTCGCCGACGGGCCGTTCGCCGCCGAGCAGGCCGCGCGGTCCACGACGGCGGCGCGACGCGCCAGGATCGTGCCGCCGGGCGGCAGCGCAGCGTTCCTCGCGCCCCTGCCGGTGGCGCTCACGGGACTGCCCGAGCTGACGCAGGTGCTCGCGAAGCTGGGCGTCCGCACGCTCGGCGCGTTCGCCGCGCTGCCGGTCGATCAGGTGCGGGACCGGTTCGGTCCTTCGGGCGAGGCCGCGCACCGGGTCGCGGCCGGCCTCGATGCGCGGCGCGTCGTGCCGCGCACGGCGCCGAAGGACCGGGACGCGCGGATCGAGTTCGAGCCGCCGCTCGACCGGGTGGACCAGATCGCGTTCGCCCTCCGGCGCACCGCGGAGGGCTTCCTCGACGCCCTCGCGGCCGACCTCGCCGTCTGCACGGGCCTCACCGTCGAGATCACCACCGAGGATGGCGGTGTGCGCCGGCGCACCTGGCTGCATCCGCGGTCGTTCACGCCCCTCGATGTGATCGACCGGGTGCGCTGGCAGCTGACCGGGGTCGGCGTCGAGGAGCTGTCCGCCGCGGTGACCGCCGTGCGGCTGACGCCCGAGAACGTCGACGCGGCGGCGAACCACGAGCAGGGCCTGTGGGGCGGCGGACCGGACGAACGGATCCACCACGCGCTCTCCCGCGTGCAGAGCATGCTCGGGCACGAGTCGGTGCTCACCGCCACGGTCGGCGGCGGCAGGCTCGTCGCGGACCGGCGCGTGCTCGCGCCGTGGGGCGAGCGGGCGGCGCCGCAGCGGGATCCGGAGCGGCCGTGGCCCGGCCGTCTGCCCGGGTTCAGCCCGGCGAGCGTGCTCGGCGACCGGCCCGACGTCGCCGTGCTCGACCCGGCGGGCGAGACGGTCGCGGTCGACGAGCGCGGCATGCCGAGCGGGCCGCCTGCGGGCTTCGTGCCGCCGGGCGGCGGCCGGCTGGCGATCACCGCGTGGGCGGGGCCGTGGCCGGTCGACGAGCGCTGGTGGGATCCGGCGGCGGCGCGGAGCGTGCATCGCCTGCAGGTGGTCGCGGGCGACGGATCCGCGTGGCTGCTCTGCTTCGAGGCCGGGCGCTGGTGGGCGGAGGCGCGGTACGACTGAGGTGCGTCGCAGAGGAACGCTCAGCCCGCGGCAGCGGCCGCCGTCCTGAGGTCGCGGACGAGCGCGGCGTAGGCGTCGTCGTAGCCGGGGTCGTCCTTCATCCGCAGCACCGCGGACGGATGCGCGGTGAGCAGCGCCTTCGCGTCGGTGTCGGGGATCGCGCCCTCGAGCACGTGCCCGCGCTCGGCTCCGATGCGCACCGGGCGGCCGAACAGCGACCGGCCCGCCGTGGCACCGAGCGCGACGACGATGCCGGGCGCGAGCTGCTGCAGCTCCGCGTGCAGCCACGGCCGGCACGCGGTGACGTGGACGGCCTCCGGCGTCTTGTGCAGGCGGCGAGCACCGCGCAGCTCGAACCGGAAGTGCTTCACCGCGTTCGTGCGGTACACGGTCGCCGGGTCGATCCCGGCGTCGCGCACGGCCTGCACGAGCAGCGTGCCGGCGGGGCCGACGAACGGCATGCCGCGCCGATCCTCCTGGTCGCCCGGCTGCTCGCCGACCAGCACCATCGACGCGGACGGCGGCCCGGCCGAGAACACGACCTGCGTGGCGGGCTCCCAGAGCTCGCAGCCCCGGCAGGCCTCGGCGGCCGTCTTCAGTGCCGCGATGCCGGCGCCCTCCGGCACCCACTGCTGGGCGCCCGGCCGCTCGATCCCGTCCGCCGTCGTCATCAGAACGCCGGAGCCGGGAGCACTGCCTGCTCCTCGCCGGAGCGGACGAGGTCGAGGATCACGGCGGCGACCTCCTCGGGCGGCGTGCCCTTCGGGGCGCCGTCCCGCAGCTCGCCGGCACGCAGGGTCTCGTGGAACTCGGTGTCGGTGATCCGCGGATACACCGTCGAGACGGCGATCCCGTCGGGTGCGAGCTCGAGGCGAGCGGTCGCCGTCAGCTGGTTCAGCGCCGCCTTCGACGCCGCGTACGCGCCGACGCCCGGGAAGACGTGCAGGGTCGTGCCGCTGCTCACGTTCACGATCGCGCCGCCACCCTGCGCCCGCATCGCCGGGAGCACCACCTGCATCGCCACGAGCGCCGCCACGACGTTCAGCTCGAGGACGGCACGGAAATCTGCCGGATCGACCCGCTCCAGCGGCTCGTGGAGGCCCTGGCCCGCGTTGTTGATGAGCACGTCGATCCGGCCGTAGCGGTCGAGCGCCGCGGCCGCGAGCGCCGCGAGGTCGCCGTCGCGGGTCACGTCCGTCTCGACCGCGAGCGCGTCGGGCAGCTCGTCCGCCAAGGCCCGGATGCGGTCCACCCGGCGGGCCGCGAGCACGACCTTCGCCCCGGCATCGGCCGCGGCCCTGGCGGTCGCCGCACCGATCCCACTCGACGCCCCCGTGACCAGCACCACCGCATCCGTCAGCTCCATGCCCTCATCTCCATGCCCACATCCTTCGCCGCCGAGCCCGACGATCCACCGAGCGTTCGCGTCGCGATCCGTGCCGCATCGGCGCGCCGGAAGCGGCACGAATCGCGACGCGAGCATGGAGCGGGGCGAAGTACACGGCTGTGATTCGGCGGATGACCAGCGATTCCCTTGCCGATGTCGAACACGTCTTCGATACTGGTGCCATGGGCTACAGCAACCCGCCGATCCCCTGGTCCGAGTTCGAGCGCCGGCTCTCCGACTCGCGCCGTCCCGGCGGTCCTCCGGTCGAGGCGGACGGCGGCGACAGCCCCGCCTGGTCGCTGAAGCGGCACCCCTACCGCCCGAAGGAGCAGCCGCCCGGGGTCGACGCGGAGATCGTGCCGTACGCGGAGCTGCACGCCCACTCGAACTTCAGCTTCCTCGACGGCGCGTCCAGCCCCGAGGAGCTGCTCGAGGAGGCGAGCCGACTCGGTCTCAGCGCGCTGGCCCTCACCGACCACGACGGCTTCTACGGCGCCGTGCGCCTCGCCGAGGCGGCGGAGCAGCACGCGGTGCACACCGTCTTCGGCGCCGAGCTCTCGCTCGGCCTCGGGGGGCCGCAGAACGGGGTACCGGATCCGGAGGGCTCGCACCTGCTGCTGCTCGCCCGCGGCGCCCAGGGCTACCACGCGATGGCGTCGGCGATCACCGACGCGCAGCTCGCGGGCGCCGAGGGCTCGGCCACCGGCGGCGCCGAGAAGGGCAAGCCGGTCTACGACGAGGCCGCCCTCGTCGACGCCCTCGCCGGCCGGGTGCTCGCCCTCACCGGCTGCCGCAAGGGCCGCGTGCGGCAGGCGCTCGTCACGGGCTCCGGCCTCGACCCGGCCGCCGCGGGCGGGAGCTCGACCGGCTGGTCGAGTGGTTCGGCCGCGACGGCGTGGTGGTCGAGCTGTTCGACACCGGCGCCCCGCTCGACTCCGCCGCGAACGACGCGCTCTTCGCGCTCGCCGGCGCCCGGCGGCTGCCCGTCGTCGCCACCGCGAACGCCCACGTCGCCACCCCGGCGGGCCGCCGCCTCGCGACCGCGCTCGCCGCGGTGCGCGCCCGCCGCAGCCTCGACGAGATGGACGGCTGGCTGCCCGCATCCGCCGCCCCCCTGTACTCGGGAGCCGAGCAGCGGATCCGCTTCGCCCGCTATCCCGGCGCCGTGGAGACCACCGTCGGGATCGCCGAGGAGACCCGGTTCGCGCTGAAGAGCCTGAAGCCGGGCCTGCCGAAGCTGCCCGTGCCGGCGGG
>CAVYUH010000017.1:0-336854 GCA_963771645.1 uncultured Actinomycetota bacterium | reverse complement strand
GCGCGGCGATCGTGACGCCCAGCGCATCCGGGACGGGGCCGTCCTGCACGAGCACGACCTCGTCGGGGCGGCGGGTCTGCTCCTGCACGGAGCTCTCGAACGCGCGCCGCAGCTGCTGCGGGTCGTCGCGGGCGTAGACCGGGAGCAGCAGCGAGAACGGGGTCACGTGCCCCGCCGCGCGGGCGCCTCGACCCGCACCACGGCCTCGGTGACGGCGCCCAGGTCGGAGAGCGCGTCGGCGTTCAGCCGCGGCCGGCTGCCGAACCCGGCGATGAGGCCGCGCCGCAGCTGGGTGAGCAGGAAGCGGCGCTGCTGCGAGCGGCGGATGGTGCGGCCCCAGCGCAGCAGGGTCGCGCCGATGTAGAGCAGCTTCTCGATCGGGTTGAGGCCGTGGCTGAACACCATGAGCCAGATCTTGTTGCGCACCTCGAAGAAGAACCGCGCGCCGGGGTCGGCGTCGGTGTCCGCGCGCGCCTTCGTCTTGTGCACGACGACGCTCGACGGGACGTAGAGCCCGCGGCCGCGGCGCAGCATCCTGGTGGAGAACTCGAAGTCGTCGTTCCAGATGAAGTAGTCGGCGATCGGCAGCCCGGCCTCCCGCACGCGCGGCGGCGAGACGAGCATCGAGACGAACGACGACGAGCGCACCGGCACGACGCCGAGCTCGGTCGCATCCGTCGCCTCCTGACGGCTCACGAACGGCTTCCGCCGCGGGGTGTTCATCGGATGATCGAGGCCGTCCGTCCAGACGACGCGGCTGCCCGCGAGCACGACCCCGGGCCGGTCCGCGGCCTTCAGCAGCTCCTCGAGCGCGTTCGGCGTCGGGATCGTGTCGTCATCCATGACCCAGACCCAGTCGGGCTCGTGCCGGGCGATCGCCACGGCGATGCCGGTCGCGAAGCCGCCGGCGCCGCCGGTGTTGCGGGCGAGGCGGACGACGTCGATCTCCGGCCACGCCGCGCGCGCGGTCTCGGCGGAGTCGTCGTCGGAGTGGTTGTCGATGACGACGACGGCGTTCGGCTGCAGCGTCTGCGCACGCAGGGCCTCGAGGGCCTCGAGCAGCAGCTCCTTGCGGTTGTACGCCACGATCACGGCGACGACCGACGGATGGGCCTCGTCGGCCGCGCTCTCACTCGGGGTCACTGGGGGTCTCTTCCGGGTACAGCACCGCTGGCGGCGGCTGCGCCAGTGTATCCATGCCCTGGCGGACCAGGGCATCAGGTGACCGCCGCGGGCGGGTCGCGACCCTACTTCACCGCGACGATCGCCTTCCCGTTCGCCCAGGTGATCGTGCCGTGCTGGAACCGCTGCACCTTGGTGCTGCCGACGGGGAGCTCGCCCAGTGGTGGGCCAGCCGAGCGGCCCGGCCGGCCCCTGCTGGGCGAGGTACGCCGTGCGGATGCCGCCCTTCACCTCGAACGTGCCGGCCGAGGAGCTGTAGATGCGCCCGTTCGTGAACACGATCATCGTGCCGGAGGTGGCGCCGCTGACGGCCTGGAGGGGCCCCGGCCACCCGAGGCGTGCCGCGGATGCCGCCCTGGCGGTGTAGACGGTCGAGGAACGCGTCGCTCAGCCGGCGCGACCAGTGGTCGGTCGAGTCGTAGAAGAGCGTGCCGCCCTGGAACGTCTCGGTCCAGCCGCCCGCCGTTGGCGGCGGTGTGCACGGAGAAGGCGGTGGGCCAGCCGAGCGATCCGGCGGGGCCTCCGGCGGCGACGTACCCGGCGTACAACCGCCCGCCCACGATCGTGACGGAGCCGCCGGTGACGTAGGCCGAGCCGATGGCGAACGGCTGCACGGTCTTCGTCGCGCCGTGCGCGGTGACCGGCGCCACGACGCCGATCGGCCGGCCGATGGAGCCTGCGGCCTCGGCGTGCGCCCGGTAGTAGGCCAGGATCGCGCCGGTCACGGGATAGGTGTGCTTGTCGGTCGAGGAGTAGTAGAGCGAGCCACCCGCGAAGGCCTGCGACCAGACGCCGCCCGATGCGTCCGTGTGCAGCGAGGGACCGGTGACCCAGCCGAGCTGTCCGGTCGGGCCGCCCTCGGCCGTGTACTCGGTGTAGGTCGCGCCCGTGACCGTGGTGACGCTCGTGCCGTTCACGTAGGCGGCGCCGGTCTGGAACGGCTGGACGGTCATGGTGGTGCCGTGGGCCGCGACGGCGGTGGCCGCGCCGGTCGGCCAGCCGAAGCCGCCCGCGACCTCGCCGGTCGCGAGGTACTTGGTCAGCACGGGACCGGTGACCGTGACCGCGGGCGCGGAGGTCGGCACGTAGAGCCGGCCGCCGGTGAACGGCTGCATCGTGCCGCCGCCCTTCACGGTCGTGGTGGTCGCGTCGGCGGTCGGCCAGCCGAGCGCGTCGACGTCGTTCGTCCCCGCGACGGGGCTCGCGGCGAGCGCGGTGCGGATGGGCGTCATCACGGCGGCGGTACCGGCGGAGGACACGTAGAGGGTGCCCTGCTGGAACGCCTCGACGGTGCCGCGGATGCCGGCCGCGGTGCGGCTGCCTGCGGTCGCGACGGGCCAGCCGAGCACGCCGCGTCGGACCCTTGCGGGCGGTGTATCCCGCGTCGACGGCGTGTGGCACGCCGAAGCCCCCGGTGGCCTGGTTGAAGTAGGCCGTGCCCCCGGTGAAGTGCTGCACCCACCCGGTGCCGAGCGTGAGCGCGGATCTCGGTCGGGAAGCCGAGCGCGCCGGTGACGCCGCCCTGCGCGAGGTAGGCGGTGCGCAGGTCGCCGCGGACCGCGTAGGTGCCCGCCGGCGACGAGTACAGCTCGCCGGAGCCGAAGCGCTGCATGGTGCCGCCGCCGTTCGCCGTGACCCTCGCCGCATCCGCGACGGGCCACTGCAGGCTGCCGCCCACACCGCCGCGCCGGTTGTACTCGTTGAGCAAGGCGCCGGTGATCGCGAACGTGCCGGCCTTCGAGGTGTAGACCGTGCCGTGCTGGAAGGTCTGGGAGGCCCCGCCGCCGTTCCTTGTGGAGGTCACCGCGTTCGCGGTCGCCGCGCCGAGCGCGCCGTTGGCGCCGCCGTGGCTCGTCCAGTAGGTGCTGATCGCGCCGCTCACCGTGATGTGGGTCGAACCGAACCACTGCGTGAAGTAGAGGAAGAAGTTGCGGTTGCCGTACGCGGAGCAGCCGTCGCCGGAGCCGAAGCCGGCCGCGAGGGCCGCCGCGTTCGGGGTGTAGGGCGTGTAGTAGTACAGGCTGTGCGTCGCCTTGTTCTTCACGACGACGCTCTTCGAACCGCAGCTCGAGTCCGTGTAGGGGTCCTGGTAGAGGATCGGGTAGGCCCGCCCGACCGGGTAGGCGCTGTAGACGCTGTAGTAGTCGGTGCCCGGGCCGGTGCCCGCCGGCATCGTGTAGCGCTGGAACGCCCACGCGGCCTTGTACACCTGGTTGAAGAAGCCGTTGTAGGTGGCATCGCAGGTGACGTTGCTGCTGTCGGGGCAGCCGTATCCGGTCGCCTTCCGGTACTCGTTCGAGGTGGGCCACGTGTCGGTGATGAGCCCCTGCTCCTTCTGCAGCAGCACGAGCAGCACCTGCGGGTTGATGCTGCAGGCCTTGCCGACCTTGACGATGATCGCCGCGGCGGTCTCGTTCGAGGCACCGGTGTACGCGTGGCACATCGGATCGGCGGGACGCGACTGGGTGGTCTGCCGGTAGCCCTTCAAGCACGGCAGCCCGGTGGCGTACTGGACGTTCTGGCAGGTCGGCACCATCGAGTTCAGGAACGACTGCACCTGAGCCTCGGTCATCGTGTTCGGGTTGAACATGACCTGGTCGCTGATGATGTCGCCCGCGTCGAAGCCCTTCAGCATCGCGGACGGGGACGTGGTGGCGGATGCGCTCGACGACGCCGCCGGCGAGGGCGGCGGTGAGCGCGGCCCCGCCCGCGATCGCGACGGCGAGCGCCGTGAGCCGGCTGCGGCGGGTCATCGGGTGACCGCCACGCTGTGCGCCGAGGACACGCCCACGGAGCGCTTCGAGGAGTAGGCGACCACGAGCGTCCAGGTGCCCGCCGTGAGACGGCTGCCCGTGAGGGTCATCGCGTTGCACTCGGTGTCGTTGGCGCCGGGCGCCGACGTGGCGCTCGCCGTCAGCGTGGTGCTGCCGTTCGTCGCCGTCACCGTGCAGGTCCCGTCGAGCTCGACGAGGTTCGGCACGAGCGCCGTGACGGTCAGCGTGGCGGACGGCTGGTCCCAGGACGCGGCCGTGACGAAGGGCGTGACCGCGGTGCGGGTTCCGCGCGAGATCGAGGGCGACGGTGTGGGCACGGGCGTCGCGGTCGCCGTGGGCGTCCCGCTCGGCACGGGCGCCGGCGAGCTCGCGGTCGGCGCCGGGATCGACGGATCGGTCACCTCGGTCGATCGCGGCGACGACGTCACCACCGGCGACGGCGCGACCTGCAGCAGCGAGCACGAGGTGAGTGCGATCGCCGCGGCGACCGAGACGGCCACCACTCCCCCGGCGCGCACCCATGCAAAAGCGTTGTGTTCCCCCACGCGCCAAGAATCGCAGCCGATCGGCCACGAATCACCAGGTGAGAGGCCGGTTCCGGCGTGTCGGACGACCCCAGTCCGGGGGTGCATCCCCCGTCCGTGGGTCGAGATGCGGTATGCGCGGCCCCCGACCGGGAGGCATGGCGCCGGCCGGCACGGCCGACGCGCCCTCCGGCGGCGGCCGCGCGCTGCCCGGACGCTCGGCCGGGGCGCGTGTACCGTGAACCGGTCATGACCTGGATCGGCGCCGCCCTGCCGGTCGTCGCGACGATGCTGGTCGTCTTCGTACCGGGCACAGCGCTCGCGGCCGCGGTGAAGGTGCGGGGCGCGACAGCACTGGCCCTCGCCGGTCCCCTCGGGTTCGCCACCATCGGCGTCGCCGGCGTCGCCGCCGCGGCACTGCACACGCCGTTCGGCTGGTGGTCCGTCGCGGTCACCGCGGCCGTCGCGACGGCCGTGCTGCTCGGCGTGCGGCTGCTGGCCTCCCGGTCGGGCTCGCCGCTGCCGGCCTGGGACACGTGGCGCGCCTCGGCGGTCCTGCCGGTCGCGCTCGGGGTGGGCGTGGCGAGCGTCGCGATCGGATCGATCGCCTTCGGTGCGGTGCCCTCCCCTGACCGGATCAGCCAGACCTACGACGCCGTCTTCCACCTGAACGCCGTGCAGTCGATCGTGCAGAGCGGCGACGCCTCGAGCCTGCACCTCTACCGGCTCACGCATCCCACCCAGTCGACCGCCTTCTACCCGGCCGTCTTCCACAGCATCGCCGCGATCGCCGCGGAGACCACCGGGGTGCCCGTCCCCGTCGCGGTGAACGCCGCGTGGCTCGGCACCGCGGGGCCCGTCTTCGCGTTCGGCTGCGCGCTGGCCGCCCGGGTGCTGTTCGGTGGCACGGCGCTGCGGCGCGACGAGACGGCACCGGCGCTCCAGCCCGTGCTGATCGGCAGCATCGCCGCGGTGCTCTCCTCCGCCTTCGTCGCCTTCCCGTACCTCCTGCTCGACTTCGGCACGCTCTACCCCAACGGCCTCGCCTACACGACCCTGCCGGTGGGGCTCGCCCTGATCGCGGCGTCGACCACCTGGCCGGAGCGGCATGCGTGGCGCCCCGAGTCCCCGCTGCCGCGCTGGCGCACGCTCCTGCTGCTCCTCGGCTGGCTCGGCGGCGCGACGTTCGCGCATCCGCGATCCCTGGTCGCGATCGTGGTGCTCGCGGCGCCGCTGCTCGTCGCCTGGTTCGCGGCCCGGATGCGCGCCCTGGCCGCATCGAGCCCGCAGGGCCGCCGGCGCGCACGCCTCGCCGTCGCCGTCGTGGTCGCCGCGGTCGTGCTGGTCGCCGCCGGGGCGCTGCTGTTCGTCCTGCACTACTACGACGTCGGGCACCGGCCGATCGCCGATCACCTGAACGGCGGACCGGCCAGGGCGCGGGAGGGGTTCGGCACCGCGGTGCTGCAGGCCCTGCTGACCACCAGCCTCGTCTCCCCCGGCGAGACGCCGCTGGCCCCCTCGGTGCTGCTGGCGGTCGTCGCGCTCGCCGCGCTCGTCGCGCTGGCGCTCCGGCCCGGCCTCCGCTGGGCGGTCGTGACCTACCTCGCGATCGCGCTGCTCTACGCGGCCGCCGCCGGCAGCGACAGCGATCTCGCGAAGCTCGCGACGGGGCTCTGGGACAAGGACAAGTACCGCATCCTCGCGATGCTGCCGACGATCGCGGTGCCGGTGGTCGCCTGGATCCTCGCCGCCGGCGGCGCGGAGCTCGTCGAGGTGCTGCGCCGCCGCAGCCACCGGCGGCAGGAGCCGCACGGCCGGACGATCGTGCTCGCGGTCGCGGCCGCCACGCTCCTCGTCGCCGCGGTGACCTGGACCGGGCCGGCCCTCACCGGGGTGAGCGGCGCGATCGGCCGGGTGTTCGCGCTCCCCGACACCGACAAGGCCGGGACGCTGCTCGATGCGGACGAGACGCTGCTGCTGACCGACATCGGCCGGTACGTCCCAGCCGGGCCAGGTCGTCGTCGACGATCCCTGGAACGGCTCCGCGCTCGCCTGGGCGCTCGGCGGCAGGCAGACGCTGTTCCCGCACCTCGGTGGGTACTGGGGCGACGAGCGCAAGCTCATCGCCCAGCACCTCGACGAGGCACCCGGCAACGCGAAGGTCTGCGCGGCCGTCCGCGACCTCGGCCTGCACTGGCTGGTCACGGACCCGCAGCACCTCTGGAACGACGCGAAGGATGCGCGGGCCTTCTCCGGCATCGACCGGGCGGCCGCCGGACGGGGCGTGCAGCTCGTCGCCTCATCCGGTTCGACCCGCCTCTACCGGATCACCGCCTGCTGGCCCTGACCGGCCCCCTGGGTCCGGTCAGGACTGGAAGGCCTGCACGAGCGTCAGCAGCAGCTGCGTCGACCGGGCGAGCACCAGCCCGATCAGGTAGAGCACGCCGCACAGCGCCCAGAAGCGGTTGATCGTGAGCAGCCACTTCGCGCCGCGGTACGCCATCGCCGTGATGATCGGCACGACGGCGACCATGACCGGCAGGTTGGGGTCGATGACCGCGACCTGCCCCGAGAACGACCACCACACCGAGAACAGGATCAGCGACAGCGCGGCGGCCCAGATCTCGACGGGCAGCCGGCGGGCGATCATCAGCGCGCGAGGACCGATCTCCTCCGGCCGAGGCACCGCGAAGTAGCGCACGACGCCGGTGCCCGCGGCGAGGAAGAGGAACGACGCCAGCACCATCGTGGTGAGCCAGGCGAAGTGCCACCCGTTGAAGACGATCACCTGCTGGTCGAGGAACGGCACGAGGGCGTGCGGCCGGAACTCGGCGAGGAACACGTCGACGCGGGCGAGGTACCCGTCGGCGCCGAGCGAGGCGAACCAGAGCAGCTGGCCGAGCACGAACGGGATCGCCCAGGCGCCCGCGAAGCGGCCGAGGTCGCGCATCCGGTCCCGCGCCCTCGGCCCGGACGGGGACGGGAAGAGCGCGAGCGCCACAAGGAACGCGGGCAGCGCGAGCACGGTGAGGCCGTGCACGACCGCCGCGACGCCGATCAGCACTGCCGCCGTCCGGCGGCGCTGCGGCAGCACGGCGATCGCTGCCGCGAGCAGGGATGCGGCGATCCATCCGCCGGTCGCGACCGACGGCCCGTAGACGATCGCGCTCGGGTCGGCGCGCAGGTTCAGCGCGAGGATCGCGAGGATCGGCGCCGACGCCCGCCCAGCGGCCGGCGGCACGGCGGCCGATGACGAAGAGGCTGATCAGCAGCACCGCGTGGAACGGCAGGATCAGCGCCCGGGCGACCTCGACGGGCAGGTGCAGCAGGTCGAGGCTCGCCTGCTCCGCAGGCGTGACCGGGGCGAGCACGAGCACGGCGAAGAAGATCGTGAGGTGCACCGCGACGAGCACGGAGAGCACGACGACGAAGAGGACGTCCATTCGCGTGCGGGGCCGGGCGGCCCGGATCGCCGGGGACGCCGCGACGACGCTGTCGCGGAGGCGGGTCACGGAAGACACGGCCTCGAGGGTAACCGCGTGTCGCGCGTCGCGTGGGGTTGTCCTCAGGCGAGCCGTGCACTACCCGGCCTTGGCGAGCGTCGTCGCGACGGTCTTCCGGATGGCGGCGTAGTCGGGTGAGGACGGGGTCACGCGAGGAGGCACGAACTCGATCGTGACGGTCTTCTGCCCCCGCGACTTCACGGCCGCGCCGGCCAGGTCGCCGAGCAGCCCCTGCGGGATGTCGGTGCTCACCGCGGCCGAGCTCGCCTTCCCGATCGCCTCGAGCCGCGTGATCAGCGTGACGGGGTTCATCTGGTGCAGCATCGCGGTCTCGAGGTCGCGCTGGCGCGCATCCGCCCGTAGTCGCCGAGCGGGTGCCGTGGCGCGGCTGCGGGCGTACCACATCGCCCGGTTGCCGTTCATGTGCTGCACGCCCGTTCTCGATCCACACCTTCACGCCCGGTGGGGTTCCGTTCGCGTCGACGCCGCCGCCGATCGGCAGCCGCTGCTTCACGTCGATCGTGACCCCGCCCATCGCGTCGATGAGCTTCCCGAACGCGCTCATGTCGACCAGCACGGAGTACTGGATCGGGATGCCGAGCGAGCCCTCGACGGCCTCCTTCGTGGCCTCGATGCCCGGCTGCGTGTGGTCGGCCTTCGCGTTCGGGTAGAGCTGCGGGCTCTTCAGCTGCACCTCGGTGTAGATGGAGTTCAGCTCGCACACGTCGACGTTGCAGGTGTCGTGCCAGCCGTATCCGTGCGGATACGCCTTCAGCATCGGCGAGCCGGCGGCGAACGGCATCAGGTCGAGGTCGCGCGGGAGGCCGAACATCACCATGTGGCCGGTCAGCGGCGTTCACGCTGACGACGGAGATGCTGTCCGGCCGCAGCCCGGAACGGCCGGGGCCCGCGTCGCCGCCGAGCAGCAGGATGTTGTAGCGGCCGCTCGCCGGGCAGCGCGATCCGGCTGCCGCTGAAGAGCGAGCCGAGCGCGTCCCTGGCCTGGCCCGCCGTGACTGCGGCCTGCACGGCGCCGCCGGTGCCGACCACGAGCGCGACGACGAGCAGGGCCGCCACCCCGATCCGGGACCCGGGCCGCACGGCGCGCGAGCCGCACGAGGCGCAGCGTGTCGAGCGTGAGCACGATCCAGAGCACCGCCCAGGCGAGCACCACGCCCTGCAGCACCGTGAGCCCGACCGCGTTGCTCGGGATCGAGAGCGGCACCTGCGGCAGCACGAAGAAGAGGCCCGGCCGCGAGCAGCACGGCGAGCAGCCCGAGCAGCCAGACCCCGAGCGCGAAGCGGCCGAGCCGCCGGTTCCCCGCGAGCGCCTGGGCGCTGCCCGGGACGAGCACGTGGAGCACGGCCAGCCACCAGGCGCGGCGGGTCATCAGGGCGGGATCGGCGCCGTTCGGATCGCGGAAGACGGACGCCCTCGCGGGCGGCGGCACCTGGGCGCGGGGCCGCGCCGCCGACAGCGTCATCGGACGCGTCCGGGGTCGCTCGACG
The DNA here is from genome assembly GCA_963771645.1 of uncultured Actinomycetota bacterium. Taxonomy (GTDB): domain Bacteria; phylum Actinomycetota; class Actinomycetes; order Actinomycetales; family Microbacteriaceae; genus Amnibacterium. Next base: position 327,362 of record CAVYUH010000017.1, on the reverse strand, counting down.
GGCTCGGCATCGCAGGAGGGTACCGCGCGCCCTCGACCGGCGCTGCTCACGCGCGAGCATCCGTCCTGCCGGGCCACTGCGCGAACGACGGAGCTCTCGCAGGAATCGGCCTCGGATCCCCATGGATCGGACCCCACGACCGGGTTCCCCGTCGTTCGCGCAGTGGCGGGAGGCGGATGCGCCCTTGCCCGCCGCTGCGACCCTCAGCGGGTGGCGGCCGCGACGAGGCCCTGGATCGCCGCGTAGTCGGGCTCCGCGGGCTTCGCGACGAGCGGCGGCACGAGCTCCACCTGCTGCAGCGGCTGCGTGCGGGTCTTCAGCGCCAGCACGGTGAGGTCGGTGAGCACGTCCTGCGGCAGGTCGGTGACGACCGCTCCTGCGCCCGCTGCGGCGACGGACCGGAACTGCAGCAGCACGTTCGCCGGGTTCGCCTGGGTGAGCAGCGCCGCCTCGAGCTGCTGCGTGCGGCGGACCCGGCCGAAGTCGGCGCCGCTGCCGTGCAGGTAGGCGACGGCGCGCGCGCCGCCGAGGTGCTGCGATCCGGTCGTGAAGCCGGGCGGCGGAGGGCTGCCGACGGTCACGGTCGACGCCGCCGAGGGCGTCGACCAGCCGGCCGAACGAGTCCTGGTCGAGCTGCACCGTGTACTGCAGGTCGATGCCGAGCGCGCCCTCGACCGCCTCGCGCATCGCGGTCGCGCCCGGCGAGGAGTGGTCGGTGCGCTGCCCCGGGTAGAGCGCGTCGCCGACCGCCTGCGCCTCGCTGTAGAGGGTCTGCAGGGTGCAGGGCTTCGCGATGCAGCCGGTGGTCCCGTACCCCTTCGGGTAGAGCCGGTGCATCGGGGACGAGGCGGGGAAGGGCATCCGCGACAGCTGCACCGGCAGGCCGATCGTGACCGCGCGGCCGGTCCTCGAGTCGATGGTCAGCACCGACACGCTCTGCGGCACGAGGGTCGAGCGAGCCCGGCTTGTGCTCCATCCCGAGCAGCAGGACGCCGTACGCGCGGCGGCGTCGCGCCCGCCTTCTCGGGCAGCGCGGCGGGGAAGACGGACACGACCGCGCCGCGGGCGACCCCGCTGACGTAGGCGCCCCAGGTCGCCGCGCCCGGCGCCGACGACCGCGAGCACGACGAGCGCGCCGGCGACGAGCGGCCGCGCGAGCGGGGTGAGCCGCAGGACGCGGGCGATCCGCAGGGTGTCGAGGGTGAGGGCGAGCCAGCCGACGGCGATCACGAGCAGGCCCACCTGCAGCACGGTGAGGCCGGTCGAGGAGGTGAGGATCGTGACGAGGATGTCCGCCTGCACCACCTGGACGAGCACGGCGGTGAGCACGAGCGCCCACAGCACCGCGACGATCGCGACGGCCACGCGGCCGACCGCGCGGTTGCCGGCGACCATCTGCGGGCCGCCCGGCAGCACGATGCCGAGCGCGACGAGGATCCATGCCCGCCTCGTCATCTGCTCGGGGCTCCTGCCCCGGGTGCGCGAGAGGGGGCCGTCCGCGGGGAGCAGCGCGCGCCGCTGATCCGCGTGCCGGCCGGGAAGGCTCACCCGAGGTGGTCCCGGTCGAGCCCCGCATCCTTCTCGGCGACCTGGCGCTCGAGGTCGGTGCGGTAGGCGGCGAGGCGCTCCGTGAGCGCGGCGTCCGCGGTGGCGAGGATGCGCACGGCGAGCAGGCCGGCGTTCGCGGCGTTGCCGATCGCGACGGTCGCGACGGGCACCCCAGTGGGCATCTGCACGATGGAGAGCAGCGAGTCGAGGCCGTCGAGGGTCTTCAGCGGCACGGGCACGCCGATCACGGGCAGCGTGGTGACCGCGGCGAGCATGCCGGGCAGGTGGGCGGCGCCACCGGCGCCCGCGATGACCGACCTTGAGCCCGCGGTCCGCGGCGGCCTCACCCCACTCGAGCATCGCGCGGGGCGTGCGGTGGGCGGAGAGCACCCGCGCCTCCCACGGCACGCTCGAAGTCGCTGAGGACGGCGGCGGCGCGCTGCAGCACCGGCCAGTCCGAGTCGCTCCCCATCGCGATCCCGACGACCGCAGTGCCCCCAGCGTCCCCCACCCGCCACATGCTAGGCGGTGCCGGACAGCCGCGCGGACGCCGCCCGCGCCTGGAAGACCAGGTCGTCGAGGTCCTCGCCGGTCACGGTGACGTGCCCGATCTTGCGGCCGGGACGCGGCGCCTTGCCGTACAGATGGAGCTTCGCCGTCGGATGCTCCGCGAGCAGTCCGGGCACCCGGGAGTCGAGGTCGCCGTCCTCCGGGCCGCCGAGCACGTTCACCATGACGCTCCACGGGTCGCGGCAGCCCGTGGCACCGAGCGGCAGGTCGAGCACCGCGCGGAGGTGCTGCTCGAACTGGCTCGTGGTGGCGCCGTCGATGGTCCAGTGGCCGGAGTTGTGCGGGCGCATCGCGAGCTCGTTGACGAGGATGCGCGCATCGACCGTCTCGAACAGCTCGACGGCGAGCACGCCGGTCACGTCGAGGGCCTCGGCGACGGTCATCGCGATGTCGCAGGCGATGTCCGCGATGCGGCCCGCGCTGCGCGGGGCAGGAGCGATGACCTCGCGGCAGACGCCGCCGCCCTGCACGGTCTCGACGAGCGGCCACGCGACGATCTCGCCGGAGGGCCGCCGCGCCACCTGCTGCGCGAGCTCGCGACGGAAGTCCACGACCTCCTCGGCGAGCAGCGCGCCCGTCGGCCAGCCAGTCCGCCGCATCGGCCGCCGCCGTCACGACGCGCACGCCCTTGCCGTCGTAGCCGCCGCGCGGCGTCTTCACGACCGCCCGGCCGCCGTTGGCGTCGAGGAACGCGGCGAGCTGCGCCTCGTCGGCGACCTCGGCCCAGACGGGCTGCGGCACGCCGAGCTCGCTCCATCCGCCGCCGGAGCACCAGCTTGTCCTGGGCATGCGCGAGGGCGCCGGGCCCGGGCCGCACGGCGACGCCCGCCTCCACGAGCGCGGCGAGCACCGCCTGCGGCACGTGCTCGTGGTCGAAGGTGATGACGTCGACGTCACGAGCGAACGCGAGGACCGCATCCGCGTCGTCCGGCCGCTCCGACCGCCGTCACGGCGAGCCGGGCGGAGGCGTCCGGCCCCTCCCCCAGCACCGCGATGTCGATGCCGAGCTCGACGGCCGCAGGGACCATCATCCTGGCGAGCTGTCCGCCGCCGATCACCCCGACGCGCATGGGTCCTCCCTGCTTCTCTACGCGGTTCTCTTCACAGCACGACCTATGCTGCGCGGAACGATCCCCGCGCGCCACGCCGCGCGCGCGACGCCCCGCCTGGGATCGAAGCCTGAACGAAGAGAGCGTATGCGTCGTCCGAACATCGGTGCACTCGGCCGTCAGCTGACGCAGTTCGCCCTCGTCGGCGGCGTCGGCTTCGTCGTCGACCTCGCCGTGTTCAACCTGCTGCTGTTCACGGTGTTCAACCCGTCGCGCATCCACGAGGGACCCCTGCTGGCGAAGACGGTCTCCACGATCGTGGCGATCGCCGTGAACTGGATCGGCAACCGGTACTGGACCTTCGGCCCCCACCGCAGCACCCGCGGCGGGATGGAGGCGCTCGAGTTCCTCGCGGTCTCGATCCTCGGGATGCTGGTGGGGCTCGGCTGCCTCTGGGTCTCGCACTACCTGCTCGGACTCACCAGCCCGCTCGCCGACAACATCTCCGCGAACGTCGTCGGCCTGCTGCTCGGCTCGATCGTGCGGTTCTCCCTGTACCGGCACTGGGTCTACGCCCCCGGCCGGGCGAACCGCATCGCGGACCGGGCCGCGAAGCTCGACTCGGCGAGCGTCGCCGAGTAGTCGCTTCCCCCCGCGGGGATCAGCCGGCGCGACGCGCCGTCTGGACGGCGCCGGCGCCCTCGATGAGGTCCGCGACGGCCCGCTGCACGAGGCGTGCCCGTGGCACGTCGCGGAGGATCATCGTGCCCTCGGCTCCCGCGTGCACGATGACGTCCCCGCTGCCCGTGAGCAGCTGCATCGGCCCGCGACGACGCAGCGTCGCCTCCGAGCCGCGGCCGAGCAGGAACTCCGTGCGCTCCCGCACGAAGAAGCCGTGCTTCACGATGAGGCGGCGGGTCGTGATGATCGTGATGCGGTTGAGCCAGAGCACCAGCGGCACGAGCGAGGTCAGCACCGCGAGCACCCCGGCCGTGATCGGCAGGGCGAGGTTCAGCCACGCCGGCGAGAGGCGCCCCCACCAGTAGCCGGTGCCGAAGCAGAGGAGCACGAAGCAGACCGCCGGGAGCACGAGATGGCGGCCGGAGCGGCGCATCCGCACGACGACGTGCTCGGGCTGCTCGCGCACCGGAGGCGGCGCCGGGGCACGACGCTCGGCGCGACCGGGCATCGCCCGGGTCCCGCCCCCGATCGCCATGCCCTATTCATACCGCAGGTGCTCGACGTCGCCCGTGGCGATCGCCGTCGTTGCGCGGATCCCCAGGTCGGCCACCTCGATCCGGCCGTCGGCGTCGATGCCGGTGGCCGCGCCGACGACCGCGCGCCCGTCGGGCAGGGTGACGCGGACGCGGCGGCCGATCGTCTCGCAGGTGCCGGTCACGGCGGCGTGCAGGCCGGATGCGAGCGGGTCGCCGCCGGCCGCCTCGAGGTCGCCGACGAGCCGCCGCAGCTGCTCGAGCCAGCCGGCGATCAGGGCGTCCGGGTCGGTCGGCCCGCCTTCGATGGCGAGCGAGGTGGCCGTGGGCACGGGGAGCTCGCCGGCGCCGAGCCGGTGGTTGAGGCCCGCGCCGATGCACGGCGCCGGCGCCGCCCGGGAGCGCCTCGGCGAGCAGCCCGCAGATCTTCCGGCCGCCGATCAGCACGTCGTTCGGCCACTTCACCGACGCGGCGACGCCCAGCTCCGCGCAGCGAGACGGCCATCGCCGTCCCGGCGAGCAGCGACAACCAGCCGTAGCGCTCGGCCGGGATGCGCGGGGTGAGCAGCACGGAGATCGCGAGCGAGGTCCCGGGCGGCGCGGTCCACGCCCGGCCGAGGCGGCCGCGGCCCGCGGTCTGGGTGTCGGTCACCAGCACCGACCAGCCCGGCCAGGCCGCGGGGTCGGCGGTGGCGAGCGTCACGAGCTCCGCGTTCGTCGATCCGGCGGCGTCCCGCCACTCGAGGCGGGAGGCGAGCGCGGCGGTGCGAGGCAGGTCCACGCGCCGAGCCTAGGGACCGCCCGGACGCCGCGCGGCGGCCCCGGATCGGCGGCAGCACCCGGGGATAGGCTCGGCGGGTGACCGACACCGACCAGGCAGCGGCCGGCTCCCCCGCCACCACGGCAGCCCGGCTGGCCGACCTCCGCGACCGCTACCACGAGGCGGTGACCGCGAGCGGCGAGGCCGCGATCGCCAAGCAGCACGCCAAGGGCAAGAAGACCGCCCGCGAGCGGATCGAGCAGCTGCTCGACCACGGCACGTTCGTCGAGCTCGACGAGTTCGTCCGGCACCGCACCCACGCCTTCGGCATGGAGGCGAAGCGCCCCTACGGCGACGCCGTCGTCACCGGCATGGGCGAGATCCACGGCCGCCAGGTCGCCGTCTACAGCCAGGACTTCACGATCTTCGGCGGCTCCCTCGGCGAGGTCGCGGGCGAGAAGATCATCAAGGTCATGGAGCACGCCCTGAAGACGGGCGTGCCGATCATCGGCATCCTCGACTCCGGCGGGGCGCGCATCCAGGAGGGCGTCGTCGCGCTCGGCAAGTACGGCGAGATCTTCCGGCGCAACACGGCCGCATCCGGGGTCATCCCGCAGATCTCGATCGTCATGGGGCCGGCCGCGGGCGGCGCGGTCTACTCCCCCGCGCTCACCGACTTCGTGATCATGGTCGACAAGACCAGCCAGATGTTCGTCACCGGCCCCGACGTGATCAAGACCGTCACCGGCGAGGACGTCGGCATGGAGGAGCTCGGCGGCGCCTTCACGCACAACACCCGGTCGGGCGTCGCGCACTACCTCGCCGCGGACGAGGACGACGCGCTCGACTACGCCCGCACCCTGATCGGCTACCTGCCCGACAACAACATGACGGATGCGCCCGCCTACGCGTCGACGGCCGAGGTCGAGGTGACGGACGCCGACCGGCGCCTGAACACCCTCATCCCCGACAGCCCGAACCAGCCGTACGACGTGCACGAGGTCATCGAGACCCTCGTCGACGACGGCGAGTTCCTCGAGACGCAGCCGCTCTACTCGCCGAACATCGTCGTCGGCTTCGGCCGCATCGAGGGCCGCACGATCGGCATCGTGGCGAACCAGCCGAGCTCGATGGCCGGCACGCTGAACATCGACGCGGGCGAGAAGGCCGCCCGGTTCGTGCGGTTCTGCGACTCGTTCTCCATCCCGATCCTCACGCTCGTCGACGTGCCCGGCTACCTGCCCGGCACCGACCAGGAGTGGACCGGCGTCATCCGCCGCGGCGCGAAGCTGCTCTACGCCTACGCCGAGGCGACCGTGCCGCTCGTCACCGTGATCACGCGGAAGGCCTACGGCGGCGCGTACATCGTCATGGGCTCGAAGCAGCTCGGCGCCGACCTGAACTACGCCTGGCCGACCGCCGAGATCGCCGTCATGGGCGGCCAGGGCGCGGTCAACATCCTGTACCGCGGCGAGATCAAGCGGGCCGAGCAGGCCGGCGAGGACGTCGACGCCGTGCGCACCCGGCTCGCCAACGAGTACACGTACAACGTCGCGAGCCCGTTCCTCGCCGCCGAGCGCGGCGAGCTCGACGGCGTCATCGAGCCCGCCTCCACCCGCATCACCGTGATCAAGGCGTTCCGCGCCCTGCGCACCAAGCGGGCCAGCATGCCGCCGAAGAAGCACGGGAACATCCCCCTGTGACCGACGCCCCGGAGAGCCCGCGGATCCTCGGCGGATCCGCCACCGACGACGAGATCGCGGCGATCGCGGCGGTCTTCGCGCAGCTGCAGCTCGAACGCGCCGCCGCGGTGCGGGCGCTGCCCGCAGCAGGCCGCGCCGTCGCTCTGGATGCGCACCCTGCGGGCGCTCCGGCAGCCCGGCAGCACAGACGGCCGCTGGAACGACCTCCGCTGACCCGAACGGGGGCCGCCGCACCGACCGGTCCGCCCGATTTGTACCCCGAATGTCCTCGATTCGGCCTACTGCGGCACTTCGGGAGGGGCTGTGCAGAATAGGGGTACAGCGTCGGCCGACCCACGGCGACGCGACCGGGCGAGACGCCGATCAGGGTAAGCAGGCGTCCGTCGGGGGCGAATCGACGAGATATTCGGGTTGTCTCATCGTTTCGGGGGTGTACAGGGGCCGGTCTGGGGAGGCCGGCCCCTTTCTTTTGCCCGCGCATCGGACGAGTTGCCACTCGCGGCGACTTCCGCGCTCGGAAAGTCACCGACGGTGGCAACCCCGCCTCTCGGACTCACGAGCGAGTTGCCACTCGTGGCGACTTCACGAGGCCTGGAAGTCGCCACGAGTGGCAACTCCCGGATGCGGTGTTCCGAGGGTCAGGAGGCGACCGGGGTCGGCGCGCCCGCCGGGCGGTCCAGCTCCAGCCAGAGGTCCACGTCCTCGTCGTCGTCCTCGAGGCCGAGCGCGCTCGCCGACGACGTGCCGCTCGACAGGCCGACGACCGTGACCGCCTTCGTCGAGCCCTTCGGCGCCGTGCGGATGATGATGCGGTCCGACCGCACGCCGCTGATCGCCTCGGCGACCCGGTCGAGCACGGGGTCCATCAGGTCGGCGTCGATGTCGTCGACGCCGCCGTCGTCGAGCACCTGCACGAACGCGCCACGGCGCCGCGCCGCGATGACCTGGTCGCGCAGCGCGTCGTTCAGCAGCCGTCGCCCGCGGATCTCGTCGCGGATCGACTGCTCGAGCACGCGGCACTCCTGCCGGTCGGCCTCGTCGAGGTCGCCGCCGACCTCCGCGATGCGCCGCAGCATCGGCAGCGCCATCCGGCTCGTCTGCGTGAGCCGCACCTGCCGCTCGAAGTGGTGCGCGTCCTGCGCCGCCTGCCACTCCACGGCCTCCCGCTCGGCGCGGGCGAACTGCCGCACGTCCACGGTGGCGCGGGCGAGCGCGCGCGTGAAGACGTGCGCGATGCTCACCCAGAGGACGTCGCCGAGCACGCCGAAGCGGGTCAGCCCGATCGGACCGGCCCAGGCGACCGTCTGCGCGACGACCAGCCCGATGCCGAACCAGGCGTAGGTGGTGTGCCGGCGCACCGCGGTGATCGTGAGCAGCGTGCCGACGGCCGCGACGTACCAGGTCGCGTGGCCGAGGTCGGGTCGTAGCGACGTCCAAGGAGCTCGCGACGAGCAGGGTGATCGAGAGGGCGACGCCGACGTTCAGCCCGGCGAGCCAGACCGGCATCTCGACCCGGCGCCCGACGGTCACCGACAGCCCCGTCGCGACCGACGTAGAGCACGAGCGCGATCACGACGCGCTCGATGTGGTCGTGCCCCGGCGTCTTGTAGTACTGCGGCGTCGCTGAGCAGCGCCGCCAGCCCGAGCACCACGTGGTACAGCGAGAAGCCGACGCCGAGCGCGACGAGCAGCGGGCGCGGGAGGGTGATCATCCGAGGGCCAGCTCGTTCAGGTCGACCGGCTCGACCGCCTCGCGGGAGGCGGCGGGCCAGGACAGCGTGATCGTGGTGCCGAGCCCGGGAGCGGTGCGGATATCCGCGTCACCGCCGACGAGGCGGATGCGCTCGAGGATCGACACGCGCACGCCGAGCCGCTCGCTCGCGATGAGCGCCGGGTCGAAGCCGGCGCCGTCGTCCGAGATGACGGACTGCACGCCGCCGGCGGAGGTGCCGCGCAGGACGACGGAACGCGTGATCTCGGGGCCGCCCGCGTGCTTGGCGCTGTTCGTCATCGCCTGCACGGTCGCGGACACGAGCGCCTCGGCCGCACCGGTCGGCAGCAGCCGGCCCTCGAGGTTCTCGGTGCTGATCGAGAACCGGTCGACGACCGCGAGCGCGTCCTCCTCGATCCGGGGGACGAGCTCGACGAGCAGCACGCGCGGGCCGGTCTCCGCCGCGACCGTCGCGCGGGAGAGGTGCCCCATCGCGTTGCGCGCCATCCGCGCCGCGAGCGACTTCGCATCAGCGGTCTGCGCGGCCGCGGCCGACAGGAAGGTGGTCAGCACCGAGTCGTGCACGAGCGCGTCCGTGCGCACCCGCTCCGCCTCCATGGCCTGATCGATCTGCGCCGCGGCGTAGCGCTGCAGCGCGTTCGTCTGGGCGGCGTCGACCTGCGCGGCGGCGAGCCGGACGGCGACGGTGAGGATGAGCAGCGCGAGGTTCAGGGCGACGGCGTACACCGCGTCGAGGACTGCGTCGGGGGTCGAGAGGTCCCCGCCGTAGACCGAGCTGCGGATCACCCCGACCGCGACGCCGATCAGCGCCGTGTAGAGCGCCGGCGTGATCCACTCGCGGCGCGCGATGATCACGAATCCGCTCGGCACCGCCGCGAGCTCCGTCAGCCACGGGATCGTGCCGTGGTCAGCGGTCTGCGCCGGGCGCGAACGACGGCACCCAGAGCAGCAGCGCCACGAGGTACGCGAACGCCGCGGTGAGGAAGATCTGCCGCGTCCACTGGCGCAGCACGGCCGCGAGGCCGGCGACGAGGATCGAGCCGTAGACGAGGACCACGACCGCGTGCCCGAGGGCGGTGTCGTAGTACGCCCCGCTCGGAGATGAGCGCCGGGCAGGCTCTGCACGCTGAAGAGCACGCCGAAGAGGCTCATCGCGACGGCGAGGGTGACCTCGACGCGCCGGGTGCCGATCGGCGAGACGAAGCCGCGGGCTCCGGCCGCCGGGTGCTCAGGGAGCGCCGGCTCCTCAGGCCTCATCGTCATCGGAGTCGGTGTCGAGGTTCGGCAGGATGCCGTCCTCCACCGCGCGGCGGAGCAGGTCCACCTTGGTGGGGGCCGGGCGGCCGACCTCGACGTACTTGACGCGGATGCGGTCGAGGTACTCGCGCACGGTCGACGGCGCGATGCCGAGCTGCTCGGCGACCATCCGCAGCGGGAGGCCGGAGGCGTAGAGGTTGAGCACGTCGCGCTCGCGGCGGCCGAGCTGGGCCTTCGCGAACTCGACGTCCGCGTCGATCGCGCTCGCCCACTCGAGGTTGTTCAGCACCTCGCCGCGGGCGACGGTGCGGATGGCGGCCATCACCGTCGCGGTGGCGGCGGACTTCGGGATGACGCCGGCGGCACCGGCGGCGAGCGCCTCGCGGACGCCGGCGGCGCGGTCGGCGATGGAGTGGATGAGCACGCCGGCGCCGGTGGCCTGGATGTTCTTCACGTTCTCGGTGATGGTCGAGCCGTCACCGAGGGACAGGTCGAGCACGACCACGTCGATCTCGCGCCCGTTCAGGCGGTCGATGAGCTCCTTGACGGTCGCGCCCTCGTCGACGAACTGGAAGCCCTCGCGCATGCAGGCGGCGCTGAGGCCGAGACGGACGGATTCGTGGTCGTCGACGACGGCGACGCGGACGAGCTCGGTCATGGTCTCCGCCTGGGCGTTCGTGATGGTCATCAGAAGGGTCTCCTCGGTATGAACGGCAGGAGTCTACGGATTTCGGGGGACAGAACGGACCGACGGGTGCACCCCGATCGGGGAGGGTCCGTCCCCCAGTTCGGGGCGGCGTACCCCGTGCGGATCCAGGATCAGCCCTGCGCGAGGGCCGCGACCACCTCGAAGTGGTGCGTGTTCGGGAACAGGTCGAAGGCGTCGAGGCGGCGGGGGCGCCAGCCGTGCTCGGCGAAGGTCGCGAGGTCGCGCGCGAGCGCGACGGGATCGCAGGCGACGTAGACGACCTGCTCCGGCGCGAGCGCCACGACGCCCTCGACCACGGCTCGGCCCACGCCGGAGCGCGGCGGGTCGAGCACCACGGTCGCGCCGGGTCGCGGCCCGTTCTCCCGGCGCGAGGAACACGTCGACGCGGGCGCCGACCGTCCGGGCACCGCGCCACTCGGCGAGGTTCTCGCGAGCGTGCCGGCTGGCCCGCCGGTCCGCCTCGACGCTCGTGACGACGGTGGTCGGGCCGCCGAGGTCGCCGAGCGCCGCGGCGAGCAGGCCGACGCCTCCGTAGAGGTCGAGGTTGCCGGCGCGCGGGTCGAACCGGTCCCGGTCGATAGCGGCCCCGACCGCCGCCGTGAGCACCGCCGGCGCGGCCGGATGGACCTGCCAGAACCCGGTGGCCTCGAGCGCGAACGTGCCGATCGCCGAGCCGCTCCCGGATCGGGCGAGTGCGTGGCGCCGTTCGGCAGCGCGAAGGCCGTCCCCGCCGACGGCGCGACGAGGTCGACCGGGCCCGGCTTCCTGCGGCACCGCCGGCAGCAGGTCCTCCAGCTCGGGCACGCCGAGCGGGAGGTCGTCGACGGTCACGACGTGGCGGGTCCGGGCCGCGTAGGGCCCCGCCCGGCCGTCGTCGTCGACGTGCAGGCGGATGCGGGTCCGCGAGCGCGTGCCGTCGGGCAGCCCCGGCACGGCCCGCACCTGCGGGTCGAGCGCGTCGAGCTGCGCCTCATCCATCCGCCCGGTGCGCTCGAGGGCGTCGCGCAGCACGGTCGTCTTCAGCGCCCGCTGCCGCTCCGGCGTGATGTGCCCGAACTCGGCGCCGCCGGCCCGGTCCGCCGGGTCGCGGTCGACGGACGCCGCGGACCAGACGTGCGGCCGCCGGTCGGGCGACGCCTCGAGCACGCGACACGGTCTCGGCGCGGAAGAAGCGGCCGTGGGTCGTGTCGCTGAGTCGCGCGAGCACCCGCTCCCCCGGCAGCGTGTCCGCGACGAACACCACGCGGCCCTCGTGCTCGGCCACCGCGACGCCGCCGTGGGCGATGCGCAGCACGTCGAGCTCGACGAGGTCGCCTGGGGTCTCCGGATCCGTCACCCCCTAAGGGTGCCCGACGCGGGCCGTGCCCCCGCACCACGGCCGGCCACGGCGTGCGGAGGCGGCACACCGGGGCGCATTACCGTGGCGGCATGCGCCTCGTGCTCGCCTCCACCTCCCCCGCCCGCCTCGCGCTGCTGCGGGCCGCCGGTGTGGAGCCGGAGATCGTGCCCTCGTCCGTCGACGAGCCCGCGACCGTCGCGGCGGAGGAGGCCCGGCTCGGCCGGCCCCTCGACGCGGACGAGACGGTGCTGCTCCTCGCCCGCGCCAAGGCTGAGGCCGTCGCGGCACGGCGCGGAGCGGAGGACGCCCTCGTGCTCGGCGGGGACTCCGCCTTCGCGTTCGACGGGCGCATCCACGGCAAGCCGCACACCCCCGAGCGGGCGCTCGACCGCTGGAAGGCGCAGCGCGGACGCGAGGGCGTCCTGCACTCGGGGCAGTGGCTGATCGACCTGCGCACCGGGCGCGGCGACGGGATCGTCACCCGCGCGCTCGTGCGGTTCGCCGCCGACCTCACCGACGCGGAGCTCGCCGCGTACGTCGCGTCCGGCGAGCCGCTCGCCGTCGCCGGCGCGTTCACGATCGACAGCCTCGGCGGCCCGTTCATCGACCGGATCGAGGGCGATCCGTCGACCGTCGTCGGCCTCTCCCTGCCCGCGCTCCGCCGGCTCGTGCGAGCGACCGGGACCGAGTGGACCGACCTGTGGCGCCCGGGCCTGCACACCGGAGACGTCCAGGCCCTGTAGGAACCGGACGGCGGTTCGTCGGGAGGTTTGTAGCACGCTTCCAAGGGGGCGGCGGATCCGGCCAATAGGGTGAGGAATCATGTCGCGACGGAAGCAGCGCCCGATCACCAAGGTGCTGATCGCGAACCGCAGCGAGATCGCCGTGCGGATCATCCGCGCCGCCCGCGACGCGGGCATCACCTCGGTCGCCGTCTACGCCGACCAGGACCGCGACGCCCGCCACGTGCGGCTCGCGGACGAGGCCTACGCGCTGAACGGCACGACGAGCGCCGACACCTACCTCGTCATCGAGAAGCTGCTGTCGATCGCCCGCCGCAGCGGCGCGGATGCGGTGCACCCGGGCTACGGCTTCCTGTCCGAGCGCGCCGACTTCGCGCAGGCCGTGATCGACGCCGGCCTCATCTGGATCGGGCCGCCGCCGTCGGCCATCGAGCAGCTCGGCGACAAGGTCACCGCCCGCCACGTCGCGGAGCGCGTGGGCGCGCCGCTCGCGCCCGGCACGCTGAACCCGGTCGAGACCGCGGACGAGGTCGTCGCGTTCGCCGACGAGGTCGGGCTGCCGATCGCGATCAAGGCGGCGTTCGGCGGCGGCGGCCGCGGCCTGAAGGTCGCCCGCACCCGCGAGGAGATCCCCGAGCTCTTCGAGTCGGCCACCCGCGAGGCCGTCGCCGCCTTCGGCCGGGGCGAGTGCTTCGTCGAGAAGTACCTCGACGAGCCCCGTCACGTCGAGACCCAGTGCCTCGCCGACGAGCACGGCAACGTCGTCGTCGTCTCCACCCGCGACTGCTCGCTGCAGCGCCGGCACCAGAAGCTCGTCGAGGAGGCGCCCGCGCCGTTCCTCACCGAGGAGCAGACCGCGCTGCTCTACTCGGCGTCGAAGGCGATCCTCAAGGAGGTCGGCTACGTCGGCGCCGGCACCTGCGAGTTCCTCGTCGGCGCGGACGGCACGGTCTCCTTCCTCGAGGTGAACACCCGGCTCCAGGTGGAGCACCCGGTCTCCGAGGAGGTCACCGGCCTCGACCTCGTCCGCGAGCAGTTCCGCATCGCCGAGGGCCAGGAGCTCGGCTACGGCGACCCGGTGCCGCGCGGCCACTCGTTCGAGTTCCGCATCAACGGCGAGGACCCGGGCCGCAACTTCCTGCCCTCGCCCGGCCCGGTGCAGGCGTTCCGCGTGCCGGGTGGCCCCGGCGTGCGCATCGACTCCGGCGTCACGACCGGCGACGTGGTCTCCGGCGCATTCGACTCGATGCTCGCGAAGCTCATCGTGACCGGATCCGACCGCCGGGACGCGCTCGAGCGGTCCCGCCGCGCGCTCGCCGAGTTCGAGGTCGCCGGCCTGCCGACCGTGATCCCCTTCCATCGCGCGGTGGTCCGCGACCCCGCGTTCACCGCCGACGACGGCGTGTTCGGCGTCTTCACGAACTGGATCGAGACGCAGTTCGTCAACACGCTCGAGCCGTGGAGCGGATCGCTCGGCGACCAGGACCCGCGCGGCACCGCGCCCGACGACCGGCACCGCGTCACGGTCGAGGTCAACGGCAAGCGGATCGAGGTCTCGCTGCCCGCCGCGCTCGCGAAGGGCGACAGCGGGGTCACGCCGCCTCGCTCCCCCGCCCCGCCGGCGCAGCAGCGGTGGCGGCCGGGCCGCCGGCGCATCCGGCAACGCGGTGAAGGCGCCGATGCAGGCCACCATCGTGAAGGTCGCCGTCAAGGCGGGTCAGCGGGTCGTCACGGGCGAGCTCGTCGCCGTGCTCGAGGCCATGAAGATGGAGCAGCCGATCACCGCGCACCGCGACGGCGTCGTCTCCGGGCCTCACCGCGAAGGCCGGAACGACTGTCGCGTCCGGCACGGTGCTGCTCGAGATCCTCGACGACGTCGCGGTGCCCGCACCCGCCTGAGCACGCCTCCGCGCGAACGTACCGGAGCTCGTCGGTCCGAACGCGTCCGAAACAGGCGCCTGACGCGGATTCGACGCCGATTCCTCCGTCGTACGCGCTTGTCGCCTCTGCTGCTCTAGGCGACGATGTGCATCGCCCGCGCGGCGTCCGTGATGCCGCCGGACAGCGACGGGTAGACGCTGAACGCCCGCGCCAGCTGGTCGACGGTCAGCCGGTGCTCCACCGCGAGCGCGATCGGCAGGATGAGCTCGCTCGCCCTCGGCGCCGCGATGACGCCGCCGATGACGGTGCCGGAGCCGGTCCGGGCGAAGAGCTTCACGAACCCGTCCGTGAGCCCCTGCATCTTCGCGCGCGGGTTCTGGCTCAGCGGGAGCTTGTAGATCTCGCCCTGCGCGATCCCGTCCTCGATCTGCCGCTGCGTCCAGCCGACCGTCGCGATCTCCGGCTGGGTGAAGACGTTCGAGGCCACGTTGCGCAGCTCGAGCGGCGTGACCGCGTCGCCGAGGGCGTGGAAGACGGCAGTTCGCCCCTGCATCGACGCGACGGAGGCGAGCGGCAGCGCGGTCGTGCAGTCCCCCGCCGCGTAGACCGCCGGCTGCGAGGTGCTGGCGACCCGGTTCACGCGGATGTGCCCGGACGGCGCGAGCTGGACGCCCGACTCCTCGAGGCCGATGCCGGCCGTGTTCGGCACCGAGCCGACCGCCATGAGGCAGTGGCTGCCGCGGATCTCGCGCCCGTCGGAGAGCAGCGCGACGACGCCGTCGCCGTCCCGGCGCACGGAGGTGGCGCGGCTGCGCGACAGCAGGTGCATCCCGCCGCGCGTGAAGACGTCCTCGAGCACGGCGGCCGCGTCCGCGTCCTCGCCCGGCAGCACCCGGTCGCGGCTCGAGACGAGCGTGACCTCGCTGCCGAGCTGCATGTACGCGGAGGCGAACTCCGCTCCGGTGACGCCGGAGCCCGACCACGATGAGGTGCTCCGGCACCTCCTCGAGCTCGTAGAGCTGCGTCCAGGTGAGGATGCGCTCCCCGTCCGGCATCGCGCGCGGGCAGCTTGCGGGGGCTCGAGCCGGTGGCGATGACGACGGTGTCGGCCTCGATCTCGTCGAAGTCGTGCGCCGTCCTCCCCTTGCCCGTCGAGACGATCACGCGGCCGGGCGCATCGAGGCGTCCCTCGCCCGCGACGATCCGCACGCCCGCCTGCTCGAGGTTGCGCGCGCATGTCCTCGGACTGCTGGCGCGCGAGCGCCCGCACCCGCCGGTTGATGACGCCGAGGTTGATCGCGATGTCGGGGCGGCTCGCGCGGCCCGCGGCGTTCGGCATCGAGAACTGCACCCCGAGGTCGCCGGCGGACGCGATCGCGTCGGTCGCCTCGGCGGTCGCGATGAGGGTCTTCGACGGCACGACGTCGGTGAGCACCGCGGCGCCGCCGACCCCGACGCGCTCGACGAGCGTCACGTCGGCGCCGAGCTGGGCGCCGGCGAGCGCGGCCTCGTAGCCGCCGGGGCCGCCGCCGACCACCGCGATGCGCTGCTTGCGGTCGAACTCGTAGGGCATGCACGACATTCTGGCGGCTCGGGAACGCTCATCCGGCGCTCCTAGGCTTGACGACATGGCCGAGCCCTCCCTCGACGACCTCGAGACCCCGCCCACCGCCGTCGCCGAGCTGGCCGCCGCGGCGCTCGCCGAGCGCACCGGTGTCGTGCGGCACGACATCGCCCTCACGCTCGGCAGCGGATGGGGCAAGGCCGCCGAGCGCCTCGGCCGCACCGTCGCCGTCGTGCCCGCCGAGGAGGTGCCCGGCTTCACCCGCTCCGGCGTCCCCGGCCACTCCGGCACCCTCACCTCGATCGAGCTCGAGCACGGCCTCCACGCGCTCGTGATCGGCGCCCGCACGCACTTCTACGAGGGACGCGGCGTGCGCCGGGTCGTGCACAGCGTCCGCACCGCGGCCGTCGCGGGCGCCCGGGTCATGGTGCTCACGAACGGTGCCGGCGGCATCCGTCCGCACTGGAAGCCCGGCACCCCGGTGCTGATCGAGGACCACATCAACCTGACCGCCGCGTCGCCGCTCGAGGGCGCGACGTTCGTCGACCTCACCGACCTCTACTCGCGACGGCTCCGCGGGATCGCGAGACGGGTGGATCCGAGCCTCGACGAGGGCGTGTACGTGCAGTTCCGGGGCCCGCACTACGAGACCCCCGCCGAGGTGGCGATGGCGCGCACCATCGGCGGGTCGATCGTCGGGATGTCGACCGCGCTCGAGGCGATCGCCGCACGCGAAGCCGGGATGGAGGTGCTCGGGATGTCGCTCATCACGAACCTGGCTGCCGGCATCCAGTCGACGCCGCTCAGCCACGCGGAGGTGCTCGCCGCCGGCGCGGAGGCGGAGGGCCGCCTCGCCGACCTGCTCGCCCGCATCGTCGCCGCCGTCGCGGACGACCTGGCCGCGGCATGAGCGGCGACCTGCGCGCCGACGCCGAGGCCTGGCTGGCCCTCGATCCGGACCCCGACACCCGCGCCGAGCTGCAGGGGCTGCTCGACGCCGGGGACGACGACGCGCTCGCCGACCGCTTCGGATCCCGGCTCGAGTTCGGCACTGCGGGCCTCCGCGGCCCGCTCGGCGCGGGGCCGAACCGGATGAATCGCGTCGTCGTGATGCGCACGTCCGCGGGCCTCGCCCGCTTCCTCGCGACCCGCACCGAGCAAGCCCTCCGTCGTCGTCGGCCACGACGCCCGGCACAAGTCGGACCTGTTCGCCCGGGACGCCGCCGAGGTGCTCGCCGCGGCCGGCGCCGAGGTGACCCTGCTCCCCCGCGCGCTGCCGACCCCGATCCTCGCGTTCGCGGTCCGCGACCTCGGCGCGAGCGCCGGGGTGATGATCACGGCCTCCCACAACCCGGCATCCGACAACGGCTACAAGCTCTACCTCGGCGATGCGGACGCCGGCTCGCAGCTCGTGAGCCCGGACGACGCGCGCGTGCTCGCCGAGATCGACGCGGTCGCCGCCGAGGGCGGCCTGCCGCGGACCTCGCCCGAGGTGACGATCGCCGAGCGAGGACCTCATCGGCCGCTACATCGCCGCGACCGCCCGGCTCGCGGGCGGGGTGCGCGGCGACCTCCGGTGGGTCTACACGCCGATGCACGGCGTCGGCCTCGCGAAGGTGCGGCAGGTCGTCGCCGCAGCAGGGCTGCCGCAGCCGATCGTCGTGCCGTCGCAGGCGGAGCCCGACCCCGACTTCCCGACCGCGCCGTTCCCGAACCCGGAGGAGCCCGGCACCCTCGATCCGGCGTTCGAGGCGGCGCGCAGCTCGCGCGCGGCCATCGCGCTCGCGAACGACCCCGACGCGGACCGGCTCGCCGTCGCGATCCCGGACGGCGACGGATGGCGGCGCCTCAGCGGCAACGAGGTCGGCCTGCTGCTCGGCTGGACGATCGCATCGCAGACGCACGCTCGCGGGCGGCACCCTGGCCACCTCGATCGTCTCGACGCCGGGTCTCGCCCGGATCGCGGACCGCTTCGGGTTCGGGTACGCGCAGACCCTGACCGGCTTCAAGTGGATCTCCCGCGCGCCCGCGCTGCTGTTCGGCTTCGAGGAGGCGCTCGGCTACCTCGTGGATCCGGAGACGGTCCGCGACAAGGACGGCATCTCCGCGCTCGTCGTCGTGCTCCGCGAGGCGGTGCGGCTCGCCGCCGAGGGCCGCACGATCGAGGACCGGCTGGCCGAGATCGAGGCCGCGATCGGCCGCTTCGACTCCGACCAGATCTCGCTGCGCGTGCAGGACCTCGGCGAGATCACGGCGATCATGTCGCGCCTCCGCGAGACGCCGCCGGCGACGGTGGGCAGCCTCGCCATCGACTCCGTGGACGACCTGCGGGACGGATCCGACGGCCTGCCGCCGTCGGACGTGCTGCGGTTCACGCTGGCCGGCGGCGCGCGCCTGGTCGTGCGGCCGAGCGGCACGGAGCCGAAGCTGAAGGCCTACCTCGACGTCTGGTCGGACGCGGCGACGCCCGAGGAGCGCCGCGCGGAGACGGACGCGACGCTCGCCGCCCTGCGCGAGGGCGTCCACGCCCTCCTCGCCGGCTGACGCACCCTCCGGGTTGCCACTCGTGGTGACTTCCCGAGCCGAGAAGTCGCCACCAGTGGCAACCCCCGGATCCACCCTTCGGGTTGCCACTCGTGGTGACTTCCCGAGCGCAGAAGTCGCCACGAGTGGCAACTCCCCGGGTGCGGTCAGTCGCCGAGCGCGTCCCCGAGCTTCTCGGTGAGCTCCTGCTGGTCGAGGATGTTCTGCACCACGATGACCTGCGCGTAGGTGCGGCCGATGTGCTTCACGTGCTCGGGGGTGGCGAGGATCACCTGCGCGTCCTCCGCGAGCTCCTGCACGTGCTCCACGTCCGTCGCGACCACCTCGGCGTCGATGCCGAGCCGCGCGAGGGCCCGGGAGGCGGAGACCCGCAGGATCTCGCTCGTGCCGACCCCTGCGCCGCAGATGGTCAGGATCCGCACGGTCACGTCAGATCGCCTCGAAGCCGCGGGTGATGGTGTCGCCGAGCTCGTCGCGGTCCTCGAGCGGCAGGAAGGCCGCCTCGGCCGCGTTCAGCTGGAACGTGAGCAGGTCGTCGAGGTCGTAGTCGAAGGCCTCGGTGAGCAGCGCGAGCTCCTTCGAGAGGCTGGTGTCGCTCATCAGCCGGTTGTCGGTGTTCACGGTGACCCGGAAGCCGAGCTGGTAGAGCAGGTCGAACGGGTGGTCCTCGAGCCGGTCGCCCCAGGCCGCGATGGCCCCGGTCTGCAGGTTCGACTGCGGCGAGAGCTCGAGCGGGATCTGGCGGTCGCGCACCCACCGCGCCAGCCGCCCGACGGTGACGTAGGAGTTGTCCTGGTCCTCGCGCTCGAGCACGAGGTCCTCCGCGATCCGCACGCCGTGCCCGAGCCGCAGCGCGCGGCCGTCGACGAGCGCGGAGCGGATGGAGTCGAGCCCGTCGGCCTCCCCGGCGTGGACGGTGACGGGGAAGCAGTGCTCGGCGAGGAACTCGAAGGCGAGCCGATGCCGCGAGGGCGGGAAGCCGGCCTCGGCCCCGGCGATGTCGAACCCGACGGCGCCGCGGTCGCGGTGCCGCAGGGCGAGCTCCGCGATCTCGAGCCCCCGGTCCTCGTGCCGCATGGCGGTGATCAGCTGCCCGACGCGGATGGCGTGGCCCTCCTGCCGCACCACCTCGACGCCCTGCTCGAGGCCCGCCTGCACGGCCTCGACCGCGCGCGTCGAGCGTGAGCCCGGCGGAGAGGTGCTGCTCGGGCGCCCAGCGCACCTCGCCGTACACGACGCCGTCGGCGGCGAGATCCTGCACGTACTCGCGGGCGACGCGGGTGAGCGCCGGCGCGGTCTGCATCACCGAGGTCGTCACGTCGAAGGTCTTCAGGTAGTCGACGAGGGATCCGGAGTCGGCGTGCTCGTGGAACCAGGTCGCGAGCGCCGCGGGATCGGTCTCGGGCAGCTCGACGCCGGTCTCACCGGCGATGTCGACGATCGTCGCGGGGCGCAGCGCCCCGTCGAGGTGGTCGTGCAGCGACACCTTCGGCAGGCGCGCGGCATCCACGTCGTTCCACAGCAACCACGGCGAAGCCCCCGACACGGTCCTCAGGCTACCGGGCGCGGAGGGCGCCGCGCCCGTGCTGCTCAGGAGGCGGCGATGCGGCCCGCGACGAGCGGACGTTCGGGCACCGCGGTGCCGGCCGGTGCGATGCGGTGGGCGTCCGCGGAGCATCGACTCCGCGCGCGGGAACCGGTCGGGCTCGTCCGTCAGCAGCGTCGCGAGCGGCTGCCCCGCCGTCACGCGGTCGCCGGGCTTCGCGTGCAGGAGCACGCCCGCGCCGTGCTGCACGGGATCGCCCTGGCGGGCGCGGCCGGCCCCGAGGCGCCAGGCGGCGACGCCGACGGCCTTCGCGTCCTGCTCGACGAGCACCCCGTCCGACTCGGCCGTGACCACGGTGCGCTCGCGGGCTTCGGGCAGCGGCGCATCCGGGTCGCCGCCCTGCGCGGCGATCATCCGCCGCCAGACGTCCATGGCGCGGCCGTCGTCGAGCGCCGCGGCCGGATCGGCGTCGGGCAGCCCCGCGAGCGCGAGCATCTCGCGCGCCGAGCGCCACGGTGAGCTCGCGGACGTCCGCCGGGCCGCCGCCCGCGAGCACCTCGACGCTCTCGGCCACCTCGACCGCGTTGCCGACCGCGAGCCCGAGCGGCACCGACATGTCGGTGAGGAGCGCGACGGTCGTCACCCCGGCGTCGGTGCCGAGGTCGACCATCGTGCGGGCGAGCTCGTCGGCGTCCTCGCGACGGCGGAGGAAGGCGCCGGAGCCGAACTTCACGTCGAGCACGAGCGCGCTCGTGCCCTCGGCGATCTTCTTCGACATGATGCTCGACGCGATCAGCGGGATCGCCTCGACGGTGCCGGTGGTGTCGCGGAGGGCGTACAGCCGCTTGTCCGCAGGAGCGAGGTCGCCGCCCGCGGCGCAGATCACGGCGCCGATGTCGGCCAGCTGCCGCCGCATCGCGTCGGGCGTCACGTCCGCGCGCCATCCGGGGATCGACTCGAGCTTGTCGAGCGTGCCGCCGGTGTGGCCGAGCCCGCGGCCGGAGAGCTGCGGCACCGCGACGCCGAACGCGGCGACGAGCGGGGCGAGCGGCAGCGTGATCTTGTCGCCGACGCCGCCGGTCGAGTGCTTGTCGACGGTCCGCCGTCCGAGGCCCTCGAACGACATCCGCTCCCCCGAGGCGATCATCGCCAGCGTGAGGTCGCGGATCTCCCGGCGGTCCATGCCGTTCAGCAGCACCGCCATCGCCCAGGCCGACATCTGCTCGTCGGCGACGCACCCCGCGCGTGTAGGCGTCGACCAGCCAGTCGATCTCCTCGGTCGAGAGCACGCGGCGCTCCCGCTTGGCGACGATCAGGTCGACGGCGTCGAAGGCTTCGCTCACCGGACCACGCTAGCTGGCGTCCTCGTCCCGGTAGGCGGCGAGGGTGCGCGGACCGAACGCGTCGGGCAGCACCTCGTCGATCGTGCGGATGCCGCTCACGGTCGCGAGCAGCATCCCCTCGGCCGAGTGCTCGTAGAGCAGCTGCCGGCACCGCCCGCAGGGCATCAGCGCCTCGCCGTGCCCGTCGACGCAGGCGAATGCGACGAGCCTGCCGCCGCCGGACATCGCGAGCGCGGAGACGAGCGCGCACTCGGCGCAGAGGGTCAGGCCGTAGGACGCGTTCTCCACGTTGCAGCCGGAGACGACCCGGCCGTCGTCGACGAGGGCCGCCGCGCCCACCGGGAACCTCGAGTACGGCACGTAGGCCTTCGCGGCGGCGGCCACCGCGGCCTCGCGCAGCGCCGCCCAGTCGATGTCGCTCATCCCTTGATGTACGGCTTGCCCGCCGCGGCCGGTCCGCGCACCTGCCCGACGAACCCGGCGACGGCGAAGATCGTGACGAGGTACGGCAGCATCAGCAGGAAGTCGCTCGGCACCGGGCTGTTCAGGATGCCGAGCACGTTCTGCAGGTTGCTGGCGAAGCCGAACAGCAGCGCCGCCAGGGTGGCCCGGACCGGGTTCCACTGGCCGAAGATGACCGCCGCGAGGGCGATGAACCCGGCGCCGCTCGTGACGTCCTTGCTGAACGACGGGACGGCCGCGAGCGTGAAGTACGCGCCGCCGAGCCCCGCGATCGCGCCGGCGAGCGACACGTTCCAGAACCGGGTCCCTGACACGTTGATGCCGACGGTGTCGGCGGCCTGCGGATGCTCGCCCACGGCCCGCAGGCGGAGCCCCCATCGGGTCGCGAAGAGGCCGATCGTCACCGCGGCGACGGCGACGTACATGATGTAGACGATCAGGGTCTGGTCGAAGAGCACGGGCCCGATGATCGGGATCGACGACAGCAGCGGGATCGCGATCGGCTCGAACTGCGGGGGCGAGTTGAGCGCCGCGGATGCCGGCACGAGGGCCGCCGTGTAGAGGAAGCTCGTGAGGCCGAGCACCAGCACGTTCAGCACGACGCCGACGATGACCTGGTCGACGAGGTACTTGATGGCGAAGGCGGCGAGCACGAAGGACACGAGCACGCCCGCCACCATCGCGGCGATCAGGCCGGCGAAGAGGTTCTTGGTCAGCGAGCCGACGACGGCGGAGACGAAGGCGCCGGCGAGCAGCTGCCCCTCGATCGCCACGTTCACCACCCCGACGCGTTCGCTGATCACACCGCCGAGCGCGCCGAAGATCAGCGGGACGGACAGCGCGAGCGAGCCGGCGAGCAGCCCGGGCAGCGGCAGGGTCTCGCCGCTCGTGGCCCAGACGAGCAGCCCGAGCAGCATCGCGAGCGCGAACACGATCGGCAGCCAGATCGACTGCCGGCGGCCGCTGCGGGTGAGCAGCACGCTGACCACCGTGCAGACGACGCCGATCAGGACCGTGACGATGCCGGTGCCGCGGGCGGGCAGCACGAGCGGCGGCAGCGCGACGGCGTTCCCGCCGGTGAGGCCGAGCGTCGAGCTGCCCGACCGCCCGAGCACGACGAACAGCAGCAGGGCGACGAGGGTGAGCACGCCGTAGACGATCGGCAGCTTCCAGTGCCGCACCGACGAGGCGCCGGTGGCCGTGCCCGGCAGGGCCGCTCCGATGCTCGTCATGCCGCCCGCACCCCCTTCCGGCGCGCGCCGGGTGCCGGCAGCCGGAAGATCGTCCGCACCAGCGGCGGCGCCGCGATGAAGAGCACGATCAGCGACTGGATGACCGAGACGACGTTGAGGTCGACGCTGTTCGCGGCCTGCATGGTGTATCCGCCGTTCTCGAAGACGCCGAAGAGGATCCCGGCCCAGAACACGCCCCAGGGGCGGGAGCGGCCGAGGAGCGCGACGGTGATCGCGTTGAAGCCGATGGAGGCGTCGAAGTCGTTGCCGAACCCGCTCGTGGTCTGGCCGAGCACCTGGTAGACCCCGGCGAAGCCGACGAGCAGTCCGGAGACGGCGAGGGCGACGATCGTGATGCGCTTCACGTCGATGCCCGCCGTCCGCGCCGCCGCGGGGTTCTCCCCCACCGCGCGGAGCTTGAAGCCGAGGCTCGACCGGTTCAGGAGCCAGGCGGCACCGAGCGTCGCGACGATCGCGAGCAGGAACCCGACGTTCACCGGGAGCCCGAAGAGCGACGGCAGGATCGCGGTGGGCAGCTCGGCGGCGGTCTTCGGGTTGTTCGACCCGGGCGCCTGGAGCACGGGGGTGTGCAGGAGGTAGTCGAGCAGGTAGAACGCGACGTAGTTGAGCATGATCGTGACGATCACCTCGTGCGCCCCGGTCTGCGCCTTCAGCAGACCGACGATGCCGGCCCAGATCGCGCCGCCGAGCAGGCCGCCGATCACCGCCACGATCAGGTGCACGACGGGCGGCCCGTTCCAGGCGAAGCCGATCCAGCCGGCGACCGCGCCGGCGATGAGGATCTGGCCCTGGCCGCCGATGTTGAACAGGCCCGCCCGGAAGCCGATCGCGATGCCGAGTCCGGCCGCGATGAGCGGGGTGGCGAAGCCGAGGCTGCCGAGGAACGGGCTGATGCCCGCGACGAACGACGTGGCGGTGAAGTCGTAGACGCCGCCCTGGAACAGCGACGCGTAGGCGCCGCCGACCGCCTGGACGATCGCGACGAGCGTGTCGGTGGGCCGGGCGAAGAAGTAGCCCGCCGCGGCCTGCACCGCCGGGTTCGTCACGGCGATGAGCACGCCGCCGAGGATCAGCGACGCGACGATCGCGAGCACCGTGATCAGGAAGCCGCCGGTGGCGAGGTCGTGCAGGAACCGCTGGAAGCCCGTCCGCTCGGGCTCGGGGGCGGCAGGCGCCGCGGGCGACTGGCCGGGCTCGAGCGTCAGCTCCTCGTTGCCCGTCTCCGCGACCGGGAGCGTGGTCCCCTCGATGCCGCTCATGCCGCCACCTTCTCCGGGGCCTCGCCCGCCATCATGAGCCCGAGCACGTCGCGGGGCGTGTCCGCGGGCACGATCCCGACGATCCGGCCGCGGTACATCACGGCGATCCGGTCGGCCAGGGCCACCACCTCGTCGAGCTCGGTTGAGATGACCACCACCGGGATGCCGGCGTCGCGCGTCGCGACGATCCGCTCGTGCACGAACTCGATCGAGCCGACGTCGAGCCCGCGCGTGGGCTGCGCGGCGACGAAGAGGCGCAGGTCCCGGGACAGCTCGCGGGCGAGCACGACCTTCTGCTGGTTGCCGCCGGACAGGCGTCCGACGCGCGTCTGGATGCTCTGCGCGCGCACGTCGAACTCGCCGAGCTTCTCGACCGCGAAGGCGTGCAGGTCGTCGAGGCGCAGCGCGCCGAAGCGGACGAACGGGGCGCCGTCCGAGCGGTCGAGCATGAGGTTCTCGGCGATCGTGAACTCGGGCACGAGACCGTCGTGCTGACGGTCCTCCGGAACGAAGCCGGCGCCGGCGGCGAGGACGTCCTTCACGCTCCGGCCCGTCAGCGGCTTCCCGTCGAGCAGGATGCGGCCGGTGACGTTCGGCTGGAGCCCGAAGATCGCCTCGGTGAGCTCGGTCTGCCCGTTGCCCTGCACCCCGGCGATGGCGAGGATCTCGCCCGCCTTCACGGTGAAGCTCACGCCGTCGACGAGTGCCGCGCCGCCGGGGCCGCGGACCACCAGGTCCTCGACGACCAGGGCGTCCTCCCCGAGGGTGGGCGGCTGCTTCTCGACCGTCAGCTCCACGGCGCGGCCGACCATGAGCGAGGCGAGCTCGGTGTTGGTGGCGGTCGGCTCCGCCTCCCCGACGACCTTGCCGAGCCGGACGACGGTGATCCGGTCCGCCACCTCGCGGACCTCCCGCAGCTTGTGCGTGATGAAGACGATCGCGGTGCCGGAGGACTTCAGCTGCCGCATGATCCCCATCAGCTCGTCGGTCTCCTGCGGCGTCAGCACCGCGGTCGGCTCGTCGAAGACGAGCACCTTCGCGTCGCGGGAGAGCGCCTTGATGATCTCGACGCGCTGCTGCACGCCGACGGGGAGGTCCTCGACCCGCGCATCCGGGTCCACGTCGAAGCCGAACCGGTCCGAGATCGCCTTCACCGACTCCCGCGCCGCCGCGAGGTCCAGCCGGCCGCCGAAGCGCGTCGACTCGTGGCCGAGCATCACGTTCTCGGCGACCGTGAACACCGGGACGAGCATGAAGTGCTGGTGGACCATGCCGATCCCGGCCCGCATCGCGTCGCCGGGCCCGGCGAAGCGCTGCACGGCGTCGTCGAGCAGGATCTCGCCCTCGTCGGGCTGGTAGAGCCCGTACAGCACGTTCATCAGGGTCGACTTGCCGGCCCCGTTCTCGCCGAGGAGGCAGTGGATCTCACCGGCCTCCACGACGAGGTCGATGTGGTCGTTCGCGGTGAGCGGTCCGAACCGCTTCGTGATCCCGCGCAGTTCGAGCTTCACGACGAATGATTCTCCCCCCGCCGGGTGCCCCTGGCGAGAACGGGACGGCCCGGTCCCCTGCGCGGGGAGCCGGGCCGTCCGAGGCGGAACCGCCTACTTGGTGAAGGACGAGGGCGACGTGACCTTGATGGATCCGTCGCTGATGCCCTTCTGGATGGCCGTGAGCTCGGCCGGCAGGGTCGACGGGATCTTGCTCTCGTAGTCGTGGAACGGCGAGAGCCCGACACCGTTGTTCTTCAGCGTGGCGAGGTACTCGGTGTTGTCGAACGTCTTGCCGCTCGCCGCCTGCGTCACGACCGCGTCGGCGGCGGACTGGATGTTCTTCAGGATCGAGACGAGCATCAGGCTCTTGTAGCCCGCGGTGTCGGTGTTGTAGAGGTCCGCGTCCACGCCCTCGAGCACCGCCGGCTTGCCGGACGACTTGATCGCCGCACCGGCGCCCTGGTACAGGCTGCCCGCGACCGGGATGATCACGTCGGCGTTCGAGTTCAGGAAGTTGGCCGTGATCGTCTTGGCCTTGTTCTGGTCGGTGAAGTTGCCGACGAACGTGCCCTTCTGGGTCTTCTCGTCCCAGCCGAGCAGCTTCACGTTCTTGTGCTTCTGCTGGTTGTAGTAGGCGATGCCGTCGGCGACGCCGTCCATGTAGATGGTGACCGGCGGGATCGCGAGGCCGCCCCAGGTGGCGACGTTGCCGGTCTTCGAGTACGCGGCAGCGGCGTAGCCGCCGAGGAACGCCGCCTCGTCGGTCTCGAAGACGACGGGCTTCACGTTCGGCGCCTTGATCGAGTTGTCGTCGATCATCGCGAAGTCGGTGCTCGTGCTCTTCCCCGCGGCGTCCTTGACCGCGGCCACGAGGTTGAAGCCGGACGCGACGATGATGTTGCACTTCTGCGAGATCAGGTTCGCGATGTTCGACGCGTAGTCGTTCGCGGTGGCCGACTGGACCTTCTTGTAGGACGAGCCGATCGTGCCGGCCGCCTGCTGGACGCCCTTGAGGCCGAGCTCGTTGAAGGAGTGGTCGTCGAAGCCGCCCTGGTCGGAGACGATGCAGGGCAGGTACTTCGAGGCGGCCTTCGTGGCCGAGCCGGAGCCCGACGCCGATGACGACGAGGAGGGCGCGGCCCCGCAGGCCGTGAGCAGGGCGAGCACGCCGACGGCAGCGACGCCGCCGAGGCCGAAGCGCGTTGCGATTCCAGTCAAGAGATGTCCTTCGTGAGGTCCGGTCGGGGATCGCGGGCTGCGCGATCGGGGCCAGGCTAACGGGACGCCGCGCTCGGCGCGTCACCCGGGGGAATCGGACCGGGTGATGGTTACGGGACCGAGACGGAAGCCTGCTGAAGACCGGTCAGAGCACGTCGGTGCGGCCGGACAGCTTCAGCGCGTCGACGACGCTCTTCACCCGCTGGGCGTGCTCGCTCGTGGTGACGAGCAGCGCGTCCTGGGTGTCGACGACGACGATGTTGTCGACCCCGATCAGGGTGATGAGGCGGTCGCTGTCGGTCACGACGATGCCGCTCGAGGAGTCGGCGAGCACGCGGGCGTGGGCCCCGAGGATCGCGAGGTCGCTGCCGCGGCCGCCCGACTGGAGCTTCGCGATCGAGGCGAAGTCGCCCACGTCGTCCCAGCTGAAGTCGCCGGGCACGACCGCGAGCCGCCCGGCGGCGGCCGCCGGCTCCGCGACCGCGTAGTCGATCGCGATCTTCTCGAGGCCCGGCCACACCTGGTCGACCACGGCTCCGCGGTCGGGGGTGTCCCAGGCCTCCGCGAGGCGCCGGAGGCCGCGCACGAGGTCGGGCTTCGTCTTCGCCATCTCGGTCAGCAGCACGTCCGCGCGGGTGATGAACATCGAGGCGTTCCAGAGGAAGTCGCCGGACTCGACGTAGCCGCGGGCCGTGTCGAGGTCGGGCTTCTCGACGAACCGGTCGACGAGCAGCGCGGTCGGCGCCCCCTCGATCTCGAGGTCGGCGCCCCGCTTGATGTACCCGAACCCGATGGCCGGCTCGGTGGGCACGATGCCGATGGTCGCGATGTAGCCCTGGTCGGCCACCGCGACGGCCTCGACGACCGCCTGGCGGAAGCGGCGCAGGTCGCCGATGACGTGGTCGGCGGCGAAGGAGCCGATGATCACGCCCGGCTCGCGGTGCTCGAGGATCGCGGCGGCCAGGCCGATGGCGGCCGAGGAGTCCTTCGGCTCGCTCTCGAGCACGATGTTGCGGTCGGACAGGCCCGGGAGCTGCGTCTCCACGGCGGCGCGGTGCGCGCGGCCCGTGACGACCATCACGCGGTCCTCCCCGGCGATCGGCGTGAGCCGGTCCCAGGTCTCCTTGAGCAGGGTCTCCCCCGACCCGGTCAGGTCGTGCAGGAACTTGGGGGCATCGGCGCGGGACAGCGGCCAGAGGCGGGAACCGATCCCGCCGGCCGGGATGACCGCGTAGAACCGGTCCACCGCGTCCGGCTCCGTGCCGCGGCCCGCCCAGCGCATCGTGCTGTCCGTCATGCGCGCCACTGTAGCGATCGAGGCCCGCGCGCCCCCGTTTCCCGGGGCGCGGGTGGGAGTGCGGCTGGCGGAACGGGGGCGCCGCTCGCCTGCCCCGCCGCGCCCCCGTCCGGGGTCGGGAGCGCGCTTCGGCGGACGTAGGATCGAATCCGATTCGGTTCGAGGAGGCGGTTGTAGCGCATGGTGTCAACGAGGCCCGCGCCCAGGCTCTCCCCCACCCGCACCTCACCGCGACTGTCGCTGCCGAAGGCACCGGCGGGCACGGTCTACCGCGGGCACGAGGGGATGTGGTCCTGGGTCCTGCACCGGATCACCGGCGTCGGGATCTTCTTCTTCCTGCTCGTCCACATCATGGACACCGCGCTGGTGCGCGTCTCCCCGCAGCTCTACAACGGGGTGATCGCCACCTACAAGAACCCGATCATGGGGCTCGGTGAGCTCGCCCTGGTCGCGGCGATCGTCTTCCACGCCTTCAACGGGCTGCGGATCATCCTCATCGACTTCTGGAGCTTCGGCACGAAGCACCAGCGCGGCATGTTCTGGGCCGTGATCGTGCTCTGGGTGATCGTCATGGCCGGCTTCGCGCCGCGGCAGCTCATCACGATCATCGAGGAGTTCCCCCGCTGATGGCCACCACCATCGAGGCGCCGCGCAGCGCGCCGGTCCACCGGAACCGCCGCTTCAACATCGAGAAGTGGGGCTGGATCTACATGCGCGCGTCCGGCGCCGTGCTGGTCGTGCTGATCTTCGGCCACCTCTTCATCAACATGGTCGCCGGCGACGGCGTGCGGCAGATCGACTTCGCCTTCATCGCGGGCAAGTACGCGACCCCGTTCTGGCAGATCTGGGACGCGCTGATGCTCTGGCTCGCCCTCATCCACGGCAGCAACGGCATGCGCACGATCACGAACGACTACGTCGTCTCACCGCTCGCGAACCGGATCGTCAAGTACGCGCTCGTCGCGGCGACGGTGGTGCTGATCGTGCTCGGCACGCTCGTCATCTTCACCTTCGACCCGTGCCCCGCCAACGGCCTGGCCGCGAACCTCCCCTCCTTCTGCAAGGCGGTCAAGTGACTCCCGAGAACCCCCTCAAGCGCGCGGCGAGCGCGCTGCGCGGCAACGACCGGTCGACGAACCCGGGCGGATCCGAGCGCGACCCCGAGGACGTGCTCTCCTGGACCGACGAGGGCCCGGACGAGCGCGAGATCGACGGGATCAAGTACCACCGGCACGACGTGCTGATCGTGGGCGCCGGCGGCGCCGGCATGCGTGCGGCGATCGAGGCGGGCCCGAAGGCGCGCACCGCGGTCATCACGAAGCTCTACCCCACCCGGTCCCACACCGGCGCGGCGCAGGGCGGCATGGCCGCCGCGCTCGCCAACGTGGAGGAGGACAGCTGGGAGTGGCACACCTTCGACACGGTGAAGGGCGGCGACTACCTGGTCGACCAGGACGCGGCCGAGATCCTCGCGAAGGAGGCCATCGACGCGGTCATCGACCTCGAGAACATGGGCCTGCCGTTCAACCGCACGCCCGAGGGCAAGATCGACCAGCGCCGATTCGGCGGCCACACCTCCGAGCACGGCAAGGCGCCCGTGCGCCGGGCCTGCTACGCCGCGGACCGCACCGGCCACATGATCCTGCAGACGCTGTACCAGAACTGCGTCAAGCGCGGGCATCGAGTTCTACAACGAGTACTACGCGCTCGACCTCGCGATGACGACCGTCGTCGAGAACGGCCGTACCGTGCAGCGGCCGAGCGGCATCGTCGCGTACGAGCTCGCCACCGGCGACATCCACGTCTTCCAGGCGAAGTCGATCGTCTTCGCCACCGGCGGCTTCGGGAAGATCTACAAGACCACCTCGAACGCGCACACCCTCACCGGTGACGGCGTCGGCATCATCTGGCGCAAGGGCCTGCCGCTCGAGGACATGGAGTTCTTCCAGTTCCATCCGACCGGCCTCGCCAAGCTCGGCATCCTGCTCACCGAGGGCGCCCGCGGCGAGGGCGCGATCCTGCGCAACGCCTCGGGCGAGCGGTTCATGGAGCGCTACGCGCCGACCATCAAGGACCTCGCGCCTCGCGACATCGTCTCCCGCTGCATGGTGCAGGAGGTCGCGGAGGGCCGCGGCGCCGGGCCGCTGAAGGACTACGTGCTGCTCGACTGCACGCACCTCGGGGCCGAGGTGCTCGAGACGAAGCTGCCCGACATCACCGAGTTCGCGCGCACCTACCTCGGCGTCGACCCGGTCACCGAGCCGGTGCCGGTCATGCCGACCGCGCACTACGCGATGGGCGGCATCCCGACCAACGTGAACGCCGAGGTGCTCTCGAGCAACGACACCGTCGTGCCCGGGCTGTACGCCGCCGGCGAGTGCGCCTGCGTGTCCGTGCACGGCTCGAACCGGCTCGGCACCAACTCGCTGCTCGACATCAACGTGTTCGGCAAGCGGGCCGGCAACAACGCCGTCGCCTACGCGAGCACGGCGAGCTTCGTGCCGCTGCCGAAGGACCCGGCGAAGGCCGTGCGCGCCCTCGTCGAGCAGCTGCGCGGGTCCACCGGCAGCGAGCGGGTCTCGGACCTCCGCAAGGAGCTCCAGGACAACATGGACGCATCCGCGCAGGTGTTCCGCACCGACGCGTCGCTCGCGAAGGTGACCGAGATCATCCACGGGCTGCGGGAGCGGTACAAGAACATCGGCATCCAGGACCGGGGCAGGCGCTTCAACACCGACCTGCTCGAGGCGATCGAGCTCGGGTTCCTGCTCGATCTCGCCGAGGTCGTCGTCTACTCCGCGCGGAACCGCAAGGAGAGCCGCGGCGGCCACATGCGCGACGACTACCCGAAGCGGGACGACGCGAACTACATGCAGCACACGATGGCCTACCTCACGGGCGACCCGCACTCCGCGGACGCGTCCGACCACATCAAGCTGGACTGGAAGCCCGTGGTGATCACGCGCTACCAGCCGATGGAGCGGAAGTACTAGGCGTGACCCTCACCGTCGCCGAGACCGGCATCAACCCCGCGATCAAGCACCGTCCCGCCGAGGGCTTCTCGACGATCACGCTGATCATCCGGCGCTACAACCCCGAGGTCGACGCCGAGCCGTACTGGCGCGACTACGACGTCGACGTGCTGCCGACGGACCGCATCCTCGACGCCCTGCACAAGATCAAGTGGGAGCAGGACGGGTCGCTGACCTTCCGCCGCTCCTGCGCGCACGGCGTCTGCGGCTCGGACGCGATGCGGATCAACGGCCGCAACCGCCTCGCGTGCAAGACGCTGGTGAAGGACCTCGACCCGTCGAAGCCGATCTACGTGGAGGCGATCAAGGGCCTGCCGCTCGAGAAGGACCTCGTCGTCGACATGGAGCCGTTCTTCGCGGCGTTCCGGCAGGTGCAGCCGTTCCTGCAGTCCTCGACGCCGCCGCCCGAGGGCCGTGAGCGCCTGCAGTCCGCGGAGCAGCGCGAGCGCTTCGACGACACGACGAAGTGCATCCTCTGCGCGGCATGCACCACCTCGTGCCCGGTCTTCTGGACCGACGGCCAGTACTTCGGGCCGGCCGCGATCGTGAACGCGCACCGCTTCATCTTCGACAGCCGGGACGAGGCCGCCGACGTGCGCCTCGACATCCTGAACGACCGCGAGGGCGTGTGGCGCTGCCGCACCACCTTCAACTGCACGGAGGCGTGCCCGCGCGGCATCCAGATCACGAAGGCGATCAGCGAGGTGAAGGCCGCGACGATGCGCGGCGCCGCCCGCGTGAAGATCGCGTAGCCCACTCGCCCACCCAAACGACGGCGATCCTGCTGTCGGGCGGCGAACTCCTCTGGTTCTGACCGTCTTTCCGCAGGATCGACGTCATTTCGGGCGGCCCTCTCCTCCCCAGGCCCGAAGCGCCGCGGGTGGGACCGGGCTCGTGGGCGATGTGGCCCACAGCGAAGCGGTGTCGGGCACCCTCCCGCGCATGAAACGGCTGTTCTGGACTACTGCGGAGCTGCAGCGACGCGGGTACTCGCGCACAACGATCAACAGGCTGGTGGACTCCGGGCGACTCACGCCGCTCCGACAGGGGCTCTGGGCGGAACCGGAAGCACCCGAGCAGCTCGTGCGTGCCGCAGTCCTTGGCGGCGCGGCCACGGCCACCTCCGCTGGGCGGGCGTTCGGGATCTGGACGCCGGAGGACGACCGCCTCCACGTAGCGGTTCCAGCCGGAGCGAGCCGGCTCCGCAACCCGGACGATCCGTCCCAACCGCTCGCGGCCGATGACGCCATATGCGTGCATTGGACGAGGCGGATGCCGCCGCCGCGGACGCTCCTCGACCGCGTCGCACCCCTTCCGCTCGTCCTCGAGCACGCCGTGCGATGCCTTCGTCCCGAGCTCGCCGTGGCCATGGTCGATTCCGCGCTGCACGAGCGGCGCCTCCGGGCCACCGAGCTGCCGATGCTCGCTTCCGCGCTCCCCGCTCACCTGCGGCAGATCGTGCTCGCGGCAGACCCACGCGCCGACTCCGGGCTCGAGTCCGTCGTGCGGTACCTGCTGCTGCTCGCCGGCATGGACGTCCAGGTCCACCCGGTGCTGCCCGGCATCGGGGAGGTCGACCTACTCGTCGGCGGCCGGCTCATCATCGAGACGGACGGCAAGGAGCACCACATCGGTGAGGCCTTCGCGAACGATCGTCGACGGGATCGCGCGGCGACCCTCGCCGGCTACCGTGTGCTGCGGCTCACCTACCGGCAGATCATCGACGAGTGGCCGGACACGTTCCGTGCCATCTGCGCTGCCCTCGCGCTCGCCTGAATGACGGAGATCCCACCATCCGACGGCGATTTCGGCCGGATCCGGCCGTCATCCGGTGAGATCACCGTCGTTTGGTCAGGCGGAGGCGGCGGCGGCTCGGGCTGCGGCGGCGGACGGGGCCGCGAGGGCGGCGGCCGCGCGGGCCTTCGCCTCGTCGAGCGTCACGGTGAGCAGCTCGGCGCGCACATCGGCGAGCGCGGCCGGCGTCATCGAGAGGCTCGTGGCGCCGAGGCCGACGAGCACGACCGCGAGCTGCGGATCCGCCGCCGCCTCGCCGCAGATGCCGACGCTCTTGCCCGCAGCAGCACCCGCACGACCCACCTCGGCCACGAGCCGGAGCACCGCGGGGTGCCACGGGTCCTGGAAGTTCGCGACGGTGCCGAGCAGTCGGTCCGCGGCGAGCGTGTACTGGGTGAGGTCGTTCGTGCCGATCGAGACGAAGTCCGCGGACTCGAGGATCTGCGCGGCGAGCAGCGCCGAGGACGGCACCTCCACCATCACGCCGGCGGTCGTGATGCCGAGCTCGCGGGCGAGCGCGGTGAAGTACTCGCTCTCCTCCGGCTCCGACACCATCGGCGCCATCACCCAGAGGTCCGCCTCCGTGGCGGCGTCCGCCTCGGCGAGCGCGGTGAGCTGCTCGCGGAGGATGTCCTCGTGGACGCGCAGCACCCGCAGCCCGCGGAGGCCGAGCGCGGGGTTCTCCTCCTCCGTGTCGTTGAGGAACGCGAGCGGCTTGTCGGCGCCGGCGTCCAGCGCCCGGACGACGACCTTCTTGCCCGGGAACGCCTTCAGCAGGGCGACGTACTGGTCCCGCTGCTCCTGCACGGTCGGCGCCGACTTCGAGTCGAGGAACAGGAACTCGGTGCGGAACAGGCCGACGCCCTCGGCCCCGAGCTCGACGGCACCGGCGGCGTCCTTCGCGTTGCCGAGGTTCGCGAGCAAGGAGATCCTCGTGCCGTCGCCGAGCGCACCGGGCGTGATCGGGGCGTGCAGCAGCGCCTTGCGCTCCTCGATCCTGCGCTGCGCGTCGGCGACCGCCGCGTCGTCGGGGTCGGCCTCGATCTCGCCGGTCGACGCATCCGCGATGACGAGCTGCCCCTCGGTGAGCTGCTGCGCGCCGGTCGACCCCGACGATCGCGGGGATCGACTTCGCGCGGGCGAGGATCGCGGTGTGCGAGGTGGGGCCGCCGTCGCTCGTGATGAGGGCGAGCACCTTGTCGAGGTCGAGCAGCGCGGTGTCGGCGGGCGCGAGATCGCGCGCGACGAGCACGAACGGGGTGTCGGACTCGGGCACGCCCGGCGCCGGCACGCCGGTGAGCCGCGCGATGACCCGCTGGGCGACGTCGCCGAGGTCGGTCGCGCGCTCGGCCATGTAGCCGCCGAGCCCGACGAGCATCACCTGGAACTCGAGGAAGGCCTCGAACACGGCCCGCTCCCCCGTGCGCCCGGCCGTGATCCTCGCGACCACGTCGTCGACGAGCGAGGGGTCCTCGGCCATCAGCGCCTGCGCCTCGAGCACGTTCCGCGCCTCGCCGCCGGCGCGCCGGCCGCGCTCGTTCAGCTCGGCCGACACCTGCTGCAGCGCGGACCGGGTGCGGGCGATCTCCGCCTCGGCTCCGGCGTGGGTCGCGCCCTCGGGCGGCTCCGGCAACGGATCCGGCATCCGCTTCACCGGCCCGACGGCCACCGTCCTGCCCACGCCGATCCCGGTCAGTCGCATCTGCCTGCCTCCTCGCTGACGGTGCCCGCCGAAAGCATATGGCCCGGGTTGTCCGTGACAACTCCCTCAGCGGATGCCCGGTCGGCGCGGCAGGCGCCGCGATTAGGGTGACGCCATGACCGAGGGCGCCGCCGACCAGGGGGTCCGGGACGCCCGGGTGCCCGTCCAGGCGTCCGGGGCGCGGCCCGATCCTCCGCAGCAGGCCTCGGGCATCCCTGGCCTGGTGCAGCGGGTCCTCGCGTGGAAGCCCGTGCGGGTGTTCTTCCACTACACCGGCGACAACGGCCCGCTCATCGCGGCCGGCATGACCTACCAGGCCCTCTTCGCCCTCTTCGCCGCCCTCTGGCTCCTGTTCTCCCTCGCCGGCTTCGTGCTGGAGGGGAACGTGCCGCTGCAGCACGCGGTGTTCGGCGCCATCAACCAGTTCATCCCCGGTCTCATCGCCTACGACGGCATGTCCGGCGCGATCCCGGCGTCGAAGCTGCTCGAGACGACCGGGCTGGCCTGGAGCAGCGCCATCTCCCTCGTCGGCCTGCTCTTCACGACGGTCGGCTTCGTCGGCACCCTGCGGACCGCCATCCGGATCATGTTCTCGCTCCCCGGGCCCACCACGAACCCGGTGGTGCTCATCCTGAAGAACCTCGGCTACTCGCTCGCGTTCGGGGTCGTCGTGCTCCTGACCGCGGTGATCAGCCTCATCAGCAACACGGCGCTCGGCGCGGTGCTCTCCCTGCTCGGGCTCGGCGCCGCCTCCGTGGTGGAGCAGCTCTCCACCACGGCGGTCAGCGCGCTGCTGCTCGTCGTCATCGACACCCTGCTGCTCGCGGCGGCCTACCGGCTGCTGTCCGGCATCCCGATCCCGCGCAAGCGGCTGCTCGTCGGGGCGTTGATCGGCGGCATCGGCCTCGCGTTCCTGCAGACCCTCGGCACGAACCTCCTCGGCGGGGCCTCCTGGAACCCGCTGATGGGCGCCTTCGCCACCCTCGTCGGGGTGCTGCTCTACTTCAACTTCGTCTGCCAGACGATCCTGCTGGCCGCCTCGTGGATCGCGCTCGGGATGGAGGACGCCGGCATCGACGCCCGGCGCCTGAACCCCGAGCAGCGGGGCGTCGACGACGCCGAACGCCTCGAGGAGGCGCAGGCGGCTCGTCGCCGACTCGAACCGGCGCGAGCTCGAGGAGCGGATGCGCGCGGCGCGCGGCCTCGAGCGCTGGCGGCTGAGCCGGCAGCTCGACCGGGAGCGCGACGGCCGAGGCTCGCCGTCGGGACGGCCGTGCCGACCGCGACGGAGTTCAAGCAGGCCCAGCAGCAGACCGGCGACGAGACGCCCGGATCCGCGGAGGTCGAGCCGACCGAGGCCGAAGCCGGACGCCGACGGGCCCGTCGCCCGCGCTCGGTAGGCTCGAGGGCATGGCTGGCGCGACGGTTCGAGTGGCCTCAGTCAACGTGAACGGCGTCCGCGCGGCCTTCCGCAAGGGCATGGGCGGGTGGCTCGACGGCCGCGGCGTCGACATCCTCGCGCTGCAGGAGGTGCGCGCCGCCACGGACGATCTCGAGCAGCTGCTCGGTCCGGAATGGAGCGTGCTGCACGACGCGGCGACCGCGAAGGGCCGCGCCGGGGTGGCGATCGCCTCCCGGGAGCCGGCCCACATCCACCGCGTCGCGATCGGCGAGGAGGACTTCGACACCGCCGGCCGCTGGCTCGAGGCCGACTTCGAGATCGGCGGCACCGTGATCACGGTCGTCTCCGCCTACGTGCACTCGGGCGAGGTCGGCACGCCGAAGCAGGACGAGAAGTTCCGCTTCCTCGACGCGATGGAGGCCCGGCTGCCCGAGCTCGTCGACCACAACCCGCTCGCGGTCGTCGTCGGCGACCTCAACGTGGCCCACCGGCGGCTCGACATCCGCAACTGGCGCGGCAACCAGAAGGCCAGCGGGTTCCTGCCGGAGGAGCGCGCGTACTGGGACCGGATGGTCGGCGCCGAGGACGACGAGGGCTACAACGCCGGCGCGGGGCTCGGCTGGGTCGATGTCGGCCGCCGTGCCGCCGGCGAGGTCGACGGCCCGTACACCTGGTGGTCCTGGCGCGGCCAGGCGTTCGACAACGACACCGGCTGGCGGATCGACTACCACCTGGCGTCGCCCGCGCTCGGCGAGCGCGTCGCGGACTACGCGGTCGACAAGGCCGACTCCCGCGACGGCCGATGGTCGGACCACACGCCCGTGGTCGCCGACTACGCGCTGTGACCCGAGCCAGCCACGACCCTTCGATCGACGGAAGCACCATGACCGACAAGGCCCGCATCTTCTCCGGCATCCAGCCGAGCGCCGACTCCCTGCACATCGGCAACTACATCGGCGCCGTGCTGCAGTGGCGCGCCCTGCAGGACGCCTACGACGCCATCTTCTGCATCGTCGACCTGCACGCGATCACCGTGCCGCAGGACCCGAAGGTGCTGCGGCAGCAGACCCGCACCCTCGCCGCGCAGTACATCGCCGCCGGGATCGACCCCGAGCGCTCGACGATGTTCGTGCAGTCGCAGGTGCCCGCGCACGCCGAGCTCGCGTGGGTGCTGAACACGATCACCGGCTTCGGCGAGGCCAGCCGGATGACGCAGTTCAAGGACAAGTCGCAGCGCCAGGGCGCGGATGCGGCGTCGGTCGGCCTGTTCGCGTACCCGATCCTGATGGCCGCGGACATCCTGCTCTACGACGCGACGGGCGTGCCGGTCGGCGACGACCAGCGGCAGCACGTCGAGCTGACCCGCGACCTCGCGAACCGCTTCAACAGCCGGTTCGGCGACACCTTCACCCTGCCCGAGGCGCTCATCCAGAAGGAGACCGCCCGCATCTACGACCTGCAGACGCCGACGGTGAAGATGAGCAAGTCGGCGGCGTCCGACGCCGGGATCGTCTGGATGCTCGACGAGCCGAACGTCACCGCGAAGAAGATCCGCTCCGCCGTCACGGACACCGAGCGGGAGATCCGCTTCGACCGCGAGGCGAAGCCCGGCATCGCGAACCTGCTGGCGATCCTGTCCGCGTTCCGCGAGGTGCCCGGTGCCCCGGCTCGAGCAGGAGTACGCGGGCCGCGGCTACGGCGACTTCAAGAAGGACGTCGCCGACGCCGTGGTGGAGGTCTTCGGGCCGATCAAGCAGCGCACGCAGGAGCTGCTCGCCGATCCGGCGGAGCTCGACCGCATCCTCACCCGCAGCGCCGAGCGCGCCGCAGGGCTCGCGGACGCGAAGCTCGACGAGGTCTACGACCGGGTCGGCCTCTTCCGGCGCCTGCGATGACCCCGGTCGTGCTGCGCACGCCGCGCCTCGTGCTCGACCAGCCGCGCGAGGACGACGTCGATCTCGTCACCGAGTACTGCCAGGACGCGGTGCTGCAGCGGTTCACCACGATCCCCGTGCCCTACGCGCGGAGCGACGCGGAGCACTTCCTGCTCGAGCTCGTGCCGCGGTGGTGGGAGGACGACGTCGAGCGCACCTGGGCGATCCGCGAGGCGGATCTGCCCGACGCCCCGCTGCTCGGCGTGATCGGGCTGCGTTCCTGGGGCGAGCTGGGGTTCTGGATGGGCGCCCCGCACCGGGGCCGCGGCTACCTCGGCGAGGCGCTCGAGGTCGTGCTCGACCACGGGTTCCGCGCCGGCCACGACCGGCTCACGTGGTCCTGCATCGTCGGCAACGTGGCGTCCGCCCGCGCTGCGCGCCGTGCCGGGTTCCACTTCACCGGCGCCGGCCCCGCGACGGTCCCCTCACCGCGACGGCTCGCGCCCCGACAGCTGGCACGGCGAGCTCTTCGCGGGCGAGCCGCGCGAGCCGCAGCCCGGCTGGCCCGCCGAGGTCGAGGGATGAGGACCGAGGTCGTCCTCTTCGACCTCGACGACACGCTTGTTTCGTCATCGGGAGGCCGTCGAGGAGGGGGTGCTCGCGACGCTGGCCGCCATGGAGCGGCCCGCCGACGCGCCCGACGAGACCGAGGAGCAGGCCCGCTGGCGCGAGCTCGAGGAGCTCCACTACCACCGCTACCTCGCCGGCGAGCTCGACTACCAGGGGCAGCGGCGCGCGCGCGTCCGCGACTTCCTCGCGCCGTACGGCGCCGAGCTCGACGATCCCGCCGCGGAGGCGTGGTTCGAGGAGTACTCGCAGCGCTACCGCGCCGCGTTCCGACTGCACGCGGATGCGCTGCCCTGCCTCGACGACCTCGCGCGGCACGGCATCCGGTTCGGCATCATCACCAACGGCGACCTGGCCTTCCAGACGGCGAAGCTCCACGCGCTCGGCATCACGGACCGCTTCGAGCACGTGATCACCTCCGGGGAGCTCGGCGTCGCGAAGCCGGACCGGCGGATCTTCGCCGTGGCGGCCGAGCGGTTCGGCGTGCGGCCGGACGCCTGCGCCTACGTGGGCGACCGGTTGTGGACCGACGCGCTCGGCGCCACCCAGCGCCGAGATGCTCGGCATCTGGCTCGACCGCGGGACCGGCGTGGCCGGCCCGTCGGACCTCGACGAGGCGCGGCGCCTCGGCGTCCCGGTGCTCACCGGGCTCGACGCCCTGCCCGCGCTGCTCGCACGGACGGAGGCGGCGTGACCACGACGGCGGACATCGCGATCATCGGCGGCGGCATCGCCGGCTTCTCGCTCGCGGCGGCGATCGGCGGCCGCGCCCGCACCGTGCTGCTCGAGGCGGAGCCGCAGCTCTTCCACCACACCTCCAGCCGGTCGGCCGAGCAGATGCAGCCCACCTACGGCCCGGCGCCGGTCCGCCGGCTGACGAGCGCCTCGATCCCGCGCGTGCAGGCGATCGCCGAGGGCCTCGGGCGCCCGATCTTCACGCCGCGGCCGCTGCTCTGGGTCGGCACGACCCCCGACCGCACCCACCTCGACGAGCTGCTCGCGACCGTGCTGGGGCTCGAGGAGATCGATCCGGCCGAGGCGGTCGCCCTGCTGCCGGCGCTCCGACCGGATGCGGTGCACGCGGCCGGGATCGACCGCTCCGCCGTCGAGGTCGACGTGCCGGCGCTGCTCGAGGCGTACCGGGCCGCGGCCGTCGCGGGCGGGGTCGAGGTGCTGCCCTCCGCGCGCGTCGAGCGCGCCGAGCGGATCGGGGACGCCTGGCGACTCACCGCCGGCGCGACCGTGGTCGAGGCGGCGGTCGTCGTGAACGCCGCCGGCGCCTGGGTCGAGCGGATCGCCGCGACTGTTCGGCGCCCGGCCGCGCGGTCTCCAGCCGCTCCGCCGCACCGTCGCCGTGGCCGTCCCGACCGGGCGTCCGGTGGATCCGGCCTGGCCGATGGCCTCCGACGTGCTCGACACCTTCTACTTCCGGCCACGCGGCAGCGCCGTGCTCGCGTCGGCGCTCGAGGACGAGCCGAGCGAGCCGGAGGACGCGCAGCCGCGCGCAGGAGGTCGTCGCGACCGTGCTCGCAGCGCGTGAACGCCGCGACCGACCTCGCGCTGCGAGGACACCGAGACCACCTGGACGGGCCTGCGGACCCTCGCCCCCGACTCGCTGCCGGTCGTCGGCCGCGACGGCTGACGTCCCGGGCTTCTACTGGCTCGCGGGGCAGGGCGGCTACGGCATCCAGACGTCCGCGGCGCTCGGCGCCGTCGTCGCGGACGACCTGCTCGGCACGCCGTCGGCCGATCCCGGGGCTCGAGGGCGTGCTCGCCGACCTCTCCCCCGCCCGCGACGCCCTGCCGGCCTGATCCGCTCCGAACCCCTGCGGTGCGCGCCGCCCTCCTGACCGATCCCGGTGCCCTCGGCCTCCGGCGCACCGAGGTCCGCACGGCGGTCGGCACGCTCGTGGTGCACGCGCGGGCGCGACGGCCGGCGGCCCGGCGACCGTGCTGCTGCACGGCGCGGCGGGCTCCTGGACGACCTGGACGCCGCTGCTGGCCGCATCCGACCGCGCCGGCACGCCGATCGGCGACGTGCTGGCGATCGACCTGCCCGGATGGGGCGGATCCGCGGGGCCCGTTCCCGCCGATCGCCGAGCTGGCGGAGGCGATCGCGGGGATCGCGCGTGGTCGCCGGATACGCGCGCTGGCGCCTGGTCGGGCACTCGCTCGGCGGCTTCGTCGCCCTCGACCTCGCGGCACGGCGACCCGGACGCCGTGCTCGGCGGTCGCGCTCGTCTCGCCGACGGGGCCGGCGGTGGTCGAGGCCGTCCGGCATCCGCTGCGCGGCGGGCTGCGGCTCCCCTGGTTCGCCGGCATGCGGCTCGCGATGGGCGCGCTCGGCCTCCTGCCTCGCGATGGTCGCGGGCTGCTGGCGGCGCTCGACCGGATCGGGCTTCTCGGTCCGCTGAGCGCGCCGCTCTTCGCCGCAGGCCCGCGACCCGTCCGTCGTCGACGCGCTGGCGGCGGAGGTGCGGCCGCGCGCCTTCCGCGCCGCCACCCGAGCGGCCGCGGCTACGACCTGGACCGCTGGCGCGGCATCCGCTGCCCGGTGCGGTCGGTGCGCGGCGTCCGGGACGTGTTCGTCGGCGCGCGCGATGCGGATGCGCTGCGGCGGCTCCTCCCCGACTTCGCCGAGACCGTGCTCGCCGGATGCGGGCCACTTCGCGGCGGTCGAGCAGCCCGACGCGGTGCTGGCGGCCCTCGCCCCGGTCCTCCTCCACCGGTGAGATCGGTGAGTTGCCACTTCTCGCCCCTGAAGCGGCCCCTCGGGGGCCAGAAGTGGCAACCCACTCATCCCCATGGCCCGACTCGGGGCCACCACCAAGGCGAGTTGCCACTTTCCGCCCCCGAAGGCGCCTCAGGAGGGCCAGAAGTGGCAACTCACCTCAGGACGCGGGTGATGTCATCGGGCGACCTGGGAATAGGCGCGGATGGGGCGGGTTCTGGTAGGAACAAGCAACACATTTCGTGCTCCGGGGTCGGTGCAATTCCGAACCGGCGGTCATAGTCCGCGAACCCCGTCCGAAGCGCCCCGCAAGGGACGACCAGGTCGGGGCCGATCCGGTGGAACTCCGGAACCGACAGTCACAGTCTGGATGGGAGAAGCACGAGGCGGTCGCGCGCGCGTCGCGCACCGTGAGGCGGAGCAGTCCGCCGACCCCGGAGCGACCCGACCGCACCGAGGACCGCATGACCATCGCGACGACGACGACCGTCGAGTCCGCGATGCGCCGCGCCCTCGACCTGGCGGCGCTCGGCCCCGCCGGCGGCCCGAACCCGCAGGTCGGCTGCGTCCTGCTGTCGCCGGACGGCCGCGTGCTCGCCGAGGGCCACCACCGCGGTGCGGGCACCCTCGCACGCCGAGGCCGACGCGCTCGCGCAGCTGCCGCCCGGCGCCGCGGCCGGCGCCACCGCGGTCGTCACCCTCGAGCCCTGCAACCACACCGGCCGCACCGGCCCCTGCGCCGTCGCGCTGATCGAGGCCGGCGTCGCCCGCGTCGTCTTCGCGCTCCGCGACCCCTACCGCCCGGCCGCCGGCGGTGGCGACCGCCTCCGCAGCCGCGGGCGTCGAGGTCGTCGAGGGCGTGCTCGCCGACGAGGCGGCGGCCCTCAACGAGCACTGGACCACCGCCGTCACGCGCGGCCGACCCTGGGTGACCGCGAAGTGGGCGTCGAGCCTCGACGGCCGCATCGCCGCGGCCGACGGCACGAGCCGGTGGATCACCGGCGAGGCCGCCCGCGAGGACGTGCACCGGCGCCGCGCCGCGCACGGCGCCATCGTCGTCGGCACCGGCACCGCCCTCACCGACGACCCGAGCCTCACCGCCAGGGACACCGACGGATCGCTGCTGCCGAGCCAGCCGATCCCGGTCGTCGTCGGCGCACGCGACGTGCCGTCCGACGCGCGGCTGCGCTCCCATCCGCGCCCGCTGCTGCATGTCCGCGACCACGACCCGGATGCGGTCCTCGCCGCGATCGGCGAGGCCGGCGCGACCTCGGCCTTCCTCGAGGGCGGTCCGACCCTCGTCACCGCGTTCCTCGCCGCCGGCCTCGTCGACGAGGTGCTCGTCTACCTCGCCCCCACCCTGCTCGGCGGCCCGAGGCTCGCGATCGCCGACCTCGGCGTCCCCACGATCTCCGACCAGCGTCGGCTCGACGTGCGCGCGATGCGCCCGCTCGGGCCCGACCTGCTGATCGTCGCCCGCCCGCAGCTCGCGGGCACCCCCGAATCCTTCGCAGCGGCCTCCGCCGCAGCAAGAGAGGACTGACATGTTCACCGGCATCATCGAGGAGCGCGGCCGCGTGCTCGGCTGGGAGACCACCGCCGACGGCGGCGCGCGCCTCACCGTCGCGGCGCCGCTCGCCGCATCCGACGCGGCCCACGGCGACTCCATCGCCGTCTCCGGCGTCTGCCTCACCGTCGTCGAGCACGGCGACGGCGCATTCACCGCCGACGTGATGGGGCAGACCCTCGCGGTCAGCGCCATCGCGGACCTCGCGCCCGGCGACGACGTGAACCTCGAGCGGGCCGCCAAGGTCGGCGACCGCCTCGGCGGCCACATCGTGCAGGGCCACGTCGACGGCACG
The DNA here is from genome assembly GCA_963771645.1 of uncultured Actinomycetota bacterium. Lineage (GTDB taxonomy): Bacteria > Actinomycetota > Actinomycetes > Actinomycetales > Microbacteriaceae > Amnibacterium. The sequence goes on along the minus strand of CAVYUH010000017.1, from coordinate 283,854 downwards.
GCGCCGGTCATCTCGGTGCGCGACGAGGGCTCCTGGCGGGTGCTGCGCTTCCGGCTCCCCGACGACCTCGCCCCGCTCGTGGTCGACAAGGGCTCGATCACGGTCGCCGGCGTCTCGCTCACGGTCTCGGCGATCGGCCGGACGACGAGGGCCACTGGTTCGAGGTGAGCCTCATCCCCGAGACGCTCGAGGCGACGACGCTCGGCGCGATCGGTGTGGGCGGCCGGGTCAACCTCGAGACGGACGTGCTCGCCCGTCACGTGCAGCGCATGCTGACCTTCGTCCCGGCGGCGGTGGCCTGATGGCCCTCGCACCGATGCAGGAGGTCCTCGACGCGCTGCGGGCCGGCCGGCCCGTGCTCGTCGCCGACGACGAGGGGCGGGAGAACGAGGGCGACGCGATCCTCGCGGCCGAGCTCGCCACCCCCGAGAGCGTCGCCTGGATCATCCACCACTCCTCCGGCTTCCTCTGCGCGCCGATGACGAACGCGATCGCGGACGGGCTCGAGCTCACCAACATGGTCCGGCTGAACGAGGACCCGCGCGGCACCGCCTACACGGTCACCGTCGACGCGGCCGACCGGATGAGCACCGGCATCAGCGCCGCGGACCGCGCGCACACGCTGAACGTGCTCGCCGACCCGTCCTCGACGCCGTCGAGCGTCATCCGGCCCGGGCACGTCGTGCCGCTCCGCGCCGTCGACGGCGGGGTGCGCGTGCGCGCCGGTCACACCGAGGCCGCGGTGGACCTGCTGCGCCTCGCCGGCCTCACCCCGGTCGCCGCGATCGCCGAGATCAACGAACCCGACGGCACGATGACGCGGATGCCGGGCCTCCTGCAGCTCGGCGAGGCCGAGTCCGTGCCGGTCACGACGGTCGCCGCGATCATCGCGCACCTCGACGCGAACCCCGGACTGTGCACGCGCGTCGGTATCAGCACCCCGCCGCCGCCCCCGCGCATCCGCTTCGAGGTCGAGACCGCGCTGCCGACGACGCACGGGATGTTCCGCGTCCGCGCCTACCGCGACGCGATGACCGGCGACGAGCACGTGGCGCTGATCTCCGGCACCCCCGGCCCGTCGGCGCTCGTGCGGGTCCACTCGGAGTGCCTGACGGGCGAGGCGTTCGGCTCGCTGAAGTGCGAGTGCGGGCCGCAGCTCGACGCGGCGCTCGACGCGGTGCAGGAGGAGGGCGGCGTCGTCGTCTACCTGCGCGGCCACGAGGGGCGTGGCATCGGCCTCGTGAACAAGCTGCGGGCCTACCGCCTGCAGGAGGACGGCCTCGACACCCTCGACGCGAACCTCGCGCTCGGCCTCCCGGCCGACGCCCGGGAGTACATCGCCGCCGCGGTGATCCTCACCGACCTCGGCATCACCGACGTGCGGCTGCTCACCAACAACCCGAACAAGATCGCCCAGCTCGAGGCGCACGGCGTGCACGTCAGCGAGCGCGTGCCGCTCGTCGTGGGCGTCGGCGCCGTGAACGAGGGCTACCTCGAGGCGAAGCGGTCCCGGATGGGGCACCTCATCGCCGACAGCGACCTGCGGCTGTCCGCCGACCGGAGCGCGTCGTGAGCGCCGAGGGCAAGCCGGACGCGACCGGCGTCGACGGCAGCGACCTCACCGTCGCGATCGTGCACGGCACCTGGCATCCACGCATCGCTGACGGCCTGCTCGAGGGCGCCCGGCGGACCCTCGAGGCGTCCGGCGCGCGAGTCGTGGAGTACCCGGTGCCGGGCAGCTTCGAGCTGCCGGTCGTCGCCCAGGCGGCGCTGACGGCCGGGGCGGACGCGGCGGTCGCGCTCGGCGTGATCATCCGCGGCGGCACGCCGCACTTCGAGTACGTGTCCTCCGCGGCGACGCAGGGCCTCACCGAGGTCGCGCTGCGCACCGGCAAGCCCGTCGGCTTCGGGGTGCTCACCCTCGACGACGAGCAGCAGGGCCTCGACCGCGCCGGACTGCCGGGCTCGAAGGAGGACAAGGGCGCCGAGGCGGCGGCGGCGGCGCTGCAGACGGCGCTCGCGCTCCGCGTCATCCGCGGCTGACCGCGCTCGTTCGTCGCGCCGTTCCGGAGGTCCTGCGCGCCACACCGCGCCAGGACGCTTCGCGGGTCAGACCGGCCCGGTTCGGGCTGCGCGCCCAGCCAGGTGACCGAGCGGGCCGCCGCGGCGGCCGCGGCGCGCATGGCGTCGGCAGGCCCGGCGCCCGCGGCGAGCGCCGCCGCGAGGGCGCCGCAGTAGGTGTCGCCGGCACCCGTGGTGTCGACGGGCTGCTCGACCCGTTCCGCCGCGACCTCGACGTCGCCCCACGCGGAGCCCGCCGCGCCGCGGGTGATCAGGAGCTGCACCGGCACCCCTCCGGATGCGGCGAGCTCGGCCGCCTCCGCCTCGTTCACCACGACCGGGTCCGCCAGCGCGAGCACTTCCGCGGGCAGCAGCGCGAACGGCGCCGCGTTGAGCACCACCCGGGCGCCGCGCTGCGCAGCGACCCGGACGGCTTCGGCCACGACCGCCAGGTCGATCTCGAGCTGCACGAGCAGCACGTCCTCCGCTGCGAGGCCCTCGAGGGCCTCGAGATCCGCCCGGCTCACCGCCGCGTTCGCGCCCGGTGACACGATGATCGTGTTCTCCCCGGCGGGGTCGACCGCGATGGCGGCGCGTCCTGTCGCCGCGGACGGGTCGGTCCGCACCGCGTCGACGTCGATCCCGAAGGACGCGAGGCGGTCGCGGTAGGCGCGGCCGTCCCCGTCCGCACCGACGCGGCCGATCATCCGCACGCGGGCGCCCGCGACCGCGGCCGCCACCGCCTGGTTCGCGCCCTTGCCGCCGAAGCGCAGCTCGACCGGCCCGCCGAGCACCGTCTCCCCAGGCGCCGGATGGCGCGCCACCCGCACGATGGCGTCGACGTTGAGACTGCCGAGCACCCACACGGTCGCCACTGCCCCATCCTCCCGCAGGCCGCGGCCGGGAGAATGGCCTCGACCCGACGGGATCGACGGAAGGCGGACGATGGACGCGACGACCGGAGCACCGGAACCGCGGCGGGGAGCGGCGCTCTTCGACCTCACCGGGCGTACCGCCCTCGTCACCGGCTCCTCGCAGGGCATCGGCCTGGCGCTCGCGATCGGCCTCGCCGACGCGGGCGCGACCGTGCTGCTGAACGGCCGGGACCCGGCGAGGCTCGAGGCCGCCGCGGCGCACGTTCCCGGCGCGCGCCTGCTGCCGTTCGACGTGACCGACCGCGCCGCTGCCGTCGCGGCCATCGACGGCTTCGAGTCGGACCAGGGCCCCATCGACGTGCTCGTGAACAACGCGGGCATGCAGCACCGGGCACCGCTCGAGGAGTTCCCGGCCGATGCGTTCGACCGGGTCCTGGCGACGAACCTGACGAGCGTGTTCACGGTCTCCCAAGCCGTCGCGCGGCACATGATCCGCCGCGGCCGCGGCCGGATCGTGAACATCGCCTCGGTGAACGCGACGCTCGCGCGCTACTCGATCGCGCCGTACACGGCCACGAAGGGCGCCGTCGTGAACCTCACGAAGGGGATGGCGACGGACTGGGCCCGGCACGGGCTCAACTGCAACGCGATCGCGCCCGGCTACATCCGCACGCCCCTGAACGAGCCGCTCGCCACGGATCCGACGTTCGACGGCTGGCTCAAGGCCCGTACGCCGGCGGGGCGCTGGGGCGAGGCGGAGGAGCTCGTCGGCGCCTGCGTCTTCCTCGCCTCCGACGCCGCGAGCTTCGTCAACGGGCACACGCTCTACGTCGACGGCGGCATCAGCGTCTCCCTCTGACCGGGAGGGACAGGCCGCGCCCCTACGCTTCGGCCATGGCCGTCCGCTCCCGCCCCGTCCTGATCACCGGCTGCTCCACCGGCATCGGCAGGGCCACGGCCCTGCGGCTCGTCCGCTCCGGCCTCACCGTCGTCGCGACGGCGCGGCGGGAGGATGCGATCGCGGACCTGCGCGAGGAGGGCTGCAGCACGCTCGCCCTCGACGTCACCGACGAGGGCTCCATGCAGGCCGCCATGGAGCGGATCGAGGCCGAGCACGGCGCCGTCGGCGCGCTCGTGAACAACGCCGGCTACTCGCTGTCGGGCGCGCTCGAGACCCTGCCGATGGACGAGCTGCGCCGCCAGTTCGAGACGAACGTGCTCGGGCTCGTACGCATGACGCAGCTCGTGCTCCCCGGCATGCGCGGGGAGGGCTGGGGCCGCATCGTGAACATCGGCTCGATGGGCGGCCGGCTCACCTTCCCGGGCGGCGGCGCGTACCACGCGACGAAGTACGCGGTCGAGGCGCTGAGCGACGCGCTCCGCTTCGAGGTCGCCGGCTTCGGCGTCCGTGTCGTGCTGATCGAGCCGGGCTTCATCCGCACGGAGTTCGCTGCGACGGCCTCGGCCCTGCCGCCCGCACCCGCGCCGTACACGTCGTTCAACGAGGGCGTCGCGCGCACCACCCAGGAGACCTACGCGTCCGGTCCGATGACGCGGCTCGGCGGCGACCCGGATGCGGTGGCCCGGGCGGTCGAACGCGCGATCCGGCGCCGCTCCCCCGCCGCGCGGATGCTCGTGACGCCGTCGGCCGGCCTGCTCGTCGGCGTGCGGCGGGCGCTGCCCGACCGGCTGTGGGACGCGTTCGTCGGCACGAGCTTCGAGCGCCCGGGCGCGTAGCGACTCACCGCGCCTGAGTGGACTCCCGTGCGACCATCTCCGGCTGGAACACGATCCGCTGCCGCTCGTGGCCCCCTTCGATCTCGGCGAGCAGCAGGTCGACCGCGGTGCGCCCGATCAGCTCCCGAGGCTGCCGCACCGAGCTGATCGGCACCGCGGCAGCCGCAGCGAACTCGATGTCGTCGTAGCCGACGATCGCGAGGTCGTCCGGCACGTTGAGCGCCCCGAGCATCCCGACCCCCTGCAGGATGCCGAGCGCGACGACGTCGTTGGCCGCGAACACGGCGTCCGGGCGTGCATCCGCCCCGAGGATCCGCCGGGCCGCCGCAACACCGGACGTCATCGTGAGCGAGGGGATCTCGAGCACGTCGATCCGCGCGTGCGGCACCGCGGCGACCGCGGCTCTCGCACCCTCCAGGCGGTCAGCGACCTGGGCCAATGAGAGCGGCCCCCCGACGAAGAGCAACCGGCGACGGCCCGCGGCCAGCAGGTGCTCGGCCGCGAGGCGGCCGCCGGCGACGTCGTCGACCGAGACGGAGGAGAACCCGCCGGCCCCGGCCATCCGGTCCACCAGGACGATCGGGATCCCGCGATCGCGAAGCCGCTCCAGGCGACCCGCGACGTCGCCGACCGGGGTGATGAGCAGACCTCGGACCCGCTGCTCCTCGAACAGGTCGAGATGCTGGGACTCCCGTTCGAGCAGCTCTCCGCTGTCGGCGAGCAGCACGGAGAGGCCCGCCTCCTGCGCCCGCTCCTCCGCGCCGCGGGCGACGTCGGTGAAGAACGGGTTGCGCACATCGAGCACGAGCAGCCCGATGCTGCGGCTGGAGCCCGCGCGGAGCTGCCTCGCCGCGTCGTTGCGGACGAAGCCGAGCTCCTCGATCGCCGCGAGCACCCGCTCCGCGGTCGCCGGCGCCACCTTCGCCGGGCTGTTCAGCACGTTGGAGACGGTGCCGAGCGAGACTCCGGCGCGCAGTGCCACGTCACGCACGCTGACCGCCACGGCGCTCCCTTCGTCGAGGCGAGGCTAACGGGCGGAGGCTCCCCCGGTGGTGCGAAGGGGCGACGGCGGTGCCGCCCGAGACACCGCGCCGCCGCAGTGTCACAAAGGGACACCGATGTGCGCGGGTCGTGTTGACGAGCACGGCGGCTTGGCTCTACAGTCCGTTTTGATCGTTTCATTGAAACGATCCAAACTCGAAGACGAGGAGCCCGTTCAGTGCCGACCGGAACCGACGCCCCGACCCTCGAGCTCCAGCACGTGGTCAAGACCTTCGGGCCGGTCGTCGCCCTGGCCGACGGGACCCTCTCCGTGAGCCCGGGAAGCATCCACGCGCTCATCGGCGAGAACGGCGCCGGCAAGTCGACGCTCGTCAAGATCGTCGCAGGCGTGCACCAACGCGATTCCGGCACCTTCCGCCTCGGGGGCGAGGACGTCGACTTCCGCAACACCGCGGAGTCCAAGGCCGCCGGCGTCGCGGTGATCTACCAGGAACCGACGCTCTTCCCGGATCTCTCCGTCACCGAGAACCTCTTCATGGGGCGGCAGCCGCGAGGCCGCTTCGGCGGGATCGACCGGCGCGCGATGCGGGACGAGGCCGTGCGCCTGTTCACCCGCCTCGGTGTGCGGATCGACCCCGACCGCCCGGCACTCGGGCTCTCCATCGCCGACCAGCAGATCATCGAGATCGCGAAGGCCATCTCCCTCGACGCCCGGCTGCTCATCATGGACGAGCCCACGGCGGCGCTCTCGCGGCGTCGAGGTCGAGCGGCTGTTCGCCGTCGCCCGCAGCCTCCGCGACGAGGGGCGCGCGCTCGTCTTCATCTCCCACCGCTTCGACGAGGTCTTCTCGCTCTGCGACACGATCACGGTGATGCGGGACGGCGCGTACGTCTCGACCGACGCCATCACCGATGTGACCCAGGCCGAGATCGTGCGCCGCATGGTCGGCCGGGACGTCGACGACCCTGTTCCCGAAGACAGACGGCCGAGCTCGGCGACGTGGTGCTCGATGTCGAAGCACCTGACACGGCGCGGGTGTCTTCGACGACGTCTCGTTCTCGGTGCGGGCCGGCGAGATCGTCGGGCTCGCCGGGCTCGTCGGCGCCGGCCGCAGCGAGATCGCTCCGCGCCGTCTTCGGCGTCGACGCCTACGACTCCGGACGCGGTCACCTTCGCTCGGCAAGCGCGCTCCGCGGCACGACCCGCGCGCCGCGATCCGAGCGGGCATGGCGCTGGTGCCCGAGGATCGGCGCAAGCAGGGCCTGGTCGCTCGACATCGTCCGATCGCCCGCAACCTCACCCTCGTCATCCGCCGACGTCTCAGCCAGCTTCGGCCTGCTCCGCTCCGGCGCCGAGAACGCCGCCGCGGCCACCTGGGCGAGCCGTCTGCAGGTGAAGGCCGACGCCCTCGACAGCGAGGGCGGCACCCTCTCGCGGCGGCAACCAGCAGAAGGTCGTGCTCGCGAAGTGGCTCGCCACCAGCCCGAAGCTGCTGATCATCGACGAGCCGACGCGCGGCATCGACGTCGGCACCAAGGCGGAGGTGCACCGGCTGCTCTCCGAGCTGGCCGGCCAGGGCATCGGCATCCTCATGATCTCGTCCGAGCTGCCCGAGGTGCTCGGCATGGCCGACCGCGTGCTCGTCGTGCGCGAGGGCCGCGATCACCGCCGAGCTCGACCGCGCGCGACCGCGACGCAGAGAGACGTCATGTCCGCAGCGACCCACGCCGACCGCGGCATGAGCGCCATGCGGCACCGCCGCGCTCCGGTGGCGCCGGGCCTCGGCGTCGGGCTCCGCCGCGGTCCTGCGGCGCCGAGACGATCCGCGGGTCGCCATCGCGATCATCGTCGTCGTGGCGTCGCGACGATCGTGAACCCGAAGTTCCTCTTCAGTCGGTCACCGGGTGGCGCGACCTGCTGCTGACCCCCGTCGATCCTCGCTGCTGCTCGCGGTCGGCGAGGCCATCGTATCATCACGCAGAACGTCGACCTCTCGGTCGGCTCCATCCTCGGCATCACGGCCTACCTCGACCGGGCAGCTGTTCATCGGACTGCCCGGGCTTCCCGATCGTCGTGGTCGTGCTCGCGGTCATGGCTCGGCGCGCTGCTCGGCGTCTGTCAACGGCGCTGCTCGTCGCGTCGCGAAGGTGCCGGCGCTGGTCATCACCCTCGGGACGCTCTACGCCTACCGCGGATCGACGTGCTCTGGGCCGGCAGCCTCGCAGATCGACGCCGGGCAACCTGCCCGACGCCTTCACGAACCTCGGCTCCGCACAGCGTGCTCGGGATACCCGTCCTCACGATCGTCGCGCTCGATCGTCGTGCTCGTCGCGCGGCTGCTACCTGCGCAACCGCGCGGCGGGCCGCGAGCTCTACGCGATCGGCTCCGACCCGGCGCCGCCGAGCTCTACGGCCTGCCGGTCGGCCCGCGCGTGTTCACGCGCGTTCGTGATCTCGCGGCGCGCTCGCCGGGCTCGCCGGCGTCTGTACACCGCCCGCTACGGCACGGTCGACTCGCGACCCGGCACCGGGCTCGAGCTGCAGGCCGTCGGCCGCCGCCGTCATCGGCGGCGTCGCGATCTTCGGCGGCAGCGGCACGGTCTACGGCGCGGCCATCGGCGCCATGCTGCTCATCACGATCAACCGCGCGCTTCCGATCCTCGGCATCGCAGGACTTCTGGCAGCAGGCCGTCGTCGGCGTGCTGATCATCGGCGCGATCGTGCTCGACCGCGTCCTTGCGCTCCTCGCGCCGCTGACCGACAGCAGCGGTCTCGACGTCGCCGAGTCCGAGCGGACGTCGCCGCGCATGAGCACGACGACGACCGTGAGCGCGGCATGAGCACCACCCGGACGCCCCGAGACGGCACGCACTCCCCGACGTTCGGCCACCGGCTGCGGCGGCGTCCTGCTCAGCCGCGAGCGCCGCCATCGTCGCGGCTGCTGATCGTCGTCTACCTGTACGGCTACACGCGTGCCCTACTTCGCGGCAACGCTCACGATCGACCTCTGCTGCTCGACTGCGTCCCGATCCTGCTGATCGCGCTGCCGATGACGCTGATCATCGTGACCGGCGAGATCGACCTCTCGGTCGCGAGCACGCTCGGGCTCAGCAGCGTCACCGTCGGGCGTGCTCTACCAGGCGCACGTGGTCGATCCCTGGCCGCAGCCGTCGTCGCCCTCGTCGTCGGCCTCGCTCGCCGGCGCCGCTCAACGGCTTCCTCGTCACGGTCGTCGGGCTGCCGTCGCTCGCCGTCACCGATCGGCACCCTCGCGCTCTATCGCGGAATCGCGGTCGGCCTCCTCGGCACCACGGCGGTCACCGACTTCCCGGCGCAGCTGGCACGACCTTCGTCGCAGGCGCACTTCGGGGCGCGAGCTCGCGGATCCCGACGTCATGCTGCTGTTCTTCGTGCTGCTCGCGATCGTGTTCGTCGTGCTGCTGCACTTCACGCCGTTCGGCCGCGGCCTCTTCGCGATCGGCCTGAACGACGAGGCGGCGCTCTTCTCCGGCGTCAACGTCCGCCGGACCAAGTTCATCGCTCTACCTCGCTGACCGGCGTCGTCTCCGCCTTCGCCGGCGTGTTCTGGACGCTCCGCTTCAACTCGCGCTCGCGGCGACAACGCGACCGGCCTCGAGCTCCCGGTCATCGCCGCGGTGCTCGCTCGGCGGCGTCTCCATCTTCGGCGGCCGCGGCGCCCTGCCCGGCGTGCATCGCCGGCGTGCTGCTGATCGGCGTGCTCACGCAGCGCTGCTGCGCCTGCGCGGGCGTCACGGACGACGTCATCAATGTCGTCGACCGGGCGCTCTGCTGGTTGTCTCGGTGCTCGTCCCGCGACTCCTCGCCGGCTGGCGCGGCTCTGCGCGCCCGAGCCGCGATCCGGGCGAGGCAGCGCCCGTCCGCCCCCGCCTCCGGACCTCTCACGGCAGCACGATCCGTCCCGACCGCAATCCACTCCGAGAAGGAAGAACCATGATGAAGTCCATCCCCTCCCGCATCGGATGCTGGCCGTCGCCGGCGTCGACCCTCGCCGCAGCGCTCGCCCTCACCGGCTGCGGCGCCACGCCGGAGGCTCGTCGTCCGCCTCCTCGTCATCGGCGGCTCCAGCAGCGGCGGCGCGAAGAACTACAAGATCACGTTCCTGCCGAAGAACCTCGGCAACCCGTACTTCGACACCTCGGACAAGGCCGGCGCAGAAGGCCGTGGAGGGTTTCGGCGGCACCTACGCGCAGGTCGGCCCGACCACGGCCGAGCGCCGTCGGCCAGGTCAGCTACATCAACACCCTCACCCAGCAGCACGTCGGCGCGATCGTCCTCTCCGCGAACGACGCCAACGCGCTCTGTGACGCCATCGGTCAGGCCAAGCCGCCGGCGTCAAGGTCGTCACCTTCGACTCCGACACCGACCCGGACTGCCGCGACGTCTTCGTCAACCAGGCCAGCACCGAGGTCATCGGCGAGATGCAGGTCGACATCATGCCAAGGAGATCGGCGACTCGGGCGAGTCGCGATCCTCTCGGCCGCCGCCAACGCGACGAACCAGAACGCCTGGAACAGGCGATGACCGCCTACGGCAAGACGAACCACCCGAACATCAAGCTCGTCACCACTGTCTACGGCAACGACGACGACCAGACCTCGTTCGACAAGACCGAGGCGCTGCTGCAGACCTACCCGAACCTGAAGGGCATCATCTCGCCCACCACGGTCGGCATCGCCGCAGCGGCCCGCTACCTCCGACTCGAAGAAGTGCAAGGTCAAGCTCACCGGCCTCGGCACCCGAACCAGATGCGCGAAGTACGTCAAGGACGGCACCGTCCCGCGTTCGCCCTCTGGAACCCGGAGGACCTCGGCTACCTCGCGGCCTACGCGGCCAAGGCGCATGATCGACGGCACGATCACCGGCAAGCAGGGCGACAAGTTCACGGCCTCGGCCTAAGCTCGGACGAGTACACCGTCGGCGCCGACGGCACCGTCCGCTCGGCAACCCGTTCATGTTCAACAAGTCCAACATCGACAAGTTCAACTTCTGATCCGGTGCTCGGCCGGCGCGACCTGCTCGTCGCCGGCCGAGCCGGCAGCGCATCTGTTTTGAACTCCCGGTCAGCTCGGCCCTCGACGAGTACCCGACGCCACCGGCCGTCTGGCCCAGCATGCTTCGGGAGATCGAGGCGTCGGCGCCGCAACTACTCGCTGTTCCTCGACGAGGATGGCCTGCTGATCGGCTACTACGAGACCGACGACCTTGCAGGCCGCCGTCGACCTCGCGCACCGAGTCACGCGACTGGGAGGCGAGATGGCCCACTTCTTCGTGCCCTCGACGGACGCCCGACCAGGGCGCCACCAGCTCCCCGAAATCTTCAACCTCGACGACCAGTTGGCCGCTGCTCCGCTCCAGCACGACAGGACACCCATGACCACTTCGACCGACATCACGACCGGCTCGCGAGCAGGCCATCGAGCTGCCCTCCTGGGCGTTCGGCAACTCCGGCACCCGCTTCAAGGTGTTCCGCACGCCGGTGTGCCGCGCGACCCGAAGAGAAGATCGCGGATGCCGCGCAGGTGCACCGAGCTCACCGGGCTCGCGCCGACGCGTCGCGCTGCACATCCCGTGGGACCAGGTCGACGACTTCGCCGCGCTCGGCGCGCTACGCCGAGGACCTCGGCGTCGCGCTCGGCACCATCAACTCGAACACGTTCCAGGACGACGACTACAAGTTCGGCAGCCTCGCGCACCGCGACCCGGAGGTCCGCCGCAAGGCGATCGACCACCACCTCGCGCTGCATCGACATCATGAGCGAGACCGGCTCGCGCGACCTCAAGATCTGGCTCGCCGACGGCACGAACTACCCCGGCCAGGACGACATCCGCGCGCCGCAGGACCGCCTGGCCGACTCGCTCGCAGAGATCTACGCCGCGCATCGGCGACGACCAGCGCCTGGTGCTCGAGTACAAGTTCTTCGAGCCGGCGTTCTATCACACCGACGTCCCCGACTGGGGCACCTGCTACGCGCAGGTGGCCGCCCTCGGCGACAAGGCGTTCGTCTGCCTCGACACCGGCCACCACGCGCCCGGCACGAACATCGAGTTCATCGTCATGCAGCTGCTGCGCCTCGGCAAGCTCGGCTCCTTCGACTTCAACTCGCGCTTCTACGCCGACGACGACCTGATCGTGGGCGCGGCCGACCCGTTCCAGCTGTTCCGCATCCTCTTCGAGGTCGTCCGCGGCGGCGGCTACGGCGCCGACGGCGACGTCGCGTTCATGCTCGACCAGTGCCACAACGTCGAGGACAAGATCCCCGGCCAGATCCGCTCGCGTGCTCAACGTGCAGGAGATGACGGCGCGGGCGCTGCTCGTCGACCGCGAGGCGCTCGACGACGCGCAGCAGGCGGGCGACGTGCTCGGCGCCAACGGCGATCCTCATGGACGCCTTCTACACGCGACGTGCGCCCCGCCCTCGCCGACTGGCGCGAGTCGCGCGGCCTGCCCGCGCCGACCCGATGCGCGCGCTACCTGCGCGCGTCGCGGCTACCAGAAGCAGATCGACGGCGGACCGCGTCGGCGGCACGCAGGCCGGATGGGGAGCCTGACCCCGTGCCTCGACCCGTGCTCACCCCGCGTCCGTGTCGAGACGCGACCGGGAGCGAGTCCGCACCGCCGCGACCGCGATCCCGCCACCGACTGCAGTTCTCCGCCAGCCTCGAGTACCGAGCAGGACGAGTCATGACAACCCGGCCGCCGCGAGCTGATCGCCCGCTCCAACCGGCTCGGCGCCGACCCGAAGAACACCAACTACGCCGGCGGCAACACCTCGGCGAAGGGCACCGAGACCGACCCCGTCACCGGCGAGCCCGTCGAGCTGCTCTGGGTCAAGGGCTCCGGCGGCGACCTCGGCACGCTGACCGAGTCGGGCCTCGCCGTGCTGCGCCTCGACCGGCTGCGCGCGCTCGCCGAGCGTCTACCCCGGCGTCGAGCGCGAGGACGAGATGGTCGCCGCGTTCGACTACACGCTGCTTCGGCAAGGGCGGCGCGGCCCCGTCGATCGACACCGCGATGCACGGCCTCGTCGACGCCGCCGCACGTCGACCACCTGCACCCCGACTCCGGCATCGCGATCGCGACGGCGGCCGACGGCGAGGCGCTGACGCGCGAGATCTTCGGCGACAAGGTCGTCTGGGTGCCCTGGCGCCGACCCGGCTTCCAGCTCGGCCTGGACATCGCCGCGATCAAGGCCGCGAACCCGCAGGCGATCGGCTGCATCCTCGGCGGCCACGGCATCACGGCCTGGGGCGACACCTGCGACGAGGCCGAGGCGAACTCGCTCTGGATCATCGACACCGCCGAGGCGTACATCGCCGCCCACGGCCGGCCGGAGCCGTTCGGCGCCGCGCTCGACGGCTACGCGGCCCTGCCCGAGGCCGAGCGGCGCGCGCACGCGGCCGCCCTCGCGCCCGCCATCCGCGGCCTCGCGTCTCGACCGACCGGCCGCATGGTCGGCCACTTCACCGACGCCCCGCGCGTGCTCGACTTCCTGGCCGCGCGCCGAGCACCCGCGGCTCGCGGCGCTCGGCACCAGCTGCCCCGACCACTTCCTGCGCACCAAGGTCAAGCCGATCGTGCTCGACCTGCCGGCCGACGGCGTCCGTCGAGGAGTCGCTCGCGCGGCTCGCGGAGCTGCACGACGCAGTACCGCGCCGACTACCAGGCGTACTACGACCGCCACGCGACCGCCGACTCGCCCGGCGATGCGCGGCGCCGATCCGGCGATCGTGCTGATCCCCGGCGTCGGGATGTTCAGCTACGGCGCCGAACAAGCAGACCGCGCGCGTGGCCGGCGAGTTCTACATCAACGCGATCAACGTGATGCGCGGCGCCGAGGCGATCTCGACGCTACGCGCCGATCGACGAGGCGGAGAAGTTCCGCATCGAGTACTGGGCGCTCGAGGAGGCGAAGCTGCAGCGGATGCCGAAGCCGAAGCCGCTCGCCACCCGCATCGCGCTCGTCACCGGCGCCGCGCAGCGGCATCGGCAAGGCCATCGCCACCCGGCTCGCCGCCGAGGGCGCCTGCGTCGTCATCGCCGACCTCGACCTCGAGAAGGCGCAGGCGGCCGCGGCCGAGCTCGGCAGCACCGACGTCGCGATCGGCGTCGCGGCGAACGTCACCGACGAGGACGCAGTGCAGGCCGCCATCGACGCCGACCGTGCTCGCGTTCGGCGGCCTCGACCTCGTCGTCAACAACGCCGGGCTCTCGCTGTCGAAGTCGCTGCTCGAGACCACGGTCGCCGACTGGGACCTGCAGCACGACGTCATGGCGAAGGGCTCGTTCCTCGTCTCGAAGGCCGCGGCGCAGGTGCTCATCGACCAGGAGCTCGGCGGCGACATCATCTACATCTCGTCGAAGAACTCCGTGTTCGCCGGCCCGAACAACATCGCCTACTCGGCGACGAAGGCCGACCAGGCCCACCAGGTGCGGCTGCTCGCGGCCGAGCTCGGCGAGCACGGCATCAAGGTCAACGGCATCAACCCCGACGGCGTCGTGCGCGGCTCCGGCATCTTCGCCGGCGGCTGGGGCGCCAACCGGGCCGAAGTCTACGGCGATCCCGGAGGAGGACCTCGGCAAGTACTACGCGCAGCGCACCATGCTGAAGCGCGAGGTGCTGCCCGAGAACGTCGCGAACGCGGTCGCGCGTGCTCACCGGGCCCGACCTCAGCCACACCACCGGCCTGCACATCCCCGTCGACGCGGGCGTCGCCGCCGCGTTCCTGCGATGACGCTCCGGTCATCCCACCGCTCGCGCGGTCTGCGTCGGACGTACGCGGTGCATGCGTACGCGCGTGCCACAGGTACCGCGCGACGGGCAGGAGGTGCGCGGTGAAGGCGGTCGCCGCGATCGACCTCGGCGCGACGAGCGGACGGGTGATCCTCGGGTCCGTCGGGCCACGGCGAGCTGCGGCTCGCGCACGGTCGCCCGCTTCCCGAACGCCCCGGTGCGGCTCCCCGACGGCCTGCACTGGGACATGCTCGAGCTGTACTCCGCGCGCGATGAACGGGCTCGGCGACCGCGGCCCGCGAGGAGCCCGAGCTGGTCGGCGCTCGGCGTCGACTCCTGGGCCGTCGACTACGGGCTGCTGCGCGGCGGACCGGATGCTCGGCAACCCGTACCACTACCGCGACGCCCGCACGGCGCTCGGCGTCGGGCGGTGCACGCCGAGGTGCGGCCCGGAGGAGCTGTACCGGCGCAACGGCCTGCAGCACCTGCCCTTCAACACCCTGTTCCAGCTCGCGGCCGACCGCCGCGTCCGGCGCGCTCGACTTCGCCGACGGCCTGCTGCTCGTCCCCGACCTGATCGGCTGCTGGCTGACCGGCGCCCAGGTCGCCGAGCGGACGAACGCCTCGACGACGGGCCTGCTGGCCGCGGGCGGCGACGCCTGGGACACCGAGCTGCTCTCGCGCCTCGGCCTGCCGGTTCGACCTCTGCCGCCGCTCGTCGAACCGGGCACGCGGCTCGGCCCGCGTGCTCGGCCGGCGATGCGCGAGGAGTTCGGGATCCGGCACGAGTTCCCGTTCACGACGGTCGGCTCGCACGACACCGCCTCGGCCGTCGTCGGGGTGCCCCTCGACCGGCGACGACGCCGCGTACATCTCCTGCGGCACCTGGTCGCTCGTCGGCATGGAGCTGCCGTCGCCGGTGCTCACCGAGGAGGCGCGCCTCGCCAGCTTCACCAACGAGGGCGGCGTCGACGGCCGCATCCGCTTCCTGAAGAACGTCATGGGGCTCTGGCTGCTGTCGGAGTCGATCCGCACCTGGGCGAAGGCCGGCGAGCAGGCCGACCTCGAGCACCTGCTGCGGCAGGCCGCGGACGTGCCCGCCGACGTGCCCGTGTTCGATGCGAACGACCCGCGGCTGCTGCCGCCGGGCGACATGCCCGCCCGCATCGCGACCCTGCTTCGCCGAGCAGGGCGTGCGGGCGCCCGACGACGCCGCGCGGAGCTCGTCCGCAGCGTGCTGCAGAGCCTCGCCGAACGCCTACGCCGAGGCGGTCCGGGACATCGAGCGGCTCACCGGGCGCGCCGTCCGCACGCGTGCACCTCGTCGGCGGCGGCGCGCAGAACGAGCTGCTCTGCCAGCTCACCGCCGACGCCTGCGGCATCCCGGTGCTCGCCGGACCCGTCGAGGCGACCGCGATCGGCAACGTGCTCGTGCAGGCGCGCACGCACGGGCTCGTCCGCGGCGACCTGGAGGCGCTCCGCCGCGTGGTCGCCGCCTCCTTCCCCCTCCGCGCCTATCCCGCGCGCGCCCGTTCCGACGGAAAGGACTGATCCGATGGTGCAGCGACAGCTCCCGAAGCCCGCCGACGTCTTCGAGTACCTGAAGTTCAAGACGCCGGAGCTGGACCGCAAGAAGGCGCGGCTGGAGTCGGCGCTGACGATCGACGACCTGCGCCGGATCGCGAAGCGCCGCACCCCGACGGCGGCGTTCGACTACACCGACGGATCCGCGGAGTCGGAGATCTCGATCGCCCGCGCCCGGCAGGCGTTCGAGGACGTCGAGTTCCACCCCGAGGTGCTCCGCGACGTCGAGCACGTCGACACCACCGCCACCGTCTTCGGCGCCCCGTCGACGCTGCCGTTCGGCATCGCCCCGACCGGCTTCACCCGCCTGATGCAGACCGAGGGCGAGACCGCCGGGGCCGGCGCCGCGAACGCCGCAGGCATCCCGTTCACCCTCTCCACCCTCGGCACGACCTCGATCGAGCACGTGAAGGACGCGAACCCGGGCGGCCGGAACTGGTTCCAGCTCTACGTCATGCGGCAGCGGGACATCTCCTACGCCCTCGTCGAGCGCGCCGCCGCGGCCGGCTACGAGACGCTGTTCTTCACCGTCGACACCCCGGTCGCCGGCGCCCGCCTCCGCGACAAGCGCAACGGGTTCTCCATCCCGCCGCAGCTCACCATCCGCACCCTGCTCGACGCCGCCCCGCGGCCCTGGTGGTGGATCGACTTCCTCACCACCCCGAAGCTCGAGTTCGCGTCCCTCACCGCCACCGGCGGCACCGTCGGCGACCTGCTCGACCTCGCGATGGACCCCACCATCAGCTACGAGGACCTCAAGATCATCCGCGCCATGTGGCCGGGCAAGCTCGCGATCAAGGGCGTGCAGAGCCTCGAGGACGCCAAGCGGTTCGCCGACTTCGGCGTCGACGGCATCGTGCTGTCCAACCACGGCGGCCGCCAGCTCGACCGCGCCCCCATCCCCTTCCACCTGCTGCCCGACGTGGTCCGCGAGGTCGGCAGCGACCTCGACGTGCTCGTCGACACCGGCATCATGAACGGCGCCGACATCGTCGCCTCCATCGCCCTCGGCGCGAAGTTCACCCTGGTCGGCCGCGCCTACCTCTACGGCCTCATGGCCGGCGGCCGCGCCGGCGTCGACCGCACCATCGCGATCCTCGCCGACCAGATCGTCCGCACCATGAAGCTGCTCGGCGCCCACTCCCTCGAGGAGCTCGAACCCCGACCACGTCACCCAGCTCGAACGCCTGGTCCCCCGCGCCCGCGGCTAGCGAGCGTCCGGCGGACATGCGATCGCGCTGCAGCGCGCTGGCGTGTCCCCGCCGTGCTTCATAGAGTGCTCATAGAGAACGAGGAAAGCAGGGGACGCCGTCGCGTGTTGCACCGGACGTGGGCGGATCCGTCGCCCGCGGAAGGAACGCCATGCCTCACCGGCACCACAACGGCCTGAAGACCGCGGTGCTCTTCGGGCTCCTCGGCGGCGTCGTGCTCGTCGCCAGCTACCTCCTGTTCGGCCGCAGCCTCGCGGCCCTCACGATCGGCCTCGTGATCGCCCTCGCGGTCAACCTCGGCTCCTACTGGTTCAGCGACTCCGTCGCGATCCGCGCGATGCGCGCCCGCCCCGTCACCGAGGCGGAGCAGCCCGGCGATGTACCGGATCGTCCGCGAGCTCTCGACGCGCGCGAACCAGCCGATGCCGGCGCCTCTACGTGTCGCCGACGCTCGCCCCGAACGCCTTCGCCACCGGCCGGAACCCCCGGCACGCGGCGGTCTGCTGCACGGAGGGGATCCTGCGAGCTGCTGGACGAGCGGGAGCTGCGCGGCGTGCTCGGCCACGAGCTCATGCACGTCTACAACCGCGACATGCTCACCTCGTCGGTGGCCGCGGCCCTCAGCTCGGTGATCACCTACCTCGCCTACGGCGCGATGCTCTTCGGCGGCGGGGAACGACCGCGACAACCGCGGCGGCGGCGGTCGGCCGCCCTGCTGATGCTGATCCTCGGGCCGATCGCGGCGAGCGTCGTGCAGATGGCGATCAGCCGCACCCGCGAGTACGACGCGGACGAGGACGGCGCGACCCTCACCGGCGACCCGCTCGCGCTCGCCTCCGCGCTCCGCAAGCTCGAGCCGGCACCCAGCGGCTCCCGCTCGCGCCCGAGCCGCAGCTGCAGAGCACGAGCCACCTGATGATCGCGAACCCGTTCCGGGCGCAGGACGTCGGCAGGCTCTTCTCCACGCACCCGCCGATGCGGGAGCGCATCGCCCGGCTCCAGGCGATGGCGGCGCCCCGGCGGTGACCGCCGCCCCTCGCACATCCCGCCGTTCCGGAGAGATCGGGCGACGCGCCGAGTGAGTAGCCCTCGGGGCGGCGTGCAGCACGAGAGCTCCGGATCCGCGCGATGCGGTGGGTACCGGCCGGACGAACGCGAGGCCCCCTGCTCCGCCGCGGATGCGGTCGTCGCAGGAGGCCTCGCCTCGTGGGGGTCGGGTCAGGCGCGGGCGCCGCTGCGGCGCTTCACGGCGATCCAGATCAGCAGCACGATGATCGCGCCGATGATCGAGCCGATGATGCCGGAGGGCTGCAGAAGCCCGCCGTTCGGCGTCGGCGTGGAAGATCAGGAAGCCGAGGAAGCCGCCGACGAACGAGCCGATGATCCCGAGCAGGATCGTCGCTCCGATGCTCATGCTCTGCCGTCCGGGCACGATGGCCCGCGCGATGAAGCCGGCGATGAGGCCCACGATGATGAGCAGGATGATGGAGCCGAGCCAGGCCATGAGAGTTCTCCTTGTGTCGCGCACGAGGTCCCGTGCGAGGCAACCGTCCCTGTTCGAACGGCCACCACCACTCGACCACTGAACCGACCCTCGCATACGGTTCGTCGGGTGTGTTCGCGGGATGCTCCCAGCATACATCCACTCTCGCACCTCGACATCGACGCCCGGCTGGCGGCAGTGCGAGGCACCATCCCCGGCGCGGCATACGCCAGGCTGGAGCCATGACGGATCCCGGATTCGGCGGCCTCCCTCGGCCGCAGGTGACCCTCGAGCGGCCCTGGAGCTCGCCGTCCCGGCTGTTCGGCGTGACCGGCGAGGCGAGCGAGCTCGGCAGCCAGCAGGACCGGAACGTGCTGCTCGACGGGCCGCGCGGGCGGTTCCTGCTGAAGATCGGCAACCCGGCGTGCCCTCCGGACGAGACGGCCGCGCAGAACGAGGCCATGCGGGCGGTCGCGGCGCACGGCATCCCGCTGCCCCACCCCCGTGTTGACGCTCGACGGCCAGGAGCAGGCCGAGGTCGCTGCTCGACGGGCGCCGCCACGTCGTGCGGCTGCTCTCGTTCGTCGAGGGCACGCCGCTGATCGACAGCCCGTACCTCGCCGAGTCGGTCAGGGCCGGGCTCGGCGACACCGCCGGGAGGGTCTCCCGGCGTTCGCACCGCTCGCCGGCCCCGGGTTCGAGCGCCGTCTCCAGTGGGACCTCCGGCACGCCGAGGACGTCGTCGCCGAGCTGCGCGACTTCGTCCCCGCGGAACGGCGATCCCTCGTCGACGCGGCGACCGCGGCGGCCGTGGCGGCGCTCGCACCGCTCCACGAGCGGCTGCCGCTGCAGGTCGTGCACGGCGACCTCACCGACGACAACGTGGTGACGGAGCGCGCCGCCGACGGGCGCCCACGCATCACCGGGGTCATCGACTTCGGGGACGTCGCCGTCGGCTGGCGGGTCGCGGAGCTCGCCGTCAGCTGCAGCGCGGTCTTCCACCACCGCCCGGGCAGCCCGCTGGCCGTGCTGCCGGTGATCGCCGCGTTCGACGCCCGGGTGCCCCTCACCGACGACGAGATCGCGGCCATCTGGCCGCTGCTCGTGCTGCGCGGCGCGACCCTCGTCGTGTCGGGCGAGCAGCAGGTCGTGATCGACCCCGGCAACGACTACGCCGACGGCGCGCGCGAGCGGGAGTGGCGGATGTTCGCGGTGCCCGCCGCGTTCGACGCCCGCGTCGCGACCGCCGCGATCCGCCGGCGGCTCGGCCGCCCGGTCGAGGCCGAGCCCCTGCCCGCCGGCCCGCCGATGCTGTCGCCGGCGCCCGTGGTCGTCGACCTCGGCTGGTCGAGCCGCGCGCTGCGGCACGGCGACTGGCTCGCCGAGCCGCGCGGCACCGAGGTCCGGCTGCTCGAGGCGGCCGCCGGCGCCCGGAGCCGGCGATGACCCGCTACGGCGAGGCGCGCCTCACCCGGTCGCACGCGCCGTCCGCGGCGGCCCCGCACGACGTCGCGCTCGGGGATCGAGCTGCGGGTCGCCTCACCGCGCGGCCTGACGGCACCGTTCTCCGGC
Source organism: uncultured Actinomycetota bacterium (assembly GCA_963771645.1). Taxonomy (GTDB): domain Bacteria; phylum Actinomycetota; class Actinomycetes; order Actinomycetales; family Microbacteriaceae; genus Amnibacterium. Next base: position 263,554 of record CAVYUH010000017.1, on the reverse strand, counting down.
CGCCTCATGCCCGTCGAGGGTGGGCTGCGGCTCGTCGGCGAGCGCCTGGAGCTCCGCGTCGACGGCGCTGGCCGGCGGCGCGGAGCGCGACGTCGCGGCAGGCGACCCGCTCGGCGTCCTCGACCGATGCGGCGTGGCTGCAGCTCGTCGTCCGCGAGGGACTCGTCGCAGATCCGCCGCGGTTCGTCCCGGCCGACGAGGCGGCCGCCTGGGCCGCCCGCTGCCCGGATCCGTCCGCGCTGCTCGGCATCGCCGCTTCCCCCGAGGAGGAGACGCCGGCGAGCGTGCTCCGCCGCCGGGAGCGCAGCTACTCGACGCTGCAGTCGCACTACTACGCGGATCCGCCGCGCATCGAGCGGGGCTGGCGCGAGTTCCTCATCGACACCGACGGCCGGCACCTCGTCGACATGGTCAACAACGTGACCGCGCTCGGCCACGGCCATCCGCGCATCGCGGCAGCCGCCGCGGACCAGTGGTCGATGCTCAACACGAACTCGCGATTCTCCTACGGCGCGGTCGCCGACCTGAGCGAGCGGCTGCTCGCGACGGTGCCCGCACCGTTCGACACCGTGCTGCTCGTGAACAGCGGCAGCGAAGCCGTCGACCTGGCCCTCCGCCTCGCCCGCGCCTTCACAGGTCGGCCCGACGTGCTCTGCGTGCACGAGTCGTACCACGGCTGGACCGTCGCCTCGGATGCGGTCTCGACGGCGCTCTCGGACAACCCGCTCGCCGGCGAGACGCGGCCCGGGTGGGTGCACGTCGTCGACGCCCCCAACGCCTATCGGGGCCGCCACCGCGGCGAGGACGCGGGCGCCCGCTACGCCGACGACGCCGTCGCGGAGATCGACCGGCTCGCAGCCGCGGGCACGCCGCTCGGGTGCCTTCCTCGCCGAGCCGCGCAACGGCAACGCCGGCGCGATCGAGGTGCCGCCCGGCTACCTCGCCGCGGTGTCCGCCGCGGTCCGGCGGCACGGCGGCGTGTGGATCGACGACGAGGTGCAGGTCGGCTACGGCCGCCAGGGCGACGTGTTCTGGGGCTATCAGCAGCACGAGGGCGTGCTGCCCGACATGATCACCGTCGCGAAGGCGATGGGGAACGGGCATCCGCTCGGCGCGGTGCTCACGCGGCGGGAGATCGCGGACGCGCTCGCGGCGCAGGGCTCGTTCTTCTCCTCCGCCGGCGGCAGCACCCTCTCCGCGCGCATCGGGGTCGAGGTGCTCGCGGTGCTGCACGACGAGGGGCTGCAGGAGCACGCCCGCCGCATCGGCGCGCGGCTGCGGGAGCGCCTCGAGCAGCTGCAGGAGCGTCACCCGATGATCGGCGCGCTGCACGGGCGCGGCCTGTACCAGGGCGTCGAGCTCGTGCGCGACCGCAGCACGCTCGAGCCGGCGAGCGCCGAGACGGCGCTGATCTGCGACCGGATGCTCGAGCTCGGGGTCGTGGTGCAGCCCACCGGCGACCGGCAGAACGTGCTGAAGGTGAAGCCGCCGCTCTGCATCGGGGAGGCGAGCGCCGACCGGTTCGTCGACGCGCTGGATGCCGCGCTCCGCGACGGCTGGTGACGCTCAGGCCTCCTCGCGGGCCGCGTCGAGCTGCGCCAGCATGTGCTCCACTGCGGCGAGCACCGAGCCGTGCAGCATCCAGAGGTCGGGCCGCTCGCGCGGGTCGACGTCCAGCAGCCGCAGCTCGGTGAGCACGGCATGGGTCTCCCGCACCATCTCGACGGTGCGGGAGAGCGCCGGCCTCCCGGTCGCGCGGACGTCGGTCGGCGGCGCCCGCCGCGTCGCCGTAGGTGCGCAGGGCGCCCGCGATGTCGTCGAGCAGCACCGCGAAGGCGCGGCGCACCTCGCCCGAGCTCGGCCCGGGCGCCCCCGCTGCGCCCGGCTCCGGGCCCGCGAGCACCACGAGCAGGGCCCGCTCCGCCGCGAGGCAGCGGTCCAGCCGCGCGAGCGCCGTGCGCAGCAGGGGGTCCAGCCGGGCGGCGCCGAACGCCCGCGGATTGAGCCGGCGGGACTGCTCGACCGCCCGGATCGCGAGGGACGCCTCGACCACCTCCGTCCCGATGTGCTCGGCCCAGGCGGTCCACGCCTCGATCTCCTCGGTCGCCGGCGGGCGATCGCCGAGCGTGGACGCCACCTCGTCGAGCAGCGCCGCCTGCGAGCGCGCGACCCGTCGCACGGCGTCCGCGGCGGTGCGGTTCGGGATCGCGACGGGCACGACGACGCTGAAGAGGATGCCCACCGCGGTGCCGATGAGGGTGTTCACGATGCGCACCTGGGCCGCCTGGTGGTGCGCGGAGACCGCGAGGATGAGCATCGCGCTGATCGGGGTCTCGAGGGACTGCTCCCCCAGGCGCAGCAGCTTCGCGAGCGAGAGCGACACCGCGATCGCGAGGGCGAGGCTCCACCACGTGAGGCCGATCCAGGTGGACACCCCGACGGCGACGACGACGCCGGTGAGCACCGCGCCGACCCGCACGACGCCCATCTGCAGCGTGCCGACGGTGGAGGCCTGCACGACCAGGAGCGCCGTGAGCGGGGCCGTGAGGTCCAGGGTGCCGGGCGCGACGAGCTCGGCGGCCACGTAGGCGACGACGGCGGCGACCGTGAGGCGCGCGATCTGCACCGCCTGCGGTCGCAGCAGGGAGGGCACCTCCCGCCACGACGTCGGCGACGACGGCCACACGAGCAGGAGGAGCCGGCGAAGCCCGAACACGCCTGACCCGAACCCGGCCATGCCGAAGGCTAACGCGCACGGCCTCCGCTCGATGGCGGACGGGCGTCATCGCGGCACCGACGCCCGCCGGCGCCCATGCGCGACGCGGAGACCGGCTCCGCCCGGGCAAGCGGGCCCTTCGGCCAGGCTCCGTCGATCGCGCAGGCGCCAGTCGGGCTCGCTACCGGCCCGCGTGCGCCTCGAGGAACCGGTGGACCTCGGCGTCGTCGACGCCGGGGAAGGTGCCGGTCGGCAGCGGGGAGAGCACGTGCGCGTGCAGCTTCGCGCTCGGCCACGCCTTCCCGCGCCACTGCGCGGCGAGCTCGGCGTCGCGGCCGTCGCGGTGGGCGCCGGCGACGCGCGCATCCGCCCGCTCGGTGGTCTCCCGGCCGCGGAACCACTTCGCATCCGCGAACCGCACGCCGATCGTGATCGAGAACTCCTCGGTGGCCGAGGTGCCGGTCTGGGTCGCGCACCAGAAGGTGCCGACCGGGGTGTCGGTGTACTGCGTGAACTCGGTGGTGCGGTTGGTGCGGTCGAACGCGGCGCGCGCCGCCCAGGCCGGATGCACGAGCCGGCCCTCGACCGAGCCGTCGACGTCGGCGGGCAGCGGCAGGTCGTCGTTCTCGTAGGCCTTGTAGATGGCGCCGTCGTCGCCGACGCGGAGGAAGTGCATCCGGAGGTCGAGGTGCACGGTCGCGAGGTTCGTCAGGCGCAGCGCGGCGGCCTCATGGGTGACGCCGAACGCGTCGCGGAAGTCCTCGACCGCGAGGTCGCGGCGCTGCTTCGCGTCCGCGAGGAACTCGACGCTCGCCGGCTCCGGCATCAGGCAGGCGGCCGCGAACGCGTTGATCTCGAGTCGCTGCTCGAGGAACTCCGCGTAGTCGCGCGGCTCCTGGTGGCCGAGCACCCGGTGCGCCATGGCCTGCAGCGCGAGCGCCCGCAGGCCGTGGCCGCCGGGGATGGACGCGGGCGGCAGGTAGATCCGGCCGTTCTCGAGGTCGGTGACCGAGCGGGTCGAGTGCGGCAGGTCGTTCACGTGGATGATCTCGAAGCCGAGGTGCTTCGCCATCAGGCCGACCGACCGGTGCGTCAGCGCCCCGCGCTCGTGGCCGACGACGGCGAGCAGGCCCTGCGCCGCCTGCTCGATCTCGGGGATGTGGTTGTTCCGCGCCCGGCTGGCGAGCCGCAGCGCGGTGTTCGCCCGGCGCGCCTCCTCCGGCGTCGCGATCGCCCGCTCGGCGCGGCGGCGCAGCTCGCGGTGGAGGCCGACGAGCGCCTCGAGCGCGTCCTGCGGCAGGGTGCGGGTGGCCGGCACGGCGGGCAGCCCGAGGGCCTCGTAGAGCGGCGCCCGCTGGAACCGGTCGAGCTCCACCTCGAGCGCCGTGCGCGCATCCGGGGCCTCGTCCGCGAGCAGGGCCGGCACCTCCGCGCCGAGCGCCGACGCGATCGCGACGAGCTGGGAGAGCCGGGGCTCCCGCCGGCCGTTCTCGAACAGCGACAGGCGGCTCGGTGCGACGCCGGCCTTCGCCCCGAGGTCGTCCAGCGTCAGCCCGGCGGCGCGGCGACGGGCCCGGATCTGCCGGCCGACGAGCAGTGCATCCACGATCTTCTCCCTCGGGAAAGATCGCGCGATCTTCTCCGCCGCCAACCCTGCAGGTCCGGGCCGCGAGGCGCAAGAGTGGAAACCAACGACATCTTCCCCAGGAGGCGCCATGTCCGCACTGCCAGCTCCTGCCGCTCCCCGCATGGTCTTCCAGGGCCGGGAGGCGCTCGAGGACTGGGTGGACGGCATCGCCGCCCTCACCCGGCCCGACGCCGTGGTGTGGTGCGACGGCAGCGAGGCCGAGGCCGAGCAGCTCGCCGCGCGGATGGTCTCCGACGGCTCGCTGATCCGGCTGAACCCCGCGCTGCGGCCGAACAGCTACCTCGCCCGCAGCGACGAGGGCGACGTCGCCCGCCTGGAGGACCGCACCTTCATCTGCTCGCGGACCGCGGAGGACGCCGGCCCCACCAACAACTGGCGCGACCCCGACGCCATGCGATCCGAGCTCACCGAGCGGTTCGCCGGCGCGATGCGCGGCCGCACGATGTACGTGCTGCCCTTCTCCATGGGTCCGGTCGGCGGCGCGATCTCCCGGGTCGGCGTGCAGGTCACCGACTCCCCCTACGCGGTCCTGTCGATGCGGCTGATGACGCGGATGGGCGAGGTCGCCCTCGCCGAGATCGACGGCTTCACCCCCTGGGTGCCCGCGGTGCACTCCGTCGGGATGCCGCTCGTCGACGCCGACGGGCGCCGGATCCCCGACGTGGCCTGGCCGTCGAACCCGGTCAAGATCATCGCCCACTTCCCGGAGACGCGGGAGATCTGGTCCTACGGCTCGGGCTACGGCGGCAACGCCCTGCTCGCGAAGAAGTGCTTCGCGCTGCGGATCGCCTCGGTGATGGCGCGCGACGAGGGCTGGCTGGCCGAGCACATGCTGCTCATCAAGGCTCACCTCACCGGCCGGGCCGCGCGTACCACGTCGCGGCGGCCTTCCCGTCGGCGTGCGGCAAGACCAACTTCGCGATGATGCGGCCGACGCGGCCGGGCTGGCGGGTCGAGACCCTCGGCGACGACATCGCCTGGCTGCGGCAGGGGCAGGACGGCAGGCTCTGGGCGATCAACCCGGAGGCGGGCTTCTTCGGCGTCGCTCCCGGAACCGGCGTGAGCACGAACCCTGCCGCGATGGCGACGGTCGCGGGCGACACCATCTTCACGAACGTCGCGCTCACGCCCGACGGCGACGTCTGGTGGGAGGGGATGTCCGAGACGCCGCCGGAGGGCCTGATCGACTGGCGGGGCGAGCCGTGGTCTCCCGAGTCGGGCACGCCCGCGGCGCATCCGAACGCCCGCTTCACGGTCGCCGCCGACCGCTGCCCCGTGCTGGCCGACGACTGGGACTCGCACGACGGCGTCCCCGTCGACGCGATCGTCTTCGGCGGCCGGCGCGCCCACAACGTGCCGCTGGTGGCCGAGGCCGCCGACTGGGCCGACGGCGTGTTCCTCGGCGCCACGATCGCGAGCGAGCAGACCGCCGCCGCGGAGGGGCCGGTGGGCGAGCTGCGCTTCGACCCGTTCGCGATGCTGCCGTTCCTCGGCTACGACATGGCCGACCACTGGGCGCACTGGCTGCGCATCGGCGAGCGGCTCGGCGCGCAGGCGCCGCGGGTGTTCCGGGTGAACTGGTTCCGGAAGGGCGACGACGGGCACTGGCTCTGGCCCGGGTTCGGCGACAACATCCGCGTGCTGGAGTGGATGGTCGCGCGGATCGAGCACGAGGCGGACGCCGTCGACTCCCCGATCGGCCTGCTGCCGTACCGCCACGACCTCGACCTCGAGGGGCTCGACATGCCCGACGCCGATATGCGCGAGCTGCTCACCGTGGACCCGGCGGGCTGGCGGCACGAGTGCGACGAGATCGCGGGCCTCTTCGCGCGGTTCGGCGACCGGGTGCCGCGGGCGCTCGCCCGCCGCCTGCAGCAGCTGCGCTGGCGGCTCGGCTCGTACGCATGAGCCTCGCCGCCGCGGTCGGCACCGAGCGCGGCCGCTCCGTGCTCCGCTTCCTCGCGCTCCCGGCCGAGGCCGGCGTCGACGGGCGGTCCATCCGCGCCGGCCACGTGCTCGAGTGGATCGACCGGGCCGGCTTCGCCTGCGCGGCGGCCTGGAGCGGGTCGTACTGCGTGACGGCCTACGTCGGCGACGTGCACTTCGGCCGGCCGATCCGCGTCGGCGACCTCGTCGAGGCGGAGGCGCGGATCATCTCGACCGGCCGCACCAGCATGCAGGTGCTCGTCACGGTCAGCACGGCGGATCCGACCGTCGGCGTGTGGTCCAGGGCGACGCGATGCCTGCTCGTCTTCGTCGCCGTCGACGCCGACCGGACGCCGACGCCCGTGCCGCAGTGGACGCCGGGCACCGTCGCCGAGCTCGACCTCATCGAGCGGGGCCGGCAGCGGATCGCGGCACGGACCCGCATCCGCGCGGCGATGGAGGCCGAGGCCTACACCGACGCCGGGACCGCCCCGCGGCTGCTGCTGCGGTTCCTCGCCCAGCCGTCCGACGTGAACTGGGGCGGATCCGTGCACGGCGGCACCGTCATGCGCTGGATCGACGAGGCCGCGCAGGCGTGCGCGACCGGCTGGACCCGCCGCCCCACCGTCGGCGTCTACGCCGGCGGCATCCACTTCCACCGGCCGATCGCCATCGGCGCGCTCGTCGAGGTGGAGTCGCGGGTGATCTCCACCGGCCCGCACAGCATCCACGTGGCCACGCACGTGCGGTCGGCGCCGGTCACCGGCGGTGAGGCGGCGCTCACGACCCAGTGCATGACCATCGCCGTCTGCCCGGACGAGCAGGGCGCCGCAGGCGCCGTCGAGCCGATCCCCCTCGTCAGCGACGAGGACGTGCGGCTCGACCGGCACGCCCGCGCGCTCGTGGCCATGCGCGCGGAGCTCGAGGCGATCGGCGACGACGAGCCTCTGATCAGTGTCAACCTCGGTTGACAAACGGATCGCTCTCGCCGTACGGTGCTGCTCCGATCGTCAACTAGAGTTGACATATGTCGGAGATGGAGGACGCCGTGACGGTGGCGGCCGCGGAATCGGACGACCCCATGGAGACGCTGCGGCGGATCGCCGCCCAGCGCCGCGAGCTCGATCGGGCGGAGGCGGTCGCCGTGCGGCGGGCGCGCGTCGCCGGCGGCTCCTGGGCCTTCATCGCGACCCTGCTCGGCGTCACCCGTCAGGCAGTGCATAAGCGGTACGGACGACGATGAACGGGCGATGACCTCCACCACCTCCACAGCAGCCACCCCCACCCGCCGATTCGGCCGCCCTCGCCTCGAGGAGGGGCCGCGGGCGCGGCTGACGGACCTGCTCCCCTACCTCAACGAGCACCGCTTCGTGCTCGGCGTCGTGATCGCCATCAGCGTGGTCGGCGCGCTCGCGTCGCTGGCGCAGCCGCTGCTGCTCGCAGCAGGTCGTGCAGCGGGTGCAGCACTCGCAGCCGCTCGGCGACCTCATCGCGATCATGGCCGCCGTCGTCCTCCTCGCCGCCGTGACGAACGGCATCCAGCACTACCTGCTGCAACGCACCGGCACGTCCGTGGTGCTGAGCGCGCGGCAGCGCCTCATCCGGCACCTGCTGCGGCTGCCCGTGGCCGACTTCGACAAGCGCCGCACGGGCGACCTGGTCTCCCGCATCGGCACCGACACCACGCTGCTCTACGCCGTGCTCACGCAGGGGCTCGTCGACGCGGCCGGCGGGGTGGTCACCTTCATCGGCGCGCTGATCGGGATGCTGTTCTTCGACCCGGTGCTGCTGGGGCTGACCGTGCTCATCATCCTGTTCGCGATCCTCGTGGTCGGCGGCCTCGCGCGGCGGATCCGAGGCGCCAGCAGGCGGCAGCAGGACGCCGTCGGCCGGCTGACCGCCGAGGTGGAGCGGTCGATCGGCGCCGTGCGGACCATCCGCGCGTCCGGGGCGACGGAGCGGGAGACCGAGGCCGTGGTCGGGGTCGCGAAGGACGCCTGGTCCGCGGGACTCGGCGTCGCGAGCGCCTCGGCGCCGGTCGTGCCGGTGGCGAGCCTCACGCTGAACCTCGCCTTCCTCGTCGTGATCGGGGTCGGCGGCTACCAGGTCGCCGCCGGGACGACGACGATCGCGAGCCTGTCGGCGTTCCTCTTCTTCCTGTTCCTGCTCGTCATGCCGCTCGGCACCGGCTTCGGCGCCGCCAGCTCGGTGGCGTCCGCGCTCGGCGCGCTCGGCCGCATCACCGAGGTGCTCGACCTGCCGTCCGAGACGGCGACGGACCCGGCGGATGCGACCCTCACCGGCCCCGCGAACGCCACCGCGGCCCCCGACGCCCCCGCCATCGCGTTCGAGGGGGTGTCCTTCGCCTACACGGGCGAGGACGGCACGCGCATCGACGTGCTGCACGACGTGACCTTCTCGGTGCCGCGCGGGACCCGCACCGCCCTCGTCGGGCCGTCCGGCGCCGGCAAGAGCACGATGCTGGCGCTGCTCGAGCGCTTCTACGACGTGGACGCCGGCGCCGTGCGGCTCGGCGGCGTGGACATCCGCCGCCTGCCCCGCGAGGTGCTGCGCAGCCAGTTCGGCTACGTGGAGCAGGACGCGCCGGCCCTCGCCGGCACCATCCGGGAGAACCTCGTGCTCGCCGCACCGCTCGCGACCGAAGCCGACTGCCTCGCCGCGCTCGACGCGGTGAACCTGCGGGCGGCCGTGCTGCGGCATCCGCGAGGGCCTCGACGCGCCTGTCGGCGAGGAGGGCGTGCTGCTCTCCGGCGGCGAGCGGCAGCGGCTGGCGATCGCGCGGGCGCTGCTCGCGAACGCCCCGGTGCTGCTGCTCGACGAGTCGACCTCGAACCTCGACGGCCGCAACGAGCAGCTGCTGCGGGAGTCGCTGCAGACCGCCTCGGTGGGCCGCACGGTGATCGTGATCGCGCACCGGCTGTCGACCGTCGTGGACGCCGACCAGATCGTGGTGGTCGACAACGGCCGCACCGTGGCACGGGGCCGGCACGAGGAGCTGGTCGACTCCTCGCCCCTCTACCGCGAGCTCGCGGCGAGCCAGCTCCTGGTCTGAAACGCCGCACCCACCAAGCCTCGAATCGCGCCGTTCCGGAGTTCTCGCGCGACACGCCGCGGATCGGGGGTCCGAGGCGGCGCGTCGCGCAGCTTCTCCGGAACGGCGTGATGAGCGCAGGCGGCGGCCCGTCGTGGCGGCCACTCCTCCCCAGGGTGACGGTCCTCGTGGAAGACGGGAGGCGGTGCATCCAGCCTCGATGCAGTCGCAGCCGGAGCTGCATCCTTCCGGCCATGGCGCCCCGTCGACCTGCTCCGGACCCCCGACACCTCGACGCCGTGATGCGGCGCAATGGTGGCCTGGCTCCGCTCCGGGTACTGCTCGAGTCCGGCTTCCACCGGCACGAGGTGGCCTATCTCCTGAAGCGCGGGCTCCTCGTCCGGCCGAGGATCGGCTGGTACGCCGCTCCATCCGCGCCGCCCGAAGCCTTCCGTGCGGTGCGGGTCGGTGGCCTGCTCGGATGTGTCAGCGCGGCAGTGCTTCTGGGGATCGTGACGCCCGACCGTCAGGAGGCCGGCTGCACGTCAGCCTCGTTGAGCACGCCACGCGCCAGCGACGCAGCGATGATCCGTTCTCGCGCGCGTTCGCGGGCGACGAGGAGGACGTCCGCTGGCATTGGGAACGGCGGATCCGTCCACCGTTCGGATTCATCGTGGACCCTGCCGACGCCCTCCTGCAGATGGCGGCCTGCGTGCCCCCCGCCTGGCTGACCGCCGCGATCGACTCGGCGATCTCCTCACGGAACCGCGCCGAACCGCTCCTGCCTCCGTCACATCTCGCCCTGCTGCGGGATGCCCTTCCACGGCACCTGCGCCCCGCCGTCGACCTGGCCGATCCCACCTGCGAGAGCCCTGCGGAGACGATCACCCGTCTCGGCCTCCACGCCGCCGGACTCTCGTTCCGGACGCAGGTTCCGGTGACGGGCGAGTACCGGGCCGACTTCGTGGTGGACGACTGGCTCGTGCTCGAGATCGACGGCAAGCAGCACAGCGGCGAGGAGGCGTTTCGCGCCGATCGCGAACGGGACGCCCTCATGGCCTGGTACGGGCATCGTGTGCTGCGGTTCACCTACGACCAGGTGGTGAACCGGTGGCCGTGGGTGCTCGACGTCATCCGCCGGGTGCTCGCCGAAGGCCGCCCGCTCGCACTCGCCCGATGAGGTCTCGCTCACCATCGCGCCGTTCCGGAGAAATCGCGCGACACGCCGCATCCGGGGCCCAGGCACCGGTGTGTCGCACAAGAACTCCGGAACGGCGCGATCTGTCGCCGGGCTGGGCGGTCAGGGGCGGGTGGTGGCCCAGTACTCGCCGTCGGGGTAGGTGAAGCGGGCGACGGACTCCTCGTGCATCCGGGCGCTGTAGCCGGGAGCGGACGGCAGCAGGTAGCGGCCGTTCGACGACGACGCACGGGTCGGTGAAATGCTCGTGCAGGTGGTCGACGTACTCGGTGACGCGGTGCTCGAGCGAGCCGGAGACCGCGACGAAGTCGAAGATCGACAGGTGCTGCACGAGCTCGCACAGCCCGACGCCGCCGGCGTGCGGGCAGACCGGCACCCGAACCGCTTCGCCATCAGGTAGACGGCGAGGATCTCGTTCACGCTCGCCGAGCCGGCGCGGAGTCGAGCTGGCAGAAGTCGATCGCCTCGGCCTGGAACAGCTGCTTGAACAGCACCCGGTTCATGCCGTGCTCGCCGGTGGCGACGCCGATCGGCGCGACGGCCCGGCGGATGGCGGCGTGCCCGAGCACGTCGTCGGGGCTGGTGGGCTCCTCGATCCAGAGCGGCCGGAACGGGGCGAGGCGCTCCATCCACGCGATCGCCTCCGGCACGTCCCATACCTGGTTCGCGTCGATCATCAGGTTGGCGTCCCAGCCGATCTCCTCGCGGGCGATCGTGAGCCGCCGCACGTCGTCCTCGAGGTCGCGCCCACCTTCAGCTTCACGTGCCGGTAGCCGGCGTCGACCGCCTCGCGCAGCAGGCGCCGCAGCTTGTCGTCGCTGTAGCCCAGCCATCCGGCGCTCGTCGTGTAGCAGGGGTAGCCGGCGCGCGTCGAGCTCGGCGACGCGCTGCGCGCGGGTCGGGCCGAGCTCGGCGAGCATCGCGACGCGCCTCGTCGCGGGTCGAGCACGTCGAGAGGTACCTCAGGTCGGCCGCGTCGGCCAGCTGCTCGGGCGTCATGTCGACGAGCAGCCGCCAGAGCGGCTTGCCGGCACGCCGGGCGGCGAGGTCCCAGACGGCGTTCATCACCGCGGCCATCGCGAGGTGCACGACCCCCTTCTCCGGGCCGAGCCAGCGCAGCTGGCTGTCCGAGTCAGAGCTCCGGTAGGCGCCCCCGAGGTCGCCGACCAGCTCGTCGACGTCGCGGCCGACCAGCGGCGCGGCGCGCTGCTCGCGCGGCGGCGCAGCAGATCTCGTTGCCGCGCCCGATCGTGAACGTGAATCCGTGCCCGCGACGCCCGGCTCGTCGGTCCCGAGCACGACGTAGGCGGCCGAGTAGTCGCGCGTCCTTGTTCATCGCGTCCGAGCCGTCCTGCGACAGCGAGGTCGGGAACCGGACGTCGTGGGTGCGGATCCCGGTGATCCGCGTCATCGCCCTGGACCTCCCGCGGGTCGAGCAGCCCCCGCTCGGCGAGGTCGCCCCAGAGGTCGTCGGGCACCGGGACACGGCCCGCCCGACGAACGGCCTCTCCCCGACCACCTCATCCGGGCCGCGCAGACCGACCAGGGCCGAGACGACCTGCGGGTTCCGCAGCGGGAAGCGCACCGCGGCCTCCGGCAGCGCGACGCCGTGGGCCTCGCACCGCTCGGCGATCCGCTCGACGCGCTGCCGGACCTCGGCGCTCGACCGGCGCGTAGTCGTAGGTCGCATCCGCGGCCGGCCGCGGCCTGCTGAGCAGCCCCGAGTTGTAGATCGCTCCGGCGACGACGTCGACGCCGCGCTCGGCGGCCGCCGGCAGCAGGTCGTCGAGCGCGCCCTGCTCGAGCAGCGTGTAGCGGCCTGCGACGAGCACGAGGTCGATGTCGGTGCGCCGGACGAACTCGGTGAGCATCGCCGACTGGTTCATCCCGACGCCGATCGCCGCCGACGACGCCCTGGTCGCGCAGCTCGACGAGGGCGTCGACGCCGGCCGTGGAGGCGGCCTCCCAGTGCTCGTCGGGGTCGTGCAGGTAGACGATGTCGACTCGGTCGAGCCCGAGCCGCTCGAGGCTCTCCTCGAGCGAGCGGAGCACGCCGTCGCGGCTGAAGTCGAACTGTCGCCGCACGACGGCCGGCACCGCGAAGCCGTCGTCGTCGAGCCGGCCCTCGCCGCCCGGGTTCGGCACCAGGAGGCGGCCGACCTTCGTGGAGACCACGACCTCGTCCCGGGGGCGCCTGGCGAGCGCGGCTCCGAGGCGCCGTTCGGCGAGGCCGAGTCCGTAGTGCGGGGCGGTGTCGAAGTAGCGGAAGCCGGCGTCCCAGGCCGCGTCGAGGGTCGCGGCGGCCTGCTCCTCCGACACGAGCGTCTGCATGCCGGCGACCGGTGCGGTGCCGACCCCAGCTCGGTCAGGGCGAGGCCGCTCTGCGTCGCCCTGCATCCATCGTCGCCACGATCAGGCGAACGGGGACGGGGTCATCGTGTACTTCGTGCTCGAGGTACTCGTGGATGCCCTCGAAGCCGCCCTCGCGGCCGATCCCGGACTGCTTCACGCCGCCGAACGGCGCGGACGCGTTCGAATGACGCCCGCGTTCAGGCCGTTCATCCCGGTCTCGAGCCGCTCGATCATCCGCTGCCCGCGGGCGAGGTCCTTCGTGTAGACGTAGGACACGACCCGTACTCGGTGTTGTTCGCGAGCCGTACCGCGTCGTCCTCGGTGGCGAATCGGGCGATGCCGATGACCGGTCCGAAGATCTCGGTGCGCAGGATCTCGCTGTCGGCAGGGACGCGGTCGAGCACGGTCGGCGAGTAGAAGGTGCCCGGCCGGTCGATGGGGCCGCCGCCGATCCGCACGTCCGCGCCGCGGTTCACGGCGTCCTGCACGAGGTCCTCGGCCTTCTTCACCGCGGCGTCGTTGATCAGCGGCCCGATGCGGACGCCGTCGTCCGTGCCGCGGCCGATCGGCAGCGCCGAGACGCGGGCGGTGGCTTCTCGGCGAAGTCGTCGGCGACCGACTCCTGCACGAGGAAGCGGTTCGACGCCGTGCACGCCTGGCCGATGTTGCGGAACTTGGCGAGCATCGCGCCCTCGACCGCGGCGTCGATGTCGGCGTCCTCGAACACGACGAACGGCGCGTTGCCGCCGAGCTCCATCGAGGTGCGCAGCACGTTGACCGCCGCCTGCTGCAGCAGCTTCACGCCCACCGGCGTCGAGCCGGTGAAGCTCGCTTGCGGAGGCGGAGTCGTTCAGGATCGGCTCCGTGAGCGCGCCGGCCTTCGTCGTCGGCACGACGTCCAGCACGCCGTCCGGCAGCCCGCCTCCTGGAACAGCTGCGCGACGTAGAGCGTCGTGAGGGGCGTGAGCTCGGCGGGCTTGATCACGACGGTGCAGCCCGCCGCGAGCGCCGGCGCGATCTTCCGGGTCGCCATGGCGAGCGGGAAGTTCCAGGGTGTGATCAGGTAGCAGGGGCCGACCGGATGCTGGGACACGATCGTGCGGCCGGTGCCCTCGGGGTTCACCCCGTAGCGGCCGGTGATCGGCACGGCCTCCTCCGAGAACCAGCGGAGGAACTCGGAGCCGTAGGTGACCTCGCCGAGCGACTCGGCGATCGGCTTGCCCATCTCGAGCGTCATGAGCAGCGCGATGTCGTCGCGGTGCTCCTGCACGGCCTCCGACGCGTGGCGGAGGATGTCGCTCCGCTTCCGCGGCGCGGTCGCGGCCGACGCGTCCTGCGCCCCTGCTGCGGCGTCGAGCGCCCGGATGCCGTCCGCAGGCCCTGCGTCCGCCACGGCGATGAGCGTCGAGCCGGTGGAGGGGTCGAGCACGTCGACCGCCGGCCCTCGGCCGAGTCCTGCCAGACGCCACCGATCAGGCCTGCGTGGGCGTCGCCGCCAGGACCTTCGCCTCGTCCGCCGCCGTCATCGGTGCCTCCTCGCTCGCCGTCGAGCCGCGCGCCTCCCCGATCGACTATCGGAGGAGCGGGTCGAGCGTCCGCTTCGATCCTAGAACCGCGCGAGTGAGCGCCTCCCGCGATCGTCAGCCGGCGGGGACCGTCTCCACCCCGGCTGCGCGGAGCTCCTCGAGGGCGGCCGCGCTGGAGGCGGGAGCGACCCCGGCGACGAGGTCGGTGAGCACGCGGACGCACGCGCCGGTCGCCGCGGCGTCGAGGGCCGAGGCGCGCACGCAGTAGTCGGTGGCGATCCCGGCGACGTCGACGTCGGTGATCCCGCGCTCCGCGAGCAGCGCCGCGAGCGGCTCGCCGTCCTCGAGCACACCCTCGAACGCCGAGTAGGCGGGCCTCCCCTGCCCCTTGCGCACGTGGGCGTCGATCGCCTCCGTCGCGAGGGCGGGGTGGTAGTCGGCGCCCGGCGTGCCCGCGACGCAGTGCACCGGCCAGGTCCCGACGAAGTCCGGCGTCCCGGCCGCGAAGTGGCCGCCGTTGTCGTTGTCGCCGTCGTGCCAGTCCCTGGACGCGACGACCAGGTCGTAGTCGCCGCGGTACCGAGCGAGGTGGGCGCTGATGCCCGCGGCGACCGCGGCGCCGCCGTCGACCCCGAGCGCACCGCCCTCGGTGAAGTCGTTCTGCACGTCGATCACGAGGAGGGCGCGGGGCATCCGGCCATCCTAGGAACGGCCGCTCAGTTGTTCGACAGCTTCGCGCCGCACGCCCACGCGTCGGCGGTCAGCTCGTCGAGGGCGTACTTCGTGCCCTCGCTGATGTGGCCGAGGGCGTAGAAGGCGAAGGTGAGCGGGGTGCCGTCCTTCGCGTGGATGATGCCGGCGAGCGTGTAGCCGGTGTCGATCCAGCCGGTCTTCGCGTGCACCTGGCCGTCCGCGCGAGCCGCCGCGCCCTGGAAGCGGTCGGAGTAGCTGAGCGAGCCGGTGCGGCCGGCGATCGGCAGCCCGTCGTAGAGCGCGCCGAGCGCGCCGTCGCGGTGCAGCACCTTCACCAGCAGCTTCGTGAGGTAGTCGGGCGGCACGGCGTTGTCGTTGCTGAGCCCTGACCCGTCGACGACGCGGATGCCCGTGGTGTCGACTCCGTAGTACTGGAGGGCGCCGATCGTGCCCGCCTGCTCGGCGGAGAAGGTGTTGCCGGCGCCGGAGACGATCGCGGTCACCCGGGCGAGCGCCTCGGCGAGCGTGTTGTCGGAGACGATCAGGGTCTGCTTCACCAGCGTCGAGACCGGCTGCGAGTGCACGGCGCCGAGCACCTTCGCGCCGGCCGGCGCGACGCCGCGCGTCACGCTCACCGAGCCGAAGTAGGACGCGAAGGCGGTGCCGGCCCGGCCGACCGGGTCGGTGCTGCGGTGCGAGACGGTGTCGTACGCGTTGTCGCGGTCCCCGTCGACCATGAGCGCGGTCATGTTCGGGGTGGTGCCCTGGATGCGCTCCGCCACGTCCCACGACGGCTGCCAGGAGGGGCCGCCGAAGTACGACGAGTCGAGCACGATCCGGGTGATCCGCTGCCTCTTGTGCGCCGGATCCACGGCCCAGGCCGCCTTCACCTGCGCGGCGAGCGTCGCCAGGTGCGCGGCCCCCGAGTAGTAGGGCGTGCTTCCCGCGGGCGTGCGGGAGAGGGTGACGTCGCCGCCGCCGACGAGCACGATCTCGCCGAGCACCTTCCCGGCGACCACCTTCGTGGTGAGGCGGTAGTCCGGGCCGAGCACGTGCAGCGCCGCCGCGGTGGTGAGCACCTTCAGCACGCTGGCCGTGCGGGAGGCCTTCGTGGCCCCGCGGGCGAAGAGCTGCTGCCCGGTGCGGGCGTTCAGCACCGCGCCCTGGAACGCGAGCAGGCGGGGGTCCCGTGCAGCGGCCGCGATGGAGCAGCTGCGGGCGACGGCGTGCACCGTCGGCCTCGGCGTCGGCGTGGGGGTCGTCGGCGTCGGGGTCGGCACGGGCATGGCCTGCGCACTCGTGACGACGTCGGCTGCAGGACGGGCGGCGACGCTCGAGGAGGGCTGCGCGCCGCCGAGCGCGTGCGCGGCTCCCCAGCATCCGGCCACCACGGCGACCGCGGCGGCGCCGCCGATCACCGCTCTGGTCGTCCGCCGTCGCATCGCGTCAGTGTAGGCAGCGGTTCCGCCGCCCCCTGCCGTCCTACTCGGCGCGGCGCTCCTGCGGGTACACGAGCCCGATGCGCTCCCGCACCGCGTCGAGCACCCCCATGATGCCGACCGACTGCTGCGCGGGCATCCGCTCGCTGCTGGTCCTGCCGGACCGCACGAGCGCCTCCAGCTCGAGGGCCTGGTACTGCATGCCGCGGCCCGGCACCGCCGGACGGGAGGTGCGGACGACCTCTCGCTGCGGGTCCAGCACCGTGTAGCCGGTCGGCGTGTACCAGGTGTGCTCGATCTCGATCGAGCCGCCGGTACCGAGGATCGTGGCGCGGTTGCTGCCGCCCAGGTTCGACGCGGCGACGAACAGGGTGCTCGCGCCGCCCTCGTGCGTGAGCGTGCCCTGCACGCGCTGGTCGACCCCGGTCGGCGTGAAGGTCGCCGTCGCGTCCACCGCCGTCGGCAGCCCGAACAGGTCGACCGCGAAGGAGATCGGGTAGATCCCGAGGTCGAGCAGCGCGCCGCCGCCGAGCTCCGGGTCGTTCATGCGGTGGGACGGGTCGGAGGGCAGCGCCTGGATGTGCTCGGCGATGAGCACCTGCGGCTCGCCGATCTCTCCCGCATCGATGGCGGCGTGGATCTCGGCCATGTGCGGCAGGAAGCGCGTCCACATCGCCTCGAGCAGCACGAGGCCGCGCTCCTCGGCGAGCGCGACGAGCTCCTCGCCCTCCGCGGCGTTCAGCGTGAAGGGCTTCTCGACGAGCACGTGCTTGCCGTGCTCGAGCGCGACCTTCGCCGCCTCGGCGTGCGCCGGATGGGTCGTCGCGACGTAGATCACATCGACCGTCGGATCCGCAGCGAGCTCCGCCCAGGAGCCGTGGGCGTGCGGGATGCCGTGCTCGGCGGCGAACGCCTCCGCGCGCTCCGCGGTCCGGCTGCCGACCGCGGTGACCCGCAGCCCCGCGTCCTGCAGATCCTGGGTGAAGACCTGCGCGATCCACCCCGTCGCCAGGATGCCCCAGCCGAGCCCGTCGTCCGTCATCGATACCTCCACGCGGAGGCTAGCGGAGGGGTGGCCGCCCGCTCCTGGACGACTTCGGGACGTCCGTACCGGTTCGACGGCGGACCGCTGGAGGGCACACCGGAACGACGAAGGACCGCCCCTTCCGGGACGGTCCTTCATGGTGTCGAGCCGCCCAAGGGAATCGAACCCTTGACCTATTCATTACGAGTGAATCGCTCTGCCGACTGAGCTAGGGCGGCGTACGGCGCCATCGAGTGTAGTTCATCCGTCGGCGGCGGTCCGGATCGTCGCGGCGTCAGAGGGTCAGCGCGGCGGGATCGCCCGACGCGATGACGTCGGCGGCGATGTCGCGGAACTCGCGATGGCTCGCGAGCACGGAGGCGCCGAGCGACGAGGTGCCGCCTGCGGCCACCCACCGGCTCCAGCCGTGCCGGAGCACCGCGCCGGCCATCAGCACGACGAGTCCGGCACGCTGAGCCACGGCCTGCTCGTCCACCCGGATGCCTGCGCGGTCGGCGTCGGCGTGCAGTCGCCGGGTCGCCGCCTGCACGGCGAGGTGCTGGAAGCGCTGCGTCTCCGCCACCCGGAGCCCGAGCAGCTGCGGCTCCCGCTCCAGCACCTGCTTCCGCAGGCGGTGCACCTCGACGTCGTCCGTGTCGTCGATGTTGGCGGCGATCATGGCCACGAGGTCGGTGAGCACGTCCCGGTCCCCCGCGACGAAGCGCTCGAGCCGCTCCTCCGGCACCTCGAAGGGCCCGGGAGCGCCGGCGATCGCCTCCTCCTTGGACGCGAAGTAGTTGAAGAACGTGCGGGGAGAGACCTGCGCCGCCCGGCAGGCGTCGTCGATCGTCGCGTTCTCCAGCCCGCGCTCGAGCGCACCGCGCAGCAGCGCGATCTGCAGCGCACGTCGCGTCGCGCGACGCTTCTGCTCGCGAAGGCCGAGGCCGTCGTCGCTCATCGCCGCATCCTCCCACGCGTGGAGGGACGGCGGGAGGTCATCCGCACATCACCGGCGACGGGACCCTGCCCGCGGTGAAGAAGGCGTCGACGCGCTCGTTCACGCACGGCACGTGGTTGCGGTACGCCGTGTGCCCCTGCCCGCGCCAGCCGATCAGCACCCCGCGCGGCAGCTGCGACGCGAGGCTCACCGCCCACGAGTAGGGCGTGGCCGGATCGCCGGTCGTGCCCAGCACGAGGACGGGAGCGAGCCCGTGGCGTGCACGCGGTGCTGCACCCGAGTGGGCTTCACCGGCCAGTTCGCGCACACCTGGTCCCCGAGGTCCTCGCCGACGTCCGCAGCGCGCAGCGGATCCGCGGCCGTCAGCTGCCGACCCTCCGCCGCGAGGACGGCAGGGTCCGCCTCGACGGGCTTGTCGAGGCAGTCGACGGCGTAGAGCGCCTCGAACAGGTTGTCGGTGTACCCGTGCGCCGTGCGGTCCGCGTAGGAGTCGGCGAGCGCCAACGCGGTCGTCGGGTCGCCTTTCAGCACCTGGGTGAGGGCCTGGGTCAGCGCCGGCCAGTCGCGCTCGTCGTACAGGGCCGCATCGATCGCGGTCCGCAGCACGGCGGAGTTCACCTGGCGGCCACCCGCCGCCCGAAGCGGCGACTCCCGCAGGCGCAGGAGCACCGTCGCGATCGTGGCCGTCGCCTCGTCCACGCTCATCCGGGCGAACGGGCATCCCGAGGTGGCGATGCAGTGCGTGAGATAGGTCTGAAGGGCCGCGCCGAAGGCCTTCGTGTTGGCGAGGTCCTCGTCGAACGCGGTGTTCGCGGGATCCACGGCGCCATCGAGCGCCATCCGCCCGACGCGGGTCGGGTAGCGGTCGGCGTAGAGCGCGCCGATGAGGGTGCCGTAGGAGAACCCGAAGTAGTCGAGCTTCGGCGAGCCGACGTCGCCCCGCAGCATGTCCAGGTCCTGCACGGTGCTCTCGGTGTCGACGTGGGCCAGCAGCGCCCCGGTGCGCGCCCGCAGGCGGCGCCGAACGCCGCGTCGACGCCCTTCACGTGCTGGGCGAGCGCGGCGCTGCCGTCGGGGAGATCGGGATCGTCGAACAGGAACGCGTCGAGCTGCTTCGTGTCGTAGCACTCCACGGCAGGCGTCGAGTGACCGACCCCGCGTGGATCCCACGCCACGATGTCGTAGGAGTCGAGGAGCGACTGGTCGAAGAACGGGGAGGCGCTGCTCCGCAGGAAGTCGACGCCCGAGACGCCGGGCCCTCCCGGGTTCATGAACAGCGTGCCGAGCCGGTGCCCGGATGCCGGGTGCTGCGTGAGCGCCAGGCGGATGCGCGGGCCGCCGGGGTCCTTCCAGTCGAGCGGCGCGACGGCCGTCGTGCAGCGGAAGCCGCTCCCGCAGTCCTTCCAGACGAGCCGCTGGCCGTAGTAGGGACGCAGCGGCGCCGCGACGTCCGTGACCGGAACGGGCGTGGACGTGACCGTGGGCAGCGGGAACCCGGTGCAACCGCTGAGGAGCAGCGCCGAGACGACCGCGAGCGCGGCGAGCGCGGCCCGCGCGCGTCTCATGCCCGCGATCTCGCCAGGACCGTGGTCACGAGGAGCGCCTCGAGCGTGAGCAGCGGGGTCACGTTCGCCGGCAGACGCCTGCGGGCGTCCCCGATCGCGTCGAGCACCGCGAGGGTGGCGGTCGTCGGGGTGGCGGCGGCCAGCCGGTCGACGCGGTCGGCCCAGGCGGCGTTCACGGGCGGGAGGCCGCCGTCCAGCTGGCGGACGAGCACGTCCCGGTACACCGACAGCAGGTCGACGAGCACCCGGTCGACGCTGTCGCGGAGGCCGCGGGTCGCGCGTCGCTTCTGGTCCTCCTCCAGCTGCTTCAGCGTGCTGCGGAGCGCCGGCGGCACCGTGCCGCCGGGTTCGACGCCCATCGAGCGGAGCGCGGACGCCCGCTCGGCCTCGTCGCGCTGCTCGGTCAGGGCGACCGAATCCGCCTTCGCCACGTCGAGCAGTCGCTGCGCCGCGCGCACGGCGTGCGGCACGCTGCTCGCGTCGAGCACGATGGAGATGGTCTCGTCACGGCGGCGCCGCGCCTCCTCGTCGGTGGCGAGCCGGTGCGCCATGCCGATGTGGCTCTGCGCCTCCTCGGCGGCGCGGAGTGCGAGGGCCCGGTCGACGCCGTCGCGGCGCACGAGCAGGTCCGCGACCTCGCCCGGATCCGGCACGCGCAGCCGCACGGTCCGCACCCGCGAACGGATGGTGGGCAGCAGGTCCGCCTCGCTCGGTGCGCAGAGGATCCAGACCGTGCGCTCCGGGGGCTCCTCGAGCGCCTTGAGCAGCACGTTCGACGTGCGCTCCGTCATCCGGTCGGCGTCCTCGACGACGAGCACGCGGTAGTGCGCGACCGAGGGCGAGTACTGGGCAGCCGTCACGAGCCGCCGCACCTCGTCGATGGTGATGGTGACCCGTTCGGAGGCGAGCACGGCGAGGTCGGGATGCGTGCGCGCCTCCACCTGGGCGGCGATCCGCGGATCGGACTCGCCGTCCGCCGACAGCAGGGCCGCCGCGAAGGCGTAGGCGAGGTTCGACCGGCCGGACCCGGGCGGCCCGGTGATCAGCCAGGCGTGCGTCATCGCGCCGGTGGAGCCGGCGCCGCGGTGCGCGTCCCTCGCCGCTGCGGCGATCGTCTCGATGGCCCGCTCCTGCCCGACGAGCTCCTCGAACGGCGCCGATCCGCTCATCGCTCGGCCAGCAGCGGTTCGATCGCGGCACGGACGGCCGCCTGCACGTCGTCGGCGGGCTGGGACGCGTCGACGACCAGGAAGCGGTCGGGCTCCGCGGCGGCGGCAGCGAGGAACGCCGCCCTGACCCGCTCGTGGAAGGCGTCGTCCTCCGCCTCGAGCCGGTCGAAGCGGGTCCGCTCGGCCCGCCGGGCACGGCCGATCCGGGGGTCGAGGTCGAGCAGCACGGTCAGCCGGGGCAGGAGGCCGCCGACCGCCCAGAGCGACAGCCCGCGGACCTCCTCGGGGTCGAGCACCCGGCCGGCCCCCTGGTAGGCGACGGAGGAGTCGAGGTAGCGGTCCTGCAGCACGACGTCGCCGCGGGCGAGCGCCGGCTCGACGACGGTGGCGACGTGCTGCGCCCGGTCCGCTGCGTAGAGCAGGGCCTCGGCGCGCGGGGCGACCGGGCCCTCCCGATGGAGCACGAGGTCGCGGATCGCGAGCCCGAGGTCGGTGCCCCCGGGCTCGCGGGTGCGCACCACGGTGCGTCCGCGTTCCGTCAGCCACGCCTCGAGCCGCTCCGCCTGCGTGGTCTTGCCGGCGGCGTCGCCGCCTTCGAGGGTGACGAAGAGGCCGTTCACGCGCTCTTCGGGGTGCGCTTCTTCGCCGCGGTCGAACCGGTGCGGCCGCGCGCCGGCGTCTTCTTCGGCGCGGGTCCCTTCGCCCGCTTGTCCGCGAGCATCTGCACGGCGTCCGCGAACTCCACGGCCAGCGGGTCCTGCCCGCGCGGCACCGTGACGTTCGTGACGCCATCGGTGACGTAGGCGCCGAAGCGGCCGTCCTTGATCCGGATCGGCTTGCCGCTGACCGGGTCGGCGTCGAACTCCTTGAGCGCGCTCGAGGCTCCCCGCGCGCCGTACTTGGGCTGCGCGAACAGCTCGAGGGCGCCGGGCAGCTCGATCGAGAAGATGCTGTCCTCGTCGGGCAGCGTTCGGGTGTCGGTGCCCTTCTTCAGGTACGGCCCGTACCGGCCGTTCTGCGCCGTGATCGGCTCGCCGCTCTCGGGGTCGTTCCCGACCGCGCGCGGCAGGTCCAGCAGCTGCACGGCGGTCGCCAGGTCGACGGAGTCGGGCGACATCGCCTTGAACAGCGAGGCGGTCCGTGGCTTCGGCGCACCCCGCTTGGCCGCCTCGTCCTCCGGGATGATCTCGGTGACGTAGGGGCCGTATCGGCCGTCCTTCGCGACGATCGTGCGGCCGGTCTCCGGGTGCACACCGAGCACTCGGTCCTCCTGCGGCGGCGCCGACACGAGCTCCCGCGCCTTCGCCTCGGTGAGCTCGTCAGGCGCGAGGTCCGGCGGCAGGTTGACGCGCCGCGAGGTGCTCGTCTCCTTCAGCTCTCCGCTCTCGTCGTCGACCGCCGGCTCACCCGCCTCCACGACCTCGAGGTACGGCCCGTACTTGCCGATGCGGAGCGTGATGTCGTCGGAGAGGCGGATCGAGTTGATCGACTTCGCGTCGATGTCGCCGAGGTTGTCGACCACGCCGCGCAGGCCGGGGTGACCGGCGACGCCGAAGTAGAACTCGCGCAGCCAGTCGACGCGGTCCTGCTCGCCGTCGGCGATCCGGTCGAGGTCGTTCTCCATCTCGGCGGTGAAGTCGTAGGCCACGAGGTCCCCGAAGAAGTCCTCGAGCAGGCGGACCACGGAGAAGGCGATCCAGTTCGGTACGAGCGCCGTGCCGCGGGCGCTGACGTAGCCCCGATCGACGATCGTCGAGAGGATCGAGGCGTACGTCGAGGGGCGGCCGATTCCGAGCTCCTCGAGGGCCTTCACGAGGCTCGCCTCCGTGTAGCGCGGCGGCGGGCTCGTCTCGTGGCCGTTCGCCTCCGGCTCGCGGGGCGTGAGCGCCTGGCCGGTCGTGAGCTGCGGCAGCTTCGCGTCGGCGTCGGAGTCCGCGTTGCGCTCCTCGTCGCGACCCTCCTCGTAGGCGAGCAGGAAGCCGCGCACCGTGATGACGGTGCCGCTCGCGGTGAACTCCGCGTTGCGGCCGCCCGCGGTCACGCCGACGACGACGGTGGCCGTCGAGCCACGGGCGTCGACCATCTGCGAGGCGACCGTGCGACGCCAGATGAGCTCGTAGAGCCGCAGATCGTTCGTTCCGAGGGTGCCGCGCAGCTCGTCCGGGGTGCGGAAGGTGTCACCGGACGGGCGGATCGCCTCGTGCGCCTCCTGCGCGTTCTTCGAGCGGCCGGAGTAGGTGCGGGGAGCATCGGGCACCGTCTCGGCGCCGAAGAGGCGCGCGGCCTGCGACCGGGCGGCCTGGATCGCCTGCGCCGACAGCGACGGCGAGTCGGTCCGCATGTAGGTGATGTACCCGTTCTCGTAGAGCCCCTGCGCGACGGACATCGTCTGCTTCGCCGAGAAGCGCAGCTTGCGTGCCGCCTCCTGCTGGAGGGTGGAGGTGGTGAACGGCGCGGCGGGACGCCGCGTGTAGGGCTTCGACTCGATCGAGAGCACGGTGCCCTGCGGCTGCTCCTGCTCGATCGCCGTGACGAGGCCGCGAGCGGACTCGCCGTCGAGCAGCAGCGCCTCGCCCTTCAGCCGTCCGCGGTCGTCGAAGTCGCGGCCGGTCGCGATGCGCCGGCCGTCGAGCCGAGCGAGCCGCGCGGCGAAGTCCTGGCCCGTCTCGGGGGCGAAGCGGGCGGAGACGTCCCAGTAGCCGGCCGGCACGAACGCGAGGCGCTCCCGCTCCCGGTCGACGACCAGGCGGGTGGCGGCGGACTGCACACGGCCAGCGGAGAGGCCGGGGCCCACCTTGCGCCAGAGCACCGGCGACACCTCGTAGCCGTAGAGCCGGTCGAGGATGCGGCGGGTCTCCTGGGCGTCCACGAGGGCCGTGTCGAGCTCCCGCGTGTTGTCGCGGGCATGAGCGATCGCGTCCTTGGTGATCTCGTGGAAGACCATCCGCTTGACGGGCACCTTCGGCTTCAGCACCTCGAGCAGGTGCCACGCGATCGCCTCGCCCTCGCGGTCCTCATCAGTCGCGAGGTAGAGCTCGGTCGCGTCCTTCAGCGCCCGCTTGAGGTCGGAGACCGTCTTCTTCTTCTGGTCGGAGACGACGTAGTAGGGCTCGAAGCCGTTCTCGACGTCCACCGAGAACTTGCCCATCGAGCCCTTCTTCAGCTCCGCGGGCAGGTTCTTGGGCTCGATGAGGTCACGGATGTGGCCCACCGAGGCCTGCACCTCGTACTCGGGCCCGAGGTACTTCGCGATCGTCTTCGCCTTCGCGGGCGACTCGACGATCACCAGCTTCTTCGTGCCGGGCACGGTCCTCCTTCTTCAGCGGCTCGAGTGCTGTGCGGGCCGCCGATCCCGCACACCATACACAGCGCCGTCGGACGCCCTGCGCAACGTCTCCCCCGGTGACGGGTCTGCGGCACCCGCCAGAGCGGCGGCAGGGAGGGCCAGACCGAGGGCCGGGACTGCCACGTCGACCCGCACGTCCGTGCCCGTCTGCCGGCAGCGCAGGAGCCGGGCGCCGTCGGCGCGAGCCACCTCGCCGGCGCGTTCGCACGGTATCCCCGCGATGGCCCCGAGCGCGGTGTCCGCACCCGCGAGCGCAGCCGCGTCCGCCGCGGCCGCGGCCCGCTGGTGCGCACCGAGCAGCACGACGACGGGGACGAGTCCGGCGAGCAGGACGAGCATCGCCACGACGACGGCCACGGCGAGCACCGTCGCCGAGCCCGCGTCGGCGCGGCCGTTCACGGTGCGAGCGCGCAGGACGCGCCGACCACCGGGATCGACACGCCCAGCAGCCGGGCCGGGGCGGCGGCACGCGCGCAGATCAACCCGGCCCGGCGCTCGAACCGCACCGATCCGGCGCCGGCGGTGACGGCGCGGCCGATCGCGACCGACGCGGGATCGCCACGAGCGACGCTGCGGCTCGCCACCGCCGCCGCGGCGTCGAGCCGGGCCTGCTCCACCCCGAGGTGCAGCGCGCCGAGGCAGCCTGCGAGCACGAGCAGCACCGCCGGCAGCACCACGGCCAGCTCCGCGGTCACCGTGCCGGCATCCGGCCGCTCACGCGGGCAGGGCGAGGGCATGACGGATCAGGTCCGTGAGCATGCCGCGCACCTCGTCCGAACGGAGCACCACGACGAGCAGCGCGGCGAAGCCCACTGCCGCGATCGTGGCGATGGCGTACTCAGCGGTGACCGCGCCGGACTCGTCGTGCGGATCGAGATCCGTCCCCGCCATGTCGAGCACCGTCGCGAACGTGGACCGGAGCATCTCGTACCTCTTCTCTTATATGGGGAGTTCGCACGGACAGCAGATCGTCGCGCGTCGCTCGACGACGCATCGCGCCGCGTGCACCCGGAGGCCGATCGGGTCACCAGACGAGGGCTGTGGAGGAGAGGACGGCCAGCCCGATGGGGAGGGCGCCGGCCAGCAGGAACGCCGGCAGCACGAGCGCGCCGAGCGGGACGAGCAGCCGGGAGGCCAGTGCCGCCGCCCGGCGCCGGGCTTGGGCGAGCGCCGCGCGGCGCAGCCGGTCCGCTTCGGCGTCCAGCAGCGCGGCGAGCGGGGCGCCCGAGCGCTCGGCGAAGGACAGAAGCCGGCCGACCGCCGCGACGTCGCCCGTCACGGGCAGCCCCGCGGCCGCCGCGGCAGCCTCGGCATCGGCGAGCGCCGCAGCCGTGGGCCGCCCGGCGCGCAGGGACAGCGCCACGAGCTCGAGGCCGACGCCGCGCTCCCACGGCACGGCCGCAGCCTGCCGGATGAGCCGGCGCGCTCCAGCGGCGCGCCGCGAGCAGCAGCACGACGGCGAGGATCATCGCGGCGCCACCGAGCGGCGTGGCGACCGCGCCCGGCACGTCGAAGCCGAAGGCCCAGCCGAGCAGGGCGCACGCGGGCGGCAGCAGGAGCGTCAGTCGTGCGCTCGCCGCGGGACCGGCGACCGAGGTGGCGACCGCGCGGTGCAGCTCGGCGGCGGAGCGCTGCCCGTCGGCAGCCCGGGTCAGCGCCTCGGCCAGCGGCGCTCCGACGGTCGCGGCGAGGTCGGCGAGCAGCGCGACCCGCGTCCAGTGCTCGCCGCCGGTTGAGCCCGCGATCGCGGACCGGAGCGGGCGGCCGGCCCGTGCGGCATCCGCAGCCGCCCTGGCCAGCCCTGCGAGCTCGGGCGTCTCGGCCGAATCGGCGAGGTACCGCCACGCCACGTCGGGGCCGGCGCCGGCGAGCACCAGCGCCACGAGGCGGTCCACGGCGCCGGCCACGTCGTCCAGCACCTCCGCGGGATCCGGCCGCCGCCAGGGCGGCCTCATACCGCCGGCACGACCTCGAGCCCGGATCCGCTGGTGAACGCGCCGATGCACTCGACACGGCGGCCTCCGCCGTCCCGCATCAGGTGCACGACGAGATCGACCGCTGCCCGCACCTGCCGCCCGAGCGCGTCGGATCCGAGTCCGGCGAGGGCACCGAGCGCTTCGAGCCGGGCACCGACCCCGGCGATCCCCGTGCTGTGCACGGTCCCCGCTCCCCCGTCGTGCCCGGTGTTCATCGCCGCCAGCAGCTCGACGATCTCCGCACCCCGGCACTCGCCGACCACGAGCCGGTCTGGCCGCATCCGCAGCGCCTCCCGCACGAGCCGCGCCAGCCCGACACCACCGGCACCGTCCGCGTTCGGCTGCCGGGCCTCGAGGCCGACGACGTGGGGATGGTCGATGACGAGCTCGGCGACGTCCTCGACGGTGACGATCCGCTCCGTCGGCGGTGCCTCGGCGAGCAGCGCGGCGAGCAGGGAGGTCTTGCCGCTGCCCGCCGGCCCGCAGATGAGCAGGTTGCGGCGGTCGCGCACGGCCGTCCGCAACCGCTCGCCCTGCTCGGGCGACACCATCCCCGCGGCCTCGAGGTCCGCGAGCCGCCAGGGCTCCGCCCGTGCGATCCGCACGGAGAGCAGCGGCCCCGCGGTGCTGACGGGCGGGAGCACCGCATGCGCCCGCATGCCGCCCGGCAGCCGGACGTCGACGCAGGGGGTCGCGTCGTCGAGGTGCCGTCCCCCGGAGGCGACGATCTCGACCGCCAGGCGGCGGGCCCGGGCGGCGTCCACGGGGCGCCAGTGTGGCGAGAGGACGAGTCCGGCACCCGCATCGAGCCAGAGCCGGCCGGCCCCGTCGAGCAGCAGGTCGGTGACGGCCGGATCGGAGGCGAACGGGGCGAGCACGCCGAGCACGGTGCGGTCGGGCACGCTCGCCGGCGCGGCCGGCGCGGCCGTCGCTGCCGTCGCGGCCGTCGCTGCCGTCGCTCGAGGCGGCTCGGTCGCACCCGCCGGGGCCGCGTTGCGTCGGACCGGGACGAAGGGCTCCACCACGGCGAGCAGGGTACGAAGACCGGTCACGGGCGGCGCACGCGATGGGATCGCATGTGCGCGAGCACGGGTCCCCAGCGCCTGTGGAGGAGGGAGGGGCCCGTGGGATCAGGAGCGGCGGCGCTCCCGGACCTCCAGTCGGGCATGGCGCCTTCGCCGGGAAAAAGAAGGGGCGGCACCTATTGGGGGGAACAGGTGCCGCCTCAGCAGCGCTCGATTGGGGGGAATCGAAGGGCGCCGCAAGCCAAGCTCTTCACTCGACGGATCCGAGTGTACCCAGTTCGGGGCGCAGTGCAAGCATTGCCGCGCGGCCTGTCGTACGGCGTGTCGCCCGCCGTTCCGGGGCTCAGCGGAACTGGACGACCAGCTCCACCTCGACGGGCGAGCCGAGCGGGAGGGCGGCGACGCCGACCGCGGAACGGGCGTGGCGGCCGTGCTCCCCGAAGACGTCGACCAGCACCTGGGACGCGCCGTTGATGACCCGCGGCTGCTCGGTGAATCCGGGCGCGGATGCCACGAACCCGGTCACCTTCACGACGCGGCTGACCCGATCGAGTCCCCCGAGCACCGAGGCGACCGCGGCGAGGGCGTTCAGCGCGGCCACGCCGGCGAGGTCGGCGGCGTCCTCGACCGAGACGTCCCGGCCGAGCAGGCCGGTGCGGGCGAGCTCCCCGTCGACGAAGGGCAGCTGCCCGGCTGTCCACACGAGGTCGCCGGCGACGACCGCGGGCACGTAGGCACCCGCCGGCGCGGCGACGGGCGGCAGGGCGAGCCCCAGCTCCTCGAGGCGGTCGGCGATGGCCATCAGGCCTGCTCCGTCGGGCGCTTCAGATAGGCGACGAGGCCGCCTTCCGGCCCCTGCACGATCTGCACGAGCTCCCACCCCTGCGATCCCCAGGTGTTCAGGATCGCCGTCGTGTTGTGGATCAGCAGCGGTGTCGTGGCGTACTCCCACGCGGGCATCGGGTGACCTCCGTTTTGGGGGTTGCGGCGCGCCCCGCAGGCGCGTCGAAGCCCGTCCGTACCATCGATCCTATGTCCGCCCGCTCCGGACGCCCTCGGGGCGTCGCCTCTGCGCTGCTCGGGATGCTCGGGGTGGCCGTCGTCGCCGGGCTCATGATCACGGTCGGCGTCGCCCCCGCCATCGCGCTCACCGGCGTCGGTGCCAAGAACGGCATCGGCCTCTTCGAGAACCTGCCGGACGACCTGAAGATCGCGCAGCTGCAGCAGAAGACCGAGATCTACGCGAACTCCGGCGGCAAGGCCGTGCGCATCGCGTCGTTCTACAACCAGAACCGCGTCGTCATCCCCTGGACCGACGTGCCGACGACCGTGAAGAACGCCACGCTCGCGGCCGAGGACGTGCGCTTCTACACGCACGGCGGGGTCGACCCCACCGGCATCGTCCGCGCGCTGGTGTCGGACATCGGCGGCGGCGGCCAGCAGGGCGCGTCGACCATCACGCAGCAGTACGTGAAGAACGTGTGCATCCAGGAGGCCGAGCTGCTCTCGACGCAGGCGGCGGTCGATGCGGCTTACGCGGACTGCACCGGCGGGATCGGCCGCAAGCTAGGAGGCCCGGCTCGCGATCGGCCTCGAGAAGAAGTACACGAAGAACGACATCCTCCTCGGCTACCTGAACATCGCGGGCTTCGGGGGCCAGATCTACGGCATCGAGGCCGCCCCCAGTACTACTTCCACACGCACGCGAAGGACCTCACGAACGCGCAGGCCGCGAGCCTGATGGCGATCGTGAACGCGCCGAACGACCTGAAGATCGACGACAAGGCCAACCTCGCGGCGAACACCACACGCCGCGACTACATCCTCGACACCGAGCTGAAGCACCACCTCATCTCGCAGGCCGACCACGACGCCGCATCAAGACGCCGGTGAAGCCGAGATCACGCCGACCCAGACCGGATGCGGGCAGGCCGGCGCCGCCGCCTACTTCTGCAGCTACGTCGTCGACCTCGTGCGTCAGAACCCGGCGTTCGGCGCGACCGAGGGCCAGCGGTACAACAACCTGCAGAGCGCAGGCTGGAAGATCTACACCACGCTCGACCTCGACCTCGAGAACAAGGCCAAGGCCACGATGACCCGGTTCGTGCCGGCGAAGTCGCCCTGCCGGCACGGACCTCGGGGGTGCGGCCGTGACCGTGCAGGTCGGTACCGGCAAGATCCTCTCGATGGTCCAGAGCAAGACCTTCAACGAGAGCCAGGGCACCGGCAAGGCCGGCTACACGACCACTGCCCTGAACTGGAACGTCGACCACCTCTACGGCGGATCCACGTACGGGTTCCAGCCCGGATCGACCTACAAGCTCTTCACGCTGCTCGACTGGTTCAAGAACGGTCACGGCGTGTACGAGACGGTGAACGGCAACGCCCGCACGCTGCCCGCCGGCGACCTCACCGCCTGCGGGAAGCCCGCGGCCGCCTGGTCGGTCGGCAACGACACGGCGGGTGAGGGCGGCATACAGACCGTCTTCAGCGCCACTGCGCGAAGTCGTGAACGGTGCGTTCGCCTCGATGGCGGAGAAGCTCGACCTCTGCGACATCCAGGGGATGGCGAAGGCCCTCGACGTGCATCGCGGCGATGGGACCGACACCGGCACGAACCCGTCGTCCATCCTCGGCACCGACACGGTGGCCCCGCTCACCATGGCGACCGCCTATGCGGGCATCGCCAACCAGGGCCTCGTCTGCTCGCCCGTGGCGATCGACAAGATCGTCACGAGCACCGGCAAGCAGGTCAACGTGCCGGCGAGCGATTGCAAGCAGGGCGTACCGAAGAACATCGCGATCGCGGCCGGCTACACGCTGCACGGCGTCTTCGGCGGCGGTGGCACCGCGGCCGGGGACGAGGGCCCGCTGAACGGGGCCTTCGGCATGGTGAAGACGGGCACGACCGACAACGCCACGAACACGTGGGAGGTCGGCGGCACGACGAAGACGACCACCGCGGTGTGGGTCGGCAACGTCAACGGCGGCACGAACCTCCGCAACGTCTACAGCTTCCCGGGTTGCGAGGGGACGGGCCAGGCTGCCAACGCCCGCCACTGCATCTGGCAGGAGATCGCGGGGGCGAACGCAGCGAAGTATCCGGGTGACACCACCTGGCCGACGCCCGATGCCCAGTTCCTGTACGGCCAGCAGATCTCGGTGCCGAACGTCGCGGGGCTTTCGATGAGCGACGCGACCTCCACTGCTGCAGAAGGCCGGCTTCACTGTGAAGGTCGGCCCCGCCCAGCCCTCCGACCCGACGCCGACCGCACCGGCAGTGCCGGCTGGCCTGGTCGCTGCGACGAACCCCGCCGGGGGCACGGTGGCGACGCCCGGCTCTGCCGTGACGCTGCTGCCGAGCTCCGGCCCGTCCCCGGCGCAGCCGACCCCCGGCAGCACCCCCGGGAGCTCCGAACCAGAACGGCGTGCCGAACATCGTCGGGATGAGCCAGAACGATGCGTTCGCGCAGTTGACGGCCACCGGGCTCACCCCGAAGTTCGGCGGCTACAAAGGGCCCGGCAACTGCACGGTGAAGGCGCAGTGGCCGCTGGCCGGAAGCCCGGCGCCCTCGGACGGGCAGGTGATCTACACGATGTACGGCAGCAAGAAGCAGTGCGAGGGTCAGTGAGCCGTCCGGTGCTCCGTGCGGTGCTCGCGGCCGGTGCCGCGTCCGCCGCGTGGGGTGTGCTCGTCGAGCGCGAGCTCTTCACGATCCGCCGCGCGACCCTGCCGGCTCCTCCCCACCGGCTCCCCCGACCTGACCGTGCTGCACCTCTCCGATCTGCACATGGCGCCCTGGCAGCGCCACAAGCAGCGGTTCGTGCGGGAGCTCGGCGAGCTCGAGCCGGACCTCGTCGTCGAACACGGGTGACAACCTCGGGCATCCGATCGGCCTGCTCGGCCTGAAGGCCGCGCTCGAGCCGTTCCGCGGGCGTGCCCGGCGTGCAGGTGCACGGATCGAACGACTACTGGGCACCGGTCGCGAAGAACCCGCTCCGCTACTTCGCGGGACCGTCCGCGTCGACGCCGATGCCGCGGCGCCTCGACACCGCCGCGCTCGACGACTTCCTCGGCGAGCTCGGGTGGATCGACCTGAACAACCGGACGGCGCGGCTCACCGTGAAGGGACTGCCGATCGACCTCATCGGCGTGGACGACCCGCACCGCGAGTACGACCGCCTCGACGCCCTGGCCGAGGGGACGGCCGAGCTGCATGCGCTCGAGCCGCGTCCGGCGCTGACGGTCGGCGTCGCGCACGCTCCCTATCGGCGCATCCTCGACGACTTCACCGACCGAGGCGCCGACCTGCTGCTCGCCGGGCACACCCACGGCGGCCAGGTCTGCGTGCCCGGATTCGGCGCGCTCGTCACGAACTGCGACATCCCCCGGCGGCAGGTGAAGGGCGTCAGCGAGTGGCGGCACGGCTCTCGCAGCGCCACGCTTCACGTCTCCGCCGGGCTCGGCACCTCGATCTACGCGCCGGTGCGCTTCGCGTGCCGTCCTGAGGTCTCGCTGCTCACCCTCAGCGCCGCCTGATCGGCGACTCGAAGCACCAGGTCGTCAGGCGCCTCCGCCCCGGCTGTCCATCACCGGCGACCCCACCGACGGGATCGCACGTGCCCGCGCCGCCGCGGATTGGAGAAGCCTGGGAGGGCCCCCGATAGACCGTGCACCATGGTCAGGACGCCTACACGGATCGCATCGCGCTCATCCCTCGCTCGAGCCGTCGACCTCATGGCGGATCATCCCTGGCCGCCGCTCGTGGCCGTCACCGTCGTCGCAGCGGTCGTCGAGGCGCTGCTCGGGCCCACCTTCACGTCCTGGGGGTACATCCGTACCGGTGCCACCGTGCTGTTCTCGCCGCAGGGTCTGCACTTCTACGCGCTCCACCCCGAGGTGCAGATGGGCCCGCTCACGCTGGTCGTGGCGGCTCCGTTCGTCCTCCTGCTGCACGGCGCCGTCGGCAAGGGTGCCGCCATGGTCGCGCTGCTGCTGGTCGGCCTCCTCACCCTTCGCGAGGTCCGGTCGCTCGTGGAACCCGGGCGACCGCGCTGGCCGACGTCGATGGCTCCTCGCCGGATCGGGGCTGATGATCGGCTGGAGCGTGGTCGCGGTGCACAACGGCCACGCGGACGACGCCCTCGCCCTCGCGAGCTGCGCGGTCGCCATTCGCTTGCTCCGCAACGATCGGCCTCTGCTGGCCGCCCTCGCACTCGGGATCGGCGTCGACTTCAAGCCGTGGGTGCTGCCGTTCGCCGCAGTGCTGCTGCTCGCCGAGCGTCGGCGGTGGCTGCCTGCTGCCGCGGTTCTCGCACTCGCCGTCGCGGTCGCGTGGACCCCGTTCTTCCTCGCCGACCCGCATTCCGTCAACGTGCTGCACTACCGCTTCCCGATCGATCCCCGCTCGACCCTCCGCCTCATCGGTGTTCCGGACCGGCTGACGCCCCCGTGGTGCCGATCGGCGCAGCTCGCCGGCGGCGCTGCTCTGGCCGCGCTGGCGGTGCTCCGCGGACGGTGGCCCAGCGCTCTGCTCGTGGTCATCGCCGTCCGGCTCCTCCTCGATCCGGGCGTGCGGGGCTACTACGACGCAGGGCTCCTGCTCGGCGCCGTCCTCGTCGACATCACCGCCGTGCTCCCGGTCGCGACACTGGCCGTGCTGGTGCTCGTCCACCTCCCCCAGTACCTTCCGCTGCACGCGCCGACGCTGGTCGCGGTCCTGCGGACCGTGGCGCTGCTCGCGCTCGTCGTCTGGCCCTTCGTCGTTCCGCAACGAGCCGCCCGGGTGCTCGACGGCGACCTGCCGGGGCCGGGGCCGGACCTCGTGGTCAGGATCTGACGCTCGGGAGGCGGCCCGCAAAAGGCGGGAGGCGAGCGAGCCGGGCGTCCGCTATCCTTGTCGAGGCCCGCGCGCGACGATCTCGAGAAGCGCACGGTCACCGGGGTATAGCGCAGCTTGGTAGCGCGCCTCGTTCGGGACGAGGAGGTCGTGGGTTCGAATCCCGCTACCCCGACCAGTCACCCCCGGACCTCATGGTCCGGGGGTTTCGTCGTCTCAGCAGGTGGGACGCTGAGCGGGTGATCCCTCAGGTCCGCCGCGCGACGGCCGCCGACGTGGCGGTCGCGACCGCCATCACCCGGGCCGCCTACGCGCGCTGGGTCCCGATCATCGGCCGGGAGCCGGCGCCGATGTCCGCCGACCTCGCCGCGTCGGCCGAAGCGGGCCGGCTGTGGATCGCGGAGGAGGCCGGTGCGGCGGTCGGGGTCCTCGTGCTCGTCCCGCATCCGGACCACCTGCTGCTCGAGAGCGTGGCCGTGGCACCCGACGTGCAGGGTCGCGGGATCGGATCCGCCCTGCTCCGGTTCACTGACGAGCAGGCGGCAGCGGCCGGGCTGCCCGAGGTGCGGCTGTACACGCACGAGGCGATGACCGAGAACATCCGCCTGTACGAGCGGCACGGCTACCGTGAGACCCATCGGGCGCGGCAGGACGACTTCGACCGAGTCTTCCTGACGAAGCGGATCGGCCCTCAGGCGAAGTCGGCGTCCGGCGCCGACGAGTAGCTGAACCCGCTCGTCACCGGGTCCTCGCCGTCGAGTCGGCCGCCGCTCTCCGCGAGGTAGCACTCGCCGCAGAGCGACTCGTAGGTCACGTCGCCGACCGCGTCGATCGCGACCTGGGCGCCGTCGAAGACGAAGCGGTCGCCGATCCGCCGGGCGTTGAAGAGCGCCTTGCGGCCGCAGCGGCAGATCGTCTTCAGCTCCTCGAGGCTGTGGGCCAGCTCCATCAGCCGCCGGCTGCCGGGGAACGCCTCCGTGCGGAAGTCGGTGCGGATCCCGTAGGCGAGGACCGGCACGTCCTGGACCACGGCGATCCGGAACAGGTCGTCGACCTGGTCGCGGCCGAGGAACTGGGCCTCGTCGATCAGCAGGCAGGCGACCGGCGACCCGGTTCCCGCCATCACGCGCTTGCGGTGCGCGAAGAACCGCTCGAGGACGTCATCGGTGCGCTCGATCAGGAAGTCGACCGGCCGCACGACGCCGAGCCGCGAGACGATGTCGCGGTCGCCCTTGGCGTCGATCCCGGGCTTCGCGAGCAGCACCTGCTGCCCGCGCTCCGCGTAGTTGTAGGCCGCCTGCAGCAGCGCGGTGCTCTTGCCGCTGTTCATCGCGCCGTAGCGGAAGTAGAGCTTCGCCATGGGCCGCCTCCGTCCGTTCCCGAGGTGTCGGTCCATCCTGCCGCAGCGGGGGCCGGATCGATCCGGCCCCCGCCGGGGTTCACCAGGCGTAGTCCTCCGGAGCGGTCCTGTGGCCCGGGGAAGATCGCGTCGAGGCGAGCGAGCGCATCGGCGTCCAGCTGCACGTCGAGGGCGCGGATGGCCGCGTCGAGCTGCTCGCCGGTGCGCGGGCCGATGATCGGCGCGGTGACGGCGGGCTGGTGCAGCAGCCACGCGAGCGCCACGTCGCCCGGCTCGGCGCCGAGCTCCCTCGGCGAATTCCTCGTACTGCTCGATCTGCTCGCGGTGCGCGGCGAGCGTCTCCGCCGCGCGGCCGCTCGTGCGCCGGCTGCCCTCGCGCTCCTTGCGCACGACGCCGCCGAGCAGGCCGCCCTGCAGCGGCGACCAGGGGATGATCCCGATGCCGTTCGCCTGCGCGGCCGGGATCACCTCGAGCTCGATCTCGCGCACGAGGAGGTTGTAGAGCGACTGCTCGCTCACGAGCCCGGTGAAGTTCCGGCGCCGCGCCTCCGCCTGCGCGGTCGCGAGGTGCCAGCCCGCGAAGTTGCTGCTCCCGGCGTAGAGGATCTTGCCCTGGGCGACCGCGACCTCCATCGCCTGCCAGATCTCGTCCCACGGGGTGTCCCGGTCGATGTGGTGGAACTGGTACACGTCGATGTAGTCGGTCTGCAGCCGCTGCAGGCTGGCGTCGAGCGCACGACGGATGTTCAGGGCCGACAGCTTCGCGTTGTTCGGCCAGGGGTCCATCTCGCCGTAGAGCTTCGTGGCGAGCACGGTGCGCTCCCGGCGGCCGCCGCCCTGCGCGAACCAGCGGCCGAGGATCGACTCGGTGCCGCCGTACCCCGTCTTGCCGCCGTAGCGGTTCGCGGTGTCGAAGTAGTTGATGCCGTGCTCGTGCGCGGCGTCCATGATGGCGAAGCTGTCCGCCTCCTCGGTCTCCATACCGAAGTTCATGGTGCCGAGGCAGAGGCGTGAGACGGTCAGGCCGGATCGGCCGAGGTGCGTGTACTCCATGGCGTCAGCCTGCGCCGATGCGGATCAGAAGACGCTGTAGCCGCCGTCGATCGTGAGCACCGACCCGGTCATGAAGCTCGACGCGTCGCTCGCGAGGAAGACGATCGCGCCGGCCGAGCTCGTCCGGCTCGCCCGCCCGCTGCTGCGGGGTGTCCTCGATCCAGTAGCGCTGGAAGCGCGGCTCGTGCAGCGGCGTCATGTCGGTGTGCATGTAGCCGGGCGCGAGCGCGTTCACCCGGACGCCGAGCGGCGCCCACTCGGCCGCGAGGCTGCGGGTGAGGTGGTGCACGGCGGCCTTCGAGGCGTTGTAGGCGGGCTGCCACTGCGGCCGGTTGACGATCGAGGCGGACATCGAGCCGATGTTCACGATCACGCCGCCGCCCGCGTCGACCATGTGGCGGCCGAACACCTGGCTCGCGATCCAGAGCCCGTCGAGGTTCACGCCCATCACCTGGTGCCACTCGTCGTCGGTCACCTCGAGGGCGGGCTTGTGGATGCAGGCGCCGGCGTTGTTCACGAGCACGTCGATCCGGCCGAAGCGCTCGACGCTCGCGGCGAGCAGCCGCTCGATGTCGGCGCGGACCGTCATGTCGGCGAGCACCACGAGCGCCTGCACGCCGAGGTCGGTCAGCTCCGCCTCGATCGAGGCGGCGGCCTCCGCGTCCCGTCCCACGACGACGATGTTCGCCCCCGCCTCCGCGAGCGCCCGGGCGAAGGAGCGGCCGAGGCCGCGGGTGGAGCCGGTGACCACGGCGGTGCGGCCGGTGAGATCGAAGCGGTCGAGGACGGCCATGGCGGGCTCCTTCCGGCCGGGCTGCGCCGCCCGGACCCCCGCCACGCTACCGATCCGGAGTCGAGCGGGCGCCGAGTGCGGCGTACTCCCCGACGAGCAGGCGCCGGGCGGGCGCGTCCTCCTCCACGACGGGGTACCGCGGGGCCGGAACGAGGAACTCGTTGTCGGCGGCGTCGTCGTTCACGCTCGACACCTCGCCGGCGAGCACCGGTGCGCCCTCCGCCCAGAAGCGGTGGCGGATGCCGCGAGGCACCTGCACGCCCCGGCCCGCGCCGAGGCGGAGCCGCTCCCCCGGTGCCACCGTGACGGGCACGCCGTCGACGAGCGCGCGCACCGCCGAGCGCCGCCTCGTCCGGATGCACGAGCTCGACGACGAGCTCGCCGCCGCCCCGGTTCAGGATGTCCTCGGTCTTGCGCCGGTGCAGGTGGAACGGCGTCTCCTGACCCACGTCGACGCGCATCACCTTCTCGGCATACGTCTGCCCCTGGCCGGCCACCTGCTCGGCAGGGGTGCCGTTGCGGAGCGTCAGCAGGGTGAGCCCGATGCGCGGGAAGTCGCCCCGACCGAAGTCGGTCACGTCCCAGCCGAGCCCTCGCTCGATCGGGACGCGGAGCTCCTCGGCCCGGGCGATCCACTCGTCCCGGCTCCCAGAACGCGAAGGGCGGCAGGGCGAAGCGGAGCTCCGCGGCCAGCGCCACGGCGGCATCGATCGCGGCCTCGATCTCGGACCGCTTCATCGCGAGGACCTCATGCCCTCATCCTGGCCGCATCGCGGCCGCGGGTCACTGCAGGTAGCCGTCCTCCGCCGCACGACGGATGAGATCCGCCTTCCGGCTCGCGGGTCGGCGGGCCTTCGCGTACTTCTCGCGCACGCGCCGCAGGTACGTCTTCGCCGTCTCGAACTGCACGTGCATCTCCTCGGCGACCTCGAGGGTGGAGCGGCCGCCGGCGTAGAGCCGGAGCGCCTCCTCCTCGCCGACGCTGAGACGCGGCTTCTCGAGGGCCACCGCGGCGGCGGGCAGCGGACGCCACGCCCGCGGGGCGGGCTTGCCGGCGCTGAGCCCCATCACCTCGCGGGCGACGGCCATCACCTCGGCGAGCGGCTGCGACTTGGCGACGAACGCGGAGGCGCCGGCCCTCAGGGCGCGGTCCCGCAGGTCGGCGGTGTCGAGGCCGGTGAGCACGATGACCTTCGCGCCTGCGGCACGGCAGGTGCGCACCCGCGCCTCGATCGACACGGGCTCCTTCAGCTGCACGTCGATGAAGACGAGATCCGTGGGGAAGGCGGGGCTGTGCACGAGCTGCAGCCAGGACGCCGCGGTGAGCACGACGTCGAAGTCCTCGGCGTTCACCCGCATCCACGACGCGACGCTCTCGAGCAGCACCTCGTGGTCGTCGAGCAGCGCGACCCGCACACGTCGGGCCTCGCCCTGCTGCTCCGGCTGCGGCTCGACGGGAGCGGGTGCCGGGCGCGGCATGCGCGTCACACCACCGATCACGGTAGGGACAGCGGGATAGGACGGGTGGTCCCGCTGAAGGTCGTCGGCCGGCAATGGTGCTCCGTGGGTGTCGGGTGCCGCTCGGTCTGGGTCACGACCGAACGGTTTGTACCCCGATTGTGCCTGAGTGATACCGTCCGCGGGCCGTGGAGGCCCGGAAATCCGCGGTTTGTGCCGTGGACTGGGGTACAGATCGGCTCAGAACAGGGCCGGTTGCACCGCCTGAGGGTCTGAACGAGCCGGCTGGATCACGCCTGCCGCGCGTGATCGCACCGTGCCGGTGGCGTCGTCGGCGCTGCCGACGACGAGCCCGTGCTTCGCGATGAGGGGCCGGATGCGGGCCGAGAGCCACTGCCGGTACGCCTTCGGCGCGTACGGTCCGCTGCCGTACATCGACCGGTACGCGGGCAGGTGCTGCGGATGCGTGCGCTCCAGCCAGCCGAGGTACCACTCCCGCACACCGGGCTTCAGATGGAGCGCGGACCAGAGCACGTAGCTCGCATCCGCAGCCTTGATCGCCTCGAGGGCGCGGTCGAGGTGCGCGACGGTGTCGGTGAGGTACGGCAGCACCGGCATGAGGAAGACGCCGCACGGCAGCCCGGCCTCCCGGGCGGCGGCGACGGTGGCGAGGCGCGCCGCGGTGCTCGGCGTCCCCGGCTCGACGGCGTGCTGCAGGTCGTCGTCGAACACGGCGATCGACATGGCGAGGTCCACGGGCACCGCATCGGCGATGCGGGTGAGCAGCGGCAGGTCGCGGCGCAGCAGCGTGCCCTTCGTGAGCACCGAGACCGGCGTCCCGGATGCGGCGAGCGCCTCGAGCACGCCCGGCATCAGGCGGTAGCGCCCCTCGGCCCGCTGGTACGGATCGGTGTTCGTCCCGAGCGCGACCGGCGTCCGCGACCAGGAGGCCCGGCGGAGCTCCGCACCGAGCACCTCGCCGACGTTGACCTTGACGATCACCTCGGAGTCGAAGGCGCCCGCATCCGCGAAGTCGAGGTAGGCGTGCGTCGGCCGCGCGAAGCAGTAGACGCAGGCGTGCGAGCAGCCGCGGTACGGGTTGATCGTCCAGCCGTACGGGGTGCCGGGCACGGATCCCGGCACCTTGTTCAGCGCCGACTTCGCGAGGACCTCGTAGAACGTCGACGCCCGCGAACTCCGGCGTGCGCACCGTGCGGACGAGGTTGTTCAGTCGCGCGAGGCCCGGCAGGGAGTCCGGGGCGGACGCGTCGAGCTGCTGTCCTGACCACCGCATGCCCTCATTCGAACACGTGTTCGAAGCGAAGGTCAAGTCAGGCGATGAGCCCCAGCGCCTGCGCGGTGATCGCCTTGATCCGGGCGACCGCCTCGGGGTCGTCGGAGAGCAGCCGGCCGAAGCTCGGCACCATGGCCTTCAGCTCGGGCTCCCACGCGGGCATCCGCTCGGGGAAGCAGCGGCGCAGCACGTCGAGCATGATCGACGTGCTCGTCGAGGCGCCCGGCGAGGCGCCGAGCAGGCCGGCGATGGTGCCGTCGGCCCCGGTGACGACCTCCGTGCCGAACTGCAGCACGCCGCCCTTCTTCGGGTCCTTCTTGATCACCTGCGCGCGCTGGCCGGCGATGATCTTGACCCAGTCGCCCTCCTTCGCCTCGGGCATGAAGCCCTGCAGCGCGGCGAACTTCTTCGTGCGGGTGGCGAGCAGCTGGCCGATGAGGTACTGCAGCAGTCCGAGGTTGTCCTTCGCGACCGCCAGCATCGGGATGAGGTTGTGCGGCTTCACGGACAGGAACAGGTCGAGCAGGCTGCCCTGCTTCAGGAAGCGCGGCGAGAAGCCGGCGTACGGGCCGAACATCAGCGACGCCTTGCCGTCCACGATGCGGGTGTCGAGGTGCGGCACGCTCATCGGCGGGGACCCGACCTCGGCCTTGCCGTAGACCTTCGCGTGGTGCTTCGCGACGAGCTCCGGGTCGTCCGCGCGGAGGAACTCGCCGCTGATCGGGAAGACGCCGAAGCCGCGTGCCTCGGGGATCCCGGACTTCTGCAGCATCTTCAGCGCCCAGCCGCCGGCGCCGACGAACACGAAGCGCGCACGCACCTCGTGCTTGGTCATGCCGACGAGCCCCTTCGCGCGGATGCGCCAGAGGCCGTCGCGCTCGCGCTTGAGGCCGGTGACCTCGGTGTTCAGCAGCAGCTCCGCGCCGTCCGAGGTGAGCGCATCGGTGAGCGCCCGCGTGAGCGCGCCGAAGTCGACGTCCGTGCCCTGCTCCGTGCGCGTCGCCGCGATCGGCTCGTCCTTGTCGCGGCCGAGCACGAGCATCGGGGCCCACTCGTAGATGACCGCCGGGTCCTCGGAGTACTCCATCCCGGCGAACAGCGGGTTGGCGGTGAGCGCCTCCCACCGGCGGCGCAGGAAGTCGACGTTCTCCGCGCCGCGGACGAAGGTCATGTGCGGCGTCGAGTTGATGAACCCGGTGCCGGACGGCAGCGACGACCTCGTCACCAGCGACGACCAGAACTCGCGCGACAGCTGCCACTGCTCGTTCACCTTGACGGCGCTCGCGATGTCGATCGTGCCGTCGGCGCGCTCGGGCGTGTAGTTCAGCTCGCAGAGCGCGGCGTGCCCGGTGCCCGCGTTGTTCCACGGGTTGCTGCTCTCCTGCGCCACGGCGCCGAGGCGCTCGTAGATGCGGATGGACCAGTCGGGCTGGAGCGCGTGCAGCAGGGTGCCGAGGGTGGCACTCATGATGCCGCCGCCGATCAGCACGACGTCGATCGGTTCGTCTGTCGCCACGCCTCAACAGTACGCCGCGACGCCGCGTCGTCCGCGCCCCCGCCTGGGGGTACCGGCCCACTCCTCCAAGCACTTCCGCAGGACGCAAATGGCTTCGCCCGCATCGGTACGACCGAGTCGCCGCGCTGCGGTGCTTCAGCAGGCTCCTGGTGAACCAGGGGCCTGCCGAAGCGCTGCGGGCCTGCCGAAGTGCTCCGGATCGAGCGGATGGGCGGGGTCAGCGGGAGGCGGTGGCCCTCGCGGCGATGAGCTCCGCGATCTGCACGGCGTTCAGCGCGGCGCCCTTGCGGAGGTTGTCGTTGCTGATGAACAGCGCGAGCCCGCGGCCGTCGGGCACGCCCTCGTCCTGCCGGATGCGGCCGACCAGGCTCGGGTCGATGCCCGCCGCCGCCAGCGGCGTCGGCACGTCGACGAGCCGCACGCCGGGCGCACCCTCGAGCAGCTCCCGTGCCCTGGCGGGCGTGATCGGCTCGCGGAACTCGGCGTTGACCGACAGCGAGTGACCGGTGAACACCGGCACCCGCACGCAGGTGCCGGAGACGAGCAGGTCGGGCAGCTCGAGGATCTTCCGGCTCTCGTTGCGGAGCTTCTTCTCCTCGTCCGTCTCGTTCTCGCCGTCGTCGACGAGGTTGCCGGCGAACGGGATGACGTCGAACGCGATCGGCGCGACGTACTTCTCGGGCCGGCCGAGGTCGACGGCGGACCCGTCGTGCACGAGCTCCTCGAGGCGTCCGCTCGCGACGCCGCGCTCGACCTGCTGCTGCAGCTCGGCGGAGCCCGCGAGCCCGCTGCCGGAGACGGCCTGGTAGGTGCTGACGACGAGCCGGCTGAGCCCGGCCTCGCGGTCGAGCACCTTCAGCACCGGCATCGCGGCCATCGTCGTGCAGTTCGGGTTGGCGATGATGCCCTTGCGCGCCTCGTCGAGCGCGTGCGGGTTCACCTCGCTGACCACGAGCGGCACGTCCGGATCCATCCGCCAGGCGGAGGAGTTGTCGACGACGAGCGCGCCTGCGGCGGCGAACCGCGGCGCCTGCTCGCGCGAGGTCGAGGCGCCGGCGGAGAACAGCGCGACGTCGAGGCCGCGAGGGATCGGCGGTCGCCGCGTCCTCGACCACGATCTCCTCGCCCCGGAACGGCAGCGTCGTGCCCGCCGAGCGGGCGGAGGCGAAGAAGCGGATCTCGCTCGATCGGGAAGTCCCGCTCCTCGAGCAGCCGGCGCATCACCCAGCCGACCTGGCCGGTCGCGCCGACGACGCCGACCCGCAGGCCCGCTCATCGCCCGGTCCCCGCGTAGACGATGGCCTCGGTGTCGGCGTCGAGGCCGAACGCGGTGTGCACCGCGATCGCGGCCGCCTGCACCGAGTCGGCGCGGGTGACGACCGAGATGCGGATCTCGCTCGTCGAGATCATCTCGATGTTGATGCCCGCATCCGCGAGCGCCCGGAAGAGCTGCGCCGAGACACCGGAGTTCGTGCGCATCCCGGCGCCGACGAGCGCGAGCTTGCCGATCTGGTCGTCGTGCTGCAGCGTCAGGTAGCCGAGCCGGGCCTGGTCCGCGGTCGAGCGCCGCGATCACGGCTCCGCGCCGACGCCTTCGGCAGGGTGAACGAGATGTCGGTGAGGCCTGTCGCGGCGGCCGACACGTTCTGCACGATCATGTCGATGTTGGCGCCGGTGCGGGCGACCGTCGTGAAGATCTCGGCGGCGCGTGCCGGGTTCGTCCCGCACGCCGACGACGGTGATCTTCGCCTCACCGAGGTCGGTCGCGACCCCGGCGATGACCGGTTCCTCCACGGGATCTCCATTCTCGTCCTGCCCCGGCGCCGCCGGGTTGTAGACGATGGTGCCCTCCTTGTTGTTGAAGGAGGAGCGGACATGCAGGGTGACGCCGTGCCGGCGCGCGTATTCGACGGCACGGATGTGCAGCACCTTCGCCCCGCCGGCGGCGAGCTCGAGCATCTCCTCGCTCGAGATCCGCGCGATGCGGCGGGCGCGAGGCACGACCCGGGGGTCGGCGGTGAAGATCCCGTCGACGTCCGTGTAGATCTCGCAGGTGTCGGCCTCGAGGGCTGCGGCGAGGGCGACGGCGGTGGTGTCGGAGCCGCCGCGGCCGAGCGTGGTGATGTCGCCGGTGCCGCGGTTGAAGCCCTGGAACCCGGCGACGATGGCGATCGCGCCCTCGTCGAGCGCCCCGCGCACGCGGCCGGGCGTCACGTCGACGATGCGCGCCTGCCCGTGCTGCGCGTCGGTGATCATCCCCGCCTGGCTGCCGGTGAACGAGCGGGCGTCGTGCCCCATGCTGCGGATCGCCATGGCGAGCAGCGCCATGGAGATCCGCTCGCCGGCGGTCAGCAGCATGTCGAGCTCGCGCGGAGCGGGCAGCAGCGTCACCTGGTGCGCGAGGTCGAGCAGCTCGTCGGTGGTGTCGCCCATCGCGGAGACCGCGACCACGACCTCGTTGCCGGCCTTGCGGGTCTCGACGATGCGCTTCGCGACCCGCTTGATGCTCTCGGCGTCCGCGACGGACGAGCCGCCGAACTTCTGCACGATGAGGCTCATCTGGTCCTTCCGGAATCGGACAAGGGAGTCTATCGGCGGCATGGTGCGGGATTCCGCGTCCGCACCGCTCGTCCCCGCGGTCCGAGACCGGCCGACGTGCTCCCTCCGGATGCGGTCGGGTCGTCAGGCCGCCCGCAGGAACGGGATGAGCGCCTTGTTCACGGTGTCGGGCGTCTGCTCCGCCGGGTAGTGGCCGGCGTCCGCCGCGACGACCGCGTGCACCCGGGAGACCGAGCGCGACAGGGCCTCGGCGACCTGACGGCCGCGGCCGAAGCGGCCGGCGAGGGCGAGGCCGGGCACCTGCAGGCGCCGCCGTGTCGCTCGCCGGACCGCCTGCGCATCCGCCTCCTCGGCGCGGTAGAGCGCCAAGGTGGTCTTCAGGCGGTCGTCGCCGGCGTAGGCGCCCATGTAGGTGAGCTGGGCGTCGAAGTCGAGGCCGGACGGGCCGGCGCTGCCGTCGAGGTAGGCGTCGACGGTGGCGTCGTGGCGCCCGGCGAGCAGACGTTCGGCCACGCCCTCCGGGGCCTGGAAGAGGGGCAGGTGCCAGGTCGGGTAGGTCTCCGACTCGCTCGCCTCGACCTCGATGCCGGGCGGGACGTCCTCCTCGACGACGATCGCGGCGACCCGTCCGGGCTGCTGCGCCGCCATCAGCAGGGCGATCGTGCCGCCCCAGTCGTGGCCGACGACGGCGAAGCGCCCGATGCCGAGCGCGTCGAGCACGGCGAGCACCTCACGGGCGAGGGTCGCCTTCGAGAGGTCGCCGGAGCCCGTGGAGGTGTCGCCGAGACCGCGCGCCTCGATCGCGATGGCGCGGTAGCCGGAGTGCGTCAGCGCGGGGACGACGTG
The DNA here is from genome assembly GCA_963771645.1 of uncultured Actinomycetota bacterium. Lineage (GTDB taxonomy): Bacteria > Actinomycetota > Actinomycetes > Actinomycetales > Microbacteriaceae > Amnibacterium. The sequence continues at coordinate 219,222 of CAVYUH010000017.1, read as the reverse complement.
CCGCCAGTGGAGCGCCGTGACCGGCCAGCCGTGCACGAGGACGACCGCGGGTCCACGACCCGTGTCCTCGACGTCGAGACAGGTGCCTGCACCGATGGGGACGAGCATGCGCGATTGTATGCGCGGCTCCGCCGCTGAGCGGCTGCGACGTGCGGTGGCTTCGCGGACGTCAGTGGTCGACGAGCCGGCGGCCCTCGAAGGCGCGGCCGAGGGTGACCTCGTCGGCGTACTCGAGGTCGCCGCCGACCGGAAGCCCCGAGGCGAGCCGGCTGACGGGCACGTCCATCGTGCGCAGGAGCCGGGACAGGTAGGTGGCCGTGGCCTCGCCCGTCATGTTCGGGTCGGTGGCGAGGATGACCTCCTGCACCTCGCCGTCCGCGAGCCGCTGCACGAGCTCGCGGATGCGCAGGTCGTCGGGCCCGATGCCGTCGATGGGGCTGAGCGCGCCGCCGAGCACGTGGTAGAGGCCGCGGTACTCGCGGGTGCGCTCGATCGCGGCGACGTCCTTCGGCTCCTCGACGACGCAGATCGAGGCGCGGCTGCGGCGGGGGTCGCGGCAGATGCCGCACCGCTCCTGGTCCGCGACGTTGCCGCAGAGGGAGCAGAACCGCACCTTCTCGCGCACCTCGAGCAGGATCTCGCCGAGCCGTGTCACGTCGAAGCCGCGGGTCTGCACGATGTGGAACGCGATGCGCTGCGCGGACTTCGGGCCGATGCCCGGGAGCCTGCCGAGCTCGTCGATCAGCTCCTGGACGATCCCCTCGTACATCAGCCCACCTCACTCGGTGCCACGACGGTCTCCTCGAGGAAGCTCGCGCCGAGGATCTCACGGACCACCGCCTCGCCGTAGCGCTGCTCCGCCGGGACGGGCGTGGCGGTCGAGCGGGACGGGGCGGACGCCGACGGAGCGGCAGCGATCGGGGCGTCGGTGGGAGCCCATCCGCCGGGTTCCGCGACCTCGGGGGGCGCCTGCCCGCCGTCGACCTTCGGGAGGAACTTCACGCGGATGCCGAGGACCGACAGGATCGCGGCACGGAGCACCTCGCTGGTGCCGCCGCCGCTCGGGGCGGCCTGCCGGAACGTCTCCACGTCGCTGCGGCTGACGAAGGAGAGGGTGAGCACATCGCCGTCCAGGGCCCGCGGGTGCGAGGTGTAGACGACGGCCCACGCGCTGCGCTTGGTGCGCTGCACGGTCTCGAGGATCTCGGTCCAGGCGTCCCGCACGTGCTGCAGGGTGACGGCGCCCGACACCGGCGCGGTCGCGGGTGCGACCACGTCGTCGGGTGCGACCTCAGGCGCACCGCTGCCGGCGACGGTGGGCGCCGAGACGCTCGGCGCGGCGACCGCGGGTGGCGCGACCGTCGGCTTCGGCACCGCCGGTGCCGAGGCAGCCGGGGCCTGCACCGTTGGGGCCTGCACACTCGGGGCGGACATGGAGGGTGCAGGCGGAGCGACCGTCTGCGCGGCGGGCCGGACCGCGGGCGTGGGCGGCGCGACGGACGGCTGCGGGGGCCGCACCTCGGCGGCCGGCCGCACCGGGACGGGGCCGGTGCGCGGCGCGGACCCCTCGCCGAGCTCGACCCCGACGCGGCGCTCGAGCCGCTCGAGGCGGGCGATCGCGCCGCCGTCGCTCGCGGCGGCGGCCGGGACGAGGATCCGGGCGATCATCAGCTCGAGGTGGAGCCGCGGCGAGGTGGCGCCGACCATCTCGTCCAGCGCGTCGCTGACCGTGTCCGCGGCACGGGAGAGCTCCGCTGTGCCGAAGCGCTGCGCCTGCACGATGAGGGCGGCGATCTGGTCGGCGGGTGTGCCGCGGAGCACGGCCGCGGCGCCCTCCCCCGTCGCCGCGACGACGATGAGGTCGCGCAGGCGCTCGAGCAGGTCCTCGACGAACCGGCGCGGGTCCTGCCCGGTCTGCACGATGCGGTCGACGGCGGCGAAGGCACCGGCGGCGTCGCGCTCGGCGACCGCGGTGACGACCTCGTCGATGCAGCGAGGTGCTCGTGTAACCGAGCAGCGCGGTCGCGCGCTCGTACACGACGGTGGATCCCTCGGACCCGGCGATCAGCTGGTCGAGCAGCGAGAGGGTGTCGCGCACGGATCCGCCGCCGGCCTTGACGACGAGCGGCAGCACGCCGGGCTCGACGGAGACCCCTTCGCTCTCGCAGAGCTCGCCGACGTAGGCGAGCATCTGCGCGGGCGCCACCAGGCGGAACGGGTAGTGATGGGTGCGGGACCGGATGGTGCCGATGACCTTCTCGGGCTCCGTGGTCGCGAAGATGAACTTCACGTGCTCCGGCGGCTCCTCGACGATCTTGAGCAGCGCGTTGAAGCCCTGCGACGTGACCATGTGCGCCTCGTCGAGGATGAAGATCTTGTAGCGGTCGCGCGCGGGGGCGAACACGGCCCGTTCGCGGAGGTCGCGGGCGTCGTCGACGCCGTTGTGGCTCGCCGCGTCGATCTCGACGACGTCGAGCGATCCGCCACCGCCGCGACCGAGCTCGGTGCAGCTGGGGCAGACGCCGCACGGGGTGTCGGTGGGGCCCTCGGCGCAGTTGAGGCAGCGGGCGAGGATGCGCGCGGAGGTGGTCTTGCCGCAGCCGCGCGGGCCGCTGAAGAGGTAGGCGTGGTTGACCCGGTCGGTGCGCAGCGCGGTGCGCAGCGGCTCCGTCACGTGGGACTGGCCGATGAGCTCCGCGAAGGTCTCCGGCCGGTAGCGGCGGTAGAGGGCGGTGACCATCCCAGAAGGGTACGTGCGGGGTGCGACACCGCCGGGCGCGTCGCACCCCCTGTGCACAACCCGCTGCCGCCCCGCCGATTCCGGGCGCCTCCCGACATCCCGGGCGTCTTTTCACGCCCCGATTGTCGGATCCCGCCCGGATTCGCGGACGCCCCGCTGCGGCGATGAAAAGGACCCCCCGCGCACCCGCCAGAGCCCGGTTGCCCTTGCTGCGTTTCCGCCCTGGGGGAGTTGGCCTGGATGGCGCCACGCGGGGAGCCGGCGTCCAGTGTACGAGGCGACGCCCCGGCCGGGCGACTCGCCGAGGGTGGGTGTCGGCCTCGCGCGGCCGGTAGGATGCTCTGGCCCTGCTTGCGCGGGGCACCGGAGGATTCGCCTAGTGGCCTATGGCGCACGCTTGGAAAGCGTGTTGGGTGAAAGCCCTCGGGGGTTCGAATCCCCCATCCTCCGCCACGTTCGACCCTGTAGATCCGCGTGTTTCCGGGGTTTTCGTCACTTCCCGAGCAAGATCCGCAAGCTCCCCCACACGTTCGTGGGCCCTGACGTCCTCGAGGCGTGCCGAAACCGCGTCCAGGTCATCGTCGAAGAGGTCCGCGTAGGTGTCGAGCATCATCGCGGCGGACGCGTGGCCGAGCATGGGCGGGGTCGCGGTACCGGACGCGATGGCGGCGCCCCCTGGCGGTCTCGTAGGACTCGACGCTGCCCACGTCGCCGTCCTGACCTACGACTCACGCTGCGGGCCGAACTGCTGCTAGCGCATGCGCGTCCCGCACCCATCACGCAGTCCCGCGCGTGAGCTGACGCTTCTCGCCAGCCGATCGTCACCGACGGCCACGGCGATGCGCCTGCCGAGCGGCGCAACGTTCGCGATTGGTCGATTTCTGCCCGCAGCGCGTTCTGGTCAGAGGCCCGCGAGCTGTTCGCCGACGAGGTCGTCCACCCGCTCCAGCAGCCACGCTCGGAGCAACCCGGGATGCTCCGCCTTCAGATACGCCACCGCCTCCACCGGGTCGGAGTCGGAACCTCGACACGGCTCGCCCATTCGCGCAGCACGCGTGGAAGCTCCAGCGCCGGCGACTGCTGCGCATGCACATTGGCGATGAGCAGCTGCTGGCCGACCAGCGCTTCCGCGTTCGCGTCGAGCCATCGACGGAGTGCATCGGAGCCATCGGCCCGGCCGCGCCGCACCAATGAGCCGGCGGCTTCGACCATGCTCGACATCGAGCGAGGGCCCTCCTGATGGCCATCGCATCGAGCAGCTGCTCGACGTCGGCGCCGAAGTCCCACTGGGTCACGATCGCCCTCCCTCCGGACCGGTCGTGCCGGAACACTACCGACGACGCGATTCGAAGTGAGGGGGCATCTCACCCGTGGAAGCACGCAGCGCGGCCCCGCGATCAGCTGATCCTTCCGAGCGGACCGGATCGGACCGGCCCCGGTAGCCGGGGCACTCGTACCGTGGTCCCCGTGGATCAGTCGCCGATGTATCCCGTCGCCGGGTCGACGATCGTGAGAAACCTCCGGACCGCGGCGACGTGCTCGTCGTGATCGTCGCCTGCATAGCTGGAGCCGAACCCGCAGTCCGCATTCGGTTCGCTCAGCCACTCGTACTGAGTTTCACCCTCAACCCCACGACGTGCAACAAGCCTTTTGCCATCCACCACCAGCAGACGGTCTTCGCTCCCGATCCTGATCATTCCTGACGCGTTCGGTCGACTTCTCGCCGAGCCGTTCCTCACTATCCGCTACCTCGGACAGGCGAACTCACCGGTACGGTCCCTCCATGGGAGATCAGCTGGCGATCGTGACCGGCGCGAGCCGAGGGATCGGGCGCGCGCTGACCGAGCGCCTCACCCGCTCAGGCCGCACGGTCGCCGCGATCGGCCGATCCGCCGACGATCTGGGCTCCCTCGCCGCGGGTACCGGCGCCAAGCCGTACGTGCTCGACGTTGCCGACCCCGACGCGGTCGACGAGGTGTTCGAGCGCATCCTGCACGAGCTCGGGACCCCCGACCTCCTCGTCAACAACGCCGCCTTGAGCGGGGGCAGCGGGCTGACGCGCGACGGCTCCTCGAGCACGTGGTGGCGGGTCCTCGAGGTGAATCTGCGCGGGACCTACTCATGCACGAGAGCCGTCCTGCCGGTGATGATCGAGGCCGGACACGGACGGATCATCAACCTGTCCTCCGGTGCCGCCAGCTATCCCGTCGGCCTCGACAACGACGGCCAGATCACCTCCGCCTACATGGCGAGCAAAGCGGCGGTGAACCGGTTCACCGAGGCGGTCGCCGGCGAGACCTTCTCCTCCGGGATCCGCCTCTTCGCCATCTCGCCCGGCATGGTCAAGACGGACATGACCGCGGGGCTCTTCGCCGACGACTGGGACGACGAGGAGACCTGGACCCCGATCGAGAAGTGCCTCGACCTCGTCATGGACATCGACTCCGGCCTGCTCGACCAGCTGTCGGGCCGCTACCTGCACGCCGAGGACGACTGGCGGATGCTGGCGCAGCGGGCCTCAGAGGTCATCGAACTCGACACCAACCGCCTTCGCCTGACGGACCTGCCGGCCTGACCTCGCCGAGCGAATGGCGCCATGCGTGTCATGCGCCCGCGGGTTCAGAGCGGCGCACTACTGGCCCTGCTCGCGGCCACCGGCGGTGAGCAAGTCGCCTCCGAGACACCACCGATTCCAGGGGCTCGAACCACCGTCCCACTGAACCCCTTCCACCACGGTGCCCGCCTCACAAGAGCCCCAAGCAATGTCGATGTCCGAGGGCCGCCCGGTTCACCTGAAGGTGTGTGCTGTACGCACGATTCCGGGCCTTTCGACTCACGGATGCGCCGTCTTCGGGCCGTTTTCCGGGTCCCATTCCCCCGCCAGGCCCTCGCGTGGGCATCCACACCTTCACTCAAGCGCCCATGGGTTGACCACGGAGAGTCCGGTGTCGGCGAAGTCGCTCACGTTCCGCGTCGCGAGGGCGTCGGTACCTGCCGCTGAAGCCGTCGCAGCGATGACCGCGTCGGCCGCGCCGATCGGGTTCCCGGCGCGCTCCCTGACACTTGCGATGCGCGCGTAGGCAAATCGACGCAGTGGAGTCGAACTGAAGGACCCGCCCCTCGAACAGCTCGTCGACGAGCCGTGCGACCTTCTCCGCAAGCTCCTCACGGCGTCTCCCTGAGGGCAGGCGAGCGACGCCGTAGAGCAGCTCTGCGGTCGTCATCGACGTCAGGTACAGCTCACCGGCCTGCTGAGCGTTCATCCACTCGAGGACGGCAGGGTCGGGCACGGGCCGCATCGCTTCCGACACCACGTTGGTGTCGAGGACGATCACGACTGCTCGAACGAAGCCGACCGAGCGCTCGGCCCGCCGTTCGACGCCTGGCCAGTCGAGGTCAGCGAACAGCTCGTGGATCCGGCTGCCGAGTCCTGTCTCGACCGACGGCTTCTGACGGGTGCGAACAGCATGGGCGAGGATGGCGCGGGCTTCTGCCTCCATCGAGCGGCCGTGCGAGACGCCGAGCTCCTTGAGGCCGGCGCGGGTCTCGTCATCCAGGTTGCGAACCGTCAAGACAGCCATGTGCATTCCCTTCCGGCGCACAATGCTAGCAAAACGCATGCACTCCCGACCACCAGGCGAGCGAGCCGGAGCCTTCCTGCACGAGGGCCGAATCACCGGCGACCCTTCAGCCCGCGCAGACCCCACAGAAACCCCAGCGGGGCGACGCCGGGGCCGCTCCGACTCGACCTGAGCGCCCGGCACACCAGGGACGCATCGGCCATCGCATCGTTGCCCACACCCGGTGAACCCGAAGTGACCGACCGCCTCAGGTCAGGACGCGGAGCGGACGACCACACGCACCGACTGGGGATCCACGATCTCCAGCCCAGCCTCCCAAGCATGTCGTCGAATGAGCCCGGCAAGCACTTCCGCCAGCTGCACCTCAGAGCCCGCACCAAGTCGGCGAGGATCAGTCACGCGGACTTCCGCGTCGACAGTCACATGCAGCGGCCCGGCGATCGCTTCATCACTCATGGCGCGAGGCTACGACGGGCGCCTGAGCGGATCACCGCAGCTATGCCAGCGCGCGGTCGAGCGATAGCACCTGCATCGCGAAGCAGGCCGTCGAAGATTCCAGCCCATCGGCTCGCCCTTGCATGGGCGCCCGGCTTCGGCCTGCGGCAGTTGACATGCGGACACTACTTTACTAACGTTCAAGTAGTTGAACGAGAGGGACGCCGTGACTACTCCGCACTCCTGGTCGCCGCAGTCGGCGGCCGACGAGGCCCACCGCGCCGCTGCCCGGACTCGCCGCAGGGCGCAGTGGCCGGCGTGGCTCTTCCTCGGCCTAGCGGTGGTGAACTTCGCGTTCTTCGTGATCGCCGGCTCCGGTGACCGCGTCCTCTCCACGACGCTGAGTCCCCTGCCGACCCTCCTCGCGGTCGTCGTCCTCGTCATCGCGTCGCGCCAGCCGGTGGTGGGCCGCGACGCCCGCAGGATCAACCGGCCGGTCGTCGGCGCGGCACTGATCGCCGCTGTCGGCGGCTTGATCCTGGACCAGACCCTGCTACCCCACCGCTTCACCTGGTGGCTGGTCCTGCTCGCCGCACTCATGGTCACCCCGTACCTGGTGGGCGCGTACCGCTGGCTGCGCCGGTGACCACCACCGGCCCACGCCATCCCCGCGCCGGCCTGGACGAGGTGATCCACGCACCGGTCCGACTGTCGATCGTGGCCGCCCTCGCCGCCGCCGACCGGGTCGAGTTCCGCTACCTCCGCGACCTGCTCGAGGTCAGCGACTCGCTGCTCTCCAAGCACATGACCACGCTCGAGGACGCCGGCTACGTGCAGGTGATCAAGGGCTACCACGGCAAACGGCCCCGTACCTGGCTGGAGCTCACCGAACCAGGGCGCGACGCATACGCGCGCTACCTGGCCTCCCTGCACGAGATCCTCGGCTCAGCAGCACACCCGGCGCCGACCACGCGAGGCTGACCCGAGCATCGGCCACGGGTTTGGTTCGCCTCGTCGAGCCGGGGCTGTCCCCTCCTCTGGTCGGATCCGAGCCCAGCGCGCCATTGACCCCTTCCCTGCAGCGTTCTACTGTGCGGAGGCATGGCGGCGCAGAGCGGCGGCGGCAGCAGCGGCGGAGTCCTCGCCGAGCTGGACCGGCGAGAGATCGGCAGTCTCTACATCTACCTGGCAGTGCTCGCCACCATCGGCGGGTTCCTGTTCGGGTTCGATTCGGCGAACATCGGGTCTGCCCTGGTGTTCCTGCCCTTCCAGCTGGGCCCGCTGGGAACGGGCGTCGTGGTGGCGGGAGCGTCGCTCGGCTCGTTCGTCGGGGCACTGGCTGCCGGTCCGCTCGTCGACCGGTTCGGCCGCAAGTCCCTGCTGCTGGCCGACTCGGCGCTGTTCGCGGTGGGCTCGCTGATCTCCGCCTTCGCCCCCGAGGCGATCACCCTGATCATCGGCCGGCTGATCATCGGGCTCGCGATCGGGGCCGACTCCGCGATCGCCACCGCCTACATCGCCGAGTTCGCGCCGAAGAGCCGCCGAGGTTCGCTCTCGATCATCCAGCAGTGGATGATCACGATCGGCATCCTGGCCGCGTACGTCATCGCGGTCTTCATCCTGAAGCTCGCGCCCGGCGCGGCGAAGACGGTCGACTGGCGCATCCTGCTCGGCATCGGGTTCGTCCCGGCGGTCATCTCGCTGGTGCTCCGCGCGCGGATGCCCGAGTCCCCGCGGTGGCTGCTCGAGCGCGGGCGCGAGGCCGACGTGGTCATCGCGATGAAGAAGCTCGACATCGAGGTCACCGCGGAGGATGTGCACGCCGAGGCGCAGGCCGTGCAGCACGCGCGCGAACGGGCCGAGTCGAAGTCGAACTGGACACCCGCCGTCCGGCGTGCGCTGCTCGTGGTCTGCGTGTTCTTCGTGTTCCAGCAGATCACCGGCATCAACGTCGCCTTCTACTACGGCCCGCACCTGCTGACCCCCTACATCGGAACCGGCGGAGCGATCCAGACGGAGATCTCCGGGGTCATCGCCGCCGGCATCCTCGCTGTCGTGAACGTCGTTGCGACGTACTTCGCGTTCCGGTTCATCGACCGCGTCGGCCGGCGTCGCCTCGCGATCACCGCGTACGCGGCGATGGTCGTCTTCCTGCTGATCGGCGCAGCCGGCACCCAGTTCACGACCGGCACGGCGCGACTCGTCATCATCATGATCTCGTTCGCGCTGTTCATCGCCGCGTTCGCGATCGGCATCGGCGGCACGGGCTGGTTGATCCAGGGTGAGGCGTTCCCGACGGCGGTTCGCGGCCGGGCGGCGGCGATCGGCGCAGCGGTCGACTGGCTCGCCAACTACGCGTTGATCCTCGTGTTCCCGATCCTCCAAGCGGGCATCGGTCTCGCCTGGGTGATGGTCATCTTCGCCGTCCTGTGCGCTCTCGGCGCGATCTTCGTCTACCGCTTCCTGCCCGAGACGAAGGGCCAGGGAGCGGAGGAGGTGATCCACCTCTTCGAAGGACCGGTGAACCTGAAGAGCCCTGGCGAACCCTCCGTCGTGGCGGCCGGGCGGTAGTCGGACGACGCCCCGCGTCGCTCTGGGAGCGGGTCGGGTCGGCCTTCAGGTTCCGCTGCCGGCCCCAGGGGTGGCGATGACGACCAGCTTCCAGGCGATGCCGGCCGGAATGGTCAGCACCAGATCGTGCTGCCCCTCGGAGATCAGGATGTCGGCGAAACCGGGAGTCGTCTGCGCCGAGCACCACGTCCAGCACGCTTTGCCGACGGAGATGCGGAAGTTCGCGTGAGCCCTCGCATCCGGGCCTGATCGCGGACATCACCGCAGGCCACTACCTCAGCCAGGTTCTCCCCCGCACATCCGCTTGATCCGAAGCTCTCGCGCTGTGCGACGCATCGCGCTTCCCGGTGCAGGGCGTTACCAGGGAATGACCGTCGTTCCGCCCCACTCCTCCGGAGCGACATCGGCGATCGACTCGGTGAACGTCCAGTGGTGACCTGCCAGATCGATCGCCGTGTACTGCCGCTCGCCGTAGGGGTGGCTGGCAGGGGCGGAGAGCACTCGAGCGCCGGCCGCGATCGCCCGGCTGTGGTGGGCGTCGATGTCGTGCACGCGGACCATGACCGAATGGCTCGACTCCGCCTCCGGAGCGGTACGGCCGTTCGAGGTGTCGGCGATGACGATCGCACCGTCCCCGACCCCCATCTGCACCCGGTGGTCGCCGATGCGGACGTGCTCGACGAACCCGAAGGCTTGCTCGAGCCAGGCGACGGCGGCGGGCACATCCGGGTAGGCGAGAACCGGCATCACGCTGGACGGAGGAGCCGAACGGTTGCGGACCATGAGCGATCGTCCCGCTTCGGCCGCCGAAGCGGTAGTGGGTTCGGCGATCCGCACCGACGAGAGGGTGGGAGCCGAGCCGCCGAGCCGCCGACCGTTCGGCAGCGGATGGCTGAGCCCCTTGGACCGCATCACGGACCTGCAGTCCCGACGCCGTCGGACCGGGTCCCGGCTCCCCTGTCGGGGCTATCGTCGGCAGCGTGGACGGCCGCGCCCCCCGCTGCACGGAGTGCGGCGCGTCCGGCGCCTTCGGGAGCTGCGCCGGGCTGTTCGACGCGCTGATCGCGCTCGATCATCGACGCCTTCAGCCGTGGGGGCGTCTCCATGCGCTCAACGTCGCGTGCTTCTCCCTGCAGCATCCGTCGACTGCGTCGGCGGCGGCGCTGGCGGTTCAGTGGCAGATGGTCACCGCCTATCTCTCAGGAGGGATCGAGGCGGTCGCTCACATCGCGGCTGAGCGCGTCCGTCGGAATCGTCGCGGAGGCCTCAGGGAGCCGGAGCTCCAGGCTCCCCCGCCCGCGGTCCGCCCGGCGACCGTCACCATCGAGGACGTGTCCATCGATGGCTCCTTCCCGGGCGAAGGGTTCGAGGGCCGCGTGCGCGTCTGGGCGATGTCGGTACGGAGCGAGCGCGAGCCGTTGCGCTGACCCGCGCGACTGCGGGCTCACGTCCGGCTCATTCGATGCACGCAGGACGACCCTTGCGCACTCCGCTATTCGGTGTCACTATCTACCGGTACCCAGTGACACCGAGTAGCGAGAGGAGGCCCCATGGCGAAGCTCATGACCGAGATGCTCAAGGGCACGCTCGAGGGGATCGTGCTCGCGATCCTGTCCGGACGCCCCGCCTACGGCTACGAGATCACCGCCCGGCTGCGTGACGAGGGCTTCGCCGACATCGTCGAGGGCACCGTCTACGCCCTCCTCATCCGGATCGAGCAGCGCGGCTTCGTCGACGTGACGAAGGTGCCGTCCGAGAAGGGGCCACCCCGGAAGGTCTACGCGATCAACGCGCAGGGCGCCGAGTACCTCGACGAGTTCTGGCGGTCGTGGACCTTCCTCGCCGATCGCATCCAGCAGCTCCACCAGCACGACCGAGACCCGCAGACAGAAGAAGGCTGACCATGGCATCGAAGTGGATCGAGACCCTCACCGGGTCCCTCGAGCAGAAGAAGCAGTACAAGCAGGACAAGGCGCGCATCGACGCCCTGCCCGACCCCTACGGCGCGGCCGCGAAGGCGCTGCACCGCTACTTCATGTACTTCGGCGGCATCACCGACGGCGACACCCTGATCACGATGTTCGGCGACCTGGCCGACCTCTGGGAGCGCGCCGCGGCGGACGGGACGCCCATCCGGGACATCGTCGGCGACGACCCGGTGGAGTTCGCCGAGTCGTTCGCCCGCGCCTACAGCGGCAAGCAGTGGATCGACAAGGAGCGCGCCCGCCTCGTCAAGGCGATCGACGACGCCGAGAAGGTGGCGCCGCGATGAGCGCCACCGTCGCGATCCGCACCAGCGGCATCGAGAAGTCGTTCAAGGACGTCCACGTGCTGCGCGGCGTCGACCTCGAGGTGCAGGCGGGCAGCATCGTCGCCCTGCTCGGCTCGAACGGCGCGGGCAAGACCACGCTCGTCCGGATCCTGTCGACCCTCCTGAAGGCGGACGGCGGCACGGCCGTCGTGAACGACGCCGACGTGGCGTCGCAGGCGGCCGACGTCCGCGAGTCCATCAGCCTCACCGGGCAGTTCGCCGCCGTCGACGAGGTGCTGACCGGCCGGGAGAACCTCGTGCTGGTCGCGCGGCTGCGCCACATCGCGGATCCGGGCGGGATCGCCGACGGCCTCCTCGCCCGGTTCTCGCTCACCGAGGCGGGCGGCCGCAGAGCGGGCACCTACTCGGGCGGGATGCGCCGCCGCCTCGACATCGCGATGAGCCTGATCGGCGATCCGCCGATCGTCTTCCTCGACGAGCCCACGACCGGCCTCGACCCGCAGGCGCGGATCGAGGTGTGGCAGACCGTGAAGCAGCTCGCCGGCCGCGGCACGACCGTGCTGCTGACGACCCAGTACCTCGACGAGGCCGAGCAGCTCGCGGATCGCATCGCGATCCTGCACGAGGGCCGGATCATCCAGCAGGGCACCCTCGCCGAGCTGAAGCGGCTGCTGCCGGCCGCCACGGTCGAGTACGTCGAGAAGCAGCCCACCCTCGAGGAGGTCTTCCTCGCGCTCACCTCGGGCGCCGGCACCACCGGCGACCCGACGGATCGGAAGGAACTGCCATGACCACCCACGTGCTCGGCGACACCGGCGTCCTCACCGGGCGCTCGCTTCGCCACATCCTCCGCAGCCCGGACACGATCATCACCACGGCGGTCACGCCGGTCGCGCTGATGCTGCTGTTCGTCTACGTGCTCGGCGGCGCCATCCACACCGGCGCGACGGGTTCCTACATCGACTACATGCTGCCCGGGATCCTGCTGATCACGATCGCGTCCGGCATCGCCTACACGGCGTACCGGCTGTTCCTCGACCTGCAGGGCGGGATCTTCGAGCGCTTCCAGTCGATGCCGATCGCCCGGTCGAGCGTGCTGTGGGCCCACGTGCTCACGTCGCTCGTCGCGAACCTCACCTCGATCGCGATCGTCATCGGTGTCGCCCTGATCATGGGGTTCCGCACGGGCGCCTCGATCGGCGCCTGGCTCGCCGTCGCCGGCATCCTGGTGCTCTTCACCCTGGCCCTCACCTGGCTCGCCGTGATCGCGGGGCTCTCGGCGAAGACCGTCGACGGCGCCAGCGCCTTCAGCTACCCGCTGATCTTCCTGCCGTTCATCAGCTCCGCCTTCGTGCCCACCGCATCCATGCCCGGCCCGGTCGCCTGGTTCGCCGAGCACCAGCCGGTCACCTCCATCGTCGACACCATCCGGGCCCTGTTCGCCCAGCAGCCCGTCGGCAGCGACATCTGGGTCGCCCTCGCCTGGCTCGTCGGCATCCTCGTCGTCGCCTACGTGCTCGCGATCGCGAAGTACCGGCGTCGCATCAGCTGAGCGCCCCGCCGACGCCTCGGTCGACGACCCGTGAGTCGCCACTTCTCGCCCCTGAAGGCGCCTTTCGAGGGCCAGCGGTGGCGACTCACCTCATGGTCGAGGACGGGCGGCCCACCGCTATGGGCGAGCAGCGCGCACCGCGCTCGGCTACGAGGAGTCGGCGACGTCCCTCACGAAGCCCGTCGTCACGCGACGCGAAGCCGCCACGGCTCCCAGCCGTCGGGGAGCGCCGCGAGGCGCGTCTCCGCTGACCGGAGCAGCCGGAGGTCGAGCTCGGACACCGGGCCCACACCACGGGCGACCGAGCCGTCCCGCGACGCGATCGCGTAGCCCGCGAACCGGCGACGCCCGAGCGGATACGCCTCCCGGAACCCGCCGGCAGCGGCGGCGAGCATCGCATCCGACAGCTGCTGCCATCCGTCCGGCTCGAAGCCCGAGAACGCGAGATCGAGCAGGAGCCCCACCCGCACCACCACGCCGCGGTCGGGGACCAGCACCACCGTGAGCGCCGCGCCGTCGCGCGTCGACGTGAAGCGCAGGGCCCGCTCGACCGCATCCGGCGGGTGCGGCAGCCCCGCGGCGAGGTGGAGGTCGTCCTCGACCTCCACCTCGTAGTGCCGGTGCAAGTACGCGATGAGGGCCAGGACGGCGTCGGGCACGGGCGTCGACGGTTCCGGGAGGACGAATGGGACCGGCGCCCAGCGCTGGTTCGCCCGGACCGTGAGCCGGCGCCGGGCGTCCGCCTCGGCGGACTCCGCCTCGTCCCACTCCACCAGCGCGTCGCAGAACTGCGCCAGCAGCGCCTCATCGGCGGTCAGAAGGGCCGGGAGGATCCGCTCGACAGGGAACGACGGGCCCATCCCCGGCTGGCACACCTCGATCGGGTACTCGAACGGGACCTCCCACCGTGCTGCGGGCGCCCGCAGGACGAGTGCGTTGCCGAGGAACAGCGCGGCAGCGCGCAGCAGGTCGGGCTGCTGCAGCAGCGCCGCCCGCTGACCCCTGACGAAGCCTATGAGGCCGGCCACATCCCGGGCCAGTGCCGCAGGGGAACCGCCCCTCGAGGCCACGAACTCCGCGAACGGCTCGTACCCGGCGACATGGCGGACGTCCACCAGCCTGCCCTCGTCGTACCGCATGAACCGGCGGCCGGACGGGGCGGGCAGCTCGACCGCGTCGCCCTCGAACAGCCGACCGTCGTCACCCACACCCGAATACTTCCCCGCCGTGCCGTCAGGGGGAAGGCCGGTACGGGGTTCGAACCTCAGGGTCGCGAACGAGGGCCGGTCGTCCGGCGGAGACCGAGCACCACGAGCACGAGGCCGACCAGCGCGACGATCACGCCGATGCCGAGCCACATCGAGCTCCCGGTCATGAAGCTGCCCGGGATGACGTTCGAGCCCTGACCGATCCAGATCGCCCCGATGATCAGGGCGATCACGCCGATGACGAGAAGCATGAGACGCGCGCCGCGGCTGTTCACGAGCGCAACCGTAGCCGCGCCCCAGCCGCTCGCTGCGCGAGTGGTACTCGTGCCGGCGCTGGACGGACGGAGGAGGCCCGGAGCGGCGCGCGTCCCGCCGTTCCGTGCCCCGCCCGCCGGGCCGATCGGGGCGGAACCGGTCAGCCGAGGCGGAGCTGCACGACGCTGCCGGTCGGCGTGCTCGTCAGGGTGCCGGCGCCGCGGGCGCCGAAGTAGTGGCCGGTCCCGCCGGTGACCACGAGCGTGACGTCCGGCTGGCGAGGTTCGTGATCCCGCGAGTGGTGATGGTGCCGTGCGAGAGCAGGAAGTCGACCTCGCACAGGCGCACCCCGCCGCCGGTCAGGCTGACGAGCGTGCAGGTCGCGGCGGTCGGCCGCCGCGCCCTTCACCACGTGGCTCGCGATGTAGGAGGCGTCGCCCCGGTCGGGGTTCCCGGGTTCACCTGGACGACCTGGCGGCTGTCCAGCTGGTTCGTGAACGTGAAGGTGTGGGTGTGGGCGGGCGACGCGGTGGCGGCGGTGGCGCCCTGGAGCACCGCAGCTGCGATGAGCGCCGACGACCCGAGGGTGAGGGCGACTTTGGCGGATGTCTTCATGGCTGCTCCTGGTGGTGACGGTGCGGTCGATCTGGCCGCGCGGTTCACGATCCCGTCTCGCCCCTCCCGGCGCTTCCGTGGAATCCGCAGGAACCGCATCATTGGTGCGTGGCGGCCGGGCGGAACGCGGAGAGCCGACTGCTGACCGACGTCGTCCGATCCGCCCTGCGCGGTGAGGCCGCGGTGCTGCAGCTCGTCGGCGATGCCGGGATCGGCAAGACCCACCTGCTCCGGCGCTGGCGGGAACACTGCAGCCGACGGAACTGCCCGGGTGCTGCACGTCACCGCCGTGCCCGGTGAGGCAGACCTGCCATACGCGGGACTGCACGCCCTCGTCGAGCCGCTGCAGGACCTGCTGCCCCGGCTGCCCGCCGCCCAGCGCGTCGCCCTGTCGGTCGTCCTGGGGCTCTCGGCGGGGGACCCCGGAGGTGGCCTGCTCCTCGGCGCCGGGGTTCCTGCGGCTCCTCGGTCTCGCGTCCGATGCGCCGCCGCTGCTGATCGTCATCGACGACCTGCAGTGGCTCGACGACCCGTCGTTCCGGTGCGTGTCCTTCGCGGCCCGCCGTCTCGGCCCCGAGCGCGTCGCGATCGCGCTGGCCACGAGGCCGGGCCACGAGATCGACGGCGTTCCGGCTGTCGAGCTCGGTGGACTGACCGACTCGGACGCCACCGCGTTGCTGAGGGAGGTCCACCCGGACCTGGTTCCGGAGGTGCAGCAGGAGCTGGTCGACCAGACCGCCGGCAACCCGCTCGCGCTGCTCGAGCACGCCCGCGCCCTGACCGCCGGGCAGCGGCGCGGCCTCGAGCCGGTTCCGCCCTTCCTGCCCGCATCGAGGCGGATGCACGACTACTTCGCCGCCCAAGCCGCGGCCTGTCCCGAGGCCACCCGACGGATGCTCCTGCTGGTCGCGCTCGACGACCGAGGGGACGCGGCCGTGCTCACCGAGGCCGCGGCGGCGCTCGGTCTCGCGATCGCCGACCTCGCCCCGGCGGAGCGGCTGGAGCTGGTGGAGCACTCCGGCGGCGCCCCGCGCTTCCGGAGCGCCCTCGTGGCGCAGGCGGTGCTGCAGCTCGCGTCGCCCGAGCAGCTGCGGGAGAGCCACGCCGCCTTCGCCGCGGCCCTCGGCAGCGACGACGCCGCGTGGGCGCGGCACGCCGCAGCGGCGAGCACGGGCCCGGACGAGGTCGTCGCGGAGCGGCTCGAGCAGATCGCCCTGCGGGGCACCCGGTCAGGAGCGCCGGCCGCGGCGATCGCCGCCTTCGCGCAGTCCGCCGCCCTGTCCACCGATCCGACGCAGCGGGCGAGGCGCCTGCTCGGTGCCGCCGAGGCCGCGCTCGCCGCCGGGCCGGCGGAACGTGCCGTGCCCTTCCTCGACGACCTCGACGCGGCCCCGCTCCCGCCGGTGCAGCAGCAGCGGGCCGCTTGGATCCGTGGCCGGGTCGAGCTCGAGGCGGGGAACCCCCAGCGGGCCGCTCCCCTGCTGCTCGGGGCAGTGGCCGGCCGGCCGGCGGCGGATCGGGCGGCGACCCTGGCGGAGGTGGCGAGGGCAGCCGTCGAGACCGGTGACGTCGACTTCGCCCGCCTGCTCGTCACCCGGGCAGAGGCGCTCGTCACGGAGGCGCAGGGAGACGATCCCGCCCAGCTCCGCGCGCTCCTCCTGCACGTGAACCGGGCTCGAGCCGACGTCCGGACCTGGAGCGGCGACACCGCCGGCGGGGCCGCGCTGCTGCGTCCCGCACTCGAGGCCTTCGCCGGCCATCCGCCCGGCGAGGACGCGGCGCTCTGGCTCGCGCTCGGCGAGGCCCACAGCGACTGCGGCGACCTGATCGAGGCCCGTCGCGCGTTCCTCGCGGCTGCCGGCGTCGCCCGGCTCTCCGGCGACCTGCCCCGGCTGGCGGACGCCCTCGCCGGTCAGGTGTTCACCGAGGACATGCTCGGGCAGTGGACCGCCGCCTACGCAACGGGCACCGCAGCGCTCGAGTTCGTCCGCGGGCGCGCTCCGCTGTGGCTCGAGGTCCAGCTCGTCCTCGCGGCGGTCGACGCCGCTCGCGGGGACGAGGCGCGCTGCCGGGAGCGATGCGAGCGGATCCGGCGGATCGGCGGGGAGGCGAACTCGCCCTCGTCCGTCGTGCTCGCCGACCGCCGCGAGGCGCTGCTGGACCTCGGGCTCGGCCGACTCCCCGCCGCGCTCGAGCGCCTGCGGCGGGCGCAGAGCACCGCCCGGGCCGTCGGGCTGCGGCACCCGATCCTGTCGAGCGTGCCGGACCTCGTCGAGCTGCACGTGCGCGCCGGCCGGCCCGGCGAGGCGGCGGCGCTCGTCCCGGAGTTCGCGGCCGTCGTCACCGACGGCAGTCCGCCGAGCGCACGGGCACGCCTCCTCCGCACCCGGGCGCTCGTCGCGGATCAGGACGCCTATCCCGCGCTCTTCGCGGAGTCGGGTCACTCTGGACGAGCGCACCGGACTGTCCTTCCTCCGCGCACGCACCCTGCTGTGCTGGGGCGAGCGGCTGCGGTGTGACCAGCGCCGGACCGAGGCCCGGGAGCGGCTCCACGAGGCGAAGGTGCTGTTCGACGGGCTGGAAGCGGTGCCCTGGTCCGCCCGCGCGGCCGCCGAGCTCTCCGCCGCCGGCGCTCCGGCTCCCGCCGCGGAGTCGGCTCCCTCGATCACCGGCCGTCTCACGCCGCAGGAGCTCCAGGTGGCGGTTCTCGTCGCGGAGGGGCGCCGCAACAAGGAGATCGCGAGCACCCTGTTCCTGTCCGTCCGCACCGTCGAGTTCCATCTCACGAGCGTCTTCCGCAAGACCGGCGTGACGAGCCGGTCCCAGCTCGCCGCGCACGTGCTGCACGGCTCGGCCGCCGGCTCGTCCGCCGCCTGACGCGGGCGACCCGCCCTGCGGCGACCTCAGCCGCCGGCTTCGGGCTGGAGCCGCTCGAGGCCGCCCTCGCGCCGGCCGCCGCGCTGCGCGGCGGCTCCCGCGACCACGACCAGCGCGATGCCCATGATCTGCACGGCCGTCGGCGTCTGGTGCAGCACGAGCAGCCCGAGCGCGACGCCGATCGCGGGCTCGAGCGCCATCAGCGTGCCGAACGCGGCCGGCGTCATCCGCCGCAGCGCCAGCATCTCGAACGTGTACGGCAGCACGGGCAGCAGCAGCGCCAGCCCGACGGATGCGATCAGCACGGCGAGCGTGATGTGCCCGGCCGCCTGCGGGATGCCGACGACCGCCGCGGTCAGGGCGGCCACGGGCACGGTCAGCGAGAGGGCGCGGACGCCGGTGAAGCGGTCGCCGACCTGCTGCGTGAGCACGATGTAGACGCCCCAGCCGATCGCGGCGAGCACGGCGAGGGCGATGCCCCCGGCATCCACGGTGCCCACCCACGGCTCGGTCAGCAGCACGACCCCGGCGAGCGCCAGGAACGGCCAGACCAGGGCCTGCCGGCTGCGGCTGCGGACCGCGGCCACGGTGAGGGGCCCGAGGAACTCGATCGCGACGACGGTGCCGAGCGGAAGGCGCTCGATCGCAGCCAGGAACGCGACGGTCTGCAGCCCGGTGGTCACGCCGAGCCCGAGCAGCGGCAGCACGTCGCGGCGGGCGATCGAGCGGAGCGGCGGGCGCGCGACCAGCAGGAAGATCACGGCGCCGATGCTGAGCCGCAGCCACGCGGTCCCACCGGCACCGACCGTCGCGATGACGCCGACCGAGAGCGCGGAGCCGAGCTGCACCGCCAGCATCGCCGCGACGGCCAGCGTCCACGGCGGCACGGCGGCCGCCCGGGCACGGACCGTCGTCATGTGTCGCGCTCGGGCGGACGCCACTCCCCGATCGCGGCGAGCCGCCGTCGCTGCTGCCCGGCGGCGGCCGCGTCGAGGCCCTCGTCACGCTGCTCGAGCGCCGTCGCTGACCCGCTCCCGGTGCTCGACCGGCTTCGCGTCGTCGTACTTGAACTTGGCGTCCACGCGCAGGACCGCCAGCCGGATCGCGCGGATGCCGGACAGCATCCGCCGGTACGGCCCGTCGTCGGGCGAGACCTCCGCGTGGCGGCCTTCGGGCTGCAGGTCGGCGAGCTGCGCGGTGAGCACTCGGCCTTCTCCGCGGGTCGTCGATCACCGTCGGCCGGCAGACGAACTGCACCGCGGAGTAGTAGCTCGTCGGCACGCCCTCCTCGACGGGAACCCTCCGGCGCCCGCCAGTAGGTCGGGATGTAGGCCCAGTCCCCCACCACGGCGAGCCGCACCTCGCCGGCGGCCTCGAGGTGCGGCCACACCGGGTTCGGGCGGGCGAGGTGCATCAGCAGCTCGTCGCCGGCCGGGGTGAAGTGGGTGGGCAGCACCCACGGCGCCTGCGCGGGGTCGAGGTTGTTCACGGCGAGCAGGCCGAAGTGGTCAGTGGTGGCGAGCCACCGCTGCCACTCGGCGGGCTCGAGTGCGGCGTCCCAAGGATGGATGAGCACGTCAGTCGTCTCCTTCGGGAGCGAGCACACGGGTGGCGACCGCGATTCGCGGGCCCAGCTCGGTGAGGCGCTCGACGAGCGCCTGCACGGCGCCGGCGAGCGCCTCGTCGGTCATGGGCGCGAGGGCGTCGAGGATGAAGAGGGCGCCCGAGGTGCCATCGGTGAGGCGGGTCCGGCGGCCCTGCCGGTGGTTCCATCGACGGCAGGTCACGCCGGCCTCGTCGCACCAGACGACCTCGCCCGGTTCGGGGTGCTCGACGACGTCCTCACCGCCGGCGACGGTGTCGAACGGCTCGTCGCCGGCGGCGCGGAGCAGGCTCGGGGCGCCGACGTAGCCGGCGAGGTCCTCGCCGCCGAGCGGCACCTGGTGCAGCACCGAGACGGCGTTGTACAGGTCGGTGAGCGGATTCACCCGCGGCAGGCCGTCGACGGCCGCGCGGCGGACGAGCGCCTCGAGGCTGTTGCGGGTGCGCTGCGGCTTCGCGCCGAACGCCCGGTAGGCCTCGCGCCATGCGGCGACGTGCGGGAGCTCCTCCACGGGCGACGCCGCGAGCAGCTCGCGGGCGTGCGCCTGCGCAGCCTCGAGCAGCGCCGGACTTCCGGCGTCGCCTCCGGACGCAGGGATGCCCTCGACGGCGACGAGCGCCGCCCGGTAGTCGGGCCGGAGCGCGAAGACCGCGGGATCGATCCGGGCGCCGGCGAGGAACCGCTCGAGCGCGGCGGTGTCAGGCATCCCGACCCGCCGCCTTGGACGACGCGCCGACGCCGGGCTCGAAGACGGCGAGCGAGAAGCGGGCGGGAACCGCGCCGTCGTTGCGGTAGGAGTGCGGCACGTCCCCGGCGAAGGTGACGGCGTCCCCCGGAGCCAGGATCAGCGCCTCGTCGCCGACCTCGATCGTCGCCGTCCCCTCCTGCACCTGCAGCAGCTCCCGGGTCCCGGGCGAGTGCGGCTCGCTCACGTGGTGGTCGCCGGGAGCGAGCGTCCAGTCCCACAGCTCGGCGACGTCCGGCGGCTCGGTGCCGGCGACGAGCAGCCCGCGGCCACCCGCAGCACTGCTCCAGAGCGCGGCGCCCTCACCGCGGCGCACCACCTTCAGGGGACGCGACGTCGGCGGCGCGACGAGCGCGGGCAGCCCGACCCCGAGGGCGTCGCTCAGGCGGAGCAGGGTGCCGACGCTCGGGTTCACGGCGCCCTGCTCGACGTTCACGAGCATCCGGCGGCTGACCCCGGAGCCGTCCGCGAGCTGGTCGAGGGTCCAGCGCCGCGCCTGGCGCTCCTGCCGGATGCGCACCCCGATCGCCGCGGCGAGGTCGGCCGCTCCAGCATCCACCAGTGCACCATAGTGCACTGATGGATGCAGCGACTCGGGGCTGGTGCAGCCCCCACTCACCGCAGGTCCATGGATCGCACGGCTTCCACGGCCAGCCTGGCGGAAGCCGCCTCATGCCCTGGGGCGCGGAAGGAGCACCCATGCGCGCGATGGTCTACCGCGGCCCGTACAAGATCCGGGTGGAGGAGAAGGACATCCCCGCGC
Source organism: uncultured Actinomycetota bacterium (assembly GCA_963771645.1). GTDB lineage: Bacteria > Actinomycetota > Actinomycetes > Actinomycetales > Microbacteriaceae > Amnibacterium. The sequence continues at coordinate 198,005 of CAVYUH010000017.1, read as the reverse complement.
ATCGAGCATCCGAACGACGCCATCGTGCGGGTGACGCTCGCGGCGATCTGCGGCTCCGACCTGCACCTGTACCACGGCATGATGCCCGACACCCGCATCGGGACGACCTTCGGCCACGAGTTCATCGGCGTCGTCGAGGAGGTCGGCTCCTCCGTCCAGCGCTTGAAGCGCGGCGACCGCGTGATGGTGCCGTTCAACATCTACTGCGGCTCCTGCTACTTCTGCGCCCGCGGCCTCTACTCGAACTGCCACAACGTGAACCCGAACGCGACAGCGGTCGGCGGCATCTACGGCTACTCCCACACGACGGGCGGCTACGACGGCGGGCAGGCGCAGTTCGTGCGCGTGCCGTTCGCCGACGTGGGTCCGCAGATCATCCCCGACTGGATGGCGGACGAGGACGCGGTGCTGCTCACGGATGCGCTCGCCACCGGCTACTTCGCCGCGCAGCTGGGTGACATCGCCGAGGGTGACACCGTGGTGGTGTTCGGGGCCGGCCCGATCGGGCTCTACGCCGCACGATCCGCGTGGCTCATGGGAGCCGGTCGCGTGATCGTGATCGACCAGCTCGACTACCGCCTCGACAAGGCCCGCGAGTTCGCCTACGCGGAGACGGTGAACTTCACCCACGTCGACGACGTGGTGCTCGAGATGAAGCAGCACGACCGACTACCTCGGGGCCGACGTCGTGATCGACGCCGCCGGCGCGGAGGCGGACGGCAGCTTCGTGCAGCAGGTGACGAGCGCGAAGCTGAAGATGCAGGGCGGATCGCCGGTGGCGCTGAACTGGGCGATCGACTCGGTGCGCAAGGGCGGCACGGTCTCGGTCGCCGGCGCCTACGGCCCGGTCTTCAGCGCCGTGAAGTTCGGCGACGCGATGAACAAGGGGCTCACCCTGCGGATGAACCAGACGCCCGTGAAGCGCCAGTGGCCCCGCCTCTTCGAGCACATCCAGGCCGGCTACCTGAAGCCGAGCGAGATCGTCACGCACCGGGTGCCGCTCGAGCACATCGCCGACGGGTACCACCTCTTCTCGGCGAAGCTCGACGACTGCATCAAGGTGCTCGTCGAACCGGGAACGGACTGAGGGAGCACGATGACCGACGTGAACCGGCCGTATGTGGCCGACAAGCCCGCGAAGCGCGAGTCGAACGAGCAGCTGCAGGCGCGGATCCCCGGATGGGGCGCCGACCTCGATCCCGCGGATCGGCCGTCGTACCCGCGGGAGCGCTTCGACCCGGGCGCGACCGGCGCCCACTGGGAGTTCCCGGACCGCCAGGAGGAGACCTACCCGCGTGAGCGCTCGATCGAGCACGGCATGCTGCCGCCGGTGTTCGGGACCGTCGCGCCTCTGCACGGGGTCTCGGGTCTGATCCGGCGCACCGCCTACAAGCGGTTCAGCGAGGCGCGGCTCGCGCACTGGCTCCTGCTGATCCTCGGCGACCGTGTCGAGGCCGCCGGGGCGCACCTGCGCGCGACGGTCTCGCTGAAGCCGGACGACCCGATCACGGAGACCGGCGTGCGGACCGAGCTGACCGCCGGAGGCGCCGCGGCGCTGGAGTCGGACCGCGCCGACACGAGTCATCGCTGGATCGATCCGCTGCTCGTCGCCGGCCCGTGGCTGCTCACCGGCTGGATCGGGCTCGGGCTGGTCCGGAGGATCCTGCGCCGTCGCTGACCCGGCGCGTCCTCGTCGCCCACCGGTGGAACCATTGGGCGACGGAAGGAGGCGACATGGCGCACGACCACGGCAGGCGGCAGACGGAGACCGGACGACTGGCGGTCGCCCTCGCGATCGCGGTCGTGCTGCTCGTCGTCGAGGTCGTCGGCGCCCTCGTCACCGGCAGCCTGGCCCTGGTCGTCGACGCCGGGCACGTGCTCGCCGACGCGGGTGGGCTCGCGGTCGCGCTGGCTGCGGCCGGCATCGCCCGCCGTCCTGCCACCGCTCGCCGCACCTGGGGCTACGCCAGAGCGGAGGTGCTGGCCGCCACCGCCCAGGCAGCGGTCCTGCTCGCGGTCGGCCTGTTCGTGCTCGTCGAGGGCGTCCGTCGGCTCATCGACCCGCCGCACGTGGCGGCCCAGGGCCTGCTGCTGTTCGGCGTGCTCGCGCTGATCGGCAACGTCGTCTCGCTCGCGGTGCTCGCCGGCGGCCGCTCGTCGAGCTTCAACCTCCGCGCCGCGTTCCTCGAGGTGGCGAACGACGCACTCGGCGCGCTCGGCGTCATCGTCGCCGCGATCGTGCTGATGACGACCGGATGGGAGCGGGCCGACGCCGTCGCGGCGATCGTCATCGGGATCCTGATCCTGCCGCGTGCCGCGGTGCTCCTGAAGGAGACCGTCGACGTGCTCCTCGAGTCGACGCCCGCCGGTCTCGACCTGGACGAGCTGCGGCGGCACCTGCTCGAGCAGGATCACGTGCTCGAGGTGCACGACCTGCACGTGACGACCGTGGCGAGCGGCCTGCCGGTGCTCACGGCGCACGTGGTCGTCGAGGACGAGTGCTTCACCTCGGGGCACACGAGGGACCTGCTCGACCATCTGCAGGCCTGCGTCGCCGACCACTTCCCCGTGAGCATCGAGCACTCGACGTTCCAGCTGGAGCCCGCCGCGCACGTGGCCCACGAGCACACGCCGCACGCCTGAGCACCGCCGCCTGGAGGGCGGTGGAGCGATTCGCCGCACGCGATGCGCGTGCCGCCCGGTCAGGGCAGGAGCGGCATGACCCCGATCACATGCAGGAAGACACCCAGACCGCCGGCGGCCACGGCGAAGAAGGTCCCGGACAGCACCCAGGAGAGCAGGAACCGCTCGAGCGGATGATCCCTCCGGCCGATCGGCATCGGGGATGTACCGATTGCGCCGGGGACGTCCTGCATGCCGAAACGGTACGAGGCGCTGCCCGGCCGTTCCCTGGGACCGCGCGCATCTCGGAGGAGCTCCACAGCCTCGGCCGACGATGACAAGCACCCTTGACACGCTCGTGACCGACGAGCAGGATCCACCATGACAAGCGAACTTGACACATCACGGCCGAGCCGTGGCGACCGGGCGAGGTCCCGCGCCTACTACCGGGAGTTCGGCGTCGCGATGGGCGCCTACGTCGTCGTCCTCGTCGCGGTGACCGTCTGGGGAGGCCTGCAGGGGCACAGCCCCGCGCGGTTCGCGATCGCGGTGCTGCCTGCGATCCCGGCGGCGGGCGTCGCCTGGGCCGTGCTCCGGCACGTGCGGCGGATCGACGACTACCAGCGGCGCATCCTGCTCGAAGGCGTCGCCATGGGCTTCGCACTGGCGATGCTCGCCGCGATCACGCTCGGCCTGCTCGCGGCCGCGGGCCTCGTGGTCCCCGGCGGCGCGTGGATCATCTACGGGATCGGCATGGTCTCCTGGGCGATCGGCAGCGGCGTTGCGAGCAGGCGGTGAGGAACCGCTTGAAGGAGCTGCGCGAGGCGCACGGGCTCACCCAGGGCGCCCTCGCCGATCGGCTCGACGTCTCGCGGCAGACCGTCAACGCCCTCGAGACCGGCAGGTACGACCCGAGCCTGCCGCTCGCGTTCCGGCTCGCCCGCCTGTTCGAGGAGCCGATCGAGGCGATCTTCGAACCCGACGACCGACCGGCGGTCCCGCGTGCGACCGGCGCGCTGAGGCCGCTGCGCTCCCTTCTGGGGGCTGCGGCCCGTACGGCCTCCGCCGTACGCTGCCGGGCATGACCATGACCGCCGCGACCGCGCGCGCCGTGGGCACGGTGACGCTGAAGCCCTTCCGGCAGCGGTACTGGCTGCCCATCGTCGGCTCGCTCGTCGCGGCCGTCGTCCCCGTCTACGCGACGGCGTTCGAGATCGGGAGCACCGGCGGCAACATCCTCCCGGTGACGATCGCCGCAGGCGTCACGCTGATCGTCGCGGCGCTCGTCGCCTGGCGGTTCTCGCGGGCGAAGCTGGTGCTCGATCCGCGAGGGCATGGTCGAGCACGGCCTGCTCAGCCGACCGCGCACGGTCGCCCGCGAGGCGGTCGCCGGCGCGGTGACGCTCGCGCTCTACGACGCGCAGAGCGTGCAGACGCGGCGCCAGCTCTTCGTCGTCGACGAGAACGAGCACACCCTGCTCCGGATGAGCGGCGGCACCTGGAGCGACCAGCACATGAGCACCGTGCTGCGGCACCTCGACGTGCTCGTCCAGACCGTCGACACCCCGATGACCCTCCGCGACCTGCGACAGACCCGGCCCGCGCTGCTGCGCTGGTCCGAGCGTCACCCCTGGGGCGGCGGCACCATCGCTGTCGCGCTCGGCCTCGTCTGCTGCGTGAGCATCGCGGTCACCGCGACGCTCACGATCTCACCGTCACGCCCTGACGGGCTCCCGCTCCGAGAGCCCCCACGGCTGGCCGTAGCCGCCGTCCGCGGCGCTCCGCGCCATCAGCTCGAGGAACGGATCCGCGGGGAACGCCTCGGGCCCGAGCACCCCGACGCCCGACCACACGCCGGTCGCGAGCAGCTCCAGCGCGATCACGGGGTTCAGCGCGGTCTGCCACACCACGCACTGGCTGTCGAACTCGCGCATCGTGTCGGCGTTGTCTGCCACGTGGTAGAGGTACACCGCACGAGGGGTGCCGTCCGTGCCGATGCCGGTGACGTAGACGCCGGCGCAGGTCTTCCCCTCCATCCGCGGGCCGAGCGTCGCCGGATCCGGCAGCGCGGCGGCGACGACGTCGCGCGGGGCGACCTCGACCGGGCCCGCGGCGCTCCGCACCCGCAGCGGCACCGTCGAGGCGAGCCCGAGGTCGCGGAGCGTGCGGAGGATGCCGATGAACTCGGCGCCGAGGCCGTACTTGAAGGTGACCCGCTTCGCGTCCAGCCAGCGCGGCATGAGGAGCACCTCCTCGTGCTCCACGTTCACGCACTCCACCGGACCGATGCCCGCGGGGAAGTCGAAGACCTCCGGCTCGGAGAACGGCGGGGTCGTCGTCCAGCCCGACTCCCGATCCCAGATGACGGGCGGGTTCAGGCACTCCTCCAGCGTCGTCCAGATGCTGAACGACGGGGCGAAGATCTCCTCGCCGGCCTCGTTGCGCACGATGAGGTTCGCGCCGTCGCGGGTGCCGAGCTCGTCGATCTCGGTGAAGAGGTGATCAGCGGCGTAGCGGGCGAGCACGTCGCTCAGGCCGGGCTCCACCCCCATGCCGACGAGCGCGAGGCGACCGGCGGCCTCCCAGTCGCCCGCCTGCTCGAACTGGTCGTCGCCGAGCTTCACGCCGGGCTGCCGGAACGGGTCGGTCGGATGCGGCTCGGAGAGGCTCATCGCCATGTCGAGGTAGTCGGCGCCGGCGGCGAGCGCGCCGGCGAACACCGACGGCACGAACTTCGGCTCGACCGCGTTCATCACGTGGGTGGCGCCGTTCGCGCGGGCCACGGCGGCGACGCCGTCGGGGTCGGATGCGTCGATCCGCGCGGCGGAGAAGCGGGACGCCACCTCGGCGCCGTGCCGCTCGGCGATCCAGGCGACGGTGCGCTCCGCTCGGGAGACGTCGTAGTCCGAGACCACCACCGCCTCGTAGAAGCTCCGGGTCGCCGCGATCTTCGCGATCGCGTCCCCCACACCACCGGCACCGACGACGAGGATCCGCATGCGGCGACGGTATCGGTTTCTTCCGAGCCCGTCGACTGCGCATCTCCTCCGTGAGCGTGTTCCCGCACGACGGCATCCGTCGCGGATCGGTACCGGTGCGCCGCGTCAGCCATGACGTCGCGCGGTAGCCGTGGCATCGCGCGGTACGCATGCGCACCGCGTCATGCTGCAGGTACCGCGCGACGCGAGGGCCGCGGTGCAGGCGGCGCGCCGGGGTCAGTCCGGGAAGCGGGCCGCCAGCGTCGCCGCCGCCTCGGCCAGCCAGCGGGCCGGATCGCGCGATCGCGCTGCCGCGGGTCCGGGGCGAGGTCGACGAGCGCCACCGCATCCGCCCAGCCGGTGGTCGGCGCGTCGATGCGGCCGGCGGCGAGCAGCGCACGGACGCCGGCGGCCGCCGCGAGGGCCTGCACGCGCGCGGGCGCCTTGCCGCCCGCGGTCTGGTCGTCGAAGCGCCCCTCTCCGGTGAGAACGGCGTCGGCCCCGGCGAGCGCGGCGGCCAGTCCCGACCCGGGTCGCGACCTCGTCGGCGCCGTCCACGATGCGGGCGCCCCAGGCGGCGAGCCCGAAGCCGAGTCCCCCCGCCGCCCCGGCGCCCGGTCGCTCGGGTTCGACCGGCACGACCTCGGCCAGCCGTGCGGCGAAGCGCGCGAGGTTCGCCTCGAGCACCGGCACGTCCTCCGCTGCCGCACCCTTCTGCGGTCCGAAGACGGCGGCGGCGCCGGCCGGCCCGAGCAGCGGGTTCGTGACGTCGGTCAGCACGACGGCCCCGCGGGCGGGCGGCGGCACGAGACCGGCGAGATCGATCCGGTGCAGTGCGGCGAGTCCCCGCGTTCCCCGGCGGGATCGGGTCCCCGTGCCGATCGAGTCAGCCGCGCGCCCAGCGCCGTCAGGAATCCGGCTCCCCCGTCCGTCGACGCGCTGCCCCCGATCGCGAGCACCAGCTCCACGGCACCCCGCTGCAGGGCGATGCGCACCGCCGTGCCGAATCCGGTCGTGCCCGCCTCGGCCGCGCGGCGCCGCGGCGGCACGCGGGAGTCGGCGAGCCATGCGAAGCCCGCCGGTGGCGGCGAGCTCGAGCATCGCCGTCCCGTCGACCGCGCGCAGCCAGCGGGCCTGCGCGACCCCGCCGATCGGCCCGGGCACGGCGGCGGACTCCGCCGCGGCGGCCTCCGCAGCGCCGAGCGCCTCGAGCGTGCCGTCGCCGCCGTCCGCCATCGGCACGAGCCGCAGCGCATCCCCCGGACGGATCCTCGCCCACCCGGCGGCGAGCGCCTCGGCGGCGGCGAGCGGCCCGATCGTCCCCTTGAACGCGTTGGGAGCGAGCACCACGACAGCCACAGCCGCAGCCTCCCCCACGAACGCGACGGCCGCCACCTCGAGTCGAGGTGGCGACCGTCGCGAGGGTCAGGCGCTCGGACGTCGCTCGCGCTCGAGGCCGCGCGCCGGACAGGTCGTAGAGCGTCACCCCGCCCACGGTCTGGGCCGTGAAGTGCTCCTCGACCCACGCGGCGATCTCCGCCGACGCGTTCGAGCCACCGTTCGAGGTGCCGCCGCGCAGGCCCGAGGCGATGAACCAGTGGATCTTCCCGGCGATCGACGTCCTGCTCGAACTCGGCGAGGGTCGGCGACGGATCGCTGCCGTTGAAGCCGCCGATGGGCATCACCGCGAGGCCGGTCGCGAGCTGGTAGGACGCCGCGTTCTGCGACCCGACCGCCGCGGCCGCCCAGGTGTAGTCGGAGGCGTGCGCCTTCAGCGCTGCGGTGACCGCCGAGCTCACCGTCGTGCTCGCCGCCGAGCAGTCCGCCGCGAAGCCGCCGCCGCGCCCGCCGAACCCGCCCGCGAAGCCGTTCGCCCCGCCGAAGCCGCCCTGCGCCCGGTGTGAAGCCGAGCCGCCCGCCGAACCGCCGCGGCGGGGTGAACCCGCCCTGCGCACCGAAGCGATGCCCGAAGCCCGTCCCGCCGAAGCGCGCTACCGGTCGCCGAGCCGAGCGACACGGCGGGTCCCGCGGTAGGCAGCGATCCGGTGTGCGGCGTCAGCGTGGTGTTCACGGCGAACGCCGCGGGACCGGCGAGCCCGGCGACCAGCGACGCGACGATCGCGATCGGCGTGAGCGCCCCGATCCGGGGCCCGACGACGAGCGCCGCCGCACCGAGCAGACCCGCGACGCCGACGACCGGCGTCAGCCACGGCAGGAAGGTCGTCGCCGCCGAGAGCAGCACGACCGCCCAGGCGGTGCTCGACGAGCACGATCACCGCCGACACGATGCGCGCCCACCACGCGCCCCGCGCGGCCCAGAGCATCGCCGCACCGATGCCGACGAGTCCGCCGATCGCCGGGGCGAGCGCCACCGAGTAGTACGGATGGATGATGCCGGCGCCGAGGCTGAACGCGAGGCCGGTGACGAGCAGGGTGCCGCCGAGCAGCAGCACGGTCGCCCGTGCCGCGTCGACGCGCGGCCGCCGCCAGGTGACGACGACCCCGACCACGAGCATCCCGAGCGCGGCGGGCAGCAGCCAGCTGATCTGGGTCGCGAAGTCGCTGCCGAACAGCCGGAGCAGCCCGGTCGCGCCCCACATGCCGCCGGTCGCCGTGCCGCCGCCACCGGTCACGGAGCCGGTCTCCTGGCCCGTGAGCCGTCCGAAGCCGTTGTAGCCGAAGGTGAGCTCGAGGAAGTCGTTCGTCTGGGAGCCGCCGATGTACGGACGCATGCTCGCGGGCACGAGCTCGACGATCGCGACCCACCAGCCGGCGGAGACGCAGCAGCGTGCCGAGCGCGCCGGCGAGATGCGCGAGGCGCACGCCGATCCGGCGGGGCGCGGCGAGGAGGTAGACGCCGCCGAGCACGGGGACGACCAGGAACGCCTGCAGCTGCTTCGTGAGGAACCCGAAGCCGATGGCGACGCCGGCCCAGAGGATCCAGCGCGCACGCCCGTCCTCGATGCCCGCGCAGCGTGAGGTACGTGGCGAGCGTGACGAGCAGCACGAGCAGTGCGTCCGGGTTGTCGAACCGGAACATCAGCACCGCGACGGGCGTGAGGGCGGTCGCGGCACCCGCGATCAGCGCCGCGCCCGGCGCGAAGCGGCGCCGCACGATCAGGTACACGAGGGCCACGGTCGCGACGCCCATCAGCGCCTCGGGCAGCAGGATGCTCCAGGCGCTCAGCCCGAAGAGCCGCACCGAGAGGTCCATCACCCAGAGCGAGGCCGGCGGCTTGTCGACCGTGATCGAGTTGCCGGCGTCGGACGAGCCGTAGAGGAACGCCTCCCAGCTGCTCGACCCCGCCTGCACCGCAGCCGAGTAGAAGGCGTTCGCCCAGCCGCTTGCGGCGAGGTCCCAGATGTCGAGCAGCGCCGCGAGCACCAGCAGGCCGAGGAACGACGGGCGCACCCAGGCGGCGTCGGTCGCCCGCCCGCGCCAGAGCGCGCGGACCGCGGATGCGACAGGACGGCGGGAGACGCGCGGTCCGGGCCGGACGGCCGCGTCGGATCCGGAGAGGGTCGAGGTCATTGCGGGATCTCCATCGGCTCGGAGTGGTCGGTGGCGGCCGGCGCCTGGCGGCTGGCTCGCCGGGGTTCGGGGGCGGCGCGGCGGGCCCGGAACACCCAGGCGCGCAGCAGGACGAAGCGGAGCACGGTCGCGACGAGGTTGGCGGCGGTGAGGACGAGGATCTCCTCGGCTGCCGACGCGTTCGGCACGCCGGCGTGCAGGGCGACGAGGGAGCCGGAGGTGATGCTCCAGGCGAGCCCGAAGACGACGAGGCCCTGCACCTGGTGCCGCACCGCGCCCACCCGGCCGGTGACGCCGAACGTGAACCAGCGGTTCACGCCCGTGTTCGCGATCGCGGTGACGAGCAGCGCGAGGAAGTTCGCGGCCTGCTCGCCGAACAGCGGCCGCAGCACGAGGAACAGCAGCGCGAACGCGATCGTCGAGAGCACGCCGACCACGCCGAAGCGGAGCACCTGCGAGCCGAAGCGCGGCGGGGCGGTCGGCCCGATCGGACCGCGGCCCAGCTCGCGCGCGATCGCCTCGACGGGGAGGCGGTGCCGCCCCAGGTCGTTCAGCAGCCGCCAGATGCCCTTGAGGTCCTCGATCGCGGTCCGGCGGATGTCGACCCGGCTGTCCGGGTCGTCCGTCCAGTCGACCGGCACCTCGTGGATCCGCAGGCCGGAGCGCTCCGCGAGGACGAGCAGCTCGGTGTCGAAGAACCAGCCGTCGTCCCGCACGAGCGGCAGCAGGCGCTCGGCGGCCTCGCGGGTGATCGCCTTGAACCCGCACTGGGCGTCCGTGAAGGAGGTCGAGAGCACGGTGCGGACGATGCCGTTGTAGGAGCGGGAGATGAACTCGCGCTTCGTGCCCCGCACGACGCGGCTGGTGCGGGTGAGGCGGGTGCCGATCGCGACGTCGGAGTGCCCGGACAGCAGCGGCGCGATGAGCGGCGCGAGGCCGTCGAGGTCGGTCGACAGGTCGACGTCGAGGTAGGCGAGCACCTGCGCGGTCGACTCGCTCCACGCGGCCTTCGAGCGCGAGGCCGCGGCCCTTGCGCTCGAGGTGCAGGACGCCGACGTCGGACAGCGAGCCCGCGAGCCCCTCGGCGATGGCGAGCGTGCCGTCGGTGCTGGCGTTGTCGACGATGGTGATGCGCCACTCCATCGGCAGGTGCAGGCTGAGGTAGCGGTGCAGCCGCCAGATGCTCTCCTGCAGCAGGCGCTGCTCGTCGTGCACCGGGACGACGATCTCGACGTCGGTGCGCCCGCTCCATGAGGTCATGGAGTGGATCGTCGGATCCGGCGCTATGGCGGCCCTATGACGCTGCGATGACGCAGGGACGAAGCGCCGCCGCGTCGGACGGGGATCAGGCCGGGGCCGCGTCGAAGGGGCCGTCGGCGAACGGGCCGTCGGCGAAGTCGACGCCCTGCTCCGAGGCCAGCTCCGCGTACAGGCCGCCGGCGCGGACGAGCTCCGAGTGCGTGCCGCGCTCGACGATGCGGCCCGCATCGATGACGAGGATCTCGTCGGCGTCGATCACCGTGGAGAGCCGGTGCGCGATCGCGACGGTCGTGCGTCCGCTCGACGCCGCGTCGAGCGCCTCCTGCACGATCCGCTCGGAGACGGAGTCGAGCGCGCTCGTCGCCTCGTCGAGCAGCACGACCGGCGGGTTCTTCAGCAGCACGCGCGCGATCGCGACGCGCTGCTTCTCCCCGCCGGAGAGGCGGTAGCCGCGCTCGCCGACCACGGTGTCGTAGCCCTCGGGGAACCGGGCGATCGTCTCGTGGATGTTCGCGCCCCGCGCGGCGGCCTCGATCTCCGCATCCGTCGCGTCCTCCTTCGCGTAGCGGAGGTTGTCGCGGATGGTCGCGTGGAAGAGGTACGTCTCCTGGCTGACGATGCCGATCTGCGACAGCAGCGACGACTGCTTCAGCCGGCGCACGTCGACGCCGGCGAAGCGCACCGCGCCGCCCGTGGCGTCGTAGAGCCGCGGCAGGAGGTAGCCGATCGTGGTCTTGCCGGCGCCGGACGGCCCGACGAGCGCCGTGAAGCGGCCGGGGCGCACGGTGAAGCGACACCTCGTCCAGGATCCGCACCGGCTCCGTCTCGCCCGCGGCGGGCGGGTAGGCGAACGAGACGGCGTCGAACTCCACGAGCCCGAGCCGCTCGTCGGTCGGCACGTCGACGGCGTCGGAGACGTCCTGGATCGCGGGGACGAGGTCGAGGTACTCGAAGATGCGGGCGAACAGGGCGGACGACGTCTGCAGGTCGAGCGCGACGCGGAGCAGTCCGAGCAGCGGGAAGGTCAGCCGCGACTGCACGGTGGTGAACGCGACGATCGTTCCCGCGGTGATGTCGGCGCCGTTCTGCAGCAGCATGCCGGAGACGAGGTAGACGAGGGCGGGGATGACCAGCAGGAACACCTGCAGGATCGCGAAGAACCCTTGGCCTGTCATCTCCTGCCGGATCTGCAGGCGCAGCTGCCGCTCGCTCTCCTCCGCGTAGCGCGAGGTCTCGCTCGCCTGGCGGGTGAAGGCCTTCGCCAGCAGGATGCCGGAGACGCTGAGGGCCTCCTGCGTGATGGCGGACAGCTCGGACAGCGACTCCTGCGTCTTCGTGGCGATCCGCGCGCGGCGCTGGCCGACGCGGCGCTGCACGACGACGAGGAACGGCAGCAGCACCAGCGCGATGATCGTCAGCTGCCAGCTCAGCAGCACCATCGCGACGAACGCGGCGAGCACCGTGACCGTGTTGCCGACGACGCTGGAGACCGTGTTCGAGAGCACGTTCGAGACGCCGCCCACGTCGTTCGCGAGCCGGGACTGGATCACGCCGGTGCGCGTGCGGGTGAAGAAGCCGAGCTCCATCTGCTGCAGGCGGGAGAAGAGCTTCTCGCGGCAGCGAGGCGGTCACCCCGTTGCCGACGGTGGCGGTCAGGTAGGTCTGCCAGACGCCGAGGCCCTGCGAGACCGCCCAGACGAGCACGATCGCGAGGACGATCGCCGTGAGCGCAGGCAGGTCGGGGTGCCCGGATGGCGGGAACAGGCCCTCGTCGAAGGCGCGCTGGGTGAGCAGCGGCGGCACCACGGTGAGGGCCGCGGTGATCAGCACGAGCGTGATCGTGAGCGTCGAGCCGCGCGCGGTGCGGCCGGAAGAGCTCGACGATCCGGCGACGGAGATCGGGGATCTTCGGGGAGGCCTTGATCTCGTCTCGCGCGACCGCGGCGTCGCGCGCACCCACCCCGCCCCGGTGCCCGCCGCGCGCCATGCTCACGAGAGCCAAGGGTAGGTGCGGCCGGCGACGGGCCTGCGCGGTCCGCCGAGGGCGGAATCCGGCGCCGGCGGCGCCGGCCGCCCGCCGATGGGGGCGCGCGGTTCCGCCTTATGCGCGTCACCCGTCCTGGGGCTGACAGCGCTCCGGGAACAGGATCGCAACGGTTGCTGCAAACGCTTGCAATCCGCCTTGCCACCTCACAGGGCATCGTCTACGGTGACGCAGGGGCACGCAGCAGTGCCCTGGTCACAGCACCCTGTGTTCCCTACTCAAAGAGGAGTCCAATGAGAACAGCGATGCGCGTCGCCGCAGCAGGCGCGACGCTCGCACTCACCACCCTCGGCCTGGTCGCGTGCTCCAGCACGCCGACCTCGGGCTCCGGTGGCGGCAGCAGCAGCAGCACCAAGATCGACAAGTCCGAGTACGGCCCCATCACGGTCGTCCAGGGCAAGGACAACAACGGCACCCTGCCGAAGATCAAGGCGATGTGGGACGCGGCGCACCCGAAGACGCCGGTCACCTTCAAGCAGCAGTCCGACCAGGCCGACCAGCAGCTCCAGGACCTCCTGCTGCACTTCCAGCAGAAGTCGACGGACTACGACGTGGTCTCGTCCGACGTCGTCTGGACGCAGCAGCTCGCCTCGAACCAGTACCTGCAGCCGCTGACCGGGCGCCTACAAGCTCGACGAGTCCGCGTGTGGTCCCGGCCGTGCTCGCCACGTCCACGTACCACAACATCCAGTACGCGGCCCCCGCGGCCACGGACTCGCAGATCCTCTACTACCGCAAGGACCTGCTCGGCTCGAAGCCCGTGCCGACCACCTACGCGGAGATGTTCGCGGACTGCTCCATCGCCAAGGCGAAGGGCATCGGCTGCTACACGGGCCAGTTCGCGAAGTACGAGGGCCTCACCGTGAACTTCTCCGAGGCGGTCAACTCGGCCGGCGGCACGGTCGTCGACGCGTCCGGCAAGCCGACCCTGAGCACGCCGCAGGCGAAGCAGGGTCTGCAGACCCTCGTCGACGCGTTCAAGAACGGGGACATCCCGGCGACCGCCATCACGTACCAGGAGGAGCAGGGCCGCGCCGCGTTCGAGGCCGGCAAGCTCATGTTCTACACGAACTGGCCCTACGCCTACAGCCTGACGACCACGGACGCCAGCTCCTTCGCGAAGGCGAAGCCCGCCGCTCTCGGCATCGCCGGGTTCCCCGGCAAGTCGAGCCTCGGTGGCCACAACTGGGCGATCAGCAACTTCTCCAAGCACAAGGGCACCGCGCTCGAGTTCCTGAAGTGGTTCCAGAGCCCGGCGGTCCAGAAGTTCGCCATCGAGAAGTCGTCCGCGGCTCCGGTGCTGAGCGCGCTGTACACGGACTCCGTCGCTGACCGGCACGTACAAGTACCTGCCGACCCTGAAGGCCTCGCTGGACAACGCCGTGGCCGCGTCCCGCGACGCCGTACTACCAGGCGGTCACGACGGCCATCCAGGACAACGCCTACGCGGCCCTCAAGGGCAGCAAGACGGTGGACGCGGCCTTGTCCGACATGACGAACGCCATCAAGCAGGCCGGTAACGGCTGATCCCATCCGGTGACGAGGCCCGGGTGCCGACCACCCGGTCGGCACCCGGGCCTCTCGCTTTCTCCCCCCGGTCACACGTGCAAGGAGGCATCATGACCACCGCGGATCCATCCACCGCGATAGCTCCGTCCCCCGGTGACGGACGGCGACCGGGGCGCGACAGCCTCGACGCCAACCGGCGCAAGGAGGTCCGCACCGCGTACCTCCTGCTCGCCCCGACCATCGTCGTCATGGCGGTGGTGGTCGGCTACCCGATCGTCCTGTCGGTCATCAACTCGTTCCAGCAGGACAGCCACATCGATCCGACCACCGGCTTCGCGGTGACCGGCGGCTTCGCCGGCCTCAGCAACTACACGCACTGGCTCTTCCAGCAGTGCAACGGCGTGACAGCGGCACCGTCCCCTGCGCGCCGGGCCAGCTGGCCGCCAGCTTCTGGACCTCGGTCTTCAACACGTTCTTCTTCGCGATCGTGACCGTCACCCTCGAGACCTGCTTCGGCCTCTGGATGGCGCTCATCATGAACCGCAACTTCAAGGGCCGCGGCATCCTCCGCGCGGCGGTGCTCGTGCCGTGGGCGATCCCCACGGCGGTGACCGCGAAGCTCTGGTACTTCATGTTCGCCACGGACGGCATCATCAACACCGTCCTGCACGCGCAGATCATCTGGGGGTCGGACCTCTGGGCGTCCCGCTTCGCGATCATCATCGCGGACACGTGGAAGACCACCCCGTTCATGGCCCTGCTGCTGCTCGCCGGCCTCCAGCTGATCCCGGAGGACACCTACGAGGCGGCGCGGATGGACGGCGCGTCGACCGTGCAGACGTTCTTCCGCATCACGCTGCCGCTGCTGAAGCCGGCGCTCGTGGTCGCGGTGCTCTTCCGCACCCTGGACGCGCTGCGCATGTACGACCTGCCCCAGATCCTCACCGGTGGTGGCGGTGGCAAGGGCGACGCGACCACCACGCTCTCGATCCTCGTGGTGAACCAGCTGGGCGGCACGAACGGCCAGAACAGCGCATCCGCACTCTCGACGATCACGTTCATCATCATCTTCGCCGTCGCGTTCGTGTTCATCCGCCTCCTCGGCGCGAACCTCACCGGCAGCGAGAAGAAGGCCCGGAAGGTGGCGAAGGAAGTATGAGCTCGACAGTCGCAGGGCCGGCTACCGCGACCGCGGAACGCCCGGTATTCGACGCGTACAGCGAAGCGCGCGTGCGCGCGCGGCGCAGGCGCACCGCGGGTGCGGCGACCAGGACGGCCATCCAGGCGGCCCTGATCGTGATCTGGTGCCTGCTGCCGTTCTACTGGATGATCGTCACCTCGTTCCGGGACGTGCAGTACACGTTCGACCCGAACCCGTTCCCGAGCCACCTGACGCTCCAGAACTACGCCACGGCGTTCGACCCGGCCAACAACCAGCTCGGGCTCGGCCTCGCGAACAGCCTGTTCATCGGCACGACGGTCACGATCATCGCGCTCGTCGTCGGCGTCTTCGCCGCCTACGCGCTCGCCCGGATGACGTTCCCCGCGAAGGGGCTCGTCATGGGCTTCGTGCTCGGCGCCTCGATGTTCCCCGGCGTCGCGCTCCTGACCCCGCTGTTCGGCCTCTTCACGCACATCGGCTGGAACGGCACCTACCAGGCGCTGATCATCCCGTACATCTCCGGCGCGCTGCCGCTGACGGTGTACACGCTGAACTCGTTCTTCCGTGAGATGCCGTGGGAGCTCGAGGAGGCGGCGCGGATCGACGGCTGCACCAAGGCGCAGGCGTTCCGCATCGTGATCCTCCCGCTGGCCGCGCCGGCGGTGTTCACGACCGCGATCCTCGCCTTCATCGCCAGCTGGAACGAGTACCTGCTCGCGTCGGTGCTGCACAGCGCGCAGACGCAGACGGTCACGACGGTCATCGGTCAGTTCACGGGCAGCCTGCCCCACCAGGTGCCGTACACGGCCACCATGGCGGCCGGCGTCGTCGTGACGATCCCGCTGATCATCCTGGTGCTGATCTTCCAGCGCCGCATCGTCGCCGGTCTGACCGCCGGCGGTGTCAAGGGCTGATGGACGGAAGGCGGCGGCGTGACCTGAAGGAGACCTTCGACCTCGGTCTCGGCTTCATCGGGTTCTTCGCCGTCGCCTTCGTCGCCATCACGCTCTACCTCGAGATCACGAAGGCGGACGCGCTCATCTCGGCGCTGACCGCGCTCGTGCTGCTCCTGTTCGAGACGCGGCCTCTGGCTCCTGCGCCGGAGCGTCCTGAACCGCCCGGATCGGCCGGACGGCTCCTGATCCCAGTCGCGGAGGGCTGCGGATGACCAGCATCCACGATGTCGCCCGGCACACCGGCGTCTCCACCGCGACCGTCTCCCGCGCGCTGCGCGGCCTGCCGAACGTCTCGCCGAAGACGCGGCAGGCCGTGCAGGCGGCGGCGGCCGAGCTCGGCTACGTGCCCTCCCCGTCCGCTGCGGGGCTCTCCAGCGGACGGCATCGCGCCATCGGCGTCGTGATCCCGTCGATGGGGCGCTGGTTCTACACCGAGGTCGTCGAGGGCCTCGACAGCGTGCTGCGCCGCGAGGGCTACGACGCCTTCCTCGTGAACCTCGGCGCGGGTCCCGGCGCGCGCGAGCGGCTGTTCCACAACGCGCTCCTGCGCAAGCGCGCCGACGCCGTCATCGCGCTCGGCATCGACTTCTCCAAGGAGGAGCGGCGTGAGCTGCGCTCCCTCCAGATGCCGGCGATCGTCGTCGGCGCATCGGTCAGAGGCCTTCGCAGCGTGGGCATCGACGACGACGTCGCCACCGGGCTCGCGATGGAGCACCTCCTCTCCCTCGGGCACACCCGCATCGCGCACATCGGCGGCGAGAACGAGTACGGCATGGACTACACCGTCGCGCTCGTGCGCCGCGACGGATGGCGGGCATCGCTGCGGCTGCACGGGGTCGAGGCGCGGGACGACTGGTTCATCTCCGCCGGATTCCAGATGCCGCCGGCGAAGCTCGCGGCGAGGACGCTGCTCTCCGGTGACGACCGGCCGACGGCCGTGTTCGCGGGTTCCGACGAGATGGCCTTCGGCGTGCTGCTCGCCGCAGGCGAGCTCGGCCTGCGGGTGCCGGAGGACCTCTCCGTCATCGGCATCGACGATCACGCGTGGAGCGAGGCGTACGGGCTCACGACGGTGCGGCAGGACCCGCAGGCCCAGGGCGCCACCGCCGCGCGGATCGTGCTCGACGAGCTCGAGGGCATCCACACCCGGCAGCGGGTCGTGCGGGCGGAGTGCTCGCTCGTGCTGCGGCACACGACGGCCCCTCCCCCATCCGCCCACGGGGAGCGACCGGCCACCGCACCGGCGGTGCACCATCCGCTCGGGGTGCTCGAGCACACCTGACCCGCCGTGCGGCCCCGAGCCGCGGCGTCGGAACGCACGAAGGGCGCCACCCCGTACGGGATGGCGCCCTTCGGCGTTCGTCTGCGGACGACTACTTGAGCGTGATGGTCGCGCCGGCGGCCTCGAGCTGCGCCTTGGCCTTGTCGGCGGTCTCCTTGTTCGCACCCTCGAGCACGGGCTTCGGAGCGCCGTCGACCAGCGCCTTCGCCTCGCCGAGGCCGAGGGAGGTCAGCGCACGGACCTCCTTGATGACCTGGATCTTCTTGTCGCCGACCGACTCGAGGATGACGTCGAAGGAATCCTTCTCCTCGACCTCTTCCGCGGGAGCAGCAGCGCCGCCACCCGCAGCGGCCACCGCGACGGGCGCGGCGGCGGTGACGTCGAACGTCTCCTCGAACTTCTTGACGAACTCGGACAGTTCGATGAGGGAGAGCTCCTTGAACGCGTCGAGGAGCTCGTCGGTGCTGAGCTTGGCCATAGGTTCCTCCTAGGGGTTGATGAGTGGGTCGATTCGGGGCGGACGCCCCGAGGTCTTCGGGACTACGCGGCCTGCGCTGTGCTTGTCAGGTCGCAGGCCGTCAAGCGGCCTGCTTCTCACGAAGGGCGTCCACGGTGCGGACGGCCTTCGAGAGCGGGGCGTTGAACGCGTAGGCGGCACGCGTGAGCGTCGCCTTGAACCCGCCCGCGGCACGGGCGAGCAGGACCTCGCGGGACTCGAGGTCCGCGAGGCGGGTCACCTCGGCGGCGCTGAGGGCAGCACCGTCGAAGTAGCCGCTCTTCACGACGAGCAGCGGGTTCGTGCGGCTGAAGTCGCGGAGCGCCTTCGCGACCGCGACGGTGTCGCCGTGCACGAACGCGATCGCGGACGGGCCGGCGAGCTCCGCGTCGAACGCGGTGATGCCGGCGTTGTTCGCGGCGATCTTCGTGAGCGTGTTCTTCACCACGGCGAACGTGGCGTGCTCACGGATCGACGTACGCAGCTGCTTCAGCTGCGCGACGGTGAGGCCGCGGTACTCGGTGAGCAGAGTCGCGTTCGAGTTCTTGAACCCGTCCGTCAGCTCGGCCACGGTGGCTTCCTTCGTCGCCATGTGCACCTCCTTCGTATGTCGGTAAGTCGTGTGCGCCGAGACCCTCGGGCAACAAAAAAGCCCCGGCGCAGGCGCACGGGGCAAGTCCGCCCGAGCGGATCGGACGTGCTTCTCATGTCACCTGCGCAGGTCGCCGGACCCTCGCGGATCCGGACCTTCGGTCACCACGCCCGAGGGCATGACGACGACCGGCGGTCTTCGGCGTCGTCCAGTGTAGCGGATGCTCGAGCGCACCCGGACCGCGCGTTGCCACTTCTTGCGAGCATGGCGGGCCCAAGATCGCAAGAAGTGGCAGCAGTCAGGCGGTCACGCGGGGCGGACCTCCGCGCACACGCTGACGTGCGGCGCGCCGTCGATCTCGAAGTCCTCGACGAGGCGGAGGCGGCCCTCGTCGTCCTGCTCGATGCGCGGAGCTCGCGCTCACCGCGCGACCGGCTCACCGCCGGCGACGAGCGCGTGCACGAACGCGCACGTCGATCCGATCCCCGGACCGGGTGCCGACGAAGCGGCCCGTCGGTCACCGTGTCGCCGGTGTACTCGCCCCAGAGCACGCCGTCCGCCTCGTGGTAGACGAAGCGCGTCGGCGCATCCGGGTCCACGCGGCTCGGCGGTGGAGGAGACCATGTCGAACACGCGTCCGTCGAGGGAGACCATCCCCCATTTAAACGCAGGCATCGCCGCTCTCCGCCCTCGAACCGATCGAACGAGGACGGACAGCGGCGACCGGGCGTCCCGGTCAGCTCGGGATGTAGTTGAACGTGTCGGGGTCGGGCCCGGTGCGCTCGTCCTTGTTCATGGCGGTGATGTCGCTCATGTCGGCGTCGTTCAGCTCGAAGTCGAACAGGTCGAAGTTCTCCTGGACGCGCTCCCGCGTCACCGACTTCGGGAAGACGATGTCGCCGCGCTGGATGTGCCAGCGGAGGGTCACCTGCGCGGTCGACCGCTCGACCCGGTTCGCGATCCGCACGAGCACCGGGTCCTGCAGCACCTTGCCCTGCGCGATGGGCGACCACGCCTCGGTCGCGATGCCGTGCTGGCGGTCGAAGTCGCGGAGGTCGTCCTGCGTCAGGTACGGGTGGATCTCGATCTGGTTCGCCGCCGGCACCACGGTGGTCTCGGCGAACAGCCGGTTCAGGTGGTGCTGCTTGAAGTTCGAGACGCCGATGGCGCGCACCTTGCCGCCCTCGTACATCTTCTCCATCGCCTTCCACGTCTCGACGTAGTCGCCCACGCCCGGCAGCGGCCAGTGCATGAGGAAGAGGTCGATGTAGTCGATGTCGAGCACGTCGAGGGACTGCTGGAAGGCGCGGGCGGCGTCCTCGGGGTCGTGGAAGCCGTTGTTCAGCTTGCTGGTGACGAAGATCTCGCCGCGGTCGATCCCGGACTCGCGGACCGCCTGGCCGACCTCCTTCTCGTTGCCGTACATCTCGGCCGTGTCGATGTGCCGGTAGCCGACCTCGAGGGCGGCGAGCGTCGCATCCTTCGTGTTCTCGGGCTCGATCTGGAAGACGCCGAACCCGAGCTGCGGGATCTCGACGCCGTTGTTCAGCGTGATGGTGGGAACCGTGGTCGTCGTAGCCATGCTGCGACGTTACGCGGCGGGCGCTGAGTCGCCTCCCGGACGCGGCCTTGGAGCGGCTCGTGGACGCGAGCGCCGGCGTGAGGTCCACGGTCAGCGCGCGGTGATCCGAGAGCCCGTCCCCCGAGATCCGCACCGCGGCGATCTCGTAGCGGTCCGGGACGAGGAAGTAGTCGTCGGTCTCGTGCGAGAGGGGCCGCGACATGTACTCGAGCTGCTCGGAGCTGAGCCTCGCCCAGCCGCGCCAGAGCTCACCGTGCCGCTCCAGGTGGTCGACGTTGAAGTCGCCGCCGAGGATGCGCCGCTCCTGCCGGGCCTCCTGCATCCGCAGCACCTCCTCGAGGTGGTGCAGGGCGAAGTCGTCGCGCACGGAGAGGTGGACGTTCATCAGCGGCCAGGTCGTCGCCGTCCACGTCGACGTCGGCGAGCTGCACGATCCGCTGATGCGGGTCGCCCTCCTCGTGGTGCAGCACGAGCGCCTCGGTCGACGGCGACCGGATACCGGCTGAGCAGGCCCGAGGCCCTCGCGGTAGTCGGCCACCACCCGGCCGCGCTGCAGCCGCGTCACCGACTGATGCCGGAACGGGAGGTCGAGCTCGTGGGCGAGCAGATCGACCTGCGTGACCGGCGCGATCTCGGGCAGCCAGACGACCTCCTGGAACAGGATCACGTCGGGCGCCATCGACCGCAGGTAGCTCGACGATGCGCGGCATCCGGGCTTCCCAGTCGGTGAAGCCCTGCAGGTTGAGCGAGGTGATGCGCATGGCCGGACCAGTCTGGCGGAGCGATGCCGGGCGGATCCTGTCCCAGTTCGGGACCGCCCCGTACGACTTCGGGACGCTTGTACGGCGGCGAACCCGTACGGATGTCCCGAACGCGGACCTCGGCCGCGTCCCGCCTGCGGATCGCAGCGGCGGCCATACGCTGCGAGCAACCGATCGAGGAGGACCGGCGATGCCCGACGACCCGTCCATGCCCGGGACGGGGATGCGCTGTTCGGCGCCTTCGGCGTCGTTCTTCGCGATCGTGCTCACGCTGGTCGTGGCGGTCTTCGCCCTGATCGTCGGGACGACGATCTACCGCGCAGTGCGGCTCCGCCGGCAGGGCGTGAACCCGCTCACCCTCGAGACCGATCTCGCCGCGAAGGTGCTGAGGTCCGACATGCTGCGCAGCACGCCGCCGAGGGCCGCTCCGTCGAAGGCCGAGCGGCTTGCGGAGCTCGACGTGCTCGCGGCGAACGGGACGATCAGCGCGGCCGAGCGTGAGACGGCCCGCGGGCGGATCCTCGAGGAGTAGCCGCTCGTCGTCAGCGGCGCTCGGGTGCCGCGACGTCGTCCCACCCGTCCTGCGGCGTCGCGCAGGTCTCGCGGAACACGTACTGCGACGGTCGCTTCCGCTCGGCGCTCGTCCAGTCGATCGCGGGCCGCCGCTCCTGCTCCGGCAGGTAGCCGAGCCGGTACACGGCCATCAGCTCCAGGTCGTCGGGCACCTGCAGCAGCTGCTCGATCCGCGCCCACTGCCCCGGCACCTCCATGGGGAACGAGACGAACTGGATCCCCATCCCGAGCTCCGTCGTGGTGAGCCAGACGTTCTCCATCGCGGCGCCCATGCTGAAGACGGAGTAGAACGACGACAGCTCCCCCGGCCGGTACTCGGCGCGGTCGAGCAGCACCGCGAGCAGCAGCGGCGCGCCCGCGACCAGCTTCCGGTTCTCGGCACCGAGCGTCTGCGGCACCCGCATCGCGTTCATCAGCTTCTGCCCGCGCGAGGTGAACACCTGCCCCGTGAACGGCCGCAGCGGCGCGGGCAGGCGGTCGAACAGCATCCCGCTGCGCTGCCGCTCCATCTCGGCCTTGCTGAACCGGAAGTACGGCTTGTAGCGCTCGAAGAACGTGCCGTTGCTCATCGCCTCGGTCATGCTCTCGCCGCTGATGTCGGCGATCGCCTCGATCGTCTCCCGCCGCTCGACGATCACGAACCGCCATGGCTGGCTGTTCAGCTGCGACGGCGCGCGGCCCGCGACCTCCATGAGCAGGCGCTGGTGCTCCTCCGAGACCGGATCGGGCAGCAGAGGCCCGTTCGTCGTGCGGCGGCGGCGGATGGCGTCGAGCAGGTCCATCGGTCAGCTCCTTGCGAGCGCGGCGAGCGCGTAGAACGGCGCGGCGGCGGCGGCCACCGCGTAGTGGCGGGGGCTGTGCGTGCCGACGTAGGGGATGACGGCGAGCGGCACGAGCGCCGGAGCGAGGCGCCGCCCCGGCGCGGTGCGGAGCGTTCGCGGCGACGGCGGCGACGGTGAGCGACGCGGTCACGATGTAGAGCGCGTGGTGCACCCAGCGGAAGCGCGACGTGTCGATCACGCGGGTGGCGGTCGCGACGCCGAGGGCGACGTTGGCCGCGTAGCTGCCGGTCGCGGCGGCGACCAGGGTGTCGGCTCGCATGCCCGCTCCTTCCGTCGGGGACGCATTCTCGCCCCTCCGCTGAAGCGCAACCTCCGGCCGGCTCAGGGCCCCACCTCGTCGCGCGGTACGTGTGGCATGGCGCTGGGCCCACGGAGCCGGTTCCGGCGCGCCGCGAAGCGGCGGGACGGCCGTGCGACGAGATGCATGCGTACCGCGCGTCGCCATGAGTACCGCGCGACGTGGGACGGGTGTCCAGCAAGGGCGCCCCCGTCCCCCGTGGGACGGCTGCGCGTTCTCCCGGATGGGGAGAATGGGCGGATGGACCTGCCGAACCTCACCGGCGTGCGGCTCGCCCGAAGGACCGATCCGACCTCGCGCTCGCCGCGGGTGAGGCGCCGCTCGCCGGCGGCACCTGGCTCTACTCGGAACCGCAGGCCCACCTGACCGGGCTGGTCGACCTGACGACCCTCGGCTGGCCGGACTGGACCTCGCGGGCGGACGGCGGCCTCTCCATCGCCGCGACCTGCGCGATCGCCGACCTCGTGCGCATCCCCCGGAGGATCGACCGGCCGTGCGCCTGTTCCGGCAGGGCGCGGAGTCGCTGCTGCAGTCCTTCAAGGTCTGGAACACCGCGACGATCGGCGGCAACATCGTCACGGCCCTCGCGGCCGGCGCCCTGATCGGGGTCACCTCGGCGCTCGACGCCGAGCTCGTGATCTGGACCGCCGACGGCGGCGAGCGCCGGCAGCGCGTCGAGGGGTTCGTGCTCGGCCAGCGGGCCACGACCCTCGCGCACGGCGAGGTGCTCCGCTCGATCGAGATCGGACCGGCGCCCCTCGCGGCCCGCACGGCGTTCCGCCGCATCGCGCTGTCGCCGCTCGGCCGCGCCGGGACCGTCGTCGCCGGTCGCAGCGACGCCGACGGGACGACCGTGCTCAGCATCACCGGCGGCACCGCGCGGCCGGAGGTGCTGCGCTTCCCCGAGCCGCCGGGGCCCGAGCACCTGCTCGCGGCGATCGACGGCATCCGCTCCTGGTTCACGGATGCGCATGGCGCGGCCGACTGGCGCGCCGCGATGAGCCGCGCTCTCGCGGAAGCGGTGCGGCAGGAGCTGGCCGCATGAGGTTCACCGTCGACGGCGACGCGATCGACGCCGAGCCCACCCCCGGGCAGTGCCTCCGGACCGTGCTCCGCGACGCCGGGCGCTTCGCCGTGAAGAAGGGCTGCGATGCGGGCGACTGCGGCGCCTGCGCCGTGCTGCTCGACGGCCGCCCTGTGCACTCCTGCATCGTGCCCGCCCACCGCGCTGAGGGCCGCGAGGTGACCACCGTCGCCGGGTTCGTCGACGACGCGGGCGGCCTCGCGGACGTGCAGCAGCGGTTCGTCGACGCGGGCGCCTTCCAATGCGGCTTCTGCACGGCGGGCATGGTCGTCACCGCCTCGACGGATGAGGTCGGCGCCGCGGACGACGAGGACCTGCCCCGCCTCTTCAAGGGCAGCCTCTGCCGCTGCACCGGCTACCGCAGCATCCGCGACGCGGTCCACGGCGTCCGCAGGACCGTGCCGCGCGACGGCGCCGCGGGGGTCGGGCGCTCGGTGCAGCCGCCGGCGGCGCGAGCGGATCGTCGCCGGTGCCGAGCCGTTCACCCTCGATCTCGTCACCACCGGGCTCGCCCACCTCGCGGTGCTCGGCAGCCCGCATCCGCACGCGCGCATCCGCCGCATCGACACGGCAGCGGCCCGGGCGATGCCGGGCGTGCTCGCCGTGCTGACCGCGGCGGATGCGCCCTCGGTGCTGTTCTCGACCGGCCGGCACCAGAACCGGCTCGAGGACCCCGACGACACCCTCGTGCTCGACCCGGTGCTGCGGTTCGCCGGGCAGCGGGTCGCGGCGGTCGTCGCCGAGACGCTCGCCGAGGCGCAGGCCGCGACCGCCGCCATCGAGGTCGACTACGAGGTGCTGCCGGCGGTGTTCGATCCGGAGACCGCCCGCTCCCCCGGTGCGCCGCTCCTGCACGCCGAGAAGGACGCGGCCGCCACCCGCATCGCCGAGCCGGGGCGCAACGTGGTCGCGCTGAAGCACGGCGAGATGGGCGACGTCGACGCGGCCCTCGCGGCGGCGGACGTCGTCGTGTCCGGCACCTGGCGCACGGCGCGCGTCGCGCATGCGGCGCTCGAGACGCACGCCACGCGCGGCTGGCTCGACGCCGACGGCCGTCTCGTGCTCCGCACCAGCTCGCAGGTGCCCTATCTCGTGCGGGACGAGATCTGCCGGATCTTCGGCCTGGGCGAGGACCGCGTCCGCGTGATCACGGCGCGGGTGGGCGGCGGCTTCGGCGGCAAGCAGGAGCTGCTGACGGAGGACCTCGTCACGCTCGCGGTGCTCGCGACGGGACGGCCCGTGCGAGCTCGAGTTCACCCGCGAGGACGAGTTCACGATCGCGCCGATGCGGCATCCGAAGCGCGTCTCCGTGGCGCTCGGCGCGACCTCGGACGGGGTGCTGACCGCGATGGACCTCGACGTGCTCGCCGACACCGGCGCATACGGGAACCACGCGCCAGGGGTGCTCTTCCACGGCAGCCACGAGTCGGTCAGCGTCTACCGGGTGGCGAACCGGCGGGTGCGGGCGGAGTCGGTCTACACGAACAACCCGCCGTCCGGCGCGTTCCGCGGCTACGGGCTCGGCCAGGTGATGTTCGCGGTGGAGTCCGCGATGGACGAGCTGGCGCGGCGTCTCGGCATCGACCCGTACGAGCTGCGCCGGCGCAACGTGATCGTGCCGGGCGACCCGGTCGTCGTCACCGATCCGGATGAGGCAGAGCGACCTGCAGTACGGCGGCTACGGGCTCGACCAGGCGCTCGACCTCGCGGAGGACGCGATGCTCGAGCCGGGTGACCCCGCGCCGGCCGACGGCGGGCCCTGGCGGATCGGCGAGGGCATGGCCGCCTCGATGATCGCCACGCTGCCGCCCCGCGGCCACTTCAGCGACGTGCGGCTCACGCTCGAGGCCGACGGCGGGCTCGAGCTCGCGGTCGGCACCGCGGAGTTCGGCAACGGCACGACGACGGTCCACGCGCAGCTGGTCGCGGAGGTGCTCGCGGTGCCGATCGCCGCGATCCGCATCCGCCAGTCGGACACGGATGCGGCGCGCTACGACACCGGCGCCTTCGGGTCCGCCGGCACGGTCGTCGCCGGGGCGGCGGTGCACCGGGCGGCGCTCGCGCTGCGCGAGGCGCTGCTCGCCGCGGCCGGTCCCGGCGCCCGGATCGTCGACGGCGGCGTCGAGGTCGACGGCGCGGTCCGGCCGCTCGCCGCCTTCGCGCCGCTGACGGCGACCGGATCCGCGAACGGCACCCCTCGCGGCCTCGCCTTCAACGTGCACGCGTTCCGGGTGGCCGTCTCGCCGGTCACGGGCGAGGTGCGGATCCTGAAGTCGGTGCAGGCGGTCGACGCCGGCCGCGTGCTCAACCCCGAGCAGCTGCGCGGGCAGGTCGAGGGCGGCACCGCGCAGGCGATCGGCAGCGCCCTCTACGAGGAGATGCGGATGGCGGGCGGCCAGGTGCTCTCCCGCGTCTTCCGGAACTACCACCTGCCGCAGATGGCGGATGTGCCGGAGACCGAGGTGCTGTTCACCGACACCGCGGATCCGAACGGGCCGTTCGGCGCGAAGTCGATGAGCGAGGCGCCGTACAACCCGGTCGCCCCGGCGCTCGCCAACGCGATCCGGGACGCGATCGGCGTGCGGCCGCACGAGCTGCCGATGACCCGCGACCGCCTCTGGCGCCTCCAGCAGCCCGCCGACTGACCCGCGCCGCCCCGTCGCGCCGCCGCGCCGCCGCGCGACTGCATCCGCGACTGCATCTCCCTCGTCTGCTGTCCGCACGGACAACTGCTGCCGCTGAAACGCGAGCAGTTGTCCGTGCGGACAGCAGTCAGCGCGGCAACGAGCGGTCTCGGCCGATCCGGGCGAGCGCGGCCGCCCGGATCGGCCGAACCGGACCGTCAGTGCTCGGATCACGCCGGGGAGCACCGCGGTGTGGTCGATCCGGACGCCCGAGAGCGCCTTCGGGTCGAGCCCCAGCAGCCGGAGGATCGTCGGCGCGATCTGCGTCGTGGCGACGTGCGCCCCGACGACACCGCGCTGCACGCCCGCGCCGGCCACGACGAGCGGCACGTGCCGGTCCGCCGTGGCGTCGCCGCCGTGCTCCGCGATCTTGCCGACCTTGCCCGTGTAGACGACGCCGTACTGCGCGATCCCGATCAGGTCGGGCGCGTGCGGGTCACCCGCCTTCGCGTCGACGAAGCGGTCCGCCGCCGCGCCGGTCAGCACCCGGGTCAGCCCCGACGACTTCACGGTCGCCGAGAACGTGCCCTTGGGGTCGGTCACGAGGTTCGCGGGCGCGGCGTGCGTCAGCAGGGAGTGCGACGCGTAGGAGCGGGCAGCAGCCGACCGATCCGAGAGCCACATCAGCATCACGTCGTCGTCGACCGCGAAGTCCACGAGCGGCTTCGCGCCCGGGTGGGCGCTCGTCCATCCGGCGTTCAGCGCATCGATGATCGGCCCGTCGTCGACGCGGCGGAGGGCCGCCGGCGAGATCGGGCGACTGGCCGTGCTTCGCGGACAGGACGATCGTCGTGCTCCCCTCGAGGTGGCGCTGGTGGATCGCCTGGAGCATCCGCCCCACCTCGGCGTCGACGAAGCCGAGCGCGCGCGTCAGCAGCGGCCCGGGCGTGCCGGCACTGGTGTACCCGCCCGTGAGCCCGTCGGACGTCGGCAGCTTCTCGCGCCGTGGACAGCGTCTGGAAGTTCATGCCGAAGACCGCGGGGGTGCCGACCTTCTTCGGCGCCCGAGTGGTCGCGCCCGTCGATCTCGTTCAGCACCGCGGCGACCTTGAAGAGTCGTACTCGGCGGTCAGCGCGTTGTCGGTCGTCCAGTCGTCGCCCGCCGCGTCGGCGACGCTGTTGATCTCGGGCGTGAAGAGGTCCTCGATGCCGGTGCCGGACGGCCCGTTCAGGATCTCGTAGGCGGGGTGCTTGTCCGACCACGCGGTCCGCAGCCCGGCCTGCCTCGCGACCTCGAACACGTGT
Source organism: uncultured Actinomycetota bacterium (assembly GCA_963771645.1). Classification (GTDB taxonomy): domain Bacteria; phylum Actinomycetota; class Actinomycetes; order Actinomycetales; family Microbacteriaceae; genus Amnibacterium. The sequence continues at coordinate 170,503 of CAVYUH010000017.1, read as the reverse complement.
TCGTGTGGAGGTACTGATGCGGCAGCACGGCCGTGCACGTGTTCGGGTCGACCGGGAGCGCGGCCCGGTTCAGCAACGAGACCGGCTTCGGGGTCAGCTTCAGGATGGCGGACGTCAGCGCGCCCTTCGCGCGCCAGGGTCTGCGCGAGCGTGTTCGCCGGCAGCGCCGCGAGCGCCGGGGAGGCGATCCCCTGGCCCGCATCGAGGGTGATCGGGTTCTGCGAGTCGTCGGCCGCCTCGGTGAAGGAGACCTCCGCGCCCTTCGCCGTCGTGCTGCAGTCGGTCGTGCCGGCGGCAGCAGGGCGTGGTTGAAGGTGTCGTCGTAGTAGACCCCGCTGGTCCCCGGATCCGCTCCCGTGAACTGGGCGACCATGCCCGGGAAGGAGTCGGACGGGAACGTCGTGGCCGCGTTCGTGTAGTCGCGGCCCGAGCGGGTGAGGGCGGCGAGCGCCGAGTGCGGATGCTGCTGCACGTACCAGGTGAGGTCCGCCTGGTGCATGCCGTCGACGGACAGCACGAGCACGTGCTTCGACGGGGCGGGGCGGGTGTGGGCGATGGCGGGGGCGCCCTGCGCGGCCAGCGCCGCGACGAGCCCGAAGGCCACGCCGCCGGTGAGTACGATCCTTCGCCGATGCATCGGCGTCTCCTTCCGGCATCCCGGGTGGATGCTCGTGTCCGGTTCTACGGGCGCCACGGGACGCGTTCCGAGCGCGGCGGTGTCCCCCGGTGAACGGGAGGTGTCGCGCCGCCCGGCCGTGGCCGAACCGCGTTCTGCTGTCCGCACGGACGACTGTCGGCGTTCCAGCGGCAGCAGTTGTCCGCGCGGACAGCACTCACTGGTTCGCGGGCGCCGGATGTCGGCGACGGCTCCCCTGGGCGCCGGTTCGTCGTCGTCGGCAACGAATCCGGGCGGGACAATGGGAGGGTGACCGCTTCCGCCGCATCCGCCCCTCGGCGGTTCGCGGCGCTGCGGGTCGCCGACTGCCGCACCTACCTCATCGGCGGGGCGCTCGCGATGATGGCGGACAACATCGAGCACGTCATCACCTACTGGGTGCTGTGGCAGCGCTACCACTCGCCGGTGCTGGCGGGCTTCGAGGTGTTCAGCCACTGGCTGCCGTTCCTGCTGCTGTCGATCCCGTTCGGCGCCCTCGCGGACCGGTTCGACTGCCGCCGGGTCATCCAGGCGGGGCAGCTGCTGTTCGCCGCCGTGTCGATCGCCTGGGGCGTGCTCTTCGCGACGAACACGCTGACCGTGCAGGCCGCGTGCGTGCTGCTCGTGCTGCACGGCACCGCAGGCGCGCTCTGGGGGCCCGCGGAGCAGCTGATGCTGCACGACTTCGTCGGGCCGGACGAGCTGCCGAGCGCGGTGCGCCTGAACTCGACGTTCCGCAGCCTCGGGATCCTGTTCGGACCGGTCGTCGGCGGGCCTGCTGCTCGTCGGCCTCGGCGCCGAGGCGGGCATCTTCGTCAACGCGCTCTTCTACGCGCCGCTGATCCTCTTCCTGCTCCGCACCCGCGCCACCGGCCACTCCCGCGACGTGGTCGGCGACGCCGTGCGGTTCGGCTTCCGCGAGCTGGGCCGCATCGCGCGGTTCGTGGCCGGCGACCGCACGCTCGTGTCGATGATGGCGCTCGCCGGGCCTCGGCTCGTTCTTCGTCGGCGCCTCGCTGCAGGCCGTGATGCCGGTGTTCGCCGGGCGGCTGGGCGCAGGCGAGGGCGATGCGGCGTACAGCATGCTGCTCTTCGCCACCGGGGCCGGCGGCGTGCTCGGCGGCGTCCTGCTCGAGGCGACCGGATGGCCGAGGCCGACCATCCGCGCCGCCGTGGTGAGCACGCTCATCTACGGCGTCGGGATCCTCGGCTTCGCGATGACCGCGCTCGTTCCCGCTCGCCCTCGTGCTGCTGTTCCTCGCCGGGCGCCGCGAACCTCGCCTCGATGTCGATCTCGCAGACCGTCGTGCAGCTGATCGCCCCGCCGGCGGAGCGCGGGCGGGTGCTCGGGTTCTACGGCGTCGCCGCGAACGGCCTCCGGCTCGGCAGCGGCGTCACGGTGGGCCTCTTCGGCGCGGTCGTCGGCGTCGGCGCGGCGCTCACCTGGAGCGCGGCGGCGCTCTGCGTCGGCACGGTGATCACCGGTGCGGTCGCGGCGATCGGGTACCGCTCCGCCACCGGGCCCGACGGGCGGACCGCTAGAGCGTGACCTCGCCGGCGACGTGGGTGCGCGTCGCCCCGCTCACCCAGACCCCCTCGTCGTCGCGCTCGACCCGCACGATCCCGTTGCGCCCGAGCGCCGTGCCCTGCCGCACGGTGTAGGTGTCCGTCACGATCCCGGCGCCGAAGAACCAGGTGCCGATCCCCGCGTTCAGGCTGCCCGTCACCGGGTCCTCCGGCACGCCGAGGCCGGGGACGAAGGCGCGGACCTCGAAGTCGGCCGGCCCATCCGCGGGATGCGCGCCGATGACCCCGAGCGGGAACGGCATGTGCGGGAAGTCCGGCACGAGCGCGAGCACGGTCCCGGCGTCGGGGAGCCGCAGCGCGAGCCAGCCGGGCCCGTTGTCCACCCACTCCGCGGCGAGCACCTGGTCCGCCTCGATGCCGAGGGAGCGCGCCGCAGCGGCCGTGTCCTCGGGGCTCGCGGCACCCGAGCGGATGAGCGGCGGCGCAGCGAGCGCGAAGCCGTCGTCCCGCCGCTTCACCTCGACGAGCCCGATCCCGCACTCCTGCACGAGCCGCTCCGCCTCCGAGCCCACGTGGTCCGCCCAGGCCGAGGCGGATCCGAGCGTCGGATGCCCCGCGAACGGCAGCTCGCCGCCGGGGGTGAAGATCCGCAGCCGGTAGTCGGCGCGCTCGTTCACCGGCCGCAGCACGAACGTCGTCTCGGACAGGTTCGTCCAGCGCGCGAAGTCGGCCATCGTGGCGTCGTCGATCCCGTCGGCGTCGAGCACGACAGCGACCGGGTTGCCGCCGAGGGCGGCGTCGGGGAAGACGTCGACCTGCCGGAACGGGTACGCGGGCATCGTCGGATCAGGCCTCGGGGACGAGCGCCCGGTGGCGCTGCTGCACCGCCTGCGGGCCGTACGGGTACACCTCGGCTCGCGGCGTGCTCGCCTCGGTGAGCGTCGCGAGCTGCGCGTCGTCGAGCTCGAGCTCGACCGCCGCGAGGTTCTGCTGCAGCTGCTCGACGGTGCGGGCGCCGAGGATCGTGCTCGTCACGCCGGGCTGCGCGTCGAGCCATGCGAGGGCGACCGCGGCCTGGCGTCGCGCCGGTCGCATCGGCGACCTGCTTCGACCGCGTCGAGCACGCGCCAGGTGTGCTCGTCCTCGTTGCGGGGGCCGTACGCCTCCATGCCGCGCTCCGGATTCGTGCCGAGGCGGGTCGCGCCCGTAGGGACGGCGTCGCGCTGGTACTTGCCGGTCAGCCATCCGCCGGCGAGCGGGCGACCACGGCAGCAGGCCGATGGCCTGGTCCAGGGCGGCGGGCACGATCTCGTGCTCGATGCCGCGCACGAGCAGGCTGTACTGCGGCTGCAGGGTGACGGGCGGCGCCCAGCCGTGCACCTTGGCGATCCACGCCGCCTTCGTGAGCTGCCAGCCGGTGAAGTTCGAGAAGCCGTAGGCGCCGATCTTGCCCGCGGTGATCGCGTCGTTCAGGAACCGGAGGGTCTCCTCGAGCGGCGTCAGGGCGTCGAAGGCGTGGATCTGGTAGAGGTCGACGAAGTCGACGCCGAGGCGCGCCAGGCTCGAGTCGAGCGCGTCGCGCAGGTGCCGGCGCGAGGCGCCGTAGTCGTTCGCGCCGGGCCCCATCGGGAAGCGGCCCTTCGTCGCGATCACGAGCTGCTCGGCGTCCGTGGCGTGCGAGGCGAGCCAACGGCCGATCACCTGCTCCGAGATCCCCTTGGAGTAGACGTCCGCCGTGTCGAGGAAGTTGCCGCCCGCCTCGATGAAGGCCTCGATGATCCGGCCCGAGGTCTCCTCATCCGCCTCGTCGCCGAAGGTCATGGTGCCGAGGCACTGCACCGAGACGACCGTGCCCGTGTTGCCGAGAGTCCTGTACCGCATGCGGTTCAGTCTGCCCGCGTGCGGCTGGACGGCGGATGGGTCAGGCGAGGCGTCCGGCGCCCGCCGCGGGGACGACGCGGAACGACGCCGGCGCGCGGTAGCCGCGCTCGGCGAAGGCGGCGACGACCGCCTCGGCGAGCGCATCCGCGTCCTCGGCGGGCAGCAGGGCGATCGCGGAGCCGCCGAAGCCGCCGCCGGTCATCCGGGCGCCCACCGCACCCCGGTCGCGAGCGACCTCGACCACCGTGTCGAGCTCGGGCACGCTGATCTCGAAGTCGTCTCGCATGGAGGCGTGGCTCGCGTACATGAGCTCGCCGAACGCGGCGGTGTCGTGGGCCTTCAGCGCCTCGACGCTGCGCAGCACCCGGTCGTCCTCGGTGACGATGTGCCGCACGCGGCGGAACGTCACCGGGTCGAGCCGCTGCTCCGCGTCGGGCAGGTCGGCGAGGGCGACGTCGCGGAGCGCGGGGCACGCCCAGCTCCTTCGCGGCGCGCTCGCACGCCTCGCGGCGGTCGCGGTACCCGCCGGTCGCATGCGCGTGCTCGACCTTCGTGTCGACGACGAGCAGCGCGAGCCCGGCGGCCGCGAAGCCGAGGGGGACCTGCTCGACCTCGATCGTGCGGCAGTCGAGGAACACGGCGGCGTCCGCCTCGCCGAAGACGCTCGCGGCCTGGTCCATGATCCCGGTCGGCGCGCCGACCGCGACGTTCTCGGCGCGACGCCCGATGCGGGCGAGCGCTGCGCGGTCCGCGCCGACCTCCCACAGGTCGTTCAGCGCGACGGCGGTCGCCATCTCGATCGCGGCGGACGAGGACAGCCCGGCGCCCACCGGCACGTCCGAGTCGACGGCGAGGTCGAACCCGCGCACCGCGGCGAGATCGGTGCCGGCCTCGCCGAACGCCCAGACGACGCCGAAGGGATACGCGGACCAGCCGGAGAACCGCCTGCCCGCGATGTCGTCGAGGGTCGTCTCGATCGTGTCGCCGCCCTCGAAGGTGGAGGCGATGCGCACCCGGCGGTCGTCGCGCAGCGCGACGGCGACGTGGGCGGCCCGGTCGATCGCGAAGGGCAGCACGAACCCGTCGTTGTAGTCGGTGTGCTCGCCGATGAGGTTCACCCGGCCGGGCGCCCGCCAGAGCCCGCCGGGCACGCCGCCGAACCGGTCCGCGAAGAGCGCCTCGGCGGGCTCGTGGCCGCTCATCGGGCGTGCTCCGCGTCGGCGCGGGCGAGCGCCTCGCGGAGCCGGTCGGCGGTCTGCTCGGGCACCAGGTCGCCGATCCACGCCCCCATCGCCGACTCGCTGCCCGCGAGGTACTTGAGGCGCTCGGCGGCACGGCGGGGCGACGTGATCTGCAGGTTCAACCGCACCGAGTCGCGGTGGGTGTTCACCGGGGCCTGGTGCCAGGCCGCGATGTACGGCGTCGGGGTCTCGTAGAGCGCGTCGACGGCGCGGATGAGCCGCAGCACGACGACCGCGAGCTCGTCCTTCTCGTCCTCCGTCAGCGCGGCGAAGTCGGGCACGTGGCGGTTCGGCAGCAGGTGCAGCTCCACGGGCCAGCGCGCAGCGAAGGGCACGAACGCGGTGAAGGAGTCGGTCGCGAGCACGACGCGCTCCCCCGCCTGCTCGAAGGCGAGCAGGTCGGCGAAGAGGTCGCCGTCGTAGCGATCGATCGAGTCGAGCAGCCGGGAGGTGCGGGGCGTCACGTAGGGGTAGGCGTAGATCTGCCCGTGCGGGTGGTGCAGCGTGACGCCGATCGCCTCGCCGCGGTTCTCGAACGGGAAGACCTGCTGCACGCCGGGCAGCTTCGAGAGGGCGGCGGTGCGATGCGCCCATGCCTCCACGACGGTGCGGGCGCGGTTCTCACTGAGCGTGGCGAAGGATCCGCTCGTCTCCGGGCTGAAGCAGACGACCTCGCAGCGGCCGACCGAGGTGCGGGTGCGGCCGACCCCGAGACGCGCGAGGTCGTCGAGTCCCTCCGGTGCGTCCGGCGCATCGGCGAGTGCGGGGCCGAACGACGGCGACCGGTTCTCGAAGACCGCGACGTCGTAGCGGTCCGGGATCTCCGAGGGGTTCGTCGGGGACTGCGGGGCGAGCGGATCCGCCTCCGGCGGCGGCAGGAACGCCCGGTTCTGCCGGGCCGACGCGATCGACACCCACTCACCGGTGAGCAGGTCGAGCCGCATCGTCGCGGTCGGCGGCCGGGGGTCCAGCCCGCGCTCATCCGGCCGCCGCTCCTCGGGCAGGGTCGAGCCCCGGTCGTCGAAGTAGATGAGCTCGCGACCGTCCGCGAGCTCGGTCGGCCGCACCGCGATGCCCGTCATGCCACCTCTTCTCCTGACGCCGAAAACCGCGCCGAGCCTACTGGCGGCCGGCCTGGAGGCGCTCGAGAAGCCCGAGTCGCACGGTGGGCCACTCGGCGGCGAGGATCGAGTAGACGACGGTGTCCCGGAGGGTGCCCTCGCGGCCGATCTGGTGGCTGCGGAGCACGCCGTCCTGCTTGGCGCCGAGCCGCTCGATCGCCGCCCTCGACTGCCGGTTGTGGAAGTGCGTGCGGAACTCGACGGCGATGCAGTCGAGCACCTCGAACGCGCGGGTGAGCAGCAGCAGCTTCGCCTCGGCGTTGATGCCGGTGCCCTGCGCCGACGCGCCGAGCCAGGTGGCGCCGATCTCGAGCCGCCGGTTGGCGTCGTCGATGGCCCAGTAGGTCGTCATCCCGACCGCGCGCCCGTCGGCGACGATCGCCCAGGGCACGATCCGGCCGGCGGCCTGTGCGGCCAGCCGGGCCTCGATCTCGGCGGGCACCTCCTCAGGTGAGGGGATGCGGGTGGTCCACTTGCGCCAGACCTCGCCGTCCGGCGGAGGCCAGGGCGAGGTCCTCGGCATGGCGGCGCTCGAGCGGCTCGAGCCGGGCACGCCGTCCCTCGAGCAGCACGGCGTCGTGCATCGATCCCGTCATGGGAACCACTCAACCGCACCGGGAGCGGCTCGGCGAACCGGGAGGAGCTGCTCAGCGCACGGTATGGATGGGGCCGGCGCGGCCGACGAGGGGCGCCCCGCTCGTCGCGGTGCGCACGAGCAGCACCTCGGCGAGCACCGAGAGCGCGGTCTCGGCAGCCGTGCTGCCGCCGAGGTCGAGACCCATGGGGCTGCGGAGCCGCCCGACGCCCGCGTCGCCGACGCCGAGGGAGCGCAGCCGGAGCCGCCGCCGAGCAGCGGTGCTGCGGGATCCGAGCGCGCCGACGTACGACGGCGGGCCCCTCGATCGCGACGGCGATGCGAGCGGGTCGAGGTCCTCGTCGTGGGTGACCAGGACGACCACCGACCGCTCGTCGAGCGGCAGACGCCTCGAGCCACCGATGCGGCGCGTCGACCGCGACCGACTCGGCGGCCGGGATCCGGTCCACCGTCCCGAACGCCGGCCGCGGATCGCAGGCGAGCACGCGGTAGCCGAGCGCGACGGCGCCGGCGGCGAGCTCGCGGCCGAGGTCCGTCGCACCGATGATCGCGAAGACCGGCTTCGTGCGGCCCACCTCGACGAAGAGCCGCAGCACGCCGGCGCACTCGACCTCGATCGCGCCGCGTGGCCGGCGCGTCGGCGACGGCGCGGCGCACGGCGGCGAGGTCGAGACCGAGCCGCCGCAGGGCCGCCTCGTCCGCCTCGCCGGGCAGCCACGCGCCGGAGGCGCCGGCGACGACCGCGCCGAGCAGCTCGGGCGGTCCCGGCGGTCACGACGGCGATGGCGGCCGCCTCGCCCGCTGCAGCCGCGTCGAGCTCGCGGAGGACGCATTCCCCGCCGAGCATGTACAGGAGCACGTCGAGCTCGCCGCCGCACGCGAGCCCGGCGGCCGCCGCGGCGGCGTCCCCGAAGCCGTACCGCTCGACGGCGGCCGGTGCGCCGGCGAGCAGGCGGCGGCAGCCCTCGAGCGCGGCGGCCTCGACGCATCCGCCCGAGACGCTGCCGATCACCGTGCCGTCGGCGGCCATGGCCATCGAGGTGCCGACGGCCTGCGGCGAGCTCCCGAACACGTCGATCGAGGTCGCGACCGCGACGCGCTCGTCGCGCCGCAGCAGCGGCAGAAGGCGGTCGGCGAGCTCGAGCACGGGTCCATGATCGCCCCTGCGGTCTTCGGCGGCCGATCGGCGCACCTGCGCCCGACTGCTGTCCGCACGGACAGCTGCTGCCGCTAGACGCCGACAGCTGTCCGTGCGGACAGCAGACGCGGCGCTCGACCGCGGTCAGAGCTCGATCGTGATCCTCGGGCAGGCCGCGCGCGAGACGCAGATCATCATCGCGAAGTCGTCGTCCTGCTCCTCGGGGCTCAGCACCGAGTCGCGGTGGTCGACCTCGCCCTCGATGATCGGCGTCTCGCAGGTGCCGCAGGTGCCGACCCGGCACGACGAGAGCGCGAGCACGCCCGCCTCCTCGACCACCTCGAGGATCGAGCGCTCCGGCGGCACGGTGACGGTGATGCCCGACAGCAGCAGCTCCACCTCGAACGGCTCGTCGAAGACGGGAGCGCCGAGCACCTTCGCCTCGAAGCGCTCGAGGTGCAGGTGCCCCGAGGGCCGTGCCCGCGCACGCCTCCTCGACGGCGGCGAGCAGCCGCGCCGGTCCGCACGCGTAGACGACCGCATCCGGCGACCGCTCGAGCAGCCGCGGGATGTCGGCCCGCACGCCCTCGTCCCCCGCGAAGACCTCGATCGCGGTCGCCGTGCCTGCCGACCAGCTCGTCGAGGAACGCCATGCGTGCCGCGCGACCGCCCCGCGTAGACGCAGCCGCCACTCGACGCCGGCGCTCGTCCGCAGCACGGACCATCGCCGCGATCGGGGTGATCCCGATGCCGCCCGCGACGAAGACGTACTCGCGGCCGGGGAAGGGCTCGAAGGCGAAGTGGTTCGCCGGGCCCCGCACGGTCACGGTGTCCCCGGCCACGCGCTCGTGCAGCCAGACGGATCCGCCACGGCCGCCCTCCTCGCGCAGCACGCCGATCCGCCAGACGTCCGGCTCGGCCGGGTCGCCGCAGAGCGAGTACTGCCGCTCGCCGCGGCCGTCCGGCAGCACGACGTCCACGTGCGCACCGGGAGCCCACCGCGGGAGGGCGCCACCGCCGGGACGTTCGAGGTCGATCAGCACCACGTCGTCGGCGGCGCGCGTCACCGCGCGCACGGTCAGCCGCAGCTCGCCGGTCATGGGCCCGACGATAGCCGCGCGACGCGCACGCCCGGCGCCGGTCGGGGGAAGGAGTGGCCCCCGAAACGGGGGCGTTACACGACCGAAATGCAGGCTCCGTACAGTGGTGCTCACCGCTCGGATCGGTGATCCACCGCGGCCCCGACGACGTCGTCAGAGGCCCTGCAGACCTGCATGGCCCTGTCGCCGTCCTATCGGAGGTGCTCGAAGGCATGATCCCCAGCGCTCCCGCTCCGGATCGACGTGCTGCGCGGCGCTCGGCTGGCGGACGGGACGCCGGTCGACGTGCGGCTCGACGGTCCCGTGGTCGCGGCGATCGAGCCGGCGGGCGCCCTCGACGGCGAGCCCGGGTCGGCGCTCGACCTGAACGGGTTCGTGCTGCTCACCGCCGGCGCCGAGCCGCACGCGCACCTCGACAAGGCCCTCACCTTCGACGTCATCGCGCCGCCGCTCGGCGACCTGCCGAGCGCCATCGCCGCGTTCCACACCTACGCGATCACGGCCGACGAGCACGACATCGCCGACCGCGCGCGACGCACGCTCGGCCGGATGCTCGCGAACGGCATCACCGCGGTGCGCAGCCACGTGAACTTCTCCCCGGCCCGGACCCGCTCGCCGGCTTCCGCGCGCTGCAGCGCGCGTGCGGGCCGAGTTCGCCGGCCTGGTCGACCTCCAGCTGGTCACCCTGCCCGCCGACGACACCGTCGACGAGGTGCACGAGGAGGCCTTCGAGCTCGGCGCCGACCTCGTCGGCGGTGCGCCGCACCTCTGGCCCGACCCCATCGCCGCGACCGACCGCCTGCTCGACCTCGCCGAGCGCGTCGGCGTCGGCGCCGACCTGCACGCCGACGAGTCCCTCGACGGGCCCGATCACGCTCGGCCGCTTCGCCGAGCGGGCCCGCTCGCTGGTCGCTGCCCCGCAGCGCCGGCCACTGCGTGCGGCTCGGGATGCTGCCCGAGGACGAGCTCGCCGACGCTCGTCCGATGCGATCCGGGCCGCGGACATCGGCATCATCGGCCTGCCGATCACGAACCTCTACCTGCAGGGCTGGGACGCCCCGGTCGCGACGCCCGCGCGGCATCACGGCGCTGCGCGCGCTGATCGACGCCGGGGTGCGCGTCGCGGCCGGCGCCGACAACGTGCGCGACCCGTTCAACCCGCTCGGCCGCTGCGATCCGCTCGAGACCGCGATGCTGCTCGTCACCGCCGCGCACCTCACGCCCGCGGAGGCGCTGCACCTCGTCGGCGACGGCGCGCGCGACGTGCTCGGCCTGCCGCCGGCCGGCCCTCGCGTCGGCGCGGTCGCCGACCTGCTCGCCGTGCGGGCCGGAGTCGGCCACCGAGGCGATCGCGTTCGCCTCCGCCGACCGCTACGTGCTCCACGCGGGCCGCCTCGTCGCCGCGTCCGTGCTCGAGCAGCGCGTGGCCGCCCCGGCCCGCGAAGCCGTCCTCACCGCCACTCGAACCGGGAGCCGCATGACCCTCACCGCGCACGCGCCGGCCACCACCGGCACGGCCATCCCCCACCCTCCTCGACTTCAGCGGCGTGGCCATGCGCTTCGACACCGGCACCGTCGCCCTCGAGGACGTCGACCTCACGGTGCAGCGCGGGGAGTTCGTCACCGTCGTCGGCCCGTCCGGCTGCGGCAAGAGCACCCTGCTGCGCATCGCCTCCGGCCTCGAGACCGCGACCGCCGGCACCGTCGTCGGTGAGCACGAAGCGGATCGGCTACGTGTTCCAGGACGCGACGCTGCTGCCGTGGCGCAGCGTGCAGCGCAACGTCGAGCTGCTCGCCGAGCTGAACGGCAAGTCCAAGGAGGAGCGCCGGCGGAGCGCCGCGGAGGCGATCGAGCTGGTCGGGCTGACCGGCTTCGAGAAGAGCCTGCCGAAGCAGCTCTCCGGCGGCATGCGGATGCGCACCTCGCTCGCCCGCTCGCTCACGCTCGACCCGGAGCTGTTCCTGTTCGACGAGCCGTTCGGCGCGCTGGACGAGATCACCCGCGAGCGCCTGAACGACGAGCTGCTGCGGCTGTTCGTCGAGCAGCAGTTCGCCGGCCTCTTCATCACCCACTCGGTGTCCGAGGCGGTCTACCTGTCCACGAAGGTGGTGGTGATGTCGGGGCGGCCGGGCCGCATCGTGCAGCACGCTTCGACGTGCCGTTCCCGATGCCGCGCGACCCCGGACATCCGCTACACGCGCGGAGTTCGCCGAGCTCGTCGGCGAGGTCTCGCACGCGCTCCGCGAAGGGCACCGCTGATGGTCATCAACGTCACCGTGCTCGAGCCGGCCGCTCCAGCGCCGAGGCGGACCAGCGCGGATCGCGTGGCCGCGCCCGGCGCGTCCGCTTCCGCGCGCGCACCTGGTGGCAGCCGGCGCTCGTGCTTCGTCGCGCTCGTCGGCGTCGGGTACCTGATCGCCTGGATCTTCGCGCTGCAGGGCCGCGGGTTCCTCTGGCCGTACCCGCACGAGGTGCTCTACGCGGCGGTCGCTCGAGCCCGCCGCCGTCGCGCCAGATCTACCCGGCGCTCCTCAACTCCGCGCTCGTCGCGCTCACCGGCCTCGCCTGCGCCGTGGTGCTCGGCGTCGCCGCGGCCACGGTCATGGTCCAGGCGCGGTGGATCGAGCGGTCGTTCTTCCCGTACGCGGTGATCCTGCAGTGCCTGCCGATCCTCGCCGTCGCACCGCTGATCGGCACGATCTTCGGCTACAACTTCGCCGGCAAGGTCGTCGTGACGGCCTGCTGATCTCGCTGTTCCCGATGATCTCGAACACCCTGTTCGGCCTGCAGGCGGCGGACAAGGCGCAGCGCGAGCTCTTCCAGCTGCAGGGCGCGCTCGCCGCGCGACGACGCTCGCTGAAGCTGCAGTTCCCGGCCGCGATGCCGTCGATCTTCGTCGGGCTGCGGAACGCGGCAGGGCTCTCGGTGATCGGCGCGATCGTCGGCGACCAGCTGCTCGGCCAGGGCAGCCCCGGCCTGGGCACGGCCATCCAGGTGTTCGCGTCGCGCACCCAGGGCGCCGGAGGCGTTCGCCGCCATCCTCATCGCGTCGCTCTTCGGCATCGCGGTGTTCCTGCTCTTCGGACTGCTCGGCCGGCTCGCCGTCGGCAAGTGGTTCGACCTCGGCTGAGCCGCCGCTCACAGCACCTCACGGCCGCCTCGACCTCCCTCCCGCACCGAATCCGACCAAGGAGCATCCATGCGATCAATCCCCAAGACGCTCGCGGCGCGCCGGCATGGCCGTCGCCGCGGCGCGTCGCCCTCGCCGGCTGCGCGAGCGGCGCCGCAGCGCCGGCAGCGGCACGACGGCGACCGCCGCGGCCGGCGCGGTGAACCTGGCGGGCGTCTGCCCGGCGACGGTCGTCGTGCAGACCGACTGGAACCCGGAGGCCGACCACGGCCACCTCTACGAGATGGTCGGGCCGAACCCGACCGTCGACGCCGCGAAGAAGACGGTGACCGGTGACCTGGTCGTCGGCGGCAAGTCCACCGGCGTGAAGATCCAGATCCGCTCCGGCGGTCCCGCCATCGGCTTCCAGTCGGTGTCGCAGCAGCTGTACACGGACAAGAGCATCACGCTCGGCTACGTGTCGACCGACGAGGCGCTGCAGAACTCGGTCAAGCTGCCGACCAAGGCGGTGTTCGCCGAGACGAACATCTCCCCGCAGATGATCATGTGGGACCCGGCGAAGTACCCGTCGGTCACCGACATCAAGAGCCTCGGCGCCGCGCTGTCGAAGTCGGGCGGCGTCATCCGCTACTTCAAGGGCGCCGCGTACATGAGCTACCTCCAGGGCGCGGGCATCCTGCCGGCGAGCGTGCTCGACGGCAGCTACGACGGCACCCCGGCGAAGTTCGCGGCGGCGCAGGGCAAGGACGCGCAGCAGGGCTTCGCGACGGCCGAGCCGTACGTCTACCAGAACGAGGTCGGCGCCTGGAAGAAGCCGGTCAAGTACCAGCTCGTCTACGACACCGGCTACCCGATCTACCCGGAGGCGATGAGCATCCGCACCGCCGACGAGCAGAAGCTCGCCCCGTGCCTGAAGAAGCTCATCCCCGTGATGCAGCAGGCCGACGTCGACTACGTGAAGAGCCCGTCGACGGCGAACCAGCTGATCGTGAGCCTCGTCACGCAGTACAACAACGGCTGGGTCTACGACCAGGGCGTCGCGGACTTCGCGGCGAAGCAGATCAAGGACCTGAAGCTCGTGAGCAACGGGACCGACGGCTACATCGGCGAGATGGACCCGACCCGCGTGCAGAAGGTCATCGACCTCGACACCCCGATCTTCACCAAGGGCGGCGTCGCACCGAAGTCCGGGATCACGCCGGACGACCTGTACACCAACGCGTACCTGAGCAAGTCGGTCACGTTCTGACCGCACGCCTGCCGCTTCCTGCCCTCATCCGACCGGTTCGAGGGCAGGAAGCGGCAGGTCCGCGTCCGCACCGAAGGAGCACCATGTCGCTGCCCGTCGCGACCACGTCGCCCGACGCCGTCACCGACCTCGCCGCCGAGCTGCGCGAGCTGCTCGGCGAGAAGAACGTCAGCCTCGAGGAGCGGGTGCGGATGCGCGCGTCCGCCGACGGCTCCCGCATGTCGCCGATCATCGTCGAGCAGCTGCCGCTCGGCCTCGCCGACCTGGTCGCGTTCCCCACCTCCGCCGAGCAGATCGGCCAGGTCGTCGCGGCCGCCGTGCGGCACGGCGTGCCGATCACGCCCGCGCGGCAAGGGCACCGGCAACTACGGCCAGGCGATCCCGATGTCCGGCGGCCTCGTGCTCGACCTCACCCGCGCCCGCGCGGTCGTCGAGGTCGGCGACGGGGTGATCACCGCGGAGGCGGGCGCCCAGATGGTGGTGCTGGAGCAGGCGGCCTGGAACGCCGGGCAGGCGCTCTGGATGTACCCGTCGACCGCGCAGTCGACCATCGGCGGGTTCCTCTCCGGCGGATCGGGCGGCACCGGCACGATCGAGCACGGCTCCAACGACCGGGGCTTCGTCGTCGCCCTCGACGTCGTGCACGCCGACGGCTCCCCCGACCTCGTGCACGTCGAGGGCGACGAGGCCCAGGCCTACGTGCACAACTACGGCACCGCCGGCATCATCGCCCGGGCCACGGTCGCGCCTCGAGCCGCTGCGCGACTGGCGGGGCCTCTACGCGAGCTTCCCCGACCTCGAGTCCGCGCTGCCCGCCGTGCGGGAGATCGGGCGGATGCAGCCCCCGCCGCGGCTCGTCAGCGCCGATCACCCCGAGATCTCGGCCTCGCTGCCGCCCGACGAGGCGGTCCCGGTCGGGCGGGCGAGCCTGCGCTCGATCCTGTCGGCCGACCTGCTCGAGGAGGCCACGCGGATCATCGAGGCGGCCGGCGGCCGGGTCGAGGTCGTCCGGGAGGGCCCGCAGGCGAGCATGCGGATCAGCATGCTCAGCTACAACCACCCGATCGAGTGGTTCCAGAAGGCCACCGACCGGCCCACGTTCCACGTCGAGGTGTCGGGCGAGGCCCTCTTCGAGCGGCTGGCGGACGTCGAGGCCGTCTACCCCGACGGGATGCTGCACATCGAGGCCGGCCACGGCGTGCCGATCGGCATGCTCGCCGGGCGGTACGAGTCCGCCGAGCAGGTCTACGCGGGGATCGCCGCGCTGAACGCGCTCGGCGTCGGCGTGCACAACCCGCACCAGTGGAACGTCGACTTCGAGGTGGAGCGCACCGTCGAGCTCGCGCGCCGCACCGACCCGAACGGCCTGCTGAACCCCGGCAAGCTCAACCCGGACTACGACGGGCCCCGCAAGGGCGCGATCCGATGAGCCGGCTGCTCGCCGACCTGCCCGGCAGCCGCGTCGCGACGACGCTGACCGAGCGCAGCATCGTGGTGCAGCCCGTCGGGGCGATCGAGCACCACGGCCCGCACCTGCCGCTGCGCACCGACGCCCTCGTGGCCGAGGCCGTCACGACCGCCGCGGTCGCCCGCGCGGCCGAGCAGGGCCTCGACGTGTGGCAGCTGCCGACGCTGTCCATGACGAAGTCGGACGAGCACGCCTGGGCGCCCGGCACGCTGTGGCTGTCCGCGGACACGCTGCTCGACGTGCTCCGCGACCTCGGCCGCTCGATCGCCGCGACGCCCGCGAAGAAGATCGTCTTCGTCAACGGGCACGGCGGCAACATCGCGCTGCTGCAGGTCGTCAACCGCGAGCTGCGCCGCCGGCTACGGGCTGCAGCCGTTCACGATGCCGGCCGGCGATCCAGCGGGCGGGCGAGCGGCGACGGACGGCCAGCCGGACGAGCACGGCTTCGGCATCCACGCCGGCTGGGCGGAGACGTCGCTGGTGCTGCACCTGCGCGCCCGACCTCGTGCATCCGCGAGGAGTACGCCCGCAACGTGCCCGAGGCGCTGGAGGACTTCCGGCATCATCGGGTTCAACGGCCGCCCGGTGCACGTTCGGCTGGCTCTCGAACGACTTCGGCCCGAGCGGCGTGATCGGCGACCCCACGGGCGCGAGCGCCGAGGCCGGCGCGCGCCTGTTCGAGGAGGGTGTCGGCTTCGTGGTCGAGGCGCTCGCTCGAGGTGGACCGCTACCCCCTGCTGCCGGCATGAGCGACCTGACGCGGCGAGGTGCTGGCCGAGGTCACGGCCTGGCTGCCGGCGAACGACGAGCCCGAACGGCCCCGGATCCAGGTCGCGACCGTCGACGACGACGGGCGTCCCGATCTCCGCACGGTGCTGCTCAGCGAGTGGGACGAGCGAGGCCTCGTCTTCCATACCGACGCGCGATCACGGAAGGCGGAGCAGCTCGCGTCCCGGCCGGAGGTGGCGGTGCTCGTGCTGTGGCCGGGGTTCACGCGGCAGCTCGTTCTCCGCGGTCGAGTGGAGCCGCTCGACGCGGACGGGATCGCCCGCGGCTACGCGAAGCGCTCCCCCTACCTGCGGCGGCTCGCGTGGCTGAACGACCACGAGCTCGCGCAGGCCGGCCGGGATGAACGCGTGGCGCGATGGAGCGGCGCGTCGGACAGCGATTTCTCGGCGCAGCCGGAGTCGTGGACGGGCTACCTGGTCCGACCCGACCGACTCACGTTCTGGCGGTCGGACGCCGAGGGTCCGAGCCACCGCGTGGAGTACCGCGAGGAGCCGGGCGGCGGATGGAGCACCCACCACCTGCCCGGCTGACGGGTGCTACTCCTCGAGCTTCAGGGCGACGCCGAGGGCGAAGAACGTCGGCGCCCAGTGGCCGACGAAGATCCCCCAGCGGTCCGACTGCGCCTTGTCGTTCGAGTCACGCGCCTGCGACGCGGCCCACGCGGCGAAGCTGAGGCCGATGGAGATGAATCCGCCCCAGTAGGCGTACTCGCTCTTGAAGCCCGCGTCGACCAGTGCCTTGATGGGGTTCATCAGTAGTCCTTCCCTGCAGGGGTCACCCTGCCACATCCGTCACCATTGCGGTCGAGCCTGTGTGAACGCCGGGGGCCGCAGAGCCGGACGGGGGCGTCAGCGGGAGACGGTGCCGACGCGTTCGAGCGCGTCGGCGACGCGGTCGGCCATCGAGCCGAGCGCCTGCTTCTGATCGGGGCCGAGGCGGTCGAAGAACGCCTGCTGGAGCACCTCCACATAGCCGCAGGACGCGGCCGCGAAGGCGTCCGCGCCGCGCTCGGCGAGCACGACCCAGGTGCCGCGGGCATCGGTCGGGCAGTCGGCCCGCTCGACGAGGCCACGGTCGGCCATGCGGCGCACCTGGTGCGAGATGCGGCTCTTCTCCCAGTCGATCGACTCGGCGAGGGCGCCTGCACGGAGGCGGTGCCCGTCGGCCTCGGCGAGGCTGCGGAGGATGTCGAAGTCCGCCGTCGAGATGCCGGCGTCGTGCTGCAACCGCTGCTCGAGGGCACGGTCGATCGCCCGGCCCGTGGCACTGAACGCGCGCCAGACGGCCCAGTCTGCTGGGTCGAGGCCGGACGGATCGGACATGTCCACAAGGCTACCATCCGAGTAGTTGACCTGTCACCCAAGACGTGATAACGGCCGCCCGTCCCGGGTGCAGGCATCCGAGCCGACCGCATGCGGATCCCGGCTTCAGATGCCCCTCCTGGTCCGGATGCATGCACGCCGGACAGGAGTCAGAGCACCTCGGCGAAGAAGTCCTTCATCGCGGTCCAGCTGCGGCGCTCCGCGGTCGCGTGGAACTGCGCGCCGTGGTCCGGGGCGTCGGCCCCGGGCACCGCGAACGCGTGCATGGCACCGGCGTAGGTCACGACCTGCCAGTCGAGCTCCGGCACGCGCCGGAACTCGTTCTGCACCGCGAGCACGGCCTCGTCGGGCACGACCGGGTCGGCCGCGCCGGTGAGGATCAGGAGGCTCGCCCGGATGCGCTCCGCCTCGCCCTCCGGTCCCGCCTGAAGTCCGCCGTGGAAGCTGACGACGGCCCGCAGGTCGGCGCCGGTCCGCGCGAGGAGCAGGGCGGACGAGCCGCCGAAGCAGTAGCCGATCGCGGCCGTGCGGGAGCCGTCGACGACGGACTCCTCGCGCATCCGGTCGAAGGCGCCGACGACCCGCCGGCGCCAGAGCTCGGGGTCGCCGTAGAACCCGCCGGCGACGGTCGCCGCCTCGGCCTCGGACGGCCGGGTGTCGGCCCCGAAGACGTCCGCGGCGAAGGCCGCGTAGCCGAGGCGGGCCAGCATGTCGCA
Source organism: uncultured Actinomycetota bacterium (assembly GCA_963771645.1). GTDB lineage: Bacteria > Actinomycetota > Actinomycetes > Actinomycetales > Microbacteriaceae > Amnibacterium. The sequence goes on along the minus strand of CAVYUH010000017.1, from coordinate 152,570 downwards.
GCGCATCCGCACGCTGTCGGTGACGCCGAGCCAGTCGTGCACGACCAGCACGCCGGGCACCGTGCCGTGCACGTCGGCAGGAGCCGCGAAGTAGCCGCGACAGGGGGTGCCGTCGACGGTGTAGTCCACGTCGCCGGACCGCACACCCCCGTCGGGCTCGGGCTCGCGGGAGAGGACGGCCTCGAGGACTGGTGCATAGGTCGGCATGGCGCCATCCTGCTGGGCCCTGCTTATGAGCCGGCTGCATGCGCGACCGGTCCTCGGCGGCCACCTCCGCCCCGCGCGATCCGGCGCCGATCGGGACCGTCGGAGCCGGATGCCGGCGCTCCCGGCACGTCGGCACCGCTCGGTAGGGTGGCGCAGTTCCGGCAGTCGAGGAGGGGCATGGCCGACCTCGTGATCCGCGCCCGGCGGGCGTTCGTCGACGGGGCGCTCACCCCTGCCACCGTGGTCGTCGAGGGCGCCCGCATCCGGGAGGTCCGCGGCGCCGGCGACTCGGCCGTCGCGGACGTCGAGCTCGGTGACGACGAGGTGCTGCTGCCGGGCCTCGTCGACACGCACGTCCACGTCAACGAGCCGGGCCGCACGGAGTGGGAGGGCTTCGCGAGCGCCACGCGCGCGGCGCTCGCCGGCGGCGTCACGACGATCGTCGACATGCCGCTGAACTCGATCCCGCCGACGGTGGATCCGGCCGCGCTCGAGATCAAACGCCGCGCCGCAGACGGGGCCGTGGCCGTCGACACGGGCTTCTGGGGCGGCGCGGTGCCGGCGTCGCTCGGCAGCCTGGAGGCGCTCTGGGACGAGGGCGTGTTCGGCTTCAAGGCGTTCCTCGCGCCGTCGGGCGTCGACGAGTTCCCGCACCTCGACCGCGCGCAGCTCCTCGCGGCGCTGTCCGAGATCGCGGGGTTCGGCGGCCTGCTGATCGTGCACGCGGAGGATCCGCAGGTGCTCGACGCGGCGCCGCACGGCGGTGGGCGCGACTACCGCCGCTTCGTCGGCAGCCGGCCGCCCGAGGCCGAGACGGCGGCGATCGGCGCGGTGATCGACGGCGTGCGCCGCACCGGCGCACGGGCGCACATCCTGCACCTCTCCTCCGCCGCCGCGCTGCCGATGCTGGCCGCGGCGAAGGCGGAGGGCCTGCCGATCACGGTGGAGACCTGCCCCCACTACCTCGTGTTCGACGAGGCCCACATCCCCGACGGAGCGACGGAGTACAAGTGCTGCCCGCCCATCCGCGACACCGCGAACCAGGACGCGCTCTGGGCCGCGCTGCAGGACGGCACGATCGACATGGTCGTGTCCGACCACTCCCCCTCCACCGCGGACCGCAAGTTCGCGGGCGACGGCGACTTCGACGTCGCCTGGGGCGGCGTCGCCGGGCTGCAGTTCGGCCTCGCCGCGGTCTGGACCGCGGCTCGCACCCGCGGCATCCCCCTCGAGACGGTGCTGCCGTGGTTCACCAGCGCGCCCGCGGACGTCGTCGGACTCGGCACGAAGGGACGGATCGCGCCCGGAGCGGATGCCGACCTCGTCGTGCTCGACCCCGAGCACCGTCACCGCGTCGCGGCGCCGGAGCTGCGCTTCAAGAACCCGGTGAGCGCGTACCTCGGGCATGAGCTGTCCGGAGCCGTCCGCGGTGCGTGGCTGGCGGGCCGGCGCATCGACGCCGACGGCTCCCCCGCGGGACGGCTGCTGCGCCGTGCGTGAGTCCACGACCCCGCGGCTGCCGCTCCGCACCGCGCGCCTCGAGCTCCGCCGCCTGACCGCCGGCGACCGGGACGCCCTGCTGGCCTACCGGTCGGATCCGGAGACCTGCCGGTTCCTGCCGTTCCGGCCGCAGACGGCCGAGGAGGTGGCGGCCTACCTGGCCACACGAGCGGCCCGCACCGCGCTCGAGGGCACCGACGGGTCGCTCTCCTTCGGCGTCGCGCTCCCCGACGGCGGTCCGCTGCTCGGTGACCTGATCGTCTTCGTCCGCGACCGCGAGCAGGAGTGCCTCGAGGTCGGCTGGGTGTTCGCGCCCGAGCACCGCGGCCACGGCTACGCCGCCGAGGCGGCCGCCGCGCTGCTCGGGTTCGCCTTCGACGAGGTCGGCGCGCATCGGGTGGTGGCCCGGATGGATCCCGCGAACACGGCCTCGGGCCGGGTGGCCGACCGCATCGGGATGCGGCGCGAGGCGCTGCTCGTCGAGAACGAGCGGGTGAAAGGCGTGTGGTCCGACACCCTGCACTTCGCGATCCTCGAGCGGGAGTGGCGGGCTTCACACCCCTGAAACGCGCGTCTGCGATGGTTGCCGCATGGCGATCGTGCTCGGGCCCCACCAGTACGGCAAGGCCGAGACGCGGGTCGTCCGGGTGGTGCGGAACGGCGACCGCCACGATCTCGTGGACCTCAACGTGTCGACCGCGCTCCGCGGCCACTTCGACGCCGCGCACCTCGAGGGCGATCAGCACAACGTGCTGCCGACGGACACCCAGAAGAACACGGTCTTCGTGTGGGCGAAGCGGTTCGTGCCCGACCCGATCGAGTCCTGGGCGCCTGTCCCTCGCCCGGCACTTCGTCGACGACGTGGAGCCGGTGACGGGCGCCAGGGTCGAGGTCGAGCGGCTCGGCTGGACGCGGGCCGAGGTGGACGGGGCGCCCCACCGGCACACCTTCCTCCGCACCGGCCCCGAGGTGCGCACTGCGGCCGTCACCGTGGGCGCCGACGGGGTGCACGTGGTGCAGGGCTTCAAGGACCTCGTGATCCTGAAGTCGACCGGATCCGCCTTCCGCGACTTCCTGGTGGACGAGCTGACGACGCTGCAGCCGACCGACGACCGCATCATGGCCACGTCGCTGACGGTGCGCTGGCGCCTCTCCGAGCCGGCGGCGGCCACCGACTGGAACGCGCTGCACGCGTCGGTGCAGGCGGTGCTGGTCGAGCGCTTCGCGAACCTCGAGTCGCTGGCGCTGCAGCAGACCCTCTGGCACATGGGGAAGGCGGCGCTCGAGGCGCATCCGGAGATCGCGGAGATCCGGCTCGCGGCCCCGAACAAGCACCACTTCGTGGTCGATCTCGCCCCGTTCGGCGAGGCGAACCCGAACGAGGTCTTCCACGCCGACGACCGGCCGTACGGGCTCATCCATGCGAGCGCGGTCCGCGACGACGCTCCCCCTGCAGGCGACGCCTGGCTGCCGTTCACGGGGCTCGCGTGAGCGCCGAGGACGACCGCTGGATCGCGCGGACGGTCGAGCTGGCGCTCGCGAACGTGGCGGACGGCGGCGGCCCGTTCGGCGCCGTGGTCGTGCGCGACGGCGAGCTGCTCGCGGAGGGGCAGAACCGGGTCACGCGCGACAGCGACCCGACCGCGCACGCGGAGGTGCAGGCCATCCGCGCCGCCTGCCGCGCGCTCGGCGACTTCTCGCTGCCCGGCGCCGTGCTGTACACCTCGTGCGAGCCGTGCCCGCTGTGCCTCTCGGCGGCGCTCTGGGCGCGCGTCGCCCGCGTCGTCTACGCGGCCGACCGGCACGACGCCGCTCGCGGCGGCTTCGACGACCGGGTGTTCTACGAGCTGTTCGAGACGCCGCGCGAGCAGTGGCACGTCGTCGTCGAGGGGATGCGGCCGGGCAACGCCGCCGACCCGTTCGACGCCTGGCTGGCGAACGGCGGCCGCACCGACTACTGAGCACCGCACCGGCCGCTCCAACCGCGCCCCAGCACGCACGGAGCAGGACAGCAGGACAGCAGGAGCAGCAGCGACAGCGGCGTGACGGCTGTGCGAGCAGGACGTAAACGGCGATTTGCGTCCTGCTGACAGCGAGATCGTCCTGCTGACGGCGCGATCGGGCGGGCGGATGCGCCAGAATCGCGGCGTGCAGCGCGACGCCACCGGCCCTCGATCCGCCGTGCTGCTCGACCTCGACGGCACCCTGCTCGACGGCAGCGGACTGCCCGCGGCGCTCCGCACGACCGGTGAGCGGCTGGCCGCCCTCGCGCCCGGCCTCGACCCGGACCGCTTCGTCGCCGCCCACACAGCGGTGTGGCAGGAGCTCTGGCCGGAGGTCGAGGACGAGTGGATGCTCGGCGCCGGAGCGGGCGCCGGCATCGAGCGGCGGGCCTGGGCCGGCGCGCTCGCGCGGTGCGGCTTCGACGACCCGGCCCTCGTGGAGGCCGCGGAGTCGATCCACCGGGAGTCCGCGCAGGCGGCACACCGGGCCTACCCGGAGGTGCCGGCCGCGCTGGCCGGCCTGCGCGCCGCCGGCTACGCGACAGCGATCGTCACCAACGGCGCCGACACCCTCCAGCGCGCGAAGATCGCGGACGCCGGCCTCGCCGGCACGACGGACCTCGTGGTGGTCTCGAGCGAGGTGGGCGTGGCGAAGCCGACGCCGGGCATCGCCGAGCACGCGCTGCTCGAGCTCGGGGCCGACCCGGCACGGTCGTGGTTCGTCGGCGACAACCTCTGGGTCGACATCGAGGTCGGCTCGCGCGTCGGGCTCGGCACCGTGTGGGTGAACCGGCGGGAGCGGATCCGCCCCGACGCCTCGCCCGCCCCCGACCTCGAGGTCCCGGACCTCGCCGGGCTCGCCGAGCGGATCGCGGCGGTCAGGACCCGCGGTAGGTCGAGTACGCGAAGGGGCTGAGCAGCAGGGGCACGTGGTAGTGCTCGGCACCGGTCACGAGGAACGACACCTGCACCTCCGGGTAGAACGCGGGCCGGTGGGTGGCCTGGAAGTAGTCGCCGGTCGCGAACACGAGCCGGTAGACCCCGGCTTCGAGCCGGTCCGGGCCCGAGCGCGCCGATCCGGCCGTCGCCGTCCGTGGCCCCGCTCGCGACCTCGGCCCAGCCGTCGCGGCCCTGGCGGTCGAGCTCGACGGCGACCCCGACGGCGGGCGTGCCGAACGCGGCGTCGAGCACGTGGGTCGTGACCTGGCTCATCGCGCCGCCTCCGAAGACCTGGCGCAGCCGCATGCCGATGATCTCGCGCAGCTGCTGCTTCGCCTCCTCGGCCTCCTCGGCCGGGTCGTTCTTCAGCGCGCCGCTGCAGCTCGTCGAGCACGTCCTGCTGCGAGCGGCCCGCGGCGCGGATGAGGAAGATCCGGCCGAACCGGCCCTCGTAGACGGCGTTGCCGCGCACGATCGCCGCGTCCAGGCCCTCCTCGGCCGGACCGAGCCCCGCCTGCTCGCTCGCGGACAGCGATCCGGCCGCCGGCGCCTCGCCGATCCGCGGATGCGCGCCCGCCGCCTCGTCGAGCTCGGCGTCGGTGAGCCGGGCAGCGGCGGCGTCGACCGTCGCGGCGAGCGCCTCGACCGAGTCGTAGGGGCCGCCGGCGACCGCCTCGTCGACGAGCCGCCGCACGCCGAGCACGGCCTCGAGCCGCTCGCGGGCGTCCGGGGTTCCGGTATCGATCACCCCGCCAACCCTAGGGGCGCCACCTAGGCTGCCCGCCATGACCGACGGCATACGCGGGCTCGTGCTCGCGGCCGGCGCAGGGCGTCGGTTCGGCGGCCCGAAGGCGCTCGCCCGCACGCCCGAGGGCGTCCCGTGGGTCGCGCTCGCGGTGCGGATGCTCGAGGCGGCGGGCTGCGATCGGCGTGCTCGTCGTGCTGGGCGCGGAGGTCGAGGCGGCGCGGGCGCTCGTGCCGCCCACCGCCGAGGTCGTCGTCGCGGAACGGTGGGCCGAGGGGCTGGGCGCCTCGCTCGCCGCGGGCCTGGCCGCCGCGTCGACCGCATCCGCGGTGCTCGTCACGCTCGTCGACCTGCCGGGCCTGCCGGTCGAGGCCGCGCTGCGGGTGGTCGGCGCCGACCCGGGACCGGGCTCGCTCCGCCGCGCCGTGTACCGGGGCCGGCCCGGGCATCCCGTGCTGATCGGCGCGGACCACGTGCCGGGGCTGGCCGCGAGCCTCGCGGGCGACCGGGGCGGCCGCGACCACCTCGCGGCGGCGGGCGTCGACGAGGTCGAGTGCGGCGACCTCTTCTCGGGCGCGGATCAGGACGAGCGGCGGGACGGCACCAGCTCGCCGAGCTCGCGGTAGCGCCGGTCGATCGCCGTCACCCGGTCGGCGCCCGGCGTCGCCGAGCCGCTCGAGCACCGCGCCGGCGAGCAGGCTGACGACCGAGGCGACCGCCGCGTACGAGTCGAAGGCGGACGGGCTGCCGACCGGCAGGTCGAAGCGCCATCGCGCCGCGCCGTCGTGCGGGACGGAGGGATCCGCGAGCAGCAGCACCGCGGCCGGCGACGCGGCGACCGCGGCGAGCGCCTGCGCGGCCGCGGTGGAGCGGCGCCGCAGGTCGACCATGACGACCACGTCGCGCTCCGCCAGATCGACGAGGTGCTCGGCGAGGGTCTGCCCCGCCTCGGGCACCAGGCGCACCCCCGGACGCGCCTGCTGCAGCGCCGAGGCGAGCAGGGCCGCGATGGGACGCCCCGATCGGTGCCCGAGCACGAGCACCTGCCCGGCGTCGGCGACGGCCTGCACCGCAGCGCTGAGGCCGGCCGCCTCGATGCCGGCGAGCGCCGTCCGGAGGTTCGCCATGTCCTGCTCGAGGTGCGCGGCCACCGGGTCGCCCGGCGGTCGGAGCAGGCACGGGCACGCCCGCTGCCCGCTGCTCCCGCAGGGCGGCACGAGCGGCCCTGGCGTCCTCGAACCCGAGCCGGCGCAGCAGCCGCGACACGGTGGCCTTCGACACCCCGGACGTCCGCGCCAGCTCGCTCGAGGTCGCGAGCAGCCCGAGCTCCGGCCGGGTGCGCAGCAGGTCGGCCACCCGGCGCTCCTGAGGAGCGAGCACCGGATAGGCCGCGTCGATCAGCTCGGGCAGCGTCGGCGTCACGGCCGACCCGCCGCGACCGCGAGCACCGCCGACTCGAACGCATCGAGGGCGAGGGCGACGTCGCCGGCGTCGACGGTCTCCTCGGGCGAGTGACTGATGCCGTCGTTGCCGCAGCGCACGAACAGCATCCCGATGCCGGTCACGGCCGCGACCGCCATCCCGTCGTGGCCGGCGCGGCTGAAGAGGCGCGGGGGCTCAGCGCCGGTCGTCGCGCGGATGCCCGCGGCGATCGCCGCGGACAGCGCCGGATCGCACGCGACAGCATCCGCCCGGTAGAGCTCCTCCGCACGCCAGCCGAGGCCCCGCGCCGCGCAGATCCGCTCCGCAGCCGCCTCGATCCGGGCGAAGGCCACGTCCCGCTCGGCGTCGTGCTCCGCGCGGAGGTCGAGGGACAGCCGCGCGAGCCCCGGCACGACGTTCACGCCGCCCGGGAACGCGCGGATGCGGCCGACCGTCGCGATCGTGCCCGTCTCCTTCGCGATCGCCTCGATCGCCACGACGAGCTCCGCGGCGCCGACGAGGGCGTCGCGGCGGCGCGCGTACGGGGTGCCGCCGGCGTGCGCGGCGCGGCCCGTCACCTCGATCGCGAAGCGGCGGGCGGAGGCGATCGAGGAGACCACGCCGAGCGGCAGCCCGGCGTCGAGCAGCTCGGGGCCCTGCTCGATGTGCACCTCGAGGTAGCCGATGAGATCCGCCGGGCGCCGCGCAGCCTCGCCCGATCCGGGCCGGATCGAGCCCGAACGCGGTGAGCGCCTCCCCCATCGAGATCCCCGCCCGGTCCCGCACGGCGAGCCAGTCCGGTCCGACCGCGCCGGCGAAGGCGCGCGATCCGAACAGTGCGTTGCCGAACCGCGTGCCCTCCTCGTCGGTGAACCCGACGACCTCGAGCGCGAACGGCAGCGGATGGTCGCGCAGCCGGTCGGCGACCTCGATCGCGAGCAGCACGCCGAGCATCCCGTCGTACCGCCCGGCGTCGGGCACGGTGTCGAGGTGGCTGCCGAGCACGAGCGCGGGCAGCCCCGGCGATGCGCCCTCGCGGCGCCCGATGCGGTTGCCCGCCGCGTCGAGGCGGGTGGTCAGCCCGGCCTCCGCCATCCAGCCGGCGACGACGGCGTCCGCCGCCGCGTGCTGCGGCGAGAGGTGCACGCGCTCGAGCGCGTCGGACCGGCGCCGAGATCCGGCCGAGCTCGTCCGCCCGGGCGAGGACGCGAGCGGCACCGGTCACGGCTCGCCCGCGTAGACGTCGAGGGCCGCCTCGGTGCCGCCGCCTGCGGGAACGCCCACGCCCGCACGCCGCAGCGCCTGCTCGAGCGCGGCCAGCGTCACGAGCACCGCGTCGCGGCGGGCGTTCACGCCCATCGTGCCGATCCGCCACACGCGTCCATGCAGCGGTCCGAACGAGGTGCCGATCTCGATGCCGTAGTCCTCGAGCATCGCCGAGCGCACCGCGTCGCCCACGATGCCGGCGGGGATCTCGACGGCCACGATGTTCGTCATCCGGTGGTCGAGGTCGCCGAACGGGGTGAGGCCGAGGCCCTGCACGCCGGCGAGCATCGCGCGCCCGTGCAGCCGGTGGCGCGCCACCGCGGCGTCGAGGCCCTCCTGCAGCAGCACCCGGGCGCACTCGCTCGCGCCGTAGAGCATCGAGGTCGCCTCGGTGTGATGGTTCAGCCGCTTCGGGCCCCAGTAGTCGAGGATCATGCCGAGGTCGAAGTAGTTCGAGCGGATGCGGTCCGCCGGCGCCGCCTCCGGATCCTCCGGCCCGCGGATCCCCGCCTCGACGCTCCGCCGCGAGTCGATCACCGCGACCGCCCGCGGCGACAGCGTGATCGGCGCGCTGCCCGACGGGCCCCCGAGGCACTTCTGCAGACCTGCGGTGACGACGTCGATGCCCCACGCATCCGTCTCGAACGGGTTGCCGCCGAGCGTGGCGGTCGCGTCGACGTAGAGCAGGGCGCCGGCCTCGCGGCAGATCGCGCCGAGCTCCTCGAGCGGCTGCGCGATCGTCGTGGACGTGTCGCCGTGCACCACGGCGACGAGCTTCGGCCGCACCCGCTGCACCGGCCTCGGCGATCCGCTCGACCGGCACGATCTCGCCCCACGGCGCATCGACGACGGACACCTCGGCGCCGCAGCGCTCGGCGATCTCGACGAGCAGGTGGCCGAACCGCCCGAAGCGGGCCACGAGCACGCGGTCGCCGGGCACGATGAGGGAGACGAGCGCGGCCTCGATGCCCGCGCGCGAGGTGCCGTCGACGAGCACCGTGGCGTCGTTCGCCGTGGCGAGCACGTCGCGGTAGAGGCCCTGCGTCTCGGTCATCAGCGCCGTCATCGCCGGGTCGTACTGGCCGAGCAGCGCGGCGGACATCGCCCGGAGCACCCGCGGATCCCCGTTGACCGGGCCCGGCCCCATGAGGAGGCGCGGCGGCGGATCGATCTGGCGAGCGGGCACGACGACCTCCTGGAACGTTCGTTTCAGGCGAGAGCCTACGGGTTCATCGGTTTCAAGCGAGCGAGCTCCGCGACCTCGGCGGCGAGCGCGACCACCGCCGCATCCGCCCCCGGCGCCGCGACGAACGACAGCCCGAGCGGGGCGCCGCCGACCGTCAGCAGGGGCGCGGCCGCGGCCGGCGCGCCGGCGGCGCCCGCGACGACGGTGAGGCGCAGCGTCGCCATCCGCACGCGGTCGATCTCCGCGGCGGGCGCGGCGACCGACGGCGCCGGGCGTCGCCGACGAGGGCAGCAGCACCGTGCGAGCGCCGAGCAGCGCCCCCAGCCGCTCGCGGGCCGCGGCGAGCGCCTCCCGCGCTGCGGCGGCTTCACCCGCCTCGACCGCGGCAGCGGCCCGGAAGCGTGCCGCGACGGCGCCGGACACCGCTCCCGGATGCGCGGTCAGCCACGGACCGTGCGCCTGCCACGCCTCGAAGGCCTGCACGACGCGGAAGGCGGCCGCGAGCGCCTCGAGGTCGCCGAGGTCGACCTCCTCGACAGGGCGCCCGACGGCGGCCAGCCGGGCGATGAGGTCCGCCACGGCCGTCTGCACCGGCGCATCGAGTGCGGCGAGCGCCGTGGGATCGACGGCGAGGTCCTGGGCCGCGGGCCGGTCCTCGCCGAGGACGATCGGCCGGGTCGCCGACCACGCGGCGTGCAGGGTCGCCGGCGTCGCGGGTGAGCCAGCCGACGGTGTCGAAGCTCGGCGCGAGCGGCAGCAGTCCGTCGCGGGGCACCCGGCCGTGCGTCGTCCGCAGTCCCCAGAGCCCCTGGTAGGAGGCGGGCACCCGGATGGAGCCGCCGGTGTCGGTCCCGAGGCCGATGTCCGCCTGGCCGAGCCCGACCGCCGAGGCAGGACCGTTCGAGGAGCCGCCGGGCAGGGCGCCCGGGACCGCGGCGTTCGGCGGGGTGCCGTAGTGCGGGTTGGCGCCCGCGATGCTGTACGCGAACTCGTCGGTGCGCGCGATGCCGGCTCACGTCGGCGCCGGCGTCGAGCAGCGCGGTCACCGTGCTCGCCGTCCGCGCCTCCGGCGGGGCCGCGGCCAGGTACGCCGGGACCCCGGCTCCGACCGGGTGGCCCGCGACGGCGAAGAGGTCCTTCACCGCGACCCGCAGCCCGGCGAGCGGGCCGCCGGGGCGACCGGCGACGAGCGGCGCACCCGTCTCCCGCCAGACCGACGGATCCGCCGGCTCAGGCATCGAAGTCCGCGAGCCGGATGCGGGCGTGCACGCCCTTCACGAGATCCACGACCTGCGAGATGTCGAAGTCCGTCGCAGCGCTGAGGTAGGCGAGCGCGTTCGGGCGGTCCATGCCGAACCGGGCATGGAGCAGCTCGATCGCGGCGCGCACGCAGTGCTGCACCGCCTCGTCGAGGTCCTCGCTGAGCCCCGTGGGCACGAGGAAGTCGGGGGTGACGACGAGCGGCCCGCGCACCGGCCCGAACTCGTCGCAGCGCCTCCTCGGCCGGCAGCACGTCGAAGCGGAGCACGGCGCGCAGCGGCGCCTCCATCGCGGTGAGCGCGACCTCGCCGTCGCCCTGCGCGAAGTGCGGGTCGCCGACGTAGGCGAGCGCGCCGTCCACCTGCACCGGCAGGAACAGGCTCGTGCCGGGCACGAGCAGGCGGATGTCGAGGTTGCCGCCGTGCAGGCCGGGCGGCACCGAGTGCGCGCGCTCGCCGCCCGGCGACCGCGACGCCCATCAGCCCGAGGAACGGCGCGAGCGGGAAGCGGGCCACCGCATCCGAGTCGGCGGACCGCGGCAGCAGGCCGACGAGCCCGTCGGCGGTCTCCTCGACCGCGGCGAACACGCTCACCGGCTCGGGCGTGGCGGGGTACTCGCCCGGCAGCGCGCCGCGGCCGTGCCGGTTCGAGATCACGCCGTAGGGCACGCGCGGCTCGAGGCCGACCACGTCGATCCGCAGCAGGTCGCCCGGCCGGGCGCCGCGCACGGCGATCGGGCCGGTCACGACGTGGGGCCCGTCGGCCTCCTCGTGGCGCATCCGGCCGGCGACGGCGATCGGCGTCGTCGAGCACGAGCTGCCGGCGGCACGCCGTGCCGGCCGAAGAACGCGACCGGGTCCTGCCCCTGCTCCGGCAGCACGCCCTCGTGCGACACGGTGTCGATCGTGACGACCGTGCCGGGATCGACCTCGAGCACGGGGAGCGTCGGCGGCGCACGGCAGCCGACCCCAGAGCACCGTCTCCGGCGTCGCGGGCAGGTAGACGGCTCGCGTCCGAGCCGGGTTGCAGCGCCGTCCAGTCGCTGAAGTCGAATCGCACCGCGCTCCCCTCGCCGCCGCCACGGTATCGCCCGGCGACGGGTCGTCCGGCGGAGAGGCGAGGCGCTTGGATGGGAGGCCTGACAGAAGGGACGCGCCGATGCCGCGCACCACCGACCGCCTCCATGTCGGGCTCATGCTGGCCCTCAGCTTCTCGACCGGGATCGTCGACGCCGTCGGCTACCTCGGCCTCGACCGGGTCTTCACGGCGAACATGACCGGCAACGTCGTCATCCTCGCGATGGGGCTCACCGGATCCGGGAACCTGCCGGTCGTCGGCCCGCTGATCGCGCTCGCCGGCTTCGTGCTGGGCGCGATGATCGCCGGCCGGGTGCTCCGCGGGGTGCCGACGGGCTGGGGCGCTCGCGACACCTCCCTGCTGACGGCCGTCGCCGTGCTGCTCGTCGTCGCGGTCGTCCCGACGGTCATCGCCGGCAGCAGCCCCTACCCGGCGGGGATCGCGCTGCCGGTCACGGCGCTGCTCGGCACCGCGATGGGGATGCAGGCCGGCACCGCACGGCACATCGCGGTGACCGATGTGCACCACGGTGGTCATCACCTCGACGCTCGCCGCCCTCGCCTTCGACTCGTGGCTCGGCCGCCGCACCGGCCAGCAGTGGGGCCGCCGGCTCTCCGCGGTGACCCTGCTCGCGCTCGGGGCGCTGGTCGGCGCGGCGCTGCTGCTGCTCTTCTTCTGGCTCGGGCTCGGCCTCGCGGCCCTCATCCTCGTCGTGGTCGCGCTGCTCGGGCACCTCGGCCACCGTCGGACGCGCATCGCGGCCGATCAGTAGCATTCCAGGAGCCCGCCGGCCGCCCGGCGGCCGGAAAGGAATGCGTGAGCGGCGTCGTCACCCTCACCCCGGCACCCGTGCTGGACCGCACCTACCTCGTCCGTTCGCTCGCGCACGGCAAGGTGAACCGGTCCTACGAGGTCCACGAGTACATGAGCGGCAAGGGCCTGAACGTGGCCCGCACCCTGCACGTGGCCCGGGTCCCCGTCGCCGGGGTGCTGCCGATCGGGCGGGACGACGAGCACCTGCTCTTCCGCACGCCGTACCCGCACATCCTGCGGATCGTGCCGGTGCTCGGCCGCATCCGGGTGAACACGGCGATCGTCGAGGACGGCGGCCGCACCACGAACGTGAACCAGAGCGCGATCCCGATCTCGACCGTCGACTGGCAGCGGGTCGTCGACCTCACCATCGAGCAGCTGATCGAGACGGACGCCGACTGGATGGTCGTCTCCGGCACGCATCCGTTCGACAGCGACACGGGCGAGTACCTCGACATGACGCAGCTGTTCGAGCGCACCCGCGAGGCGGGGGCCCGCGTGGCGCTCGACACGAGCGGGGTGCCGCTCGAGCGGCTGACCCGCAGCGGGCTCGTGAACCTGATCAAGCCGAACGCGGACGAGCTCGCGAACCTCGTCGGCCGCAACCTGCACACGGTGGGCGACGCCCTCGACGCGGGCCGCGAGCTGAACGCCCTCGGCATCGAGGTGGCGCTCGTCTCCCTCGGCGCCGACGGCGCGCTGGCGATCACCGCCGAGGAGGCCTGCTGGGGGGTGGCGGTCGCGCCGACCCTGGTGAACACCACCGGCGCCGGTGACGCGACCCTCGCCGGCTTCCTCGCGGACTCGATCGCCGACGAGCCGCGGGTGGGCGGCGGGCTCCCGCGCCTCGACCTCGCAGCACGCCCTCGGCACCGCGGTCTCGTGGGGTGCGCTCGCGGTGTCGCTGCCGACCACGCTGATCACGAGCATCGCGGATGCGCCGACCCCGGTCGTCGAGGTCCCGGATCCGGCCCGCGAGCTGCTGGAGAGCACCCACCTCGTCGGCTGACCGCGACGCCGCCTGCTCATCGCGCCGTTCCGGAGAAGACGGACGACACGCCGCCCGGGGCCGCCGGAGGCGGCGGGTCGCGCAGGAGCTCCGGAACGGCGCGATGACGAGCGGGTCAGACGTGCGCGGGCTCGGGCTCCGGGGTCGCCTGCGTCCGGAACGGACTGCGTCGTCGTGCCCTCCGGCTGGTGCACCGGCAGGCGCACGATGAAGACGGTCGAACCGGGCTCCGACTCGACCCGCACCGTGCCGTGGTGGGCCGTGACCACCGCGTGCACGATCGAGAGGCCGAGGCCCGTGCTGCTGCCCGACCTGCGGTTGCGCGAGCTGTCGCCGCGGACGAACCGCTCGAAGAGCGTCGGCTGCAGCGCCTCCGGGATGCCGGGGCCGGTGTCGCGGACCCGGACCTCGACGGAGTCGTCCACGGGCGCGGCGAGCTCGACCGTCACGCGGGTGCCGGCGGGGGTGTGCACGCGGGCGTTCGTGAGCAGGTTCGCGAAGACCTGGTGCAGCCGCAGGTCGTCCCCGCGCACCGTGACCGGCTCGTCGGGCAGCTCGAGGTCCCACTCGTGGTCGGGGCCGGCGGCGTGCGCGTCGCTGAGGACGTCGACGAGCAGGCGGGACAGGTCGACCTCGGAGGTGTCGAGCTCGCGCTGCGCGTCGAGCCGGGCGAGCAGCAGCAGGTCCTCGACGAGCGAGGTCATCCGCTGCGACTCGGACTCGATGCGCGAGATGTTGTGCTGCACGTCCTCGCTCAGGTCACCGCCGAAGCGGCGGGTGAGCTCCGCGTAGCCGCGGATGGAGGCGAGCGGCGTGCGCAGCTCGTGGCTCGCGTCGGCGACGAAGGTGCGGACCTTGTCCTCGCTCGCCTGCCGCACGGCGAGCGCCGTCTCGACCGAGTCGAGCAGGTTGTTCAGGGCGCTGCCGACCTGGCCGACCTCGGTGTGCGGGTTCGTGTCCGCCTCGGGCACGCGCTGCGTCGACATCCACCGTGCCGCTCTCGAGCGGCATGCTCGCGACGTTCGAGGCGACGGCCGCGACCCGGCTGAGCGGTCGCATCGCTCGCCGGAGCAGCAGCGCGCCGATGAGCGGCGGACAGCACGATCGCGAGCAGCACGACGAACGCGACGAGGACGAGGAACCCGCCGATCTGCTTGTACAGGCTGGTCAGCGGCACGCCGACGACGAGCCGCACCGGGTTGCCCGTGCCCCTGTCGACGATGTTCGTCGCCACGACGAATCGGTAGCTGCCGAGACCTGGCACGTCGACCGACTCGTGGTCGCCGTCGTCACGCTGCGCGGCCGGCGCGATCGCCCGGAGCTGCGCGGTCTTGAGCGCGGTGGAGGTGGTCTCCGAATCGAAGATGATTCCGCTGACCGCGGCTCCGTTGGTGGGGAACTCCGCGACGACCGTCTTCGGGTCGATGATGTTCGCGCCCCTGCCAGGCCCGCCTTCGGCGTGCGTGAGCCGCTGCAGCGAGTTGTCCAGCGTCCCGTCGAAGTTGCCCAGCAGCGCGCTCCGCACCATGAAGAACATGACCCCGCCGATGACGATGCTCGTCGCGGTGACCAGTGCCACGGTCAGCGCGATCAGCCGCGTGCGCAGCGTCCAGTTCTTCGGGTTCATGGTGGGGCTTCCAGGGACGGCGGGAGCCGTCAGTCCGCCGCCTTCAGCATGTAGCCCGCGCCGCGCACGGTGTGGATCATCGGCTTGCGCCCGGCGTCGATCTTGCGGCGCAGGTAGGAGATGTAGATCTCGACGACGCTCGACTTGCCGCCGAAGTCGTAGTTCCAGACCCGGTCGAGGATCTGCGTCTTCGACAGCACGCGGCGCGGGTTGCGCATGAGGTAGCGCAGCAGCTCGAACTCCGTGGCGGTGAGCTCGATCGCGTCGCCGCCGCGGCTCACCTCGTGGCTGTCCTCGTCGAGCACGAGGTCGCCGACCATCAGGCGCGGATCCTCGTCGTCGTTCGCGACGAGCATCGAGCGGCGGATGAGGCCGCGGAGCCGGGCCACGAGCTCCTCGAGGCTGAACGGCTTCGTGACGTAGTCGTCGCCGCCGGCGGTGAGGCCGTTGATCCGGTCCTCGAGCGAGTCCTTCGCGGTGAGGAACAGCACGGCGGTCTGCTGGCCGTCCTGCCGCACGCGGGCGAGCACCTGCATGCCGTCGATGTCCGGCAGCATCATGTCGAGCACGATGGCGTCGGGACGGAACTCCCGGGCGAGGGCCAGGGCGTGGCGTCCGTCGGATGCGGTGCGCACCTCCCAGCCCTCGTAGCGGAGGGCCATCTGCAGCAGGTCGGTGAGCGTCGGCTCGTCGTCGACGACCAGGACGCGGATGGGGCTGCCGTCGGGATGCTTCAGCCGCGTGCGGGCAGCGGGCGAGTCGGAGCTGATGCCGGGTCGAGTGGTGGTCACGGATCCCAGTATCGAGGTTTTCCTATGAGCGCGATATGCGCCGCCGAGGAGGACCCGGGGAACGGCACATGGAGCGGTGGGCCGCCCGCTGAGGGCCCGACGAAACGCCTGGCGAGCCGACGAAACCGGCTGCATGCGGAGTTCATAGAGATCTCTTGGTGTCGCGCATATGTCCCGCTAAGGCTCACCCATAGTTTGCGAGCCGTGTTCGGAACCTATCTGCGCCGCGAGCTGGTGAACCGGCGGCGGCAGACGCTGATCGTCGCCATCGGCATGGCGCTCGCGATCGCCCTCGTCCTCGTCGTCAACGCCATCGCAGGAGGGGTGAGGACCGCGCAGGCGGTCGCCCTCCAATCGGTGTACGGCGTCGGCACCGACATCACCGTGACGAAGGCCGCTACCACGGCGGACGGCGGCCCGCAGCGCTTCCAGTTCGGATCCGGATCGGGCGCGGCGAGCGGCGGCACCCGCACCTTCAACCGGAACCGCCTCGCGGTCGAGCGTGGCGTGACGACGTTCGCGTCGACCGCAGTCGCGAAGGCGCAGCAGACCGCGGGCGTGAAGGCCGCGACCGGCGTGCTGAGCCTGAACGACACGAGCTTCACCGGGCAGATCCCGACCCAGCGCACCGGGCGGCAGCGGCGTCGCTTCACTCCCGGCGCGACCCGCCCGACCGGCGGCCCCGACGGGCCAGGGCGGCAGCGCCTTCGGCGTCGACGCCTTCACCGTGCTGGGTACGACGTGAGCGGCGCCCCGATCGGCCCGCTCACCGCCGCGACCCTCACCTCGGGCCGGGCGCTGCACGCCGCCGACAGCGGCAAGGACGTCGCGGTGCTCGACAGCGACTACGCGACCACCGCGAAGAAGAAGGTCGGCGACACCATCTCGATCGGCGGCACGACCACGAAGATCGTCGGGATCGTGAAGTCGACCTCGGCGACCGGCGCGTCCGGCTCCAACGTCTATCTCCCGCTCAGCACCGCGCAGAAGCTGGCGAGCGAGACCGGCAAGATCTCGAGCATCTACGTGGAGGCGACCTCGGCGAGCAGACGTCGACAGCGCGAAGAGCGCGCTGCAGTCGTCGCTCGGCTCCGGCATGACCGTGAACACGGAGGCGGACCTCGCCTCCAGCGTCACCGGATCGCTCAGCACCGCATCGTCGCTGGCGAACTCCCTCGGGCTGTGGCTCTCGATCGTGGTGCTCGCGGCGGCGTTCCTGCTCGCCGTGCTGTTCACCGTCTCGGGCGTCACGCGGCGCACCCGCGAGTTCGGCACGCTGAAGGCCATCGGCTGGAGCGACCGTCGCATCGTCGGCCAGGTGGCGGGTGAGTCGATCGTGCAGGGCGTGCTCGGCGGCGTGATCGGGCTCGTCATCGGCCTCGTCGCGATCCTCGTCGTGAACATGCTGCATCCGACCCTCACGGCGAGCACCGCGACGGTCGGCCGCACCTTCGCGGGCGGCTTCGGCGGCGCGGCGGGTGCGCGCCGCGTGGCGGCTTCGGCGAGGGCGGCGGCTTCGGCCGTGCCACCGCGAACGCAGCCGCGAACGCCGCGAACATCGCGCTCACGCTCCCCGTCACCGCCTGGGTGGTGCTGCTCGCCGTCGGCCTCGCCGTGCTCGGCGGCCTCATCGCGGGTGTCTTCGGCGGATGGCGCGCCGCGCGCCTCCGTCCCGCCGAGGCGCTCCGCAGCGTCGCCTGACCGTCCGCACCGCAGAAGGAGCCCCGATGTACACGCTCACGAACGTCTCGAAGACCTACCGCCAGGGCTCCCGCACCGTCGAGGCGCTCAGCGACATCGACCTCGACATCGCCGACGGCGAGTTCGTCGCCGTGCAGGGCCAGACCGGCGGCGGCAAGTCGACGCTGCTGCAGATGCTCGGTGCGCTCGACAAGCCGTCCCGCGGATCCGTTCTGCTCGGCGACCAGGACCTCGGCCGGCTCGGCTCCGGCCGCGCTCGGCGAGGTGCGGGCGAAGCGCATCGGATTCGTCTTCCAGAGCTTCAACCTCATCCCGACGCTCACCGCGCTCGAGAACGTCGAGACGGCGCTCGCGCCGCTCGGCGTCAGCGGCGTCCACCCGTCGGGAGCGCTCGATGGCCGCGCTCGAGAGCGTCGGGCTCGCGGACCGCAGCAGCCACCTCCCGACCGAGCTCTCCGGCGGCCAGCAGCAGCGCGTCGCGATCGCCAGGGCGCTCGTCAAGGAGCCCGACGTGCTCCTCGCGGACGAGCCGACCGGCGCCCTCGACGAGGACACCCGCGACGAGATCATCGGCCTGCTCGAGACGGTGTGGCGCGAGCGCGGGCTCACGCTGATCGTCGTGACGCACGACTCCTGGGTCGCGCATCGCGCGGAGCGTCGCCTGCACCTGAAGCAGGGCCGGGTGACCGAGAAGGTGGCCACCCGCGCCTGAGGCCACGCCGCACCTTCCCGAACCGGTGACCTGCTCGAAACAGGGCTGAATCATGCCACCGGTGGAATGGGACGACGCGGGTGATCCCCGCGACACCGCGGGAGAGGCGCACCATGACGCTTGAGCGACGAGGCCCCGGCCTGCCGGCACCATGCGCGCCGCGCTGCTGGACCGGTTCGGCGACGCATCCGGCCTCCGGATCGGCACGGCGCCCGCACCGACACCGGTGCTCTCCGAGGTGCTGGTGCGCGTGATGGCCGCCGGCGTCAACCCGCTCGACACCTCGACCCGCGCCGGCGACGGCGCCGCGGCGGGCGTCGGCGGCTTCCCCGCGGTGCTCGGCAGCGACTTCAGCGGCGTCGTCGTCGCGGCGCCGTACGAGACCTTCGACCTGCAGCCGGGCGACGAGGTCTACGGGGTCAGCTCCGCCCCGCGTGGCTCCGGCAGCTTCGCCGAGCTCGTCGCGGTGCCGCCGCACCATCTCGCACCGAAGCCGAAGGTGCTGACGCATGCCGAGGCCGCGGCTGTGCCGCTCGCCGCGCTGACGGCATGGGGCGCCGTCGTCGAGCTCGCGCGGGCGCACGCGGGCCAGCGGATCCTCGTGCACGCCGGCGCCGGCGGCGTGGGGCACTTCGCGGTGCAGATCGCCGCCTACTTCGGGGCGACGGTGATCGCCACGGCGTCGGCCGGCAACGCGGAGTGGGTGCGCTCGCTCGGCGCATCCGAGGTCGTCGACTACCACGAGCGCCCCTTCGAGGAGGCGCTGCGTCCCGTCGACGTGGTGATCGATCTCGTCGGTGACCGGCACGACCACGTCGGGCCGCGATCGCTGGCGGTGCTGCGTCCCGGCGGCCTGCTCGTGACGCTGCCGAGCACGGGCTGGCCGAGCCTCGCGGCGGACGCGGCGGCCGCGGGCGTCCGCGCCACGAAGTACCGGATGGTGCCGGACTCGGCGACGCTCACCGTGCTGACCCGGCTGGTCACATCCGGCGACCTGAAGGTGTCCGTGCAGGAGGTCTTCCCGTTCGAGCGCATCGCCGACGCCCAGCGCCTGCTCGAGTCCGGCCACGTCCGCGGCAAGGTCGTGGTGCAGGTCAGCGACTACTGACCTCGCGCCGAGCACGTCCAGCAGGACGATCTCACTTCAGCAGGACGAGATCGGCCGTTTCGTCCTGCTGAACCGATTTCGTCCTGCCGAAGTGCTCGACGCGGACGGCCGGAGACGACTCGAGGCCGGCACCCCGTGAGGGATGCCGGCCTCGGAAGCCGATCTCAGCGAGACTCAGACGAGCGAGCGACGTCCAGGGGGATGCCCGGGCCGAAGGTCGTGGAGACCGAGGCCTTCTGGATGTAGCGCCCCTTGGCCGCGGCCGGCTTGAGCCGGACGATCTCGTCGAGGGCGGCCTTGAGGTTCTCGTTCAGCGCGTCCTGCGTGAAGCCGGACTTGCCGACGACGAGGTGCACGTTGGAGTGCTTGTCGGTACGGAACTCGATGCGGCCGCCCTTGATCTCGGAGACGGCACGCGCCGCATCCGGGGTCACGGTGCCGGTGCGCGGGTTCGGCATGAGGCCACGCGGGCCGAGCACGCGGCCGAGGCGGCCGACCTTGCCCATCATGTCGGGGGTCGCGACCGCGGCGTCGAACGACGTGTAGCCGCCCGCCACCTTGGCGATGAGCTCGTCGCCACCGACCTCGTCGGCGCCGGCGGCGAGCGCCGCCTCGGCCGCGGGGCCGGTCGCGAACACGATCACGCGGGCCGTCTTGCCGGTGCCGTGCGGCAGGGAGACGGTGCCGCGGACGATCTGGTCCGCCTTGCGCACGTCGACGCCGAGCTTGAGCGCGACCTCGACGGTGGAGTCGAAGCTGCGCGGAGCCGGTCTCACGAGCGAGGCCGACGGCCTCCTCGGGGCTGTAGAACCGGCCGGGCTCGATCTTCGCGGCCGCGGCGCGGTACGCCTTGCTGTGCTTCGTCATCGTTCCGCCTCCTACTGCTCGACCGTGATGCCCATCGACCGGGCGGTGCCGGCGATGATCTTGGCTGCGGCGTCGAGGTCGTTCGCGTTCAGGTCGGGCTGCTTGGTCTGCGCGATCTCGCGGACCTGGTCCCGGGTGAGGCGGGCGACCTTGGTCGTGTGCGGCGTGGCCGAACCCTTGGCGACGCCGGCGGCCTTCTTGATCAGCTCGGCGGCGGGCGGGGTCTTCAGCACGAACGTGAAGGTGCGGTCCTCGTAGACGGTGATCTCCACGGGGATGACGTTGCCGCGCTGCGACTCGGTCGCGGCGTTGTACGCCTTGCAGAACTCCATGATGTTGACGCCGTGCTGACCGAGCGCGGGCCCGATCGGGGGCGCCGGGTTGGCGGCGCCCGCCTTGATCTGGAGCTTGATCAGGCCGGTCACCTTCTTCTGGCGAGCCATGACTTCTCTCTTTCGTCGAAGACGCGGGCGATCGCCGCGCGTCTGCTCCCACCTCCGTGCCCGTTGCACGGCGTGGTCGGATCGGCCCGAAGGCCGACAGACGATCATACCCGCGCGGTCAGCCGCCGTCGTCCCATCCCGGCAGCACCAGGGCGACTGCTGCGGCCTCCGCCACCGCCGTCTCGACGGTGGCAGCGCCCAGGCGCCGCTCGAGGCGGGTCCGCAGCGCATCCGGATCGTGATCCACGGCGAAGTGGACCCAGACGTGGGGCGGATGCGTGGTCGCCATCGCGAGGTCCCGGAGCGCCCGCTCCGGCTGGTCGGCGATGCCCTGGGCGCACCGCTCGAGCAGGCACCCGACCATCGAGCTCCTCGTCCGGCGCGATCCGGGCGACGTCCCAGGCGAGTCGCAGCCATGAGGCCGCGGCGACCGGCCGGCCGCGCTCCCGCTCGACCACGGCCAGCAGCCAGCGGGCGAAGCCGGTCGCGCCGGCCCTCCGGTCGGCGTCGTCCGACGCGAGGAGCGCCTCCAGCCGTTCCGCAGCGCCGTCGAGGTCGCCGGTCGCACGATCGACCGCGGCCCGCTGCACCCGGATCATGGCGTGCTCGAAGGGCTGGTCGAACTTCGCGAGGTCGACCGCCGCGGCGTCCAGCACGGCTCCGGCCTCCTCGGCCCGGCCAGCCGCGATCCGGATGTCGGCGAGCACCATCAGGGGCAGGATCCGGTCGACCGGGTAGGCCGAACCGCGCACGCCGGCGTCGGTGAACGGCGCGAGCAGCGCCTCCGCCTCGGCCGAACGGCCGACCCAGGAGAGGTCGGCCCCGATCTGGCAGCGCAGGCGGAGCAGCTCCCGCCCGGTCGCCGACTCGAGCAGATGCACCTGCAGCGGATCCGCCCGGCGATCACCGGCGATGATCGCGGCCGTCGTCCAGAGCTCGGTCAGATACCACTTCGGCAGGAGGTTCCCCCGCTGCGGCATCGCGGTGAGCAGCTCGAACGCGTGGTCGAAGAGCGCCGGGTCCGCGCCGCAGGGGTCCTGCATCGACGTGTTGAGCGCCGCCAGGTGGACCGTCGGCACCGGCGACCGGCGCCGCTCGAGCAGCCGATGCGCACGGAGCACGGTGGGCAGGCGATGCGGTGCGGCCCGTGCCGGACTCGATGTCGGCGAGGTGGATCAGCACCGTGAGCGCGAGGTCGCCGTCGTCCTCGGGGTCCAGGTGGTCGGCCGCGTGCCGGAGCAGCGAGACCGCGGTCCCCTCCCGGCCGATGAGCTGGAGACAGCGGCCGAGCATCGGGCTGAGGGCGAGCTCCTCCCCGGCGCCGGTCCCGGTCGTGCAGCCGGTTCGAGCGCCGTGCGGATGTTGGGCCACTCCGCCTCGACGACCGCGGTGAGGGCCGCCCGGTCCTCCCTGGTGCCGTCGGGGTCGAGGCGGACGGCCCGCGCGAAGTGGTCCGCGTGCCGGTCGAGCGTGCTGCCGTCCGGCTCCTCCTCGCGCAGCCGCTCCATCGCGAGCTCCCGGATCGGCACGAGCAGGTCGAACCGGTCGGCGTCGCCGATCCGCTCCGCGGCATGGACGCGCACGAGGCTGCGCTCGACCAGCGCGATCAGGTCCGTCAGGACGTCCGACCGTCGGGCGCCCCGCAGATCACCTCGGCGGCCTCCGCGGTGAACGATCCCGGGAACACCGACAGCCGCCAGAGGAGTCGCCGCTCATCGGGTTCGAGGGCGCGCACCGACCACTCGATCGTCGCGCGGAGGGTCTGCTGGCGGCTCGGGCAGGTCGCGGATCCCGCCGCCGACGACCGAGAGCGCGTGCTCGAGCTTCGGCAGCAGCGCATGCGGCGACTCCACCCGGAGGCGCACCGCCACCAGCTCGGTGGCGAGCGGTGACCCCTCCAGCCGGAGGCAGATCCCCGCGACGGCCTGCGCCGTGCCGGGGGTGAGCGCGAAGTCGCGACGCGCGGCCGCCGCCCGGGCGACCAGCAGGCGCACGGCCGCGACCCCGCCCAGCGCCTCGACGTCCTCGTCCGTCCAGCTGCGCTGCTCGGCGCTCGCGTGCGGCGGCAGCGCGAGTGGGCCGAGCGAGAAGACCCGTTCTCCGAGGAGCCGCAGCGGCTCCCGGCTCGTCGCGAGGACCCGGGCGTCGGGCGCTGCATCGAGCACCCTGCCCACCACATCCGCGACCTCCGGCAGCAGCTGCTCGAGGTTGTCGAGCACGAGGAGCAGGCGCCTGCCCCGGAGCCACCGCAGCACGGACCCCAGCGGGTCGTCGATGCCCTCGTCGAGGCCGAGGGCGGCCGCGATCGCCGGGACCGATCGAGCCGGGCCGATCGACGGCCGACAGGTCGACGAACCGGACGCCGAGCCGCTCGTCGGCCTCCGCGGCCGCAGCAGCGGCAGCCACCGCGAGCCGCGTCTTGCCCATCCCGCCGAACCCGGTGACGGTCACGAGGCGGTCCGTCCGCACCGCCTCAGCGAGCTCCACCACCTCCCGCTCCCGCCCGACGAACGACGACCGCGGCGCAGGCAGGACGACCTCCCGGCCGGTCGATGTCGGCAAGCGGCGGGAACGTCGCGACCATCCCCGGCCCGACGAGCTGATGGATCGACTCGGGCTCGTCGATGTCCCGCAGCCGTGCGTCCCGAGGTCGGTGGCGCGCACGCCGGGCGGGAGGTCGATCTCCGACGAGCTCGAGCACCGCGCGGGAGGCGAGGACCTGACCGCCGGCGCCGAGTGATCGGATGCGCGCCGTCCGGCTCACGGCGACGCCGAACAGGTTGCCGTCCTGCTCCTCGACCTCGCCGGCGTCGATCCCGACCCGGTCGCGGAGCACCAGGCCGTCCGGCCAGGGCTCCTCCTCCAGCGCGCGCTGGAACGCCAGCACCGAATCGACCGCGGACAGCGCCGACGGGAACGCGGCGAACACCGCGTCGCCCTCCCCCTGATCGATCGGACGCCACCCGCCGTGCGCGTCGATCGCGTCGTGCACGATCCGGTGATGCCGTCGCATCACGCCGAGCATCGCGCCGGATGCTCCGCCCAGAGGCGCGTCGAGCCGGCCACGTCCGTGAGGACGAGCACCAGCGTCGAACCGGCCATGAGGCATGGAACCCCCGCGGCCCACGGCACGCAAGGCACCGGGTGGCCCGCGTGCGTCGCGTCAGCCGTGCGAAAGGCCGACGAAAGCGTGCCCCGCGAACCTGGCGTGGCGATCGGGGATCACCGGTCCGGAACCTGAGGAGCACGTCATGTCCACCACCGCCATCACCCTCCCCGCCGCCGGCCGCCGCCACGGCATCCGCACCGCGGCGGTGATCGCCGCGCTCCTCGGACTCGCCGCCGCCGGAGCACCGCCGCGCCCGCCGAGGCCGCGCCGGCGCAGCTCCCCGTCCAGGTCAGCCTCTGGACTCCCCTCGTCCGGGCGGCCGACGCAGTGGGATCGACTCCTGCTGCAGTGGTGGTGGCTTCCGTGCACGACGCGCTCGCTGCGCTGCCGGGCGCCGACGGCATCCACATCGACCAGATCGACAGGAACGTCCCCATCGCGATGGGCTGACCGCCCGTCAGACCCGTTCCCGGACCAGCCGCCGGCCGTCGAGGATCGCGCGCATCGCCTCCTCGACGGCGCGGTCCGGTCCGTCGAGCCGGACCCGCTGCTCGCCCGCCCGTCGAGCGGCCCCCAGGTCACCGGCTCCGAGGTCGATCGACTCGACGACGGCCTGCTCGATGGGCCAGGCGGCGAGGTCGAGACGGTCCATCACCGCCGACCACATCCCGACGACGAACGCGGCGTCCGGTCCGCGGGCTCCCGGGCGAGCCGAGCGGCCGCCCACCGGAGCAGGACCTCGAGCCGCTCGATCCGCCACGGCGAGCCCAGCATGAGGCCGACGGCGGCCCGCTGCGCATCGACGGCCGCCCCGATGACGCCCTCCCGCAGCAGCGCGACACCGCGCAGCGAGAGCGCCGCGCCGCGGACCCATGGACTGGATGCCGCGGTCCGCTCGAGGAGGTCGAGCGCCGCCTCCGCCGCTTCGCCGGAGCGCCCGGCAGCGATCAGGACCTCGATCCTGACCACCTCGAGGAGCTCCGCCTCCACCAGGCGCCCCTCGTCGACCGCGCAGCGCATCGCTTCGTCCGTCAGCTCGAGCGAGGCCTCGGGCTGCCCGAGCCGCAGCGCGAGCATCTGCCGCGCGTCGAGCAGCCGGGCGCGCAGGAACGCGGCGGCGCCGCCCGTCTCGGTGGCCGCCGCCTCGGCGAGCGCGCCGATCGCATGGCGAGCCGCTGCGAGCGTCGCCGCGGTCGAGGGCGGTCCTGGCCTGCCGGAATCGGAGCCAGCCCTCGCGTGCGGGGTCGCGGAGCCGCCGCGCGATGCCCTCCGCCTCGTCGATCGCCGCCTGGCCGTCCGGCGCGGTGACGAGCAGGTCGAACCGGTCCTCGTCGGACAGCTCCGGCATCCCGAGGGCGATGTCGCGCCATCGCCGCCAGGTCGCGCCTGCCGAGAGGAGGGTCGCGGCCCACGCGAGCCGCGCGACGATGCGCGGCAGCCGCTGCGACCGCAGATCGGCGGCGAAGGCGAGCACCGTTCGCAGGTTGTCCAGCTCGGTCGCGACGTCCGCGAGCCCGTCGGCGGTCGCAGGCCGGCGGTCGAACCACTCGTGGCCGCAGTAGCGGGCCTCGTAGTAGGCGATCGCGGCCTCGCGCACGGCGCGGAGGGCTTCGGCGTCCGTCCTCGTCAGCACCGCGTCGCGGATCGGCCCGAGGAGGCGGAGGCGATCGGTCCCGTCCGCGCGCGATGAGCAGCCCCCGGTCGAGCAGCTCGGCGACCGCTGCACCGCCGGGGTCGTGGCCGACGCCGGCCACCTCCACCAACGCACGCACGTCGCCGCCCTCGAGGAAGCACGTCGCCGCGCGGAGCACCGCGAGCGCGTCCTCCGGCAGGTCCGCCAGCCCGGCGCGCATGGCCGCGGCGAGTGCGTCACCGTCGCTCGTCCGGCCGCTCGCATCCGTCGGAGCGGAGCAGCGCGTCTCGGACCGCCGGAAGCGACCACACCCGGCTGGACGATGCGGCCAGCTCGAGTGCGAGCGGGATGCCGTCGCAGAGGCGCGCGATCTCGTCGACGAGCTCCTGCTCCTCCAGGCGGCACGCCTCGGCCCCGGTCGCGCGCGATCCGGTCCGCGAGCAGGGCCGCCGCCGGCGAAGGGTTCCCGTCCCGACCGTGCGTGGCGAGGGCGCCGAGCGGGAACCGCACCTCCTCGGGCACCCGCAGCGGACGGCGAGCCGTCACGAGCACCTGCAGAGCCGGGACCGCTGCGAGCAGATCGACGATCCAGGCCGCGATGGCGGCGTCCGGCGCCGCACCGTCGAGCACGAGCAGCGTCCCGGGACCGCCGGCGCAGCACCTGGATCAGGGCCGCGGTCGGGTCACCCGCCGGCGGCGGTTCGACGGCACGGGTCACGATCGCCGTCGCCAGCTCCTCGGGGGTGCGGGCGTCGGCGAGGCGACGACGACGCCGTCCGCGCGCCGGGCGGCCGCGTCGGCCAGAGCCGACTTCCCGATGCCCGCCGGCCCGACGAGGGAGACGAGCCGGGTCTCGGGCCGGGCGAGCAGGCGCGTCAGCGCGTCCAGGTCCTCGTCGCGGCCGATCAGGGCCGGTGCGACGGGACCGCGGTGCCGTCCTGAGTCGATGCACCGACGCGGCGCCCTGCAGCGGCAGGTCCTGCCGGAGGACGCGCTCGTAGGCCGATCGGAGCCGGGTTCCCGGGTCCACCCCGAGCTCCTCGGCGATCCGCTCGCGGCCCGCGGAGTACGCGGCGATGGCCTCGGTCTCGCGCCCGACGGCGCCGAGCGCGAGCACGAGCTGCTCGAGCAGCGTCTCCCGCAGCGGATGAGCCCGCACGAGATCGGGCAGGAGGCCGACGACCGTGTCCGCGCGCCCCGACCGCACCGCGGCGGCCGCGTACAGCTCGACGCCGGCGAGGAATCGATCGGTGATGGTCCGCCGCGCCTCCGTGACGAACGAGGACTCCCCGAGGTCCTCCAGCGGCGGCCGGAACCGATCGAGGAACGGCGCCAGCGCGGCCTCGACCGCGAGGTCGTCGCCGGCCTCGGCCGCCCGCGCTCCGCGACGGACCGCGTCGAGCAGCTCCACCACGTCGACCGACGCCGGCCCGAGGGCGTAGCCCGCGGGCGCGCTTCGGATCGCGTCCGCGCCGAGCTCCCGGCGCAGCCTGGACATGGCGACCTGCACGACGTTGATCGCGGAGGGCGGAGGGTCGTCGTCCCACAGCGATCGGACGAGGGACGCGCGCGGCACCGTCCGGCCCGCCTCGAGCGCCAGGTGCGCGAGCACGATCCGGGTGCGGCCCGGGCGCAGCACCACCGGCTCGCCGTCGACGCGGACGTGCGAGCGGGCCCAGCAAGGCGATCTCGAGCAGCGGATGCTCCTCTCGGGACCGCGTGGTCGCCCGAATTCTCCCGCTCCCGACGGGAACGAGGAAGGGCCCCGTCCTGATGGACGGGGCCCTTCCTCGTGCAGCGGTCGGTGCGGACCTACAGCTTGGTGACCTGATCGAACGACAGCTCGACGGGCGTCTCGCGCTCGAAGAGGGAGACGAGCACGGTGAGCTTGCCGCTCTCCGGCTTGATCTCGCTGATCGTGCCGGGGAGGCCCGCGAACGAGCCCTCCTTGATGGTGATCGTCTCGCCGACCTCGAAGTCGACCTCGGCCGGGATCGGCGTGCGGGCAGCGGCGCCGCGGGCGCCCTTCGGGCCCACACCGGCCTTGGCCGGCGCCTCGGCGACCTGGACCATGCCCTTCAGCATGTCGAAGGCCTCCTGGAAGCGCAGCGGCGTCGGGTTGTGCGAGTTGCCGACGAACCCGGTGACGCCCGGCGTGTGGCGCACGACGGACCACGAGTCCTCGTTGAGGTCCATCCGGACGAGCACGTAGCCGGGGATCCGCACCCGGTTGACGAGCTTGCGCTGGCCGTTCTTGATCTCGACCACGTCCTCCATCGGGACCTGGACCTCGAAGACGCTGTCCTCCTGGCCGAGCGAGCCCTTGCGCTGCTCGATGTTCTGCTTCACGCGCTTCTCGAAGCCGGCGTAGGAGTGGATGACGTACCACTTGCCGGGCTTGGCGCGGAGCTCCTGGCGGAACTCGTCGTACGGGTCGACCGGGGTCTCGTCCTCCTCGGCGGTCTCGCCGTCGGCGGGCTGGACCTCGTCCGCGATGTCGGCGGCGATGCCCTCCGCGGCGCCCTCGGCGCCGGATCCCGTCGCGTCGGTGAACGCCTCATCGGTCTCGTCGTCCGTCGCGGCCTCGGCGGCCTCGTAGTCGGACGGGTCGTGCACCTCGAGGGCCTCGTCGATCGCGGCGTCGGCCTCGGGGTCGGCGGCGAGCTCGATCGCGTCGAGCTCCTCCTGCTCGTCCTCCGTGTCGTCGTCGACGACCGTCAGGCCCTCGCCGGCCACGGCCTCCTCGAGCTCCTCGCTCTCGGAGGGGAGATGGCTGTCGTCGGCGCCGAATCGGTGCTGGTCGGCCTCCTCGGGCCCGGCGTCCTGCTCGAGCTCGGGCTCGAGGTCGAGGTCGTCGCGATGTGACTTCACCACTGGGATGTCGATCCTTCTTCGTTACGTTCGGATGCGGCGCAGCCGCATACCGGTCGCGCGCGGGTCGCGCGGTCCGGTCGGTCGTGAGGTCAGCTGGCTCCGCCGAAGAGGAACACGACGAGCGCGCTGAATGCGATGTCGAGCACGTACACGATCGCCATCATCACGACGACGAATCCGAGCACGACCCCGGTGTAGGTCACGAGCTCACGTCGGGTGGGGGTGACCACCTTGCGCAGCTCGGCCATGACCTGTCGGAGGAAGAGCGCGATGCGGGCGAACGGCCCGCGGCGGGCCTGCCGCTCGAGCTTCGCGACGGCGACGACGTCTTCGCCGGGCGTGTCGAGCTGTCTGCGTGCCACGTGCGGTTCACCCCTTCTCGTTCTCGTCCTTCGCAGGGCGGACAGGACTCGAACCTGCAACCTGCGGTTTTGGAGACCGCTGCTCTACCAATTGAGCCACCGCCCTAAGGGCGCCGGTCGACCGTCTCCCGGCGAGCCGTGACATCACGCGGATGCGCCGGGCACGCCGAAGCGAGCGTTCGGCTCCGACTGACGACCGAGTGTAGCGCAGGCACCTCGGGAAGCCCGGCTCCGCGCCCGCCCGGCGACGGACTGCTGCCGACTTCCTGCGGCCTCGACGCGTCCGAGGCCCGCAGGAGACGGCAGCAGCCGGACGGCGGAAGCCGCTACAGCCCGACGCTGCCCTGCATGATGCCGCCGTCGACGACGACCGTGGTCGAGGTCATGTAGGACGCCTTGCCTGAGGAGAGGAAGACGACCACGTCGGCGATGTCGGACGGCTCGGCGACGCGGCGGAGCGGGATGGCGGCGGTCAGCTTGCCGAGCAGCTCCTTGTTGCTGGTCGTCTGCGCGTTGATGGGGGTGTCGACGGCGCCGGGCGCGATGTTCACCATCGCGGATGCCGTGCTCGCCGAGCTCGACGCCGGCGGTGCGGGTGAGCATCCGCATCCCGCCCTTGGAGACGCAGTAGGCGATGTTGCCGGGCATCGGCCAGTCCTCGTGCACGGACGAGATGTTGAGGATGAGGCCGCCCTCGCCCTGCGTGATGAACTGCTTGGCAGCGGCCTGCGAGGCGAAGAACGCGCTCTTCATGTTGATCGCCATGACGCGGTCGTAGTCCTCCTCGGTGCTGTCGAGCAGTGACTGGCGGGTCTCGATGCCGGCGTTGTTCACGAGCACGTCGAGGCGCCCGTAGGTGTCGATGGCGGCCTGCATCAGGCGGTGCAGGTCGGCGGGCTTGGAGATGTCCGCCTCGACGCCGGTCGCCTCGCCACCGCCGGCCTTGATGTCGTCGACGAGCTTCTCGGTGGCGTCCTCGTGGGCCACGTAGTCGATGACGACCTTCGCTCCCTCCGCCGCGGCGGCGCGCACGATGGCGGCGCCGATCCCGCTGTTGCCGCCGGTGACGACCATGACCTTGTCCGTGAGCAGCACGGCTCCTCCTTGCACTCGGGTGATGATCCGTATCGTGACCCCCATCGTCTGAACGCTCCCGGACGCGTCCTGAACCGCACGCGCCTTCCACCGGTAGGCTCAGGAGCCGTGTCCCGCGCCACGCTCGCCCCGATCTCGCCGCGCATCGCCGCCATCGCCGAGTCCGCCACGTTGAAGGTCGACGCGAAGGCGAAGGCCTTGAAGGCGGCCGGCCGCCCGATCGTCAGCTACGCCGCAGGCGAGCCCGACTTCGACAGCCCCGCGCACGTCGTCGAGGCGGCCGAACGGGCCGCCCGCGACCCGCGCAACCACCACTACACCGCCGCCGCGGGCCTGCCCGAGCTGCGCGAGGCGATCGCCGCGAAGACGCTGCGCGACAGCGGCCTCGAGGTCGCCGCCGTCGGCGGTCATCGTGACGAACGGCGGCAAGCAGGCCGTCTACCAGTCCATCCAGACCCTGGTGGGCGAGGGCGACGAGGTGATCATCCCGTCGCCGTACTGGGTCACCTACCCCGAGGTCGTGAAGCTCGCGGGCGGCACCCCCGTCGCCGTGTTCGCCGGCGCCGACCAGGACTACCGCGTGACCGTCGAGCAGCTCGAGGCGGCACGGACCCCGCGCACCAAGGTGCTGCTGTTCGTCTCGCCGTCGAACCCGACCGGATCCGTCTACTCCCCGAGGAGACCCGCGCCATCGGCGAGTGGGCGCTCGAGCACGGCGTCTGGGTCGTGACCGACGAGATCTACCAGAACCTCGTCTACGACGGGGTGCGCGCGGTCTCGATCGTCGAGGCGGTGCCCGAGCTCGCGGAGCAGACCGTGCTCGTCAACGGCGTCGCGAAGACCTATGCGATGACCGGATGGCGGGTCGGCTGGATGGTCGGTCCCGCCGCCGTGATCAAGGGCGCGGGCGACCTGCAATCGCACCTCTCGTCGAACGTGAACAACGTGGCGCAGCGCGCCGCGGTGGCGGCGCTCACCGGCCCGACCGAGCCGATCGAGGCGATGCGGCAGGCGTTCGACCGCCGCCGCAAGGCGATCGTCGAGGGCCTGAACCGCATCCCGGGCTTCCGCACCCCCACGCCGGAGGGCGCCTTCTACGTCTACCCCGACGTGCGGGAGCTGCTCGGCCGCGAGTGGCGCGGGCCGCACGCCCGACCACGACGCTCGAGCTCGCGGACCTGATCCTCGAGGAGTGCGAGGTCGCCGTCGTGCCGGGCGAGGCGTTCGGGCCGAGCGGCTACCTGCGCTTCAGCTACGCGCTCGGCGACGACGCGCTCGCCGAGGGCGTCTCCCGGCTCGCCACCTTCTTCGCCTGAGCGGTCATCGCCGTGCGGATCGGGATCGCAGTCGCACGGCTCGTCGTCGCCGTGGCGACGATCGCCGCCATCGTGGCGACGTTCACCTCGGTCGCGGCCTCGTCGCCGATCAACCCGTTCAACTTCTTCGGCTACTTCACGATCCAGTCGAACCTGATCGACATCGTCGTGCTCCTGATCGGCGCCCTGCGGCTGCTGCGCGGCACCGCGCCGACGCGCGGATGGACGGTCGTGCGGCTGGGCGGTCGCGGACTACATGGTGATCGTCGGCATCGTCTATGCGGTGCTGCTCGCCCCCGTCGACGCGGCCGGCGGCGTGCCGGTGCCCTGGGCCAACACGGTCGTCCACGTGGTGACGCCGATCTTCGCGCTCGTCGACTGGTTCCTCGCGCCCGACCGGCTGGCGACGCCGCTGCGGCTCACCTGGGTGCTGCTGCTCTACCCGGCCGTCTGGATCGCCGTCGTGCTGGTGCGCGGGGCGACCGACGGATGGGTGCCGTACCCGTTCCTCGACCCGAAGAACGGGTACGCGTTCGTCGCGGGCATGACCGCGATCGTCGGCGCTCGCCTTCGTGCTCGTCGGGCTGGCGCTCCGGCTCGCCGACCGGGTGCGCCGCCGCGTCGCGCCCGCCGCAGCCCGATGACGGAGACGACGCCGCCGCCGATCGCGAGCACGTAGGCGAATCCGTAGAGGCCGCATGGCCCAGCGCCGGCGGGAGCGCCACGGCCCAGCCCAGGTCAGCGCCGACCGCGATCACCAGCAGTGCGACCCAGATCCGCAGCGTCGGATGGACGTGCATCGCTCCGCGGACCGCAGCCAGGCCGCCGCCGGAGCTCGAGCACGACAGCAGGGCCCATCCGGCGCCGAAGCACAGCACGATTCCGAGCAGCACGACCGACAGCGGCGCGGTTCGAGGCGGGCAGCGGGACCCCGTCGAATCGCTGCTCGAAGCGGGTTCGGCCGAGCCTGCGCGCAGATCATCACGACGATCCCGAAGACCCACACGGCCCGGTGGGCGGCGGCCCTGAGCAGCACGGCGGCCTGAGCTCCCCGACCCGCCCCGGCCGAGCTGCTCCCGGGCGGTGTCGCCACGCTCGCCAGGGCGCGAACCGGCGCACGGCGATCGACGCCAGTCCCCGTCTCGCCTCGTCGTTCGCCGGATCGACGCGCAGGCTGCGCTCGAAGCTCGCCTGCGCGGCGCCGAGGCGGTGGGCGCTCATGCTCGCCCAGCCGAGCACGTTGTTCGTGTCGGGCAGGTCGGGCGCGATCGTGACGGCGCGCTGGGCGGCGTCGAGAGCCTTCCGATCCACCCTGTTCGGCCCGCGTGGCGGCGCTCGCCCGGTTGGCGTGCGTCTGCCACTGGCCGGAGCCGAGCTCGATCGCGCGGTCGGCCGCCGCGATCGCGCCGGCATGATCGCCCGCAGCCCGAGCGCGATGGAGAGCAGCCGCATCCCCCACTCGCCATCCGGTTCGAGCGCGACGGCCCGGCGCGCGCGTACCGCTCTGCCGGCGTCCGCGTCCTGCCGGTGGACCCCGGATCAGGGCGGCCAGGCAGAGGGCCCGCACGTCGTCGGGCCGGTTCGCGAGATGCGCGGCGATGTTCCGTGCAGCCTCGTCGCAGCCGCCCGAGCTCCAGGTAGCGCTCCGCATGGGCGAGCGCGTCGCTCACCGCCGGCCCCGCTTCCGCTGCCCGAGGTAGCGCTTCAGCTGCGTGTGGGTGCCGTCGTCCTCGCCGAACTCGACGATGGTGCGGGCCGACTCGAGCCAGATGCTCGTGGAGGGCCTGCACGGCGCGGACCGCCGACTCGAGATCGGCCGCACGGATCGGCCTCGCCTGCCCGCTCCGCACGCTGTCGAGCAGGGCGATCTCCGCGGCGCTCTCGCACCACGTGCGCGAGATCCGCGCCGGAGAAGCCGTCCGTGACCGCCGCCAGCCGGCGCACGTCGACCGCCTCGGCCGGTCGCGCGGCGATGCGGAGCGCGAGGATCGCCTCGCGCGCCTCCAGCGTCCGGCGGCAGCACGAGCAGGGTTCGATCGAGGCGGCCGGGACGGCGGAGCGCCGGATCGACGTCCCACGGCTGGTTCGTCGCCGCGAGCACGAAGACGCCGTCGTTCTCCGCCGCCGATGCCGTCCATCTCCGTGCAGCAGCTCGTTCACCGCGCCGCGCAGCCCGGAGCCGCGCGTCTGCGAGCGCCGCTGCCCGAGTGCATCCAGCTCGTCGATGAACAGGACGCACGGCGCAGCGGCGCGCGCCGCGTCGGAACGGCGCGCGATGTTCCGCTCGCTCGCACCGATCCAGCTGTCCAGCACGTCGGCGATGCCGATCGACAGGAACCCCGCCTCGAGCTCGCCGGCGAGCGCCCGAGCCAGGAAGGTCTTGCCGCAGCCCGGGCGGCCCGTAGAGCAGCAGCCCGCCACGGAGGCTCTTGCCGTACAGCGCGCGCAGCTCGGGGTTGCGCAGCGGCGCGAGGAACGCGGCCTCGATGCGCTCCTTCACCTCCTTCATGCCCCCGACGTCCGCGAGCCGCAGGTCGGGCCGCTCCACGTCGAAGCGCTCGTCACGTGGCCGCGGCGGGATGAGCTCCGCCTCGGCCGCCGACCAGTCGAACTCGGTGGGGGCCGGTGGCGTCGCTGCGGGAGGCGTCTCGGCGGGAAGGATCGGGTCGGTGCTCTGCTCCCGTGACGGCTCGACCGCGCCGTGCTCCCCTGGGGGCCGTGCCCGGCGAGCAGCGTCGCCATCAGCGTCCGCGCCTGAGCGTGGGTGGGATCGTCCACGAGCAGCCCCGCGACGACGGCGATCGCCTCGGCGGCGTGCGCCGCCTCGCCGGATGCGGCGAGCAGCTCCGCGAGATGCAGCCGGAGCGGGACCTGGCGGGGGTCCGCCGCAAGCGCGGTGCGGAGGGCGTCGAGCACGGAATCGTCCACCGGGCGAGGCTAGGGACGACCTGGTCGCGACGCACGACCCCTCATCGGGCCGCATCGACCGATCGGTTGATCCGGAGTTCAACCGCGCGAAGGCTGTGCCGGAGCCGCAGCAGCGCCACGATGGGCGCATGACGACGATCGGATCCGGCGAGCCCGCGGTGGCCGTGCAGGACCTCACGAAGCGGTACGGCGACCACACCGCCCTCGCCGGCGTCTCGTTCCGGATCGAGCAGGGCGAGACGTTCGCGCTCCTCGGCCCGAACGGCGCGGGCAAGTCGACGACCATCGAGATCCTCGAGGGCTACCGGCGAGCGTTCCGGCGGCGAGGCCCGCGTGCTCGGGGTGGACCCCGGCGCGGGCGGCGTCGACTGGAAGGCGCGGCTCGGGATCGTGCTCCAGTCGAGCGCCGAGGCCGGCACGGTGCCGGTCCGCGAGCAGCTGGCGCACTTCGCCTCCTTCTACCCGCACCCCCGCGACGTCGACGAGACCCTCGACGCGGTCGGCCTCACCGACGCGGCGCGGAAGCGGGTCCGCGCGCTCTCCGGCGGCCAGCGGCGGCGCCTGGACGTGGCGCTCGGCATCATCGGGCGCCCCGAGCTGCTGTTCCTCGACGAGCCGACGACCGGCTTCGACCCGGAGGCGCGGCGCCGGTTCTGGGACCTCATCCGGTCGCTGAAGGCCGAGGGGACCACGATCCTGCTCACGACCCACTACCTCGACGAGGCGGCGGCCCTCTCCGATCGCGCCGCGGTCATCGTCGACGGACGCCTGGTCGACATCGGACCGGTCGACACGATCGGATCGCGCGGACGCCCGCGTCCCCGTCGTGCGCTGGCGCGACGCCGACGGGCTGCACGAGCAGCGCACCGACGAACCGGGACGGCTCGTCGCCGACCTGGTCGCCGCGGGCGGCGAGCCGACCGCGCTCGAGGTGGTGCGGCCGAGCCTCGAGGACGTCTACCTCGGCCTGATCGGCCACCACCACCAGCTGGAGGAGCAGGCAGCATGACCACCACCATCGAGACGGCGGCCCCCGTCACCGTGAGGCCGCGGGCCGGACGCGTGCTGCGCCTCGGCGCCGAGCGGGCCCGGTACGAGATCCGCTCCTACTTCCGCGCGAGCGACGCCGTGTTCTTCACGTTCCTCTTCCCGACGATGATCTTCGTGCTCTTCGCCGCGGTGTTCAGCGCATCCGGCAAGGTCGGCGGCGACGGGCACGGCCACGGCGGCATCACCCTCGCGGCCTACTACCTGCCCGGGCTCGTCGCCTCCGGCATCGTGCTGTCGGGCGTGCAGAACCTCGGCATCGACATCGCGGGCGAGCGCAGCGACGGCACGCTGAAGCGGCTCGGCGGCTCTCCGCTGCCGATGGTCAGCTACTTCCTCGGCAAGGTCGGGGTGGTGCTCGTCACCGCGCTCGCGCAGCTCGTGCTGCTGCTCGGCGTCGCCCACTTCGTGTTCGGCGTCGCCCTGCCCGGCACCGCGGAGCTCTGGGCGCGGTTCGCGTGGATCTTCGTGCTGTCGGTGCTGATGTCCGTGGTGCTCGGCGTCGGGATCTCCGGCCTGCCGCGCTCCGGCCGCTCCGCGAGCGCCGTCATCGTGCCGATCCTGCTCGTGCTGCAGTTCATCTCGGGCGTCTACTTCAGCTTCGGGGACCTGCCGGACTGGCTGAAGACGGTCGCCGGCGTCTTCCCCCTGAAGTGGGTGGCCCAGGGCATGCGGTCCGTGTTCCTGCCCGACACCTTCGCCGCCGCGGAGCAGACCGGCGGATGGGACCTCGGCACCACGGCGCTGATGATCGCCGGATGGGCCGTCCTGGGGCTGGTCATCGCCCTCCTCACCTTCCGCTGGGTGCGGAAGGACCGCTGAGATGACCGCGCTTCCGGACGACGCACCGCAGGAGACCCGCTGGTGGCACCTCGCGGTGCTCGTCGTGAGCGCGGTCACCGGGGTCGTCGTCACGCTCAACCACCCGGCGGCCGCGCCGCTCGTCGCCTGGACGGCGCTCGCGGTGTTCGTGGCCGCGTGGTTCGCGTTCGGCCGCCGCACCTTCGACGGCGCTCCCGGGTGGCAGGCGTTCGCCGTCGTGATCGTGGCGGTCGGCTTCGCCGGCGCCCTCGCCGACCCGGCCTTCGCCACCTGGCAGACCGTCGCCTACCCCTTGCTCTGGTCGATCACCCCCACGCTCCGCGGCGCCCTCGTCGCGAACACGGCCCTCGCCGTCGCCATCGGCACCGGGTACGCGATCTCCACCGGCAGCCCCCTCGAGGCGCTCGTCGTCGAGGGCCTGTCACTCGGCTTCAGCATCGTGATGGGCCTCTGGTTCACCCGCATCGCGGACCTCAGCGAGCAGCGGAGGGCGCTCGCCGAGGAGCTGCAGGCGGCGCAGCACCAGGTGGCGGCTCTCAGCCGGGAGACCGGCATCGCCGCCGAGCGCGAACGGCTCGCGCGCGAGCTGCACGACACCATCGCGCAGAGCCTCACCGGCATCGTCCTGCTCGCCGAGCGCGCCCGGAAGCGCCATCCCGACGAGCAGAGCCTCGTCGTGCTCGAGGAGACCGCGCGGGAGGCGCTCGCCGAGACCCGCGCGCTCGTCGCGGCCGGAGCGCCCGTGCCGCTCGAGGGCGGTCTCGCCGCCGCGGTCGCGACGCTCGCCGAGCGCTTCACCCGCGAGACCGGGGTCGTCGTCGAGACCTCCGTGCAGGCCGACGTGCCCCGGGCGCTCGAGGTCGTGCTGCTGCGCTGCGCGCAGGAGGCCCTCGCGAACGTGCGCAAGCACGCCCGCGCGCAGCGGGTGGCGCTCCGCGTCACGGAGCGCGACGGGCAGGTCGAGCTCGCCGTCACCGACGACGGGGTCGGGCTGCAGAACGCATCCGAGAGCGGGTTCGGCGTGGCCGGGATGCGGGACCGGCTCGCGCTCGTCGGGGGCTCGCTCCGCCTCGCGGACAGCACGGCGGGCGGCGCACGCCTCACCGTCCGGATCCCGGTCCCGATCCCCTCCGAGGCGGTTCTGCCGTGATCCGCGTGCTCGTGGCCGACGACCATCCGATCGTCCGCGCCGGGATCGTCGCGCTGCTGTCGGACGCGGGCGACATCGAGGTGGTCGGCGCGGTCGCGGACGGGGAGGCGGCGGTCGCCGAGGCGCTGTCGACGCGGCCCGACGTCGTGCTGATGGATCTGCGGATGCCGCGCCTCGACGGCACGGCGGCGACGGGCCGGATCACGGCCGAGCTGCCGGGCACCCGGGTGGTGGTGCTCACGACCTACGAGAGCGACGACGCGATCCTCGAGGCGATCACCGCGGGTGCCAGCGGCTACCTGCTGAAGGCCGCGCCGGAGGCGGAGATCCTCGCCGGGGTGCGCTCGGTGGCCGCGGGCGGCACGGTCATGGCGCCGGCCATCGCGGCGTCGCTCGCTCGCGGCATCCGTCAGCAGCAGGTCGACGCCGCGGCTCAGCGAGCGGGAGCGCGAGGTGCTCGGCCTCGTGGCCGAGGGGCTCAGCAACCCCGAGATCGGGCGGCGGCTGCACCTGGCGGAGGCGACGGTGAAGACGCACCTGCTGCACGTCTTCGAGAAGCTCGGCGTGGGCGACCGCACGCGTGCGGTCACCCACGCCATGGAGCTCGGACTGCTGCCGAGGTAGGGCCTAGCGGTGCAGGACGTTCGAGACGGTGCGCTGCACGAAGCCGGCCGCGGGCCGCTGCTGCTCGCCCTGCTGGGCCGCGAGCACGACGAGCACGCCGGTGAGCAGCGGCAGGGTCCACTGCAGCAGCTTCTGCTGCTTCTGCACCTTCGCCAGCTCGTCGGACGTCGTGGCACCCGGCTCGGTGACTCCCTCGGCGCCCTCGTTCGCGTGCTTCGCGATCTTCGTGCCGAGCAGCGCGGAGTAGAGCGTGGCGGTGCCGGCGAGTGCGGTGAAGCCGAGCTTGATCGCGGTGTTGGTGCGCGCCTCACCCTGCACGGCGAGGCGACCCTTGTTGCCGAGGATCAGGCCGATGCCGCCGATGCCGTGCGTGGCGATCGCGGCGAGCTCGACCGGCGCCCAGCGTCCCCAGCCGATGGAGGACAGGCGCAGGCGCTCGGTCGGGTCCTGCGGCCTTGGCGGTGGCGCCGTTCAGGCCCACAGCACCCATCAAGGTGCCGCCGAACCAGGCGGCGAGGCCGAGGTCGTGCAGGCTGCGGACGAACGTGTTGCGTTGTGACACGGGGACTCCTTCGATTCGGTCCCTTCAGGGCAGCAGGCGCTCCTGAGAGGTTCCGTCGGTCCCGCCGGGCAGCGGCCGAGCGACCGCTGTCCCTTTCGCTCGCCGAAGCACCGGCGACGTCCCGGCCGATGGGACGAGAACGGCGGACGGGCCGTAGCCCGTCCGCCGTGTCCGCATACGTCAGCGGAAGACGTCTTTGACGTTCTCCCCGGCCTGCTTGAGGCTCCCGGATGCCTGGTCTCCGCGACCTTCGGCGACCTTCTCGTCGTCGCCGGTCGCGTGGCCGAAGGCTTCCTTCGCCTTGCCGCCGAGCTTCTGCGCCTCGTTCTGCACCTTGTCGTCCGCAGCCATAGAGACTCCTTTCGTTCGGGAAGCCTCCACCGTGGCCCCGGAACCTGGGTATCCGGGGAACGGCCGGCGGATTCTCAGAGATGCGCCTCGATGAGGTTCGGTTCCGCCTGCAGCAGCACGCCGAACTCGATCTGCACGAGGTTGCGGATGTAGCGGGCGAGCTGCAGCACCTCCTCCGCCGAGGCGCCGCCGCCGTTGACGATCGCGAGGGTGTGCTTGGTCGAGAGGTGCGCGCGCGATCCGGGGAGCCGGAACCCGCGCCGCACGCCGGCGTGCTCGATGAGCCAGGCTGCGGAGAGCTTCACGCGCGGCTCCTGCGTCCTCGGCGGCCGCGGCGACGGCTCGGTGCCGAGGGGGACGACGATGTCGGGCTCGTCGTCGGTCGTCGGCCAGCGCGGCGCCGATGCCGGCAGGGTCCGCGCGAAGGACTCGCTGACGATCGGGTTCGTGAAGAAGGAGCCGACGCTGACCGAGTCGGGGTCGGCCGGGTCGAGCACCATGCCCTTGCGGCCGCGCAGCTGCAGCACGGTGTCGCGCAGCACGCCGATCGGCACGCGGCTGCCGAGCGGCACCCCGAGCGCATCCGCGAGCTGGGCGTAGGCGACGGGAGCGCTCTGCGCGGGGCGCCCCTCCCCCGGCCCGTAGAGCTGCAGCTCGACGGCGAGCACCACGCCCTCGAGCCCGTGCTTGAACACCGACGTGCGGTAGCCGAGCTGCAGGGCGGATGCGGGGAGGCGGCTGATCGCGCCGGTCGTGCGGTCGAGGAACTCGACGGCCGTCAGCGTCGCGGCGAGCTCCTGCCCGTATGCGCCGATGTTCTGGATCGGGGCGGCGCCGCAGGAACCGGGCACCCCGGAGAGCGCCTCGATGCCCGCCCAGCCCTGCTCGACCGCGTAGGCGCAGAGGTCGTCCCACGGCTCCCCCGCCTCGACGCGGAGCCGCACCGCCTCGCGCTGCTGCGGAGGCCGGAGGGCACGGGAGAGCGAGCGCAGCCGGTCGGCGTCGCTGGCCGGCATGGCGGGGCCGCCGGCGGTGGGTGCGAGCGGGAGGCGCTGGATGCCGCGCGTCGCGACGCGCAGCACGGTGCCGTCGAACCCGTCGTCGCCGACGACGACGTTCGAGCCGCCGCCGAGCACGAGCAGCTCCTCGCCGTCGTCCCAGGCGGCGCGCGCGGTGGCGACGAGCACCTCGCGGTCGGTCGCGGTGATCAGCTCCCGCGCCGGGCCGCCGACGCGGAGCGTCGTGAGGTCGGCGAGGCGGGTGGTGCCGGAGGTGGTCGACACGGCGCTCAGCGGATCCCGACGACGACCTGGGCGCGGCCGAGCACGACCGTGCCGTCGACCGACGCCGACAGATCGACGCGGAGGGTTCCCGCCTCCTCGTCCACCTTCCCGATCTTCGCCGTCACGTCGAGCACCACGCCGCCGTCGGGCGGCACGGGGACCGGCTTCGTGAAGCGCACCCCGTACTCGCGGATCGCGGCAGCACCGAAGCGGTCGATCACCGGCTGCACGGCGAGGCCCATCGTGAGCATCCCGTGGGCGAGCACGCCGGGCAGGCCGACCTGCTGCGCCACGTCGTCGCGGTAGTGGATGGGGTTGAAGTCGCCGGAGGCGCCCGCGTAGCGGACGAGGGTCTCCCGGGCGATGGGGAAGGAACCCGAGGCGACGACGTCGCCCGACGGTCCATGCCGCGTCGGTCATGCGTCCCCCCGCACCACGAGGGTGGAGACGGCGGTGACGACGTGCTCGCCGGCGGCATCCCGGATCGCGGACTCCGCTGTGATCATCGCGTTGCCGCCGAGCGACTTCACGCTGGTGACGGTCATCCGAGCGGTGAGGAGGTCGCCCGCGACGATCGGGCGGGCGCTGATGAAGCGCTGCTCCCCGTGCACGACGTGGGACAGCTCGATGCCGGCGCGCTCGTCCGCGAGCAGCTGGGCGAGGGTGCGGTCCTGGACCACCACGGCGAAGGTCGGCGGCGCGACGACGTCGTCGAAACCGGCGGCACGGGCCGCCTCGGGATCGAGGCTCAGCGGATCCGTCGAGCCGACGGCGCGGGCGAACTCGCGCACCTTCTCCCGGCCCACGAGGTACGGCTCGGTGTCGGGATAGACGGTCCCGGCGAGGTCGGCGGGCGAGGGCATGCAGGGATCGTACCGGCGGGGAGCCGTGCGATCCGGGACGGTCAGCGGGCGCTCACACGCGCCGGACGAGACTGGCGCCATGCCTCAGCAGACCATCCTTCCCACCCGCATCCTCGGCACCCGCCAGGTCGCCGCCGTCGGCCTCGGCGGCATGCCGCTGTCCATCGACGGGCGTCCCGACGAGGCGCGCGCGATCGCGACGATCCACCGCGCGCTCGACGCCGGCGTGACCCTCATCGACACCGCCGACGCCTACTGCCTCGACGAGACCGACTTCGGCCACAACGAGCTGCTCATCGCGCGGGCGCTCGCCTCCTACGAGGGCGACGCGAGCGACGTCCTGGTCGCGACCAAGGGCGGCCACACCCGCCCGGGCGGCGACTGGGACGTGAACGGCCGCCCCGACTACCTGATCGCCGCGGCGGAGGCGTCCCGCGACCGGCTCGGCGTGGAGTCGATCGGGCTGTACCAGTTCCACCGCCCCGACCCGAGTGTTCCCTACGCGGAGTCGGTCGGCGCGCTGAAGCACCTGCTCGACGAGGGCGTCATCGCGATGGCGGGCATCTCGAACGCCGACCCGGACCAGATCCAGGCGGCGAACGAGATCCTCGGAGGCCGGCTCGCGTCGGTGCAGAACCAGTTCTCGCCGGCGTTCCGGTCCTCGCTCGCGGAGCTCGAGCTCTGCGCGGAGCTCGGCATCGCGTTCCTGCCGTGGAGCCCGCTGGGCGGCATCGGCAAGGCCGGCGCCCTCGGCTCCTCCCACACCGCGTTCCAGGAGGTCGCGGATGCGCATGGCGTGAGCCCGCAGCAGGTGTGCCTCGCGTGGGAGCTCGCCCTCGCGCCGATCGTGATCCCCATCCCGGGCGCCTCCCGCCCCGAGAGCATCGAGGACTCGGTGCAGGCGGCGACCCTGACGCTCACGGACGACGAGGTGGCGCGGCTCTCGCAGGCGTAGAGCGGCGTGCGGCTCCGGCCGTCGCGCCATCCGCGTCGCGCGGTACCTGGGCCCACGGAGCCGGTTCCGGCGCGACGCGAAGCGGCGTGACGGCCGTGCGACGGGGAGGGCGTCGCGCGGTATGCATGCGCACCGCGCGACGCCACGGCTACCGCGCGACGTGAAGGCCCGGACGCATCGATGCCCGGCTCCCCTCGAGGGGCCGGGCATCGGTCGTCTTCGTGCGGTCTCGTCCGGAGACGACGAAACGCCCTGCGATCGGGAGTCGCAGGGCGTTTCGGACCGGAATCGGTCAGTGGCTCACTGGCAGCTGTCGCACTGCAGCAGGTCCATCGGGTCGACCGGAACCGCGTAGCCGTCGATGCTCTCGGTGTCGAAGTTCATGGCGATCCTCCTGTGCTGTACCAGTTGCGTGAACCGGTGGTGATGAAGTAGTGCATCCGCTGCTCTCGCCGCGGTACAACCACTATATACCGGGGTGCCCTCCCGAGTCACGCCCTACATGTAGTGTTCGGCGTGTCGTGGGCGACTTCCCCGGAACGGCGCGGATCCGCCCCGTTCCACCCGGCGTGTCGCGCCTTCAGGCG
The DNA here is from genome assembly GCA_963771645.1 of uncultured Actinomycetota bacterium. Lineage (GTDB taxonomy): Bacteria > Actinomycetota > Actinomycetes > Actinomycetales > Microbacteriaceae > Amnibacterium. The sequence goes on along the minus strand of CAVYUH010000017.1, from coordinate 110,333 downwards.
CATCCTGGCGCACCCCACCGACAGTGCGCAGCGGTACGAGACGGCCCCCCAGGAGCAGCTCGACCGGGGAGGCGGATCACCGCGACATGTGGCGGCCGGCGTCCGGGAGCAGCAGAGGCGGGATGCTACGCTCGATGCTGCTTCGGGCCCGGTAGCGGGCTCGTCTGCGCCCCGATAGCTCAGTGGTAGAGCATCTCCATGGTAAGGAGAAGGTCAAGAGTTCAATCCTCTTTCGGGGCTCGGACTCCTGGCGTCAGTCGACGCCGGAGTCCCGCGGCGGGGTAGCTCAGGTGGTTAGAGCACACGGCTCATAATCGTGGTGTCGCGGGTTCAAGTCCCGCCCCCGCTACCAAGGCCCGGAATTCCGCCGATCGAGGGCGATCCGGATGGTTCGCGGGTAGTGCCACCCCGCACAAACCCCGCACATTCAGGCGCGGCCCCGTCACCGGCTATCCACCTTGCTCAAGGCTCGCAGTAGGCCGTCGAGCGCCGCGGCAGCGCGCTTCCCGCCAGTGTTCTTCGCCATGTAGACGTCCTGCGTGATGGACGGGTTCTCGTGGCCGAGGTACTCCGCGATCGCCCGCGCCGACAGCCCCGCCTCGTCGAGCGCCGTCGCGACGGTCTTCCGGAAGCTGTGGGTCGAGACGGTCGGGAACCCGAGCCGCTCCCGCACCTCCCACCACGACTTCGACGTGTTCCGCGGATCCCGGATGTTGCCGCGACTCGTCGGGAACACGAACCCCGACGCCCAGAGGAACTCCTCCCGTCCGCCGCCGCAGCACCCGGACGAGGTGCGGCGGGACGGCGATGGTCCGCGTGCCCGCCCGCGTCTTCGCGTGGTCCTGCACGACCACGCCCTGGCCGTGGGCCCGCACGACGTTCGCGCGGATGGTGACGGTGCCGGCGTCGAGGTCGACCGCATCCCACTGCAGCCCGCACACCTCACCGACCCGGCAGCCGGTCGCGGCGAGGAACTCGATGACGTCGACCATGTCGGCCGCCTGGAGCTGTGCGTCCTCCCGCACCCGTTTGAGCAGTACCGGGGAGCTGGTCGAGTGGGATCGCCACCGCCGCCTGGGTCGATCGTCGCGAGATGGGGCTGAGATCTCGGACGGGGTTCCCGCGGATGGCGTCGGACCGCGCAGCGAGCCCGAGCATCCCGGACAGCACGGCCCGAGCCGCCTTCGCGGCCCCCTGCCCGTTCTCGACCTGCAACCGGGTGATGAACCGCTGGAGCCGCTCGGTCGTGGCCTCCGAGACGGCGAGCTGACCGATGTTCGGCTTGATGAGGTGCTCGACCGTCTGCCGGTAGGTATCGATCGTCCGAGGCGCCCGATCGGCCTTGGATTGCAGGAAGCGATCGGCGAGGTCGGCGAGCCTGGTCTCCCGACGCACCTCGACGGCCGCAGACGCCGTCAAGGTCGTCAGCGCCGACTTCAGCGCCCATTCGGCTGCTGCCTTCGTCGGCCCGAAGCGCTCGACCTGCTTCAGAGTGCCGTTCTCGAAGCGGTACCGGGCACGGGCTCGCCACCGGCCCGGCTCGACCTGCTGAACCGTGAGGCGCCCATAGGCGTTGATCGGCGTTCTCGGGCGAGGCACATCCACTCCTCACTGTCGCGACTGCCCGCACGCTACGAACCACTACCGACACTCCTTCGCCGTAGTCCCGATGACCCTCCCTGCCACTCCCCTACCTGCCCCTCAGATCACCTTCTAATCCCGTCCTCCCCCAGCGACCCTTCGACCTTCTCCTCCTCACGCACTGCGCCTTCTGCCTTCACACTCCCCATCGCTCTCAAACCTTCTCTTTTCACTTCTTTGTCTCTTCTCCCACTGCTTCTTCTTCTCCGAGTTTTGTCCCCGTCCTGGCCTGTCTCCTGCACTTGCGAACCACCCTCTCTCAAGGAACGCAGAGTGAGGGTGGTTCGCAAGCGCACCAGCCGAGGAGGCAGGCCAGGACGGGCAAAACAAGGCAAAACCCGTCGCCAGACCCGTCGCATCGAACGACGGGAGAAACGACGGGTTTGTACTATGGCTTGTACTGCCCGAGACGAGACCCAGGCGATGCAATGACCCCCACCACGGCGGCGCGTCTTCCCTCTCGGCACTGCGAGTACCGAGCGAGCTGGTCCGGCGCGCTCCCGTATGGTGCGGATTCCGGGCGGCTATCCGCGGGGCTACGGCTGTACTGAGGACGGCGAGAACGGCTCGGTGTTGTACCGGGCCATCAGCGCCAGGATCTCCGCCGGGACGAGCATCCCGTCCGGGCCCGGACGGAGGTCCTGCAGCTCTCGGAAGTACCCGACGTACCGCTCGGGCGTAACGGTGAGCAGCAACGACGCCGGCGAGTCGGAGTCCGCATTGCCGAAGGTGTGCGGCGTCCCCATGCCGGCGACGAAGGTCGAGCCCAGGCCCTAGGACGTGCTCGGTTGAACCGCTGCGGAAGCGGACGTGGCCGGTGAGGACGAAGAAGGACTCGTCGTGAGCACGGTGGATGTGCTGCGGGGGCCCGCCCCAGCCGGCCGGCATCCGACACTCGACAAGCCCGAGGCGACCTTCCGTAGTGCTGCCGTCCTCAAGCACGCGATGCACGACCGGACCGGCACGGAGCAGCTCTCCGTCCCCTGGCCCCAGCACGGAGACCCGCGGGGTGAGCACTTCCTGCGTCATGTCGACTCTCCTCGGAATGAGATTTCCGTCTCATGTTGAGACGTTGGTATCATCCTGCTCGTGCCGAGCGGTGTCAACGGGAACGACCTGGGAACTCCAGCGAGTCGACGGATGCGTGAGCGGCTGACCGCGGCCGCCCCGTGAGCAGTTGCGTGACGGAGGTCCCATGACGGTGGAGGCCGTGGCGGCCCGAGCCGAGGTCTCCCGGGCGACCGCATATCGGCACTTCCTCAACAACGACGCAGTCCTGCTGTGGGCCACGCGCCCGGTCGAGGAGGTCGACCTTCATGTCGTACCGGACTCAGGAGGTGCCGAGCCCGTAGACCTGGTGGACCGAGCCGAGGCCCTGGTCCGGTCGACCGCACGGTGGGCGTTCGATCATGAACGCGAACTGCGGGCCGTACTCGCCGTGTCTCTCGCGGAAGGCAGCGCACAACGCGGGTTGTCCCGTCGCGGGCGCATGCAGCGGGAACGCTGGATCGACAACCTGCTCTCGGGGCTCCCCGCGGCCGTTCCCGATGCCACCCGGTCGAGACTGCGCGCGGCCCTGATGCCGTTGTTCGGCGCCGACGCCGTCGTCTGGACCCGCGACGTGGCCGACCTGGCTGTCCCCGACGCTGTCGAGGTGCTCGTCTCGATGGCACGCACCCTGGTCACCGCAGTCCTCACGGAGTTGTGAGCGCTCGGGAAACCCTTTTCAGGTCAACGGGCCGGCCGACGGGCGTCGGCGAAGCGGGCTGCTACCGGCAGGGGGCTGCGCCCGCTTCTGCTGCCGTCGGACCGAGCTCGCGCTTCGAGGAACCTATCCAGGGCTCGGAATTTGGGCCCAAGAAGTCGCGCCACAGAGTACTCATAACCGCCCATAACTGCACAGAGCCCGGGCGCCCAGGTTGACCACCTCACAGGCCGCTCCACACGGCTTACGGGCTCGCTGATTACCCCGGCACATATGAACACATTCACACCCCGCACTTACCCCGCACTTTGAGGGTACGCCTGCGTAACCGTCGCCACTCAAGACCCCGGAACTGAGCGGACCGTGCAATCGAGAAGCTCCACATAAACTACACAAGACCCTCATTCTTCAAATCGTGGTGTCGCGGGTTCAAGTCCCGCCCCCGCTACAGGCCCGGATCTCCGGGCCTTTCTCTTCCCCAGCGGTCGCTCCACCCTCGGCGGTGGCCCCTGCTGGACACACTTTGGACACATCTGCCGCGAGCGCGGCTTCATTCAGCCGGGTCGCGACCCCGTCCACACCTCGAATCCAGAAGCTGCCAGCAAAGGAACCGACCCGCCCCGGCGGACACTTCACGGTGCGAGCACAGAAGCCCTTTCCGGATTGATCAGCCCGGAGGGAACGAGCGCCACGCGATCACTGCTTCACCACCGTCTGATTGGTGTACCAGCGTCAGGCTCGATCCCGCGGCGCGCGGTAGCGAGAGCGAGCTGGCGACAGGAATCGATGTGACCAGCCGGTGCGAAGCGGGCTCGAGTACGGCAACCGACTCGTCCGAGGCCACGAATGCGTATTGATCGGTGACGTATTCTGCGTCGATCGCGTCTGAACCGCGCGCTTGAGTAGCGGAGGCCGTGGCGGCGGTTGCGTCCGCGGTAGGGCGAAGATGAGCGACTTGCCAAGCACTGTCACTGTCCGCGTGGTACGGCAAGTAGGTGATGACTCCGTCGTGGATGGCTGCGGGAAGCCGACCGTTGTAGGCGCCGTTGTCGCTCGGATTCGGCCCTACCGCCTGTACCCTCCATTCCTGGTTCGGGCCGGAGTGCTGCGGCGCAGACAGGAGAAGCGTGCCATCGTCCGAGCTCACCTGCGCAAACGACGTGGTGTGCATAAGTTGAAGTGGCGCCCGGCTACCCGGGGTCCAGGAGTCAAGGTCGAAGCCCGGCCGGTCTGCTGAGCTCTGCAACCAGACGATGCGATTACCGGCGAGGTGAGGAATCGGGCTCCCTTCTTGACTGCCGGGTTTCCTGGACGAGGCAAGAAGGTGTTCAGAGGCGTTTCCGATGCGCGCGGCGTAGAGCTGCCAGGAGAAGCAGTCATCGGCGGCTCCCCCAGCGCACTTCGAGGCATCGAGTTGCTGCCGCTCCTCATGGACAAGCCACCCTCGTGCGGCGATCGCGTTACCCGAGTACCAATCGGCGTTCACCTGCGGGTAGAAGACCGCCCTCCCCGTTCGCCGGTCGATCGCTACGGACTCATTGCCGCCCGCACCGATACCCGGGGATCGTCGTACCGTGACCGCGAGCAAGCCGGCGTCGCCCGCGGCGCCGTAGCCGCTGACGTACCACCCGGCGGGGACGAAGAACCCGCCCTGGAAGCCGGCTCCCTGAGCTCCCGCGGGAGGTCCTTGCTACCGGCCGACCTGAGCGTCAGCGTTGTGAGCCCGCGGGCCGGTCCGCCGTGCTCGCTCGCCGAGGCGCATCCGACGAGCAGCAGCGCCACCGCCGTCAGCAGTGCGGCGGAGAGGCCAACCCGCGTTCGACCTATGGGAGACCTCAGAGGACGATCCCGCCCTGAGTACCTAAGTCCTTGGTGCCCTGGTAGATGTGCGACACGTTTGTCGAGTGCTTGCCGTACATGGCGGACTGATCGATGGGGTCGGGCATACTGGAAATGCTGTAGTTGTCGCTGCCGGAGCCATAGAGGGCGATGGCATGCTCCCTTGTGTCACTCGTCCCCTCAAGCTTCATGGCCAGAGATGTTTGCGAGGGCGGAGCCGAGAGAAATGCCGGAGCAACGCATTCGCTCCACTGCTCGCAGGACGCACCACTCGCTCTCTCCGCCGCATCTGCAAGGTGATCGACAGCGACGTGTAGCTGACCGTGGCCTGCATGACCGAACACGCGGTTGCCGCATCCTCGGCCGCCATCGCCACCATGCTCCCTCGCTGATGTGCGGACCGCAGGGCGCTCTATTGCTCAGGTTCTCAGCGGACTGTAGCGGGTACAGCACGGTGCATGGAAGAGAACGTGGAGCGCCCACCCCTGGTTTCAGAGCGCTCCCTTTGCTTCCTCAGCGGATCGGGCCGCGCCCCAGAGGACGAGCAACGGCGATTCTCCCAGACACTGCCGAGGTAGTTTGCGGTGACCACCACGCGGGTTGTCCGCAAGACAGCGGAACGCACGATGCTCACCTTCGCGGTCTGGCCGGCCGTCAGGGTCGACGAGGGGTTCCACGACGACACGCTGCTCGTGTTCGAGACCTTCGTCCGGATGAGCTCACCAAGCAAGGGGGTCAGCGCCGACGGCTCCCCGTATCCAGCGCCTTCGCCTCGGTCAACCGCGCGTCCCACTGCTCGGCTGGATGAGCGCCAACGCCCGTAAGGGCGAGCACGCGCTCGATCACCGCAACCTCCAGGTCATACCGGCGCATCTTCCTTGCGATGACCGCGACCTCCCACGCCCAGCCCCACGGCAGCGGTCGTTCATGTTCAACGGCTTCCATGCACTCGCATGCGAGTTCGAGCGCTCCACCGAGCCGGCCTTCACGGTTCAGCTGGTCGATCTCGGGGCGCCACCGATGGACGAGATGCCCTCGAACCCACACCGCGTCATCGAACATCGGATCACCGTCCAGCGCTCGCAGCTCCAGCTGATCCGCGCCGGCCCTGACCGCGTCGTCACGGGCCGCGGTTCGCGCCTGCTTGCTGCTGCCGACGAGCAGGTCACCGCAGATGGACGGGATAGCCAGCCGCAACGGCGGCAGGTCTCTCGGAGCCGCTATCGCCACGATCCCACACCGCGGTGTGCCAGTTCTCGCCATCCCAGAGCCGGTAGACCTCCGGCCCGAGCAGCGACGGGTACCAGCCGGGCGGCCCATCGGGCGGCGGACGTAATCCCACTGCTGCACGGTAAGGCCGCGCCTGTGAGCCGGTCGATCTTCGGCTCGGAACGGGCAGCGCGAATGATCGGCGAGCTGTTCGAGCAGGACCAGGAGCGGGCATCCGGCGAGGCTGCCGTTCTGTGCGCAACTGAAAGGCAGGAGAACGACGCAGCTCCGCGGGCGGCCGACCACCCGCCTTCGATCCCTTCGACTCCCGCGACCACTCCGGCCGCACGTCAAGCCTTATAGGAGGGAGACGATTCGGGCGCGAGTTCGCAGCCGCCCTTCGTTCCAGGCGCGAGGGCTCCCCGAGCGCCGAGCCAGTTGGATGCAGCGCCGTGTCATGCGGAACGGTCGAGAACCGTCCGGAGTCGCTCGGCGAACTCCGCCGGCTTGCCGGCATAGGCCCTTCTCCGCCGACGAAACCGCCGTGGTGGCTGGGGAACACGACGGGATCTTGCTCGAGCAGGGCAGCCATCGCTTCGCTGGTCCGCGCCGTGAAGGTGCCCGCGGACTCCTCCCCCACCGCGATGACCACCCGTGTGGGTGCCGCGCGCAGCGCGGCGACGTCGGGCCGGAAAGCCGTCACCGCGGCTGAACTGCCGGACAGAAGCGGGTCATCCCGCGTCCCGTCGTCGACGTCAGGGAGCCCGAACGCGCTTGGGGCGGCCGCAGGGCGCCCGAAGAAGTCGGCGGTGAATCGTCCAGGCCAGGAGGTCATGGCGAGGAATCGCACCATGCCCGCGCCCCAGCCCTTCGCCTGGTAGGCGGCAACGACGTCCGCGAACGCACGCTCGGCCTCTGCCGCATCAGGCAGCACCGAGGTGAGCGGAGGCTCGTGGGCGACCAACGCCACCACGTCGTTCGGATGTGCCGCCACTAAGGCGAGTGCGGTCACCGCTCCGCCGCTGCTCGCGAACAGGTCAACCGGTCTCACACCGAGCGCCTCGATGAGGCGGTGGACATCGCTGGCCTGGACGTCTGGGTCGTTGTCGACTCGGCCGTCCCGGCGAACGCTGCGCCCAAGTCCACGAGGATCGTAGGTGACGACGGTCCTGTCGGAGAACCGGTCCGCCAGCGCCGTGAAGCCGGACGCGTCCATCGGCTGACCGATCATCAGCAACGGTGGTCGCCCATCCGCTGTCGGCAGGGAGCCACGGACGTCGTAAACGATCTCCGCGTCATCAAGCACGAGTGTGTGGGTGACGGCCATGGTTGCGGACCTCCTCGTCAACACGAGCCTAAGAAGGCCCCGGCGCGACGTCGAGCAGGGCGCTCGAACTCACCGACGACCCGACCCGGTCCGGTTCATCGAGGCGATCCTCGGGTCGGGACTCAGCCCTCAGCCGCTGCTGACGAATCAAGACGATCGACGAGAAGACCCGGTGATCGGACAGAGCTCCATGAACACTGCCTCGCCCGGAGATCCGACGCCGCGTGTCAGGACATCGGAGACGCTTCTGAATCAAGGAATGGGGCCGGTTCGGGCCGATTTCGGGTAAAGCCGCAGCGGGGCATCACGCCCCGAGGAGCCGCTCGAGCATGTCGCCGAACACGACGCGCTCGTCATCGTCGAGTGGGCGGAAGGACTCCTGGAGGACACGTTCCATCACGTCGCGCCCGTGGGTGAACACGCGCTCGCCTTCGGGTGTCAGCTCGGGCCGAATCGCACGTCCGACGCCGTTCACCCGGCGGATCAGTCCTCGTGCTTGGAGCCGGCCGGCGAGCGTGCCGAACGCCTGGTCGGTCTGGAAGGTCAGCTCGGCGAGGTCGTGCAGCGACGAACCGGGGTGCGCGTGGAGGTGACGCAGCGCATCCCACTGCACGAGTGTCACGTCGAGAGGGCGGAGGGCTTCGGTCGCAGCGCGGTGGTGCTTGACCTGGAGGCGCTTGATCGCGAGACCCAGTTCCGAGAGCGATACGACCATCGCCCGACCCTAGCGGACCGAAACAGGTTGCTTAGATAAATATGTTGAGATAGCGTCCCGTCATGAGCACTCCCATGTCCCTCAGCATCCCGACGACCCTCGGCCGGGTGCCGCTCTCCGCGGACGAGCGCGGCAGCGGCCGCGGGGTGGTCATCCTCCACGGCGGAGCCGGACCCGTGTCCGTCACCGGATTCGCCGACCTCCTCGCCGACGCGACGGGCGCGCGGGTCATCGTGCCGACACACCCCGGTTTCGGCGGAACGCCCCGGCCGGCCGCACTCTCGACCGTGGGTGGCCTCGCAGAGGTCTACGTCGGCCTGCTCGACGCCCTCGAGCTGCAGGACGTCCTCGTGATCGGCAACTCGATCGGCGGATGGATCACCGCGGAGCTCGCGCTCCGGCACCCCGCACGTCTCGGCCGGATCGCGCTCGTCGATGCAGTCGGCATCGAGGTGGACGGGCACCCGGTGGCCTCCGATCTCCAACCCGCCCAACTCGCCGAGTTCGCCTGGTACGACCCGACCAAGGCCCCCAGGCTGGACCTCGCCACGATGCCGCCCGCGGTTCGCGCGATCGCGGAAGGCAATCGAGCGACGCTCGCCGTCTACGGGACGCCGATGACCGACCCGACCCTGCACCAGCGGCTCGCTGACGTCGATGTCCCCGCCCTCGTGGTCTGGGGCGAGGCCGACCGCATCGCCGACCCCGACTACGGACGCGCCTTCGCCGCGGCCATCCCCGGCGCGCGGTTCGAGCTGCTCCCCGGCACCGGGCACGTGCCGCAGATGGAGACGCCCGAACTGCTGCTGAGGACGCTCACCGCCTTCGTGACGGAATGACCCGGGCGCCCTCCTCGCCATCGATCACGCGAAGAACCATCGCCTCGTGCCGACGTCGAAGCACTGATTCAGGAGAGCCCATCTCCAGCCCTGCGCCTGTACCGACTCCGCGTGAGCAGCGGCGCGACAGCGAGCGCCATCACCGAGCAGCGGAAGCGAACCCCCGGACGGCTGCGTCGAGGATCTCGTCGGCGAGGAGCGCGGCCGCCGCGGTTCCGGTCCAGGCCAGGTGCTGATCCGGGCGCACGAGCGCGACGTCGGCGCGGAGGAAGTCGGTCAGGTGCTCCTCCGGGAGATCGACGACCGCAAGCGGGAGACCGCGCCGTCGTGCAGCCGCGACAAGCGGCGCTGCTCGACCGGCGGAGCCGATGACGGTGAAGGCCGGCCCAAGCACGTCATAGAGGGATCGGCCGTCCTCGAGCCATCGATGCGGCAACCTGAAGCCGGGCTCCGCTCGCGGCTCGAATCGGTCGAGGTCGGCCCCCTCGGCTGACGACGCATTCCCGTAGCCGGTACCGAGCACCAGCCCGATGCTGTGGAACTCGGCGTCCTTCGTCCGCTGGATGGTCGCGGCAGCGCGCCGGCGCGCCGGCTCGAAGTCGGGCGAATCCGCCATCAGTGCGGGATCGGTCAGATCGACGGAGAGCGTCGCGGTGTTCGCTGCGGCGATCTCGATGGTCCGCTGCGCCACCGGCCGGCGCTCGGCCTCGTAGCTGTCGAGCAGCTGGTCCGGAGCCCATCCTTGAACCACCGCGGCGAGCTTCCAGCCGAGGTTCGCCGCGTCGCCCACCCCGGTGTTGAAGCCGTGGCCGCCCCACGGAGGGTTCTGATGCGCGGCGTCGCCGATGAGGAACAGAGGCCCGTTCCGGTACCGGTCGGCGAGGAGCATCCGCGCCTGCCAGGGGTCGGTCGCGAGGATCTCGACCGGGACGGTCGCGTCTCCGATCAGCCGTGCCACGATCCCGGCGGCCTCCGCATCGTCGGCGATCGACGCGGTTCCGGTCGAGATCGCCCACCAGGTGCCGTCGAGATCGAGCGGGCCGACCACGCCTGGCGAGTCGGGGTTCAGCACCCAGTAGTGCACCGAGGGCGGGTGCGGGATGCGCGCCGCCAGGCCCGGGGCGCGGAAGGTGATGTTGACGTTCGGTCGGCCCGCCTCGGAGCCGACGTACTGGGCGCCCATCGCGCGCCGGACGACGCTGCGTGGCCCGTCGGCGCCGATGATCCGGTCGGCGCGGATGGTGTGCTGGGCGCCTTCGTCGGTCTCGACGGTCACGACGGCGCACTCGGCATGCGGTTCGAGCGCAACGACTCGGGCGCCGAGCAGGAGCGAGGCCGTAGCGGATGCGACGATCGCTTCCCGCAGCACCTCCTCGATCACCGGTTGCGCCACCTGCTGGCCGGGTTCCGCGACGAGGTCGGAACCGGCGAGGTCGAGCCCGAACACCCCCGTGAAGGCGGTGACCTCCCGGCCCGTGACCGAGGTGCAGAACGTGACCCGGTCGGACCAGGTCACCGGCAGCGCAGCGGCGTCGCGGACGCGGTCGGCGACACCCCATCGCCGGAACAGCTCCATGGTGCGGGCCGAGGTCGTCTTCGCGCGAGGCCGTCCGTGTTCCACCGTCCGGCGCGGGTTCGATGATGAATGCGGGCACGCCGTGGGTCCCGAGCTCGAGGGCCAGTGCGAGCCCGCTCGGGCCGCCGCCGACGACGAGGATCCCGACCCGGTCCGGGATGTCGGCGGCATCCGCCGTCGTCATGGGTGCTCGTCGCCCGAGATGAGCGGCACGAGCCGGGGTCGCGGTACGAGTGCCGATTCGCGGAAGACGGCGCTCACCGTGCGGCGGAGATGAGCGTCGAGCACCGAGGTGCAGGTGGCCACGTCGCCGGCGTTGGCGGCGTCGAGGATCGCGTGGTGCTCGTCCTGCGAGATGCGGAGGCGCTCGGCGGATGCACCGCCCGGCACCCCGTAGTCGTGGTGCAGGTAGGCGAGGCGGTAGCGCTCCGAGTGATCCCAGAGATCCGCGAGCGTCGACCTCATGCGGGATCCGCTGCCTGCGGTGAGGCCCAGATGGAAGGCGCGGTGCTCGCGGCGGAACTGCTCGAGGTCGAGGACCTCGATCGACTCGGACATCTGCGCGACGTGCGCGGCGAGCTCGCTCCGCTCGGCCTGATCAAGACGAGGCACGGTCGCGGCGACCCCCAGCGGCTCGAGGGCGAGGCGCATGGCGTAGATCTGGTCGAGGTCCTCGAGGTTGAGCTCGGAGACGCGCATCCGGCGGTTGAAGTCGCCGGTGACGAGCTGCTCCGCCATGAGCCGCCGCAGCGCCTCTCGCAGCGGTGTGCGGCTGATGCCGAGCTCCCGCGCGAGCTGCACCTGGGAAAGCACGGCGCCCGGTTCCAGGACACCGTCGAGGATGTCGGCGCGAAGTGCCGCGTAGGCGGATCCGACGCTGTCAGCGGCCGTGGTCTCCCCTGCCCCGCCGGGCTCGAGGGCGCTCATGCGGTGAAGGTCTGCTGAATCGTGCCGACGCCCTCGATCGTCGTCGTCAGCCGATCACCCGGCTTCAGGAACTCCTGTGGCCGCCGCCCAGAGCCCGACGCCGGAGGGCGTGCCGGTGAAGACGAGGTCGCCGGGATAGAGCTCGACGATCTTCGACAGCCGCGCGATGAGTTCCGGTACCGGGAAGATCAGGTCGGCAGTGGTGCCGTCCTGCAGCACGCGCCGCCCGGCACGGCCGTCCACCTCGAGGTCGATCTCGCACCGGATGGCGAGCGCGTCCGGGTCGGCCGTTCGGCGTACCTCGTCGAGCGTCACGACGGCGGCACCGGTGGGTGCGTACTCGGCGAAGGACTTCCCGAGGTTGAACTGCGCCGGGGCACCCCAGCTCTGCACGGTGCGATCGCTGAGGTCCTGACCGACGGTGAGGCCGGCGACCGCCTCCCAGGCTTCGCCACGAGCGATGTCGCGGCCGCCCGCGCCGATGACGAGCACGAGCTCGGCCTCCCAGTCGACCCGGTCCCCGGAGAGCCGGACCGTCGAGAGCGGCCCGGCCAGGCTGGAAGGGAACTTCGTGAAGACGAGGGGGTTCTCCGGGAGCTCCATGCCGGCCTCTGCCGCGTGATCCGCGTAGTTCAGACCGATGGCGAAGATCTGGCGCGGGCGGGGAACGGGAGCCCCGAGCCGGGCCGGATCCAACGGCTCCGCATCCGGGTGCTCGTCGACGTCCACGCCCGCCGACCACCTGCGGAAGTCCGGCCAGACCGACCAGACCCCCTGAGGATCGGCGTCGAACCGACCTCCGCTGGCTCGCGCCACGTCGAGGGTGCGGGAGTCGGAGATCAGGACGAGCCGGTCGGAACGGTTGGCGATCCGCATAGGTGCTCCTTGCCAGGAATCGGGACGTCACCCGCGTGCTCAGGCTCGCTGGTCGGATGACGCTGAGGATGGAGGACGGACCCGCCGGACCGGCGGCAGGCGGTGGGCTTCACCAGAGCTCTGGGAGGTACACCTCGGGCTTGACGGCAGGCTCGTAGGCCCCCTCACGCGCGTTCTTGTGGATCTCCTCGAAGGAGAGTCCGGCGTCGCGCGCGGCCACGATCTGCTCCGGGTCGAAGTACACGCCGATGGGGTTCTCTCCGAACTCCTGCGACGCCCACATCCACTCCTTGCCGCGGCTCCAGCTGCCGAAGCCGTCGACCTGGATCTCGACGCCGTTGCCCTCCGGGTCCTGGTAGTACATCGACATCGTCATGCCGTGATCGAGGTTCAGGAACGGCGCGATGCCCTCGTCGCGGAGCCGCACGTAGTTGTCGATCCACTGGTCGAAGCCCGCGTACTCGAAGGCGGTGTGGTGCAGGCCGACCGTGTGCCCTTGTCTTCCGACGCCTTCAGGCCCGGGAGCGCGAGCAAGGCGATGCGGTGATTCGCCTCGTCGTTGGTCAGCCAGGCGCCGCCCTCCGAGTAGTACACCGGCTCGAGGCCCGCGACCTTCTCGTAGAACTCCACCATCTCGTCCAGCTTCAGGGTCGTGAGCGTCGTGTCGTGGAACGTCGGGCGGATGGGGGCGGGGCGACGGCCGCTGGCCATGCGATCTCCTTCGATCGAGGCGCTGCTGGCCGGTGTGTGGCCACGCGCGATTTCTGTGGACAGTTTGCACAGTTCTGTCTACGGTTTCAACGAGTGCGCCTGTTCGAGCGGCACTACCAGGCCGCCCTGCCGGCGCGGAACAGGATGGAGCAGCCCGTGAGCCGCACGTTCACCATCACCGACGCCCGGGTCTTCGACGGCGAGGCATTCACCGGGCCGACGACGTCCATGTCGTCGACGGCTGGATCGCCGATGCTCCTTCCCCTCACGCGGACCGCTTCGACGGCCTCGGGTGCACCCTCTTGCCCGGGCTCATCGACGCGCACGTGCACCTGAACGACCGTGACCAGCTGGAGGCGCTCGTCGCCGTCGGGGTCACGACCGCGCTCGACATGGGGGCACCGGATGTTGCTGCGCTCAGATCGCTGCAGGAGCTCCCTGGGCTCCCCACCATTCGGAGCGCGCTCGTTCAGGCCTTCGCGCCGGGCGCGTTCCCGATGAGCCGCATGGGTTTCCCCGCGAGCGCTGCCGTCGCCGGGCCCTCGGACGCTGCAGCGGCCGTCGAGGCGCGCGTCGCGGACGGGGCCGCCTACCTGAAGATCGTGGTGGAAGACCCTCGCGTCTCCTCCGGTGCGACTTCTCGACGTCCCGACGATCAAGGCGCTGACGAGTGCCGCTCGCGAGCAGGGCGTGAAGTCGGTCGCCCACGCGGCGCAGTACCAAGCCGTGCTGAACGCAGTGGACGGCGAGGTCGACATCCTCACGCACGTGCCCTTGGACCGCCCGATCGACGAGGAGCTCGCGGCGCGGATCGTCGCGGCCGGCATCTCCTGCGTTCCGACCCTCGTCATGATGCGAGCGACGGCGGCGATGCTCGCGCAGATGCGCCCGGGAGCCGTCAGCTTCGAGAACGCCTTCGCGTCGGTGGCGACGCTTCGTGCGGCGGGAGCGGTCATCGGGGCCGGAACGGATGCACATCCAGGTGCCGGCGCGCCCAACGCGGTGGCGTTCGGGACGTCGCTTCAGGACGAGCTCGAACTCCTCGTCGAGGTCGGGATGTCGCCGGCCGAAGCCCTCGCCGCCGCGACGTCGGTCAACGCGGAGATCTTCGGCCTGGTGGAACACGGAAGGGCGGCCGCAGCGCAGCGCGCGGATCTCGTCCTCGTCGGCGGCGACCCCACCGAGGGCATCAGAGCAGTGCGCGACGTACGGCGGGTCTGGCTTGCGGGCGAGCCACTGGCCGACCTCCACTGACTCCCGCGACGGATCTCCCCTAGGGACGGCTCGCGATGTGCTCGTTCAGGCGTCGCGCGGCTTCTTGCAGCACCCTCCGGGCCGTCGCCAGCTCCGCCGCATCCATGCCGCCGAACGCGACCTGGGCGGAGACGGCGAGGGGGTCGGGCAGCTCGCTCCAGAGCGCAGTACCCGCCTCGGTGATGCGAAGGATCCGCTGGCGCTGGTCGGTCGGATCCGGCTCCTGCGTGACGAGCCCCTTGCGGACGAGGGTGCTCGACGATCCCGCTGAGGGTGGCGCGCTCGACCTCGAGGAGCCGTCCCATCTCGCGCTGCGGCGTCGGGCCCTCGTTGACGAGCTGCCAGAGCACGAGCCACTGCGTCCGCCCGAGGCCCCACGGGCGCAGGGTCGCCTCGGTCAGGGCCCGGGAGGTGAGGTAGTACTTCTTCGCCCAGGCCCCGACGGAGTCGTTGCGCTCTTCGGAGCCGTCAGGCACCCGTCATGGTTACCACGGGATCGAGACGTTCTCCCACCGGGTGAACGTGCCCGTCGGGCCGTCCGGGCCGAGCAGCGCGACGCGCACGACCTCGCGGGACCCGTCCTCGATCGACTCGGTCCCGTGGAAGTTGTTCAGCGCGGTGCTCGTGTAGGCCGGCGACACGAGGTTGACCTTGATGTCGGTCGACTCGAGCTCGACCATCATCGCCAGCGTCATCGCGTTCTCGGCCGCCTTCGACGCGGCATACACCGGGCCGAACATCGCGTGGTACGGGTAGGCCGGGTCCGCATTCGTGGTCAAGGAGCCGACTCCGCTCGAGACGTTGACGATGCGCGCATCGATGCCGTTGCGAAGCAGCGGCAGCATCGCCTGGTAGACCGCGAGCACGCCGAAGACGTTGACGTCCCACACCGCGCGGATCTCGTCCATCGATGCCGTGCTCGCCTTGGACCTCGCGGCCCGCTGCTCGGGAGCGAGATCTTCGCCACCGGTGTGCGAGATGCCCGCGTTGTTGACGAGGAGATCGAGGCGCCCGAAGTCGGCGTCGATCACCGCTGCCGCAGCGGCGATGGACGCGTGGTCGGTGACGTCGATCTGGACGGCGCGTGCGCCGGCCCCGATCTCCGCGGCGGCCGCTTCACCGCGCCGGCGGTCACGAGATCCGACGAGGACGGTGACGCCGTGCTCCGCGAGCTCCTTGGCGACCTGCTTACCGACCCCCTGGTTGGCTCCGGTGATGAGGGCGATGCGATCGGGCATGGTGTTGCTCCTCGTCTGGTTCTGTTCGCTACCTATCGACAATCGTACGCTACCGAATGATGTTCATGCGGGCGCGCAGCGCCGTGGCACCGGCGCCGACACGGCCCATGCCCGACAGGCCCTGACCGGGCGGATGTAGGTGCAGCGCGACCGAGATCGGGAGGAGCGCCGAGTGCAGCGGATCGGGCAGCATCGAGGGCCATGGCCCGCCGAGGCGACACCGAGCACGTGCTGCGCAGCCATCGCGGTCGCCCGATGAGGACCCAGACGCCCGACCGTTCATGGACGGGAGTCCAGCCGTGAAGTGGGCTGTGCGCAGCCCGAAGGTCCTGCCGGCGAGTCACGGCCACAGCACGGCGGCCCGGGAGTCCCCTCCCGAGCCGCCGCGGATGGGATCTCAGTCGACGCGCACCGTCTGGTGCAGATCATTCAGCCCCGACTCGGCGTCCCACGTGCCGACGTTCGCGGTGCGGATGGCGTAGTGCGGGTCATTTGCGGTGAGCTTCTGCGCCGACGGCAGCGACAGCAACACGTGGTAGTTCCCGGCCGGAAGGCGCCGGATCGCCGCACGCACCGTGGTGGTGGTGCCGGCCGCCCAGCGGCGCACGTCGGTGTCGATCGACACCGTGTAGCGGTGCTTCCCATCGACCAGCACGAGCTTCGCGGGCCGTGCGTTGTACGGGGCCGCCCAGCCGGTGTTCTTCACGCTGATCGACACCGTCGGGGCGTGGCCGGCCTGCACGGTGCTCGACAGCAGCTGGAAGCGGTAGCCGAGATCTCGCTCCGTCGTAGCGATGCCCGCGGTGCCCCACGAGTCCAGCACGTCGGTGTCGTACTCGCGGTTCAGGTAGCTGTAGTGGAAGCGCTGCATCTGCGCCGATGCGTTCGGGAACTCGGACCGCGGCGGGTCCACGTTGCAGGTCTCGCCGCCTACCGGCACATAGCGGCTGTCTGCGGCGAGGTAGTCCTGGTCGAGCGTGATCGGATCTGAGAGGTAGGTGCCCCAGTCGTCCTCGGCGGCGAGGAAGCAGTCGTTGTGGTGGCCGATCCGTGCCTCGTCCGTGTTCCGGTAGGCCTCAGCGGCAGTCAGCGCCCCAGCCGTGCCGGTCGTCGTGTCAGCGATCTTCTGCTTCATGAGCGGGGTCCGGACTTGGACCGTGCGGTTCGGGATCGCCTTCAGCTCGGCGTCGACGACGGCCTTTCGCTTCGCCCAGTCAGCATCGGACACCACCTGCGTGTTCGGGTCCGCGAAGAAATCCGTGTAGTAGCCCTCGCCCCACAAGCCGATGAACCCGGACTGCAGGGTCGCGATCAGACCTGTGTTGCGGCGCAGCAGTGGGGTGAGCTGGTGGATGTCCTTGAGCACTGTCGGCAGGTCGGCGTCACCGAACGGCGCGACGTAGGGGCCGGCGCCGCCCTCCACGTAGGCGAACCGCAGCACCTCGGTGAAGCCATTGCGCTTCACGACGTCGAAGTCGTGCTGCAGGCGGTGCAGCAGCGCCTGGCTCAGGTCCGCGCCCTTGGCGAAGTCGTCGAGGTAGTAGACGCGGTTGATCTGGGTGTCGCCGAGCTTCCGCCAGGCGCGCAGTTGCGCGTCTGTCAGCGCCGCCCAGCCCTTGCCGCCGTCCTTGAAGTGCGTGTCGGTCTCGTGGTCGAACCCACGCTCCGGGTTGGCGATGTTCGCCGTGCTGGCGCGATAGCTGACCGTGTGCGGTGCGGAGTGGGACGGGTGCGCGGACGCCGCGGTGGTCGGCACCGCTACCGCGATGGAGGCGGTCAGCGCGGCCAGGAGCAGGGCCGGGCGCCGTCGCCGGAGCCTGAAGGAGGTGGAGTCGCTCATCGTTTCATCGTCCGAGGGGTCCCACGCGGTGTCGAGGACGTCGCCGCATCGCGCAGCCCGACTGCGCGCTTCACGAACCGACGTAGGGACTCCAGGAGGTGGACGGTGACGCGCGCTGCGTCCGAGCCCGCACTCGTTTCCCAGTGCCACCGTCAGCTGTCCGGAACGAGTGTCAACCGCGACGGGATGAACGGGGCCGAGATGCGGTTGAGGTCCGCCGCGGCTCGTCGTCGACCATCGCGTACATGTCCCGCACTTGCACGTCCTCGACCGACAGCCCGGCTTCTCGCATCGCCTGCCAGATCAAGTCGTCCTCGTACCTGAGGAGCACATTCGCCGTGACCAGACGGTGGACAGGTCGGTTGGGAGCAGCCTCCACCTCCCGTGCTCAGCGGCTCCTGCACCCCGAGCACGCGCCTCCCCCAGTCGTACACTCCGCCCATGGCAGAGCGAGGCGGCACGGCCTTCCCGCTGGACGTGGCGTCCGAGGCCTTCGAGCCGTTCCTCGGGGACTGGGACACCACCGGTGTGCACGGCATGATCCCGGACATGGTGCTGCACGGGCGGGCGTCCCTCGACCGGCTGGAGCCGGGCGGCTTCCTCCGGCTGCGCTCGAGCATCCGAGAGGACGTCGGCATCCCTGCCGGCGTCGCGATCCTCGGCGGCGACGGGAGCTCCGGGCGGTACGTCCTGCTGCACCACGACGAGCGCGGCGTCACCCGGGTCTACGACGCGGCGCTGGAGGGGCGGGTGCTGCGGTGGTGGCGGGACGCCCCGGACTTCGCGCAGCGATACAGCCTCACCGTGGCGCCGGATGGGCGGTCCATGGGCGGCAGGGGCGAGCTCTGCCAGGACGGGTCGACCTGGCACCAGGACCTCGACCTGACCTACACGCGAGCCGGGTCCTAGCTCGCCGCGCATCACGGGGCGGAGGTCGTCCGGCGGTGCTCAGCAGTCCTCGGCGGTACCCCGCTCACGTACCCCGCTCTGGGGATGCCCGAACTCAGGTGCTTTCCATACGCTGGGGCTACCGAATCCTCGTCACAGCTGGGGGGCTGTGGCTCGAGTTGCCGGTAACACAAGACGCCTCGGGCGGTCGGTCGGGGGGCCGGCCGCTCGGAGGCGCTTGTTCTTTCTCCGGCCTGTTCGGGCAGGGCCCGGACGTTCCTGCCGCGCCGTCGGCTTCTGCCCGGAGCTCGGGCGTCGGCATGCGCCGCGCACGGGTCGCTGCCCGAGTGGGCGGCATCCGCTCGCCGTGTCGGAGCGTGGGAGACGCCGGCCAGGCGAGCTGGGGAGGAGTCGCTCGCCGGCCGGCGTCATCCAGACTTCACGGATGGGTGGTGCTCGCTGGAGGGGGTGTCTCCGGCTTCGGCGGGCTGGGTGACCGCCTATCCGAAACAGTAGGACAGACAGATCGTTCTGTCCCATCCCCAGAATGGGTGACGCGGACCTCAGCTCGTGCGGTTGTTCGCGAGGTCGAAGGTCGCGACGCCGTCATCGAACTCGCCGTAGGCGGCGTAGTCCACGAGCTCGTAGAGCCGCGCCCTGGTCTGCATCCGCGGCACGACGGTCGCGAGGGTCCCCTGGGCGGCGAGCTCGTCGAGCCCCCGTTCGATCGCCCCCATCGCGATCCGCAGCAGCGAGACCGGGAAGATGACCATGTTCACCCCGACGTCCTGCAGCTGCTGGACGGTGAACAGGTCGCTCTTCCCGAACTCCGTCATGTTGGCGAGGATCGGCACCTCGACGGCCGCCCGCATCGCGGCGAACTCGTCGAGCGAGGCCATCGCCTCGGCGAAGATCGCGTCGGCTCCCGCGTCCTGCAACGCCTTCGCCCGCTCGGTCGCCGCCTCGAGCCCGGCCACCCCACGGACGTCGGTGCGCGCCATGATCACGAGGTCCGGGTCCCGCCGCGCGGACACCGCCGCACGGATGCGGCGCACCGCCGTCGTCGTGTCCACGACGTCCTTGCCGTCGAGGTGGCCGCACCGCTTCGGGTTCACCTGGTCCTCGATGTGCAGGCCGGCGACGCCCGCGTCCTCGAGGGCCTGCACCGTCCTTGCCGCGTTCATCGGCTCACCGAACCCGGTGTCGGCGTCGACGAGCACCGGCAGATCGGTCGCGCTCGCGGTCTGCGCGGCCCGGGTGGCGACCTCGCTGAGGGTGGTCAGGCCGATGTCGGGCAGCCCGAGCTCGTTCGCCATGACGGCCCCCGAGAGGTAGACGCCCTCGAAGCCCTTCTCCTGGACCAGCCGCGTGGACAGCGGTGTGAAGGCGCCCGGGAAGCGCTGGATGGTGCCGCTCGCCAGCCCCTCGCGGAACGCTTCGCGCTTGTCGGACGGGGTCACGGTGGAGGACAGCATCAGAACAATCCCTTCGGAGCGGCGGCAGGCCCGTCGCCGTGATGGTGAGCCCGGCGAGCTCGTCGGCGGTGAGGCTCGGCAGCCGCTCGGCCACATCGAGGAAGCGCTCGATCTCCCTCGGCGCAGCACGCCCTCGGCGAGGGTGCGGAACTTGCCGATGTAGTCGGCCCGGGCGAAGGGCCGGGCGCCGAGCGGATGCGCGTCGGCGACCGCGATCTCGTCGACATGGTCGTGCCGTCCGCGAGCTCGAACTCGGCCCGGCCGCCGAACGCCTGCTCCGCCGGGTCGAGCGAGTGGTAGCGGCGCGTCCACTCGGGGTCCTCGGCGGTGCTGATCGACCGCCACAGCGCCACGGTGTCGGGACGCGCCGCCCGCTCGGCGGCGTACGAGTCGGCGTGATGCCAGACCCCGTCCTGCAGCGCCACAGCGAAGATGTACGGCATCGAGTGGTCGAGGGTCTCCCGGCTGGCGGGCGGATCGTACTTCTGCGGGTCGTTCGCGCCGGATCCGATCACGAAGTGCGTGTGGTGCGAGGTGTGCAGCACCACGGCGCGACGGTCGCCGGGTCGCGCAGCTCCGGGTGCTCGGCGCGCAGGCGGCGGGCGAGATCGATCCACGCCTGCGCCTGGTACTCCGCGGAGTGCTCCTTCGTGTAGCTGTCGAGGATCGCCCGCCTCGCCTCGCCCTCCTCCGGCAGCGGCACCTCGTAGCCCGCCGTCGGGCCCGTCCAGCAGCCGCGCGATGACGCCGTCCTCGCCCTCGTAGATCGGCGCGGGGCTCGTCTGGCCGCGCATCGCCCGGTCGACCGCCTCGATCGCGGCCTTGCCGGCGAACGCGGGCGCGTAGGCCTTCCAGCTCGAGATCTCGCCCTTGCGCGACTGCCGCGTGGCCGTCGTGGTGTGCAGCGCCTGGCCGATGGCCTGGAAGATCGTCTCGTTCGCAGCCCGAGCAGCGCGCCGATGCCGGCGGCGGCGCTCGGCCCGAGGTGGGCGACGTGGTCGATCTTGTGCGCGTGCAGGCTGATCGCCTTCGCGAGGTCGATCTGCATCTCGTAGCCGGTCGCGATGCCGCGCACGAGCGCGGCGCCGTCCTGCGCCCGCGTGCTGGGCGACGGCGAGGATCGGCGGGATGTTGTCGCCGGGGTGCGAGTACTCGGCCGCGAGGAACGTGTCGTGGAAGTCGAGCTCGCGCACGGCGACGCCGTTCGCCCAGGCGGCCCACTCGGGGCCGAACCGGCCTCGATGCCGAACACCGTCGGCGCTCCGGGCGGCCGACCGGGTGCGCCTGCGCCTGCCCGCGCGCGGCGACGACCGGGGCGCGGCGCAGCGACGCGGCGGCCACGGCGGCGTTGTCGATGATGCGGTTGACGACCATCTCGGCGACCTCGGCGTCGACCGCACCGGATCGGCGGCGACCTCGGCGATGCGCCAGGCGAGCTGCTCCTCGCGCGGGAACGCTTCGTCACTGCGGTGCGACCTCACGCGGTAGGTGTTCACGAGGACCGTCTCCCTTCGGATCGCGACGACAAGGTCGCGAGGATCGTGGCGAGCGACGCGCGCAGGTGCACGGTCGTGGCGGCCGCGGCGAGGGACTCGTCCCCGCGCGCGACCGCGCGGCAGATGGCCGCGTGCTCCGCCGCCGCCTGCAGCAGCCGCTGCGGGTTGTCGGCGGCGAGGCGGCGGGCGCGGACGAGGTGCGTGCGCGTGGCGGCGAGCGAGGCCCGCAGCGCCGGGTTGCCGATCGCGGCGTCGATCGCAGCGTCGAAGCGGCCGATGACCGCGTAGTAGGCCGCGGCTCCCCGTCGTCGAGCACGGCCGCCGCCTCGTCGAACTCGAGGCGAGCGCGTCGAACACGCGGGTCCCGTCGCTGCGCGGCGAGCCGCGCGGCGTGCACCTCGAGCGCCTCCCGCAGCTCGAAGAGGTCCGCGACGGTGTCCGCGGACATCTCGGTGACCACGCCCGTCCGGCCGCGCGAGGTGTCGACGAGGCCCTCCAGCGCGAGCCGGGTGAGCGCGGCGCGCAGCGGGGTGCGGGAGACGCCGAGGCGCTCGGCGAGCTCGACCTCGGAGAGCGGGGTGCCCGCGGGGATGCGCCAGGAGACGATCTCGTCCCGCAGCGCCGCGTAGACCCGATCGCTCGCGGTCCCCGGACGGCTCATGGGCACACCGTACGCCTGATTGTGCACAGAATCCCACCCGATCCGCAGCAGGCGTGCTCACCGCACTGCTTCTGTGCACAGTTCGCGCATGCGTCGCCATTGTCCAGGAGGTCAGGGCTCCACGGCGGAGTGCGACGCGTCCCCCTCGAGTGCCGCGACGGCACTGCGCAGGGCGTCGAGCACGATCCGCCGCGTCGCCGCGTCGAGCGGCGCGATCATCCGCTCCTCCACGGCCGCGACGGCCCGGCTGGCCGCTTCCAGCGCGGCCCGCCCGTCCTCCGTGAGCCGGGCCGGCAGCGCGCGCCCCTCCGGCGCGACGGCAGCTCGCGTGACCAGCCCGCGCTCCTGCAGATCGCGGAGGAGCGTGTGCATGGACTGGCGCGTGACGAACGTGCCACGAGCGAGCTCGGCGCTCGACAGATCGACCCGCTGGCCGAGCAGCTCGAGGCAGGAGTACTGCGTCACGGACAGGCCGAGCGGCCGCAGCACCGCGTCCATCTCGGACCGCAGCGCGACGGACGCCTGCTTCAGGACGTACCCGAGCGAGTCCTCGACCGGACCGACGGTCCTCGGTTGTGCCATGTCAGGATTCTGACATACTGGCGATGTCAGGAATCTGACATCGATCTCGAGGAGACATCATGACCGTGACCGGACCGGACTTCATCGCGCTGCAGGTGCGGGACCTGGGTGCGGCAGCCACCTTCTACGAGTCGCAGCTCGGGATGCGGCGCGCAGCCGTCAGCCCGCCGCATGCGGTCGTCTTCGACACGACTCCCGCGTTCGCCGTGCGGGAGCCGCAGCCCGGCGTCGACGTCGCCGCGATCAAGCCCCATCCGGGCGCCGGCGTCGTGCTCTGGCTCGCCACCGACGACGCGCAGGCCCTGCACGACGCCATGGCCTCCGCCGGCGTGGAGATCGCGGGCGCCCCGTTCGACGGGCCCTTCGGCCGCACCTTCACGTTCCGTGACCCCGACGGCTACGCGATCACGGTGCACGACCGGGCCTGACGCACGAGTGCTATGGTTTTGCTAGTGCTCGGAAAAACCGAGTGCCAGCGACGCCTCCCGTATCGCCCCACCTCCTCCCCCGGGTCCACCGCGGCGGGGAACGTGCTCCGAGCGGATCGCAGAACGGGGAGGGAACCACATGTTCGAGATCGCCATCGACAGCGCTCCGGCCGATCGTGCACTGGCCGAACGGATCGCCTCGCGCCTGAAGGACGCCGGACATCCGATCGCCGGCGAGGGCACCTCCGCCGCCTCGGAGGTGCTCGTCCTGCTGCCCGGATCCTGGAACTCGGACCGTCGCCGGTCGCCGGAGGCCCGGCTCACCCCCGGGCTGCGGCACATCGTCGACGTCTCCTTCGTCGGAACGCCGCCGCGGCTGCTCCCCGGCCTCGCGGCGGCCATGGGCGTGCGGTCGACGAGCATCCGCATGACGCTCGACGAGCAGTCGGTGCTCGACCTCGTGGGCGACGACCGGATCATCCGCGTCCCGGCCGCCGACTGGCCGGTCGCCGTGGTCGCGCGGTCGGACGTCGCCGACGCGGTGGCCGCGGTCGCGGCCGACCCCGAGCGCTACGACGGTCGCGAGCTGCTGCTGACGGGACCGACGGCCTACGGGTTCGCCGACATCGCCGACCTGCTGACGGCCGCCGTCGGCGCCTGGTCGGCGTACTACCCGCAGACCCCGGTCGAGGCCGCGGCATCGCGGCGCCACGCGGGGATGAGCGCTCAGCGGATCGCCGCGGAGCTCGCGGTCTTCGACGCGGTTCGCGACGGCGCCATGAGCCACCCGACGGGCGACCTCGCCGCGCTCCTCGGGCACGAGCCCACCGACCTGTGGGAAGCCCTGCAGGAGCGAGGGATCGAGCCGTCGCGCGCGGTGCAGGCGGCATGACCGCGGCCGACACGACGACGCGTCCGGGTGGGACGGCGGTCGATGAACAGGCGGGCGAGACCGCGCCGCGGACGGAGTGCGACGCCGCGCTGGTGCGGGCGATCGAGCTGCTCGGCAAGCGGTGGAACGCGCTGATCCTCGACGTGCTGCGCGGCGGCCCCCGCGGCTTCGCGAGCGTGCGGCGCGCGGTCGGGCCGATCACCGACTCGATGCTCGCCGACCGGCTGCTCGAGCTCACCGCGGCCGGCGTCGTCGAGCGCACCGAGACCGGCGAGCGACCCGCGCGCATCACGTATGGGCTGACCCCGAGAGGCGCGGCGCTGATGCCCGCCCTCGAGCACCTCGCCCGCTGGGCGGCCGACAACCTCGACTGCACGACGGCCATGTCGAGACCGTCCTCCCGCTGATCCGCGCGGATCCGCCCGCCCGACCTGCCCTCGGCTGCAGTAGTGTCCGGTCCCACGTCCGCCACCAGGGCAGGACGGATCGGAGCGCCCATGTCCTACGCCGTTGATTTCGTCGACGTCTCGACGGTCGGCCTCGAGTCCTCGCCCGTCGTCGACGCGCTCGCAGGGCTGCGGGCGAACGAGGCCCGCTACTACAAGAACAAGTACGACCACACCTTCACCGTGGAGCCCGCTGCCGAGGCTCGCCGACGCGGTCGAGCGGGTGGCGCGCATCCTCGAGACGGAACGCGGCATCGTCATCGCCTCCCCCGCCCTGGAGGCGACGGACTTCGAGGTCGACGGGCTCCGCATGACGTACGTCTTCTACGAGAGCGGCCTCTCCATCAACGTGATGTACGCGCTCGACCACGGCCGGCAAGCGCGCCGTGGGCTTCAAGCTCTCCGACGGCATGGAGGTCCCGGAGGAGCTGTCCTCCTTCAAGTTCGCACGCCAGCGGTCGAAGCTGGCCGGCACCATCCGCGGCTCCTACTTCGTGATCAAGCAGGAGCACTGAGACCGTCGCTGCGCGCAAGCGGTCCACGTCGACGATGTATCGTTCGGAGTCGTTCGCGCCTCAGGAGGATGCCATGAGCGGGTCGTATCCAGGCGGGCCGTCCGGCGCCCGCGCCCAGAGCGGCGCGAGCCGTGCCGGATGGGGTCTGAAGGCGGCGATGGACTCGCTCTGGGAGTCGTTCGAGCAGCGCACCGCCCGCCCCGCTGCGAGCACCGGAGGCGACGTGCGCGCGGCGGTGCTGACCGTGCTCCTCGACGGACCGATGCACGGGTCGCAGATCATCCGCGCGATCACGGACCGCAGCGCCGGCGCATGGCGTCCGACGGCCGGTGCGGTGTACCCGACGTTGCTCCTCCTCACCGACGAGGGCCTGCTCGCCGCCGAGGAGACCGCCGGCAGGAAGATCTACTCGCTCACCGACCTCGGTCGCGGCGAGGCCCAGGCCGCGCAGACCGGGGCTGACGCGTGGGGTGCCGCGGGTGCCACCGACCGCGGCCGGCCGGGCTCGATCCCGCGGGCCGGCGCCCAGCTGGCGCAGGCGGCGGCGCAGGTCGCGCGCAACGGCTCGCCCGAGCAGATCGCGGATGCGGTCGCCGCGCTCGACGAGGCGCGGCGCACGCTCTACTCGATCCTCGCCCGGCCCTGACCGCCACAGCCGCGGGACCGATCCGGCCGGCCGCCGCGTCGCGTACGACCGGCGCGGGCGGGCCCGGTACCGCCGGATCCTGCGGTTCGCGACGCGCTACATGGTCGAGAACTGGTGGTTCGAGCTCTTCCTGCCCCGCATCGGCCTCGCCGCCCTCGGCGCCCGAGGCCGTCCGCGCCGCTGGCGTCGCACGGCCCGCAGCTTCTACGGCCTGGCGACCGAGCTCGGCGGCCTCATGATCAAGGTCGGCCAGTTCCTCTCGACCCGGCTCGACGTGCTGCCGCCCGAGGTGACGAAGGAGCTCGAGGGCCTGCAGGACGAGGTGCGCCCAGAGGACTTCGCGGAGATCCGCGCGCTCGCCGAGTCCGAGCTCGGCGTCCCCCTCGAGCGGGCCTACGCCGCCTTCGAGACGGAGCCGCTCGCAGCGGCGTCCCTCGGGCAGGCGCACCGGGCACGACTCACGCCGGAGGCGGCCGCCGAGGCCGGTTTCACCGACGTGGTCGTGAAGATCCAGCGGCCGCGCATCGGGATGATCATCGACATCGACCTGGCCGCGCTGCGGCGCGTCGCGGGCTGGCTGAGCCGCGTGAAGCTGGTCTCGCGCCGCGTCGACCTGCCCGCGCTCGCCCGGGAGTTCGCGGCGACGAGCCTCGAGGAGATCGACTACCTGCACGAGGCGCAGAGCGCCGAGCGCTTCGGGCTGCAGTTCGAGGCCGACCCGCGGGTGCGCACCCCGGGCATCGCGTGGGAACGGACGACCCGGCGGGTGCTCACGCTGCAGGACGTCAGCGCGATCAAGGTGAACGACCTGGTCGCGCTCCGGGCTGCGGGGATCGATCCCGCCGAGGTCGCCACCGAGTTCGCGACGGTGATGTTCGACCAGCTCTTCGTCGACGGCTTCTTCCACGGCGACGCCCATCCCGGCAACATCTTCGTCACGCCGCTGCAGCCCGGCGCGGATCCCGCGGATGCCGGCCGGGACTGGGCGCTCACCTTCGTCGACTTCGGGATGATGGGCCAGATCCCGGACACCCTCCGCGAGCGGCTGCAGGGATTCCTCATCGCGGTCGCCGCTCGCGACGGCAGGCGGCTCGTCGCGAGCATGCGCGAGCTCGGGGTGCTGCTGCCGACTGCCGACACCCGCGGCCTCGAGCGCACGATGTCGGCGCTGTTCGACCGGTTCGGCGGGATGGCGTTCACCGCGCTGCAGGAGGTCGACCCGCGGGAGCTGCGGGAGTTCGCGCTGGAGTTCGGCGAGACCATCCGGTCGCTGCCGTTCCAGCTGCCGGAGAACTTCCTGCTCATCATCCGCACGGTCTCGCTGACCTCCGGGCTCAGCAGCACCCTGGATCCGGAGTTCAACATCTGGAACGCCGTGGAGCCCTACGCGGAACGGCTGCTGCGGGACGAGGGCGGCGGGGTCGTCGCGACGCTCGCCCGCGACGCGGTGTCGAGCATCGGCCTGGCAGCGCGGCTCCCCCGCCGCCTCGACGACCTGGCCACGCGGCTCGAGAACGGCGAGATCGCGGTCGAGACGCCTCGACTCGACCAGGCGGTCGGCCTGCTGGAGCGGTCCGTCGGACGGCTGGTCTCCGCCCTGCTGTTCGCCGGCCTGCTCGCCGCCGGCGCGCTCGTGCGGTCGACCGACGTGGTGCTCAGCACCGTCCTGATGTCGCTCTCGGTGCTCCCGCTGCTCCACGCGGTGCTCTCCGGATTCGGCGGCCGCCGACGCCGGTGAGCTCGGGGTCCCCCGGGTCAGGCGGTCCGAGCCGCTCGGTCGAGATGATCGAGCCAGGACTCGAGGAAGACGTCGAGCAGCTCCTGCAGATGCGCCACGTCCGCGTCCACGGGTGCGCCGCTCCAGGACTCCTCGGTGTGCACCTGCACCGCGCCGTCGCCCACCGGGGTGAAGCGCCAGCTGTGGATGCCGACGATGCCGTTCGCCGGGCCACCCCACAGGGTCCGCTGCTGCGGCACGACCTCCCAGAGCTCGGAGGCGATGGTCAGTCCGCTCGCCGCCCAGGTGAACGTGGACCCGGCGGCGAAGGGCCCGTCGAGATGCGCGGAGTCGATGTCGGCCTGCCAGGACGGCCAGGCGTCGATCGCCGAGTGCAGCCGCCAGAGGTCCTCGAGCCGCGCATCGATCAGCCGGGTGTGCATGGCCTGCACGGGCGCGGATCGGTCGATGTCCGAGTGCACGCGCTCACGCTACTGCTGGGGATCCGCTCCTGAGCAACGGATCGATGGCCGCTGGACGGCCGAACGGGTGCCCCCGGCGTCCTGGGCAGGGGGCCGGACCCGGCCGTGTCGCACGCGCTCCCGCCGTTCGCGGTGGTGCACGATCGCCCTCCACGAGGTCGTGCAGCAGCCGGCGCTCGCATCCGCATCACCGGCCGGGAGCACCATGAGGATCGTTCAGCGCACCGCGCTCGCCGCGGGCGCCGCCATTCTCGTCACGCTCGGCATCGTCGTGGGGGCGACGAGCGCCCAGGCGTCCGGCGACTACCAGTCCGGGGCCATCGGCATCGACCTCAGCTACCCGAGCTGCGCCACGACGATCGCGAGCGGTCTGCCGTTCGGCATCGTCGGCGTGAGCGGCGGCCGCGTCGACACCGACAACCGCTGCGCGAGGGCCGAGGCGAGCCACCTCACGCACTCCACGCTCTACGTCAACACCGGGCTCGACACGTCCGGGCAGTACTTCGCGCAGGCGATGGACTACGGCAGCTGCAACGGCAGCCTGCACTGCGGGGCCTACTGGTACGGCTTCCTCGCCGCGATCCGCGCGGTGAACTACGCCAAGCGGGAGCACCTCCGCAGCACGACCTGGTGGCTGGACGTCGAGCTGTCGAACGACTGGAGCAACGACACCGCGTTGAACGACGCGAGCATCTGGGGCGAGCACCAGGGCCTCGCCATGATGACCTCGCCGAAGGGCACCGCGCCGGCGCCCGCGATCGGCGTGTACGCCCGGCCGGGCAAGTGGCAGACCATCACGGGCGGGGGTCTGAAGACCCGCGACTGGCCCGTCTGGTACGCCACCGGGCGCCGGAACCTCACCACCGCGCAGCTGCAGCAGGACTGCGCGGCGAGCAAGAGCTTCACCGCCGGTCCGGTGCAGGTCGTGCAGTGGATCGGGCCCGGGACGCTGAACGATCTCAACTACGGCTGCTGAGGCCGCCGGGGCCCCCGCAATCAGGCCGAGACCGGGGCCTCGAGCAGCAGCTCGGCGTTCCGCGGATCGGCGGTCAGCTCGCCCGCCTCGATCCGCAGCGCGATCTCGACCGTCCGCTCGTTCGCCGGCGCCTGGAGCCCGGCGGCGCGCATCGCCCGCACGACCGTCCCGTTGATCTCCTGCACCTCGGCCCGGCGCCCCTTCATCCAGTCCTGCAGCACGGTCGTGCGCGTGGTCGGCGACGAGAACTTCTGCAGCACGATGTCGAGCAGCGCCGGGGCGTACTCTCGGCGTCGGTGACGTCGGTCCTCGGTCAGCCCGAAGACGGGCCGAGCCTGCTGCCGGACGCGATCGTGGCGGCCGCGGCCTCCCGGCAGCAGCGGTCCATGAACTCGCGCACCCCGGGCACGGCCGGCGGCGTCGGCGAGCGGGAGGTCGAGGATCGCGGAGGGCACGAGCTCGCCCGCGTTGGCGACGAGCTTCATCCACTTCGATGAGCGGATGTCGTCGGAGATCTCGACCGTGCCCGCATGGTGCAGGGCGTCCCAGACCTCCTGCTCGCGGCCGCGCGTCGCGTCGTCGTAGGCGCCGACGGCGAACCACGCGGTCGCCGGCGAGTTCTCGCGGTTCACGACGCCCGGCTCGAACATGTTCGACGCCATCTCGATGACGGCGCCGATCGTGCGCTCCGGCCCGACGACCGCGCGATGTCGTCGATGCTCATCCCGTTCTGCAGCCCGACGACGAGTCCGTCGTCCGCGAGCACCGGCTTGATCAGCTCGGACGCCCAGCGCGTGTCGTACGCCTTGGCCACCAGGAAGACGAGGTCGAACCGCTCCCGCAGCTTCGCGACCTCGCACAGGTTGATCGCTTGCACCGGCGTGACGGTCGTCTCCTCCGGCATCGCACCTCGATGCCGTCTCGACGCATCGCTTCGACGTGGTCCGGCCACTGCTCGATGAACGTGACGTCGAGTCCCGCCGCGGATCATGTCCGCCCCGACCCCCGACCCCTGCGCTCCGCTCCCCAGGATCGCGATCCGTTTCCCCGCCATATCGGCCTCCTCGCTCTTGTGCATCCGCACTCTACGATGTTCTATGGCGCTGAACAGTCACCGATCCGCTCCGAGGAGAAGCCGCGGGGATGCTGGACCATCTCGTCCTGTTCCGGTTGACGCGAGGAGTCGGAAGCGCGAGCGCGCCGCGCACATCTCCTCGATGCGTGAGCGGCTCGAGGCCCTCCGCACGGCCACCTGTGGGGGGGCGTGCACGCGATCCAGGTCGACCAGGACGTGGTGGGCGGCGGGAACCACTGGCACGCAGCGCTCGTCGCCGACTTCGAGGACCTGTTTGCGCTCCCGCGACTACCAGGTGCACCCCGACCACCAGGCAGCCGTCGCGTGGATGGCCGACTTCGTCGTGGAGCGTTCGGTCGCCGATCTGGAGCTCCGGGCCTCGCCCCCGCTGTGAGGAGTCGTCGGCGGGAAGCGAACCCGTCACCCAGCGTGTCCCCGAAGCGACCGTGTGCGTACAGTACGAATGAACAGCGGACGCGATGACGCGTCGGAGCAGGAGGATCGACGATGACCGGTCGGGTCGAGAACAGCTGCATCGGCGTCACCGGTGCCGGTTCGGGGATCGGTGCGGCGATCGCCCCGAGGTCTCGCAGCCGAAGGCGCGAAGGTCGTGCTCGTGGACCTCGATAGAGGCAGCAGGCGGAATCCGCGTCGCCGACGACCATCACGGGCGAGCGGCGGCGAGGCGCTGGTCGTCCGCGTGCCGATGTCACCGCACCGATAGGGACGCGGTCCGCGCGGCGATTTGGGGCGGGCCGGGGTCGAGCGGTTCGGCCGCCTCGACTGCTGGTTGAACAACGCGGGCATGAACGCGCCGATGCCGTTCCTCGAATCACCGAGGAGAACTTCGAGCGGATCATGCGGATGAACGCCATCGGCGTGCTGATCGGCACGCAGGAGGCGGCCAGACGGTTCATCGCGCAGGGCGGCGGCGGCAAGGTCGTCAACACCGCTTCGATCGCCGGCAGGACCGGGTTCCCGAGCTTCGCGCCGTACAGCGCGTCGAAGGCGGCGGTCATCTCCCTGACGCAGGCCGCCGCACGCGACCTCGCCCCACGGGGCATCACCGTCAACGCGTTCGCCCCCGGCGTCGTGGCCACGCCGCTCTGGACCCGACTCGACGCGGATCTCGCCGCCATGGGCGCGCCCGACGCCGGGTTCGACTCCATGTCGGCCGACATCCTGCTCGGCCGTCCGGCGGAGCCCGAGGACATCGTGCCGACCGCGCTGTTCCTCGCCTCGAGCGACTCGGACTACATCACGGGACAGATCGTCGCGATCGAGGGCGGGATGATCCTGGTCTGACGGTCAGTCGTCCCTACGGCCGTCAGCTCGATCCCGGCATCCCGCGCGACCCTGCAGCACGCGCCGAGGCGAGGTCCAGCCCGGCGCCGAGCCCGCTGGCGATCAGAGGGCGCGAAGGCGACCTCGGTGGCCGCGAGCACCGGCATGGGCACCTCGAGGTCCTGCCGCGGGGCCGAGCGCGAGCCGGACGTCCTTCCGCTGCCCCTCGGCGGTGAAGGCCGGGGTGAAGTCGAGCCCGACCAGCGCAGGGGTCTTGTACGCGCTGAACGGCGACCCGATCGACGCTGTCGTTGACGAACGCGAGGAGGTCGCGAGCGGGCGACGCCGGCGCGGTCACGCCGAGCACGGCCGCCCTCCGCGAGCGGCTTGCATGGTGACGGCGAGCAGCGCAGTTCGTCGCGGAGCTTCACGACGTTCGCCTGCCGCCCTCGGTCCGACGCGATACGTCGCCCTGCCCGAGCGCCGCCAGCACCGGCTCGACCGCAGACGACAGACGCCGTCGTCCCCGGACACGGCGAAGATGGCCCAGGCCCGACTCGACGACGCCCGGGTTGCCGCTCACCGGCGCCGAGGCGTAGGCGAGGCCAGCGCGGGTGCGCCGCGAGAGGGCGGCCCGCTGCGACAGCACTCGGACGAGCCGTGGATCCGTCGATCCAGGCCCGGGTCGCGCGACGCCGCAGGCGGCCGGCGCTCCCGGCCAGCGCGCCCCGCGGGTCGCTCGAGCGCGGTGTCGTCGAGCACCATCGAGGAAGATCCAGGTCGCTCCAGAGACGGCGTCCTCGATCCGGTCGATCCGTGTCGCTCCCCCGGGCGACGAGAGCCGTCGGCCTTCGCCGGCGTGCGGTTCCAGACGGCGAGCGGGAAGCCGGCGTCGAGCAGCCGGCCGGCCATCGCCGTCCCCCATCCGGCCGAGCCCGAGCCAGGCCACGCGAGGGCGGCTGGTCGTTGCCGAGGGATTCGGTCATGCGGATGTCCCTTGGTCCGACGAGGATGCAGGAGCGGGTGCTCGACGGCGGACGACGAACGCGGCCAGCCAGCGCGCCGCGAGCGCGCCGTCGACCAGGCGTAATCGCGGACAAGGTCACCGTCATCACCCGTCGGGCGGCCTGAGCGCGCCGTCGTCGACCACGGGCGCGGCGCTGCGTGCGCCGACGGCGAGGATCCCCGACTGCGGCGGGTTGAGGATCGCCGCTGAACTCCCGCACCCCGTACATGCCGAGGTTCGAGATCGAGAAGTTGCCGCCCTGAGCTCCTGCTGCTTCAGCCGGCCGGCCCGGGCGCGGTCGGCGAGGTCGCGGACGGCCTCCGCGATCGAGCCGACGGACGGCCCTCCACGCCCCGCACCACCGGCGTGACGAGGCCGTTCGGCACGGCGACCGCGACCGCGATGTCCACCGAGCGGAAGCGGCGGATCGCGTCGCCGGCCCAGATCGCGTTGGCCTCCGGCACCCGCTGGAGGGCGCCGGCGGCCGCCTTGATCAGGAGGTCGTTGACGGACACCTTGACGGCGCCCACCTCGTTGATCCGCCGCGCACCTCGAGCAGCGCGTCCATCCTGCAGTCGCCGACGACGTAGAAGTGCGGGACGGTCGTCTTGCTCTCCGTGAGCCGCCGGGCGATCGCGCGGCGCATCCCGCTGAGCGGCACGTCCTCGAAGTCGGCTCCCGCAGGCGGCTGGACAGCCGGAGCGGCCGCCGTCGGCGCCTCGACCTCCGCCGCGGAGGGCGGTGCGGAGGGCGAGGGCCCGCTCGACGTCGCGCCGGACGATGCGTCCGAGCGGAACCGTGCCGGGGATGCGCGCCAGGTCGAGCCCGTGCTCCTTGGCGAGCCGGCGGACGATCGGGCTGGCGAAGAGCCGGTGCACCCTGCTGCGGCGCCGCATCGGCCGCCGGAAGCTCGGTCGGCGCGTCTGCGACCGGTGACGGCGCCTGCTCCGGCGCGGTCTCGGGCTCCGGCGGCTGTGCCTGCTCGAGCTCCTGGGCCTGCTCGCGCACCTGGGCCTGCTCGGGCACGTTGGGCCGGATCGGCAGGCGCGCGGGCGCCTCGCTCGGCGAGCGCGCTTCTGACGGATCGCCGACGACCGCGATGGGCTCGCCGACGCGCACGCTCTGCCCCTCGCCGACCAGCAGCTCGAGGACCGTGCCCTCCACCTCGGCGGAGTACTCGACGACGGCCTTCTCGGTCTCCACCTCCGCGAGAGGAGCCCCGATCGCGATGGTGTCGCCCGTGCGCACGAGCCAGGTCTGGATCGCCGCCTCGGCGGTGTTCGCGAGCACCTCCGGCATCCGGATGATCGAGCCCACCAGCGCCGCCCCATGCCCTGCACCATGCGCTCCAGGCCGGCGACGACCTCCTCGGTGCGGGCGATGGCCGCCCGTTCGAGGACTCGGGAGATGCTCGGGCTTCGCCTCGCCGCCGGTCACGCGCTGCACCGGCTGGTCGAGGAAGTCGAAGAAGCGGCGCTGGACTCGTCGGGGAGCCAGCCGCCGTAGGAGGTGCCCTCGGCGCCCGGCTCAACGATGAGGCCCGCGTTCTCTTCGGATGCTCTCGCCGACCGTGTCCCAGTCGAGCGGCCCGGTCGAGCCAGCGCAGGTCGACCACCTCGACGCCGACCCCGGTCTGCTCGGCCGCCTCGAGGCGCGTGACCGACCATGGCGAGGTACCTGATCAGGGTGACGTCGCTTCCCGCCCGGCGGATGCGGGCCCTACCGAACGGCAGCTCGTAGTCGAGGTCGCCGGCAGGTCCACGGGTCCCGCGGATAGAGGTCGACGTGCTCGATCACAGCACCGGGTCCTGCAGCGCGAGCGCCGTGTTCATCAGGCCCACGTCATCAGCGGCGGTGGACGGCGCGACGATCCGCCAGCCCGGGCTGGTGGCGAAGATGCCGGCCGGATCCATCGGGTGCTGCGAGCCGTAGCCGGAGCCCATCGCCACCTTGGTCCGCAGCACCAGCGGCACCGGGTTCTCGGCCGCCGAACATGTGCCGCGCCTTGCCGATCTGGTTGAACACCTGGTCCGCCGCGACCCACAGGAAGTCCGGGTACATCAACTCGACGACCGGGCGGAAGCGGCCGTCGAGGGCCATCCCGCCGCCGAGGCCCGCGAACGCGTTCTCGCTGATCGGCGTGCCGAGCACCCGGTCCGGGAAGTCCTTCCAGTCCCTTGGTCGCGCCGTTGGTTCCGCCGTTGAGCCGGTGCACGTCCTCGCCCAGCACGACGATCCGCTCGTCCTGCCATCCGCCGGTGCATGACGCCGGCGACGGCGTCGACGAACCGCCGCGTGACCTCTCGCCCGCGTAGCCGAGCGGCTCGACTCGATCGCCACCGGAACTCGCTGAGCGTCCCCCCGGACGCCCACATCGACGAACGCCGGGTCCGGCCAGAGCTCGGGCCGGATGCGCCGCTTGCCCGCCTGCTCCGGGTCGGCCTCGTTGAGCCGGCCCGCGACGTCCCCTTCATCGCGGCCTGGGCGCCTGGCTTGCGGAAGCGCCCCAGTCCTGCTCGGGGAGAGAGCACGCCGAGCGCGAGCGAGCTCGGCCCGCCACACCGGACGAGCGGGTCGCGACCTCGCCAGTCGAGTCTCCTCGTCCTTCGACCGGTAGCCGAACGCGCTGCCCGGGTAGGGGCCGTTCTGGTGGAAGAAGCGGTAGACCTCCGCCTCGATGACGGCGGGGCCCCTCGCCGCCGCGCATCAGCGCGCCCGGCCTCCTCCATCGCGAGGTGCACGGCGAGCGGATCCCCATGCCGTCGACCTGCCAGGCCGGGATGCCGAAACCGGGCCCGCGGCCGGACAGCCGCGCCTCGCCGGTCACCTCGTGAGACCTCGGTGGAGACGGCGTAGAGGTTGTTCTCGATGAAGAAGCCGAACGGCAGCTTCCACGCGGCGGCGAGGTTCATCGTCTCGAGGACCGAGCCGATGTTCACCGCGCCGTCGCCGAAGTAGCTGATCGGTGAGGTCGCTCGGTGCCCGCGTGGCGCTGCGCCCACGCGTTGCCCGGCGCCCATCGGGCACGCCGCCACCGACGATCGCGTTCGTGCCGAGCGCGCCGGCCTCGAACCACTGCAGGTGCATCGAGCCGCCGCGACCCGCGGCAGTAGCCCTGCGAGAGACCGAGGATCTCGGCGAGGGTGCGCTGCAGCAGAGCCCTGGACGTCCTCCGTCACCAGGGGCCGGTCCAGGTCGCGGCGGTTCCGCCGGTCACGTGGGTCAGCGCTTTCGCGAGGAACTGGTGGTGCCCCCGAGCGAGCCGGTCACGCCGTCGGACGGACCAAGTCCGATGATGACCGACCGCGCCGCCCTCCTGGCCGATGCTGGAGTGCGCGGGGCCGTGGACCAGGCCTTCGCCCGCCAACTCGAGCACCGATTCCTCGAAGGCCCTGATCAGGTGGAGCTGGCCGAGCATCGCCGACGAGCATCGCGGGATCGGCATCTTTCCAGTCCTGGGCCGTGGTCAAGAGCTCGAACCCAGTGCGACGGCGGCCTCGAGGCGGAACGCGCTTCGGCATCGGCCCTCTTCTCCATCGACGGGAGCCTTCGCGCGGTGCGTTCACTGTAGATGAACAATGGTCCTGCCGCCAACAGCGGCAGCGCACGTCGGCGCCCGAAGAGGTGGTCGACCGACCGCGATCGTCGGCGGTCCCCGCGGTGGTGCGGTGGGTCAGTGGCTGCTGCCGTGCACGAACCAGATGCCCTCGAACGGCTCGGGACCCGGGTTCCGATGCACGTGCGGGATCGAGCCAGTCGAACCCGAAGGACTCGCCGGCGCGGGAGGTGGAAGGGTCTCCTCGCCGACCGTCACCACCAGCTCCCCCTTCAGCACGTACGCGTACTCGTAGCCGTCGTGCGGTCACCATCTCGCCACCGGCGGGAGGAGGTGGCGCCCGGGGCGTAGGAGACCTTCATGAAGTTGACCGCGTGCTCGGGAGTCGCTGAGAGGCGCTCCCAGACGACACCACCCTCGGCCATCGTCCAGCTGCGGGCGGTGTGCCGGATGGGGCGACGGACACCCGGTTCGCGTACTCCGACGGCAGCCAGGCGTTGGTCGGGTTCATCCGGCCGTCGCCGTGCCGAGCTCGTCCTCGGGCTCCCCGAGCCGAGTCGGCCTGCGCCCTGCGCCTGCGCCCTCCGAGATCTGGGTCGAACAGCTCGTCCACCGTCACGCCCCAGGGTCGGGCGAAGGCTGTACAGCGTGCCCGACGGACGGCTGCGACTTGCCGTTCTCGATCTGCGACACGAGCGACGGCGAGACGCTGGCCTGCCGGGCGAGCTCCCGGAGCGAGAGCCCCGCGCGCCTGCCGGTCTCCTTGAGGCGAGACCCCCGGTCGCCGACCTCCGAACCGTTTTTCCGGTGTCCACCCTTTTGTATCCCAGACCGCGTCGTGAACCCTCCCGGCCCGCGATCGCGACCGCCTTATCAGCGGCAGGGCGTCGAATGCGCGGAAGCCGTCCCGGCCGGAACGGTGTGGAGACCGTTCAATATACACATCACCCTTTTTTTTTTTATATTTTTTTTTTTGCGAGCCTCGTTTACACGACATCGACCACGTGCTAGTGTTCAGTGACAACAAACAGTCGCCGACAAACTGGGGATACGGAGATATGTGCCGATGGCCATCACGGGCGTCCACCACACCGGACTGATCGTCCCAGGATCTCGACCGGTCGATCGCCTTCTACAACGGGGTGCTCGGGTTCCCGGTTCCAGAGCGAGCCCAGCCCCTGGTTCCGAGGGCGACGGAGCTCGCCCGACGGCGTCGGCGTCCCGGAGGCGCGGCTGCGGCAGGTGCTGCCTGCTGAGTCGGGGACGATGTGCTCGAGCTGCCTCGAGTACTTCGAACCGTGAGAGCCGAGCGACGGCCCCGAAGTCCACACAGAACCATCTGGGCGCGATGCACGTCGCCTTCCGCGTCGACGACGTGGCCGCGGTGCAGAGCCGACCTCGAGGCGGTGGGTGTCGAGTTCCTCTCCTCCGCGCAACGTGGTCGACGAGGGCGTGCTCGCCGGATGGCGCTGGGTCTACTTCCACGACCCCGACGGCATCCCGCTCGAGATGGTCGAGGTCGCCTACACGCGCCCGAGAAGCCACGCCGCAAGGGCATCACGGCGTACTTCGCCGATCCCCGCCCGCCGCACGCTGACCGCGAGGGCGGCACCGAGGAGGAAGCAGCATGACCGATCCCACATCCCGCCGCGCCCTGGTCGTCGGCGTCCACCGGCATCGTCGGGCAGAACACTCGCCGGCCCACCTGCCTGGACGGACGGCTGGCAGGTGTTCGGGCTTTCCCGCAGCGGCGGGGCACCGGACCCGGGGTCACGCCGTCGCCGACCTCGCCGATACCGGGGTGTCCTCTGCGTGGCGGAGGTGCGGCCGTCTTCGTCTGCATCACGGCCTGGACGCGGATGGCCGACGGAGGCGGAGAACATCGGGTGAACGGCGGGGCGGTCCGCGACGTCCTCGGCGCGCTCGAGCCCGCGGTGGCTCGAGCACGTCGCGCTCATGACCGGGCTGAAGCACTACCTCGGCCCGTTCGAGGCGTACGCGCCCGGCGTGATGGCGGACACCCCGTTCCACGAGGAGGAGCCCCGGCTCGACTACGCCGAACTTCTACTACGCGCAGGAGGACGAGCTGTTCGCCGCGGCGGCGCGCCACGGCTTCACCTGGAGCGTGCACCGCTCGCACACGGTGTTCGGGTTCGCGACCGGCAACGCGATGAACATGGCGCTGACGATCGGTGCCTACGCGACGATCTGCAAGGAGCGCGGGCTGCCGTTCGTCTTCCCGGGTTGCGACGCAGTGGAACGCGCGTGACGGACATCACGGACGCGGAGCTGCTGTCGGAGCAGATGATCTGGGCGGCCCGCACGCACGGGCCGGAACGAGGCGTTCAACACCGCCAACGGCGACGTCTTCCGGTGGCGCTGGCTCTGGCCGCAGATCGCGGCCGCGTTCGGTCTCCAGTGGGAGGGGTTCGAGGGCGAGCCGCGGACCCTGGAGCGGCGATGGCGGGCATGGAGGACGCCTGGCGGGCATCGCCGAGCGG
Source organism: uncultured Actinomycetota bacterium (assembly GCA_963771645.1). Lineage (GTDB taxonomy): Bacteria > Actinomycetota > Actinomycetes > Actinomycetales > Microbacteriaceae > Amnibacterium. The sequence continues at coordinate 72,010 of CAVYUH010000017.1, read as the reverse complement.
CACGGGCTCGTCGAGCCCGACCTCGCGCGCGTCGCCTCCTGGTGGCACACCGACGGCGACCTCGGCCGGAACATGGAGGTGCTGACCGACATGAACAAGAGCCGGAAGGCGGGCTTCACCGCCGACGCGGGACACCGCGCGACAGCTTCTTCCGCTACCTCGAGCGGTACCGCGCGGCGCGCATCCTGCCGTGGCGGGGCGCAGCAGGACGAGGCGCCGCGGACGCCGGCCCAGGACCGCCCGTTCGCGCCTAGAGGGCCGCGTCGAACTCGATGTGCGCCTTGATCGTCGACTCCGGGTGGTGCGCCGCCTCGAGCGCGGCGAGGCGTCGCCCGCGGCGAACCGCTGCGTGACGAGCGGCGTGAGGTCGAGCCCGCTGCCGGCGAGGAAGCGGAGCGTCTCCGGCCACACCCCGGGCGACCCGATCGAGCCGGTGATCCGCAGCTCCTTCGACTGGATCAGCCCGAGCTTCGCCGGCGCGGACGCCGCCCACGTCGATGCCGATGTAGGCGACCCGGCCCTGGAACCCGACGAGCTCGAGCGCGCGCGCCATCACGGCCGGCCGGCCGCTCGCCTCGACGACGAGGTCGGCGCCCCGCCCGCCGGTGACCTCGGCGAGCAGCGCCTCGACGTCGTCGGGATGCACGGCGTGCCGCGCGCCCGAGGGCGAGCGCCGCGGCCCGCCGGTCCTCGGAGGGCTCGACGACGACGGTCGTCGCCCCCATCGCCGAGGTCGCCGCCGCGACCGCGAGCCCGACCGGGCCGGCACCGAGCACCACGACGGTGTCGCTCGCATCCACGCCGCCCGCGTGCTTGATGGCGTAGTACGCGACGCTGAACGGCTCGACGAGCGCACCCATCGTGTACGACAGCTCGTCGGGCAGCCGGTGCAGCCACGACTCCTTCGCGACGAAGAAGTCCGCGGCCGCGCCGCTGATGGAGAACCCGAAGTGGTCGGCGCCGATGACGCACTCCCCCACCACCCGGTCGCCGACAGCGAAGCCCCTGACCTGGTCGCCGACCCGCACGACCTCGCCCGACCACTCGTGGCCGGGGATCAGCGGGTAGGAGAACGGGATGATGTATCGCCCCTCCAGCAGCTCGATGTCGGAGTGGCACACCCCGACCGAGCGCGCCGCGACGAGCACCTCGTCCGCCGCGATCTCGGGGATCGGCCGCTCCTCGACGCCGGGCGCGTCCTGCGCCGTGTACACCAGTGCCCTCATGCGGTCCCTCGCTCTCAGCGCGTCTCGATGAGGACCTTGACCTGGTCGCCGGTCGGCGAGAGCAGCGTCTCGAAGCCCTTCTCGACGATGTCGGCCATCGGCGACCCGGCCGGTGACGACCTGCTCGACCGGGTAACGGCCGCGGGCGATCAGGTCGACGATGCGCGGGAAGTCGAAGACGGGGTAGCACCAGGTGCCGGTCAGGGTGATGTCGTGCTCGGACAGCACCATCGGGTCGATCGACGCCGGCCGGGTGTGCAGCCCGGTCTGCGAGACGTGACCGGCCGACCGCACGGCGGCGAGCGCCGTCTGCAGCGCCCGCTCGTTGCCGGAGCACTCGATGACCGCGTCGGCTCCGATGCCGCCGTTCAGGTCCTTGAGGTACGCCGCGACGTCGACCGCGTGGGGTCGAGCACCTCGCCGATGCCGAACCCGCGGACGAGCGCGGCCCGGGTCGGGTTCACCTCCGACACGATCACGCGCGCGCCGAGCGACGCCGCGTAGAGCGACGGCGAGCGCGCCGATCGGACCGGCTCCGGTGATCAGCACCGTGTCCCCGGGGCGGACCTTCGCGGTGTCCACGCCGTACGCGGCGACCGCGGCCGGCTCGACGAGCGCGCCCTGGAGGTCGGAGACCGCGTCGGGGAGCACCGTCAGCTTCTCCTCCGGCACCACCGCGAGCTCCGCGATGCCGCCCCAGGCGTAGCTGAGCCCGATGCAGGCCATGTTCACGCAGAGGTGGTTGAGCCCACGGACGCAGTAGTAGCAGGTGCCGTCGAACAGGAGCGGCATCACCGAGACCCGCTGCCCGACCCAGACGCGGGTCACGCCGGCGCCGACCTCGACGACCTCGGCGGAGAACTCGTGGCCGAGGATCTGCGGGATCGTCGAGCCGTTGAGCCGGTGCGGCTCGTCGGGCGTGACGATCGGCCCCTGCGCGTACTCGTGCAGGTCGGTGCCGCAGATCCCGCACCAGAACGGGCGCAGCAGCACCTCGCCCGGGCCGGGCGCCGACGGCGCGGCGACCTCCTCGACGCGGACGTCGTGGTGCGGCGTGGAAGACCGCGGCCTTCATGCGTGCTCCTTCTCTTGGGGGGTCGAACAGCACCTTGCCCTCGAGCCCGCCGGTGGCGAGGCGTTCGAGCTGCTCGGCGAGGTCCTCGAGGGGGCGGACGGAGTCGAGCAGCTCCTCCGCGAGGTCGGTGGTGGCGAGGATCTCGAGCGCGGGCGCGAGGTCCTCGCCGCAGACGTGGGCGAGCGTGGTCCGCACGGTGATCTCGCGCATCACGAGCGCGTGGACGTCGACCTCCGCTGCCTCGAGGGCAGGCCGACCTGGAGGATCGTGCCGCCGTCGCGGACCATGCCGATGGCGGCGTTCAGCTGGCCCGGGCGCTCCGCTCGCCTCGACGACGACGTCCGCGCCGCCGGGCGCGTCGCCGCGAGCACCGCTCGCGCACGTCGTCCCCGACGGGACAGCGGCGCGGCGCCGAGCCGCGCGGCGCGCTCGAGCCGGTGACCGGGGAAGTCGATCACGGTGACGTCCACGTCGGCGAGGTGCCGCAGGCCGGTGAGCACGAACGTGCCGATCGCGCCGGCGCCGATGAGCACGACCCGGTCGCCGTCCCTCGCCCCCGACCGCCGCGCGGCGTGCAGCCCGACCGCGAGCGGCTGCGCGAGGCCCGCGGCGTCGAGCGAGAGCCCGTCCGGGACCGCGACGAGCGTCCGCTCGGCACCGCGACGTACTCCGCGAGCCCGCCGGGCGCGTTCAGCCCGTGCGTGTAGTAGCGGCGGCAGAGGTTGGTCCGCCCCTCGAGGCACCGGTCGCACTCGCCGCACCAGACGCCCGCGCCGCTCGCGACGACGGTCGCCGGCGGCGAACCGGCCGCCGGCGGCCGGCGTCCGACCCCGCCGACGAACTCGTGCCCGAACACCATCGGCCCGGTCGCGCCCGTGACCGGGTGCACCCGGTCGCACGGGGAAGGTGAGCGGGCCCGCCTTCCACTCCGTCGCGTCCGTCCCGCACATGCCGGACCGGAGGACCTCGAGCAGCACCTCGCCGGCGCCGGGTCGGGGTCGCGGACCTCCTCGATCCGCACGTCGTGGGCGCCGTGGTAGACCGCCGCCCTCATCGGTCGCTCCGCGGGAGTCGCCGGTCACGCCTCACCGCGACCCCATTCGGTGTTGAGGTTGCGACTGCGCGCTGCGGATGACCGGCAGCGGGCCGTTGACGGTGAAGTAGCGCTGCCCGGCGACGAGCAGGTCCTCGGCGGGGAACTTCGTGACGACCTCGCAGCCGGTGGCGGTCACGACGATCTCCTCCTCGATCCGCGCCGCGCCGATGCCGTCCGCGCTCGGCCAGTAGGTCTCGAGGGCGAAGAACATGCCCTCCTTGAGCACCTCCGGGTGATCGATCGAGACGAGCCGCGAGAAGATCGGCTTCTCCCAGATCGACAGGCCGACGCCGTGGCCGTACTGCAGGGCGAACGCCGCCTCCTCGTCGGGGAACCCGAACTCCTCGCGCCTTCGGCCAGACGGACACGATGTCCGCCGTCGTCGCGCCCGGCCGCACGAGTGCGATCGCGCGGTCCATGTACTCGCGGGCGCGCTTGTACGCGTCGTTCTGCGCCGGGCTCGCGGAGCCGACCGCGAAGGTGCGGTAGTAGCAGGTCCGGTAGCCGTTGAAGCTGTGCAGGATGTCGAAGAACGCGGGGTCGCCGGGCCGGATGATGCGGTCCGAGTAGACGTGCGGGTGCGGCGAGCACCGCTCCCCCGAGATCGCGTTGACGCCCTCGACGTACTCGGACCCGAGGTCGTAGAGCGTCTTCGAGACGAGGCCGACGGTCTCGTTCTCCCGCACGCCCGGGCGCAGGAACTCGTAGAGCTTGTCGTAGGCGGCGTCGACCATCGACGCCGCCTGCGTGAGCAGGGTGATCTCGTCCCGCGTCTTGATCGACCGGGCGTGCAGGAACACCTGCTGGCCGTCGACCACCGTGATGCCGGCCTGCTGCAGGGCGAACAGGATCGGCAGCTCGATGACGTCGACGCCGAGCGGCTCGTCCAGCAGCCCGAACTTCTCGAGCTCGCGCTTGATCTTCGCCGCGACCGAGTCGGCGATGCCCGCGTCCGGGCTGAACGCCCCGCGGAGGGTCGAGATGCCGGCCCGCGCACCCGACTCGAGCCTCGGCCGCTTCGCGCCGTGGTGCGGCGCGTGCGGGTCCGCGTCCATCTCCGCCGTGGTCTCGACAGCCAGGGGTTGTAGAGCTGGTGGTGCTTCGCGGCGGATCCGAAGTCCCAGACGATCGGGTCGGAGTTGCGGGTCAGCAGCGAGAAGCGGATCAGCTTGTCCATCGCCCACGTGCCGATGTGCGTCGCGCTCATGTAGCGGATGTTCGAGAAGTCGAACGCGAGCACCGCGCCGAGGTCGGAGCGGTCCAGCTCCGCCTTGAGCCGCGCGAGGCGCTCGTCGCGCAGCCGGTCGAACCGGACGCGCTCCTCCCAGTCGACGCCGTTGGTTCCGGAGGTGGCGGTGCTCAGCACGAGGACCTGCCTTTCTGGGTCGGGCGGCCGGGGACCGGGCGCCGTGGAGGGAGGTGGGAGGTCATGCGAGCGTCCGCCCGGCGCCGGCGGCGGATCCGGCCGGTCGTGTAGACGATCGCGGCGACGAGGATCAGGGCGCCCTGGAAGTAGTACTGGAACACCGTGCCGAGCCCGAGGAAGACGGTCGCGGACAGCACCTGCTGCAGCAGCAGCGCGCCGAGCAGCGGGCCGATGAACGTGCCGCGGCCGCCGAGCAGGCTCGTCCCGCCCAGCACGACGGCGGTGATGCTCGTCAGCGTGAAGGCCGAGCCCTGCGTCGGGTCGCCGATCCCGTACTGGCCCATGAACATCAGCGCCGCGAGGAACACGAAGCGGCCGGTCGCGACGTAGCCGAGCACGACGTCCGGTTCGATGTTCAGCCCGACGGTCCGCGCGGCGGCCTCGTCGGACCCGGTCGCGCGCAGCCGCCAGCCCCACCGCGTGCGGCGGAGCGCGAGCTCCATCAGCACCGCGACGACGACCAGCGACGATGAAGAACAGCGGCAGCGGACCGAAGCTCAGTGGTCGACGAAGCCCTGGAAGCTCCTGGCTGATGTAGCCGCCCTGCTGCGGCCGCAGCAGCAGCGCGAGCCCGCCGAGCGCGATGTAGAGCGCGAGCGTCGCGGCGATGGGCGTGAACCGGGCGAACCGGATCAGCGCGCCGTTGACGAGCCCGCGACGAGCGCGACGACGAGCATCAGCGACCAGGCCGAGCACGACCGTGCCGACCGGCGACTTGCCGTCGTTGACGAAGAACGACGCGACGACGACGAGGAAGCCGGCGAGCGGCCCCACCGAGAGGTCGATGCCGCCGGTGAGCAGCGCGATGTTCTGCCCGATGGCGAGGAACCCGATCGCGGTCGCGGCGGTGAGGATCGTCGTGAGGTTGAACGCCGAGAGGAACGCGCCGTTCTGGATCGCGATGAACGCGCCGAGCAGCACGATGACGGCGGCGACGAGCGCGCTCGGCGCGTAGTCGCCCTGGATGAAGCGGCGGAACCCGGTCGGGTGCTCCGGCGCGAGCGCGTCGGGCGTCGCGAGCGCGGACGTCGCGCGACCCGACGGCGGCGCTGACCATGCGCTCCTCGGTGATCTCGTCGCCGGTCAGCGTCGCGACGACCTGCCCGCGCGACATCACGAGCACCTGGTCGCAGAGCCCCTCGAGCTCCTTGGTGTCCGAGGAGGCGACGACGACCGGGATCCCGCGGCTGCGAGGCGTCGCGGAGGATGCCGTAGATGTCGGCGCGGGCGCCGACGTCGACGCCCTGGGTCGGCTCGTCGGCGATCAGGATCACGGGGTCCGACAGCAGCGCGCGGGAGATGACGACCTTCTGCTGGTTGCCGCCGGAGAGCGCGACGACCGGCGCGTCCATCGAGGGCGCCTTCACGGACAGCGAGCCGAGCGATCGCGCGCACCTGCTTCGCCTCCCGGGCGCGGCGGACGAAGCGGGCCCGGCGTGAACGACCGCAGCGCCGCGATCGCCGCGTTCTCGCGGACGGAGAGGCTCATCGCGAGCCCCTCGCCGTGCCGGTCGGAGGGCATGTACGCGGCGTGATGCAGCAGCTCCGCGGGCGGTCCGCGCCGTGCCGCCGACCTCGACGGTGCCGCCGAAGGACTCGAGCCCGGCGAGCGCGCGGAGCAGATCGGTCTGCCCGTTGCCGACGACGCCGGCGATGCCGACGATCGCGCCGCGCGGCACCTTCGCGCTGACGTCGACGAAGCCCGGGCCCGCTAGGCCGTCGAGGACGAGGTCGTGCCCGCCGCCCGTCGACGTCGAGCTTCGGCGGGAAGGTCGACTCGAGCTTGCGCCCGACGATCAGGGAGAGCAGCTCGTCGTCGGAGATCGTCGGCGACCGTCGGCGGTGCCGCGGGTCCGACCGTCGCGCAGCACCGTGACGCGGTCGGCGAGCTCGCGCACCTCCGCCATCCGGTGGGTGATGTACACGACGGAGACGCCGCGCGCCACCGCCTCCCGGACCATGCCGAAGAAGCGGCTGCGACCGCCGCGTCGCCGAGCGGCGCGGTCGGCTCGTCGAGGATGAGCAGCGACGGCTCGACCGCGAACGCCTTGGCGATCTCGAGCAGGTGGCGCTGCGCGACGGTCAGGTGCTCGACCCGGTCCTGCAGGTCGACCTCGAGGCCGACCCGCTCGAGCAGGCGCCGCGCGACCGCCCTGCGGCCGCCCTCGCCCGAAGCAGCTGCGGCGGGCAGCGCGACCTCGAGGTTCTCCAGCACGGTGAGGTCGGGCAGGACCGCGGGGTGCTGGTGCACGATCGCGATGCCGAGCGCCGCCGCGAGGCGCGGGGTGAGCGGGGCACCTCGACCGCCCGCGACGAGGATCGTGCCGGCGTCGGGCTGCGTGCCCCCGGTCGCGACGTTCATCAGCGTCGACTTGCCGGCGCCGTTCTCGCCGAGGATCGCGTGGACCTCGCCGGGGCGGATCTCGACGGAGACGTCGCTGAGCGCCGCGACGCCGGCGTAGGTCTTGGTGATGCCCGCGCATCTCGAGCGTCGCGGGTGCGACGGCGATCGGGCGCTCGGTCGTGCATGGCTGACCGTTCATCGCATCGGCCTTCCTCGGGCTCGTTCCGGCGTGGGTGCGCCGTCCGGCCGGGCGACGAGGCCCCCGGCCGGACCCGGCCGATCGGACGCGGTCACTTGCTCGAGCGCCGCCTGCTGCGCGCCCGGCATCTGGGCGGAGAGGTAGACGTCACCCGGCAGGGTGGACTGGCACTCGACCGGCTTGCGACGAGTCGCGTCGAGTCCTCGAACACCGGGCCCTTGAACGAGTCGGCGGTCGGGATCTTGCCGCCGGTCGCCTTCGCGACCGCGTAGTCCACCGCGAGGCGGACGTTGTCGTTGCCGGTCGCGACCGTCTCCAGCTTGAACGGGTGGCCGCCTGCTGCGCTCTTCCAGAAGCAGGCGAGGGAGTTGCCGTCGCAGGTCGCCAGCGCCGGGATCGCCCGGCCGCTCTTCGGTGAACAGCGGGAGGGAGCTGACCAGCGTCGGGCCGAAGTCGGAGACGATCACGTCGATCTTCGGGTACTTCGCGATCGCGGCCGACAGCAGCGTCTGCGTCAGCGTCGGGTCCCAGTTCGTGGGCACGAACGGCGTCTGGTCGATGAACGTGTACTGCGACCGCAGGTTCTTCCTGCAGCGCGTCGTACTCCGTCACGCTCTGGCTGTTGCCCGCAGGGCCGCCCATGAACAGGATGTTGCCGCCGTTCGGCACGACCTTCTTGATCCAGGCCGCCCAGTTGTTCCCGTCGTTGGCGAAGTCGTCACCGATCCACTTGTCGTAGTTGACGCCGGCCTTGCCGCCCGGGTCGACCCGGTAGGGCACGGTGACGACGCCGGCCTTGTACGCGGCGGTGAGCGCGGGCAGCACCGCCTTGCCGGCGTCCGGGAACACGACCATCGCGTTCACGCCGCGGGACGCCATGCCCTTGATGTCGGAGATGGCCTTCGAGGTGTTGCCCTGACCGTCGGCGTAGAGGAACTTCGTCACGCTCGGGCACTTCTGCGGCCTCCGCCTTGCCCGACGCCGTCGTGACGAGCCGCCAGCTGTTGCCGCCGAAGCCGTCGAGCAGCGCGAAGGTGATCTTCTTCGTGCCGCACCACGACGGCGCGCCCGCGACGTGCGTCACCGCGCCGGTCGGTGCCGCCGCCGCCGTGTCGTGCCGCTGCAGCCGGACAGGATCAGGGACATCGGCCGCGAGCGCTGCCGCGGCCATCCCGAATTTGGTGCGATGTCTCATTTGGTGTTCCTCCTGTCGGTTCGCGACGCCTCTGTCGCGCTTTCCGCCGCGGGCGCGGCTGGGAAGTGGTGGGGGCCGCGGTCGGGCCGGTGGGTCGGCGGTGAGCGGCGACGCTCGGCGTCGCCGGCCGGTGAGCCGGCGCCAGATGGCCGGCCAGTCGACGGTGTAGAGCGAGACGCCGACCGCGAGCGCCGCCGCCTGGACGATGGTCTGGATCGCGGTGGACACGCCGAGCGCCAGGACGAACTGCACGAGCTGCTGCGAGGAAGACGGCCGCGACGACCGTCGCGAGCGGGAAGCCGCGGCCGCCGAGCAGCGAGGTGCCGCCGAGCACGACGACCGCGACGGAGATCAGCAGGAAGCTGTCGCCGCTGTAGGCGCTCGGCTGCGCGGTGATGCCGGCGATCATGATCCCGGCGAGGCAGTACAGCAGCTGCGCCCAGACGTAGGCGGAGGTCTGGTGCAGCCGGTCGCGGAGCCCGACGGCGCGCGCGGCGCGGGGGTTCGCCCCGACGAACTCGAACCGCCGACCGGGCACCGTGCGCCGCACGAGCACCGTGACGAGCACCAGCGCCGGCGATGGCGAAGAACGACGGCGATCGGGATGCCGAGCGACGCGAGCCCGTCATCACGTTCTGCAGCGCCGAGGTCGTGATGCGGGGCCGGCCGCCGGAGATGCCGAGGTTCGACGCCGTACAGCAGCGCGTTCGTGCCGAGCGTGGCGATGATGGGGTTCAGCCCGAGGCCGCCGATGAGCACCCCGTTGGCGAGCCCCGCGATCACCGCGAAGCCGATCGCGAGCAGCACCGCCGGGAGCAGCAGCGCGTTGTCCTGATCCGGCAGGTGGGTGACCGTGACGACCGCCAGCGACATCGCGCCGGCGACCGAGAGGTCGATGCCGCCCTGCTGCACGACGAGCATCTGCCCGAGCCCCGCGACCGCGAGCACGGCGGCGATCGGGAGCATGCCCTGCAGCGAGGTCGGCGAGACGCTCGATCGGGCGAAGACCGCGCAGACGACGAACAGCAGCACCGTCGCGATCCCGATCGTGACGAGCCCCTTCGAGACGGCGAAGCGCGAGCTGCTCCAGGAGCCCCGGCTCCCGCGTCGTCGCGTCGACATGCGCACTCTCTCTCGCGATCATCCGTACCGCTGTGTAGCGGATGTGTTGAGTGTCACTGTACAAAGGTGCGTGCAACAGCACAACACGCGAACGCCGCAGTGTCACGGGATCGGCAACGATCACCGGTCCGGTCACGGCGAAGGGACGACCGCATGCATCCGGTGCCGACGCGCGCAGGAGGGAGGCCGCGGCGACGGAGCTGGCCGCGGACGTCCGTCGACTACTACGCCGGCGGCTCCGGCGAGGAGGATACGCTCGAGGAGAACCGCGCCGCCTGGCGGGACTTCGCGTTCCGGCCGCGGTCCTGCGGGACGTCTCGCGTCGTCGACACGGCCGTCACGGTGCTCGGCGCCCGCTCGCCGCGCCCGATCCTGGTCGCCCCGACCGCGCTGCACGGCCTCGCGCACCCGGGCGGCGAGGCGGCGACGCCGGCCGGCGCCGCCGCTGCCGGCTCGCTGATGGTCGTCTCGACCGCGCTCCTCCATGCCGGTCGAGCAGGTCGCCGCGGTCGGCGGCGGGTCCCTGGTGGTTCCAGATCTACGCGATGCGGGACGGCGGCCTCAGCTCGACCTGGCCGCGCGGGCCGTGCGAGGCCGGGGCGTCGGCGCTCGTCCTCACCGGCGACACCCCGTTCGTGGGCATCAAGGCGCGGCCGACGCCCGGGGCTCGACGTCCCGAACGCGCTGCACCTCGCCAACCTGCCGGCCGGACCGGCTCGGTACCGCGCTCGCCGGAGTACGGTGCAGCAGGATCCGTCGATCGACCGCGGCCTTCATCGGGCGGCTGGCGGCGCGCCACGGGCTGCCGGTGCTCGTGAAGGGGGTGCTGCGCGCGGACGACGCCGAGCGCTGCATCGCGGCCGGCGCGGCCGGGCTCATCGTCTCGAACCACGGCGGTCGACAGCTCGACCGGGCGGTCCCCACGGCGCACGCGCTGGCCGAGGTGGTGTCGGCGGCCGGCGCCGTGCCGGTGCTCGTGGACGGCGGGATCCGCTCGGGGACGGACGTGCTCGTGGCGCTGGGGCTGGGGGCGGCAGCCGTGCTCGTCGGCCGCCCGATCGTCTGGGGCCTCGCGGCGGACGGCGCCGACGGGGTCGAGCGGTGCCTGCGCGCCCTGCAGGAGGACCTGGCGCACGTGCTGGCCCTCGCCGGAGCGACCGCCCCGGACGATCTGCCGGCCGGCCTGGTCAGGCCGGTGGAGCGGCCGCCGCAGCGGTGATCGGCGACGCCGTCGTCAGGCGCGCTTGCCGCACCTCGGGCACTCCCAGCGGCGCTCGGACGCCTCGCCGCGCAGCTCCAGCGGCACCATGCACGGCACGCAGAAGCGCATGGTCAGCTCGGTCTCGTGCATGGCGTTCCTCGCCCGCGGACGCTCCGCCGCCGGTGGTCGCCGGCGGTCGTCGCCACGATTCGGATGGGTGGTGGATCGGGTGGCGGCACCGGCGCTCGGGTCGGGCGCCGTGCCGTCCTCGGACGCTAGAACCACCGGCCGGCTCGACGCGCGCCCCAGAAGACGGGGTTGCCTGCCGGCGGCGCGACTCGCCGGCCCTCAGGCCCGCGCCGGCAGCCACACCCGCATCGTCGAGGGGCCCCGCTCCGCCCACGAGTGGTACGGGAGAAGCGGGACATCGACGCGGTCGGCCTGCGCCGATCCCGGCACCTCCGCGTAGGGCCACGGCACGTCGGGCTCCCGCTCGAGGACGAGCGGCACCACGACCCGCCCGGCTTCCTCGCGGACGCCGGCGAGCTCGACCGACACCGCGTCGAGCCGTCCGTCGAACCCGGCGATCGGCACGTCGACCGACTCGAGGCACAGCACCTCCGGACCGCGCTCGATCGCCACGCTCCCCCGGACCGCGTCGATGCGCGGGTCGGGGCGGGTGATCCTCGGACGCATCGGCAGGTGGAGGCGGATCTCCGTGCCCGGAGCGAACGCGCGGTGGAGCTCGACGACGCCGGGACGCACCGCGGTCGCCTCGGTCCCGTCCAGCCCACCGACCTCGACGGTCGCGCCGTCCGCCCAAGCCGGCACGCGGAGCGTCAGGGTCCAGGGCCGCGCCGGCGCCTCGACGACGCGGAGCACCACCTCGCCGTCGGCGGGATACGCGGTCGTCATCGCGATGCGCACCGGGCCGTCGGCCAGCGTCACCGCGATGGTCGCATCCGCGTACTGGTGCACCTGCACGCCCCCGTCGGTCGAGGTCGCGACGTAGCCGGCGAGGCTCGCGAGGGTGCGGGCCACGTTCGGCGGGCAGCAGGACACCTCGAACCACGGGGCCCGGAGGGAGGACGACGCGCGGGCGGACGGCTCGTCCTGGGCGGCCGCAGCACCCGGTTCCCGCTGGTGGAGGGTGTTGGAGTAGTAGAACGCGCGTCCGTCCGCCGACGGCGAGGTGGCGACCACGTTGAACAGCGTGCGCTCGATGAGGTCGGCGTAGCGCGGATCCCCGGTCGCGAGCAGCAGGCGCCAGCTGAACATGATCGACCCGATACCTGCGCACGTCTCCGAGTAGGCCCGGTCGGGCGGCAGCTCCCAGTCGGCGCCGAACGCCTCGTCCTGGTGGTGCGACCCCTGACCGCCCGTCAGGTACGTGCGCCGGGCGACCGTCGCCGCCCACTGGCGCTGCAGCGCGGCGAGCAGCGCCGCGTCCCCGGAGTCGGTGGCGACGTCCGCCGCCCCGGCCGCGAGGTAGTTGGCCCGGACGGCGTGGCCCCGGAGCACCTCGGCGTCACGCACCGGCACGTCGTCCTGGAAGTACGCGGCGCCGAACTCCACCTCGTGCAGCAGGCCGCGCCCCCGCCGGTCCACGAACAGGGCGGCCTGCGCCGCGTACCGCGGATCCTCGAGCAGCCGGCCGAGCTCGGCGAGCCCCACCTCGATCTCGGGATGGCCGCAGACGCCCTCGATCCCGCCGGGCCCGAAGGTGTCGCAGACGAGGTCCGCGGCCCGGCGGGCGATCCCGAGCAGGCCGTCGTCGGCGCCGGGCCTCGTGCGCTCGCGGGCGACCGCGGCCTGGAACAGATGGCCGAGGCAGTAGAGCTCGTGGCCCCACTCCAGGTCCGACCAGCGCGCCGGCTGCCCCTCGCGGCCGAAGGCGGTGCTCAGGTAGCCGTCCGGCTCCTGCGCGGCGGCGACCCGGCCGACGACGGCGCGGAACCGGCCCTCGAGCGCGTCGTCCGCGTCGACGCCGAGCTGCCACGCAGCGGCCTCCAGCCACTTGTAGATCTCGGAGTCGGAGAACTCCCTGCCGCGACGGGCCGACATCGGGCCCCCGCGGGCGGCGAGGTCGAAGTTGCCGAGCCAGCCGGTGCGCTCGAGCCATCCCTCGATGTGCGGCAGGGTCGCGTCGCGGTTCACCCGCTGCCGATCACCCCAGAAGCCACCGGTGATGCGGACCCGATCGAGGCCGAGTGGATGGAGCGCACCGTTCGCGGGAACGGCCGGCGCAGCGGTGGAGGGAGGCGGAGCCATGCTCATCCCTAACCCGGCCGGGGCCTGCGCCGCTACCCCTCGGCCCAGGAAGCCGGTGCGGCGCGCGCGAAGCGGCGTGACGGCCGCGCGACGGGGACAGCGCGCCGTCCCCACGCCGACGAGCGCCGCCTTCCTGCCGAAAGCGTGCCGCGTGCTCCGCGGTCGACGACCGGATGCGCCAGAGTGGAGGCGGCCGGCACGGAACGCGGCCGAAGGGCGACACGGTGACACGACGGGGCTGGGTGCTGTTCGTGGCGCTCGGGATCATCTGGGGCATCCCCTACCTGTTCATCCGGATCGCGGTGCGGGAGCTCGATCCCGTCTTCGTCGCCTTCGGGCGCACCGCGATCGGCACGCTGATCCTGCTGCCGCTGGCCCTGCGCGCCCAGCGCTTTGCGGCCGCTGCTGCGCCACTGGAAGGCCCTGCTCGTCTACACCGTCGTCGAGATCGTGGGGCCCGTGGGTGCTGCTCGGGCACGCCGAGACGCGGCTGAACAGCTCGACGACCGGGCTGCTCATCGCCACGGTGCCGATCGTCGCCGCCGTGCTCCTCACCCGCTCGGGCAGGACCGCCTCGACGCCCGCCGCATCATCGGGCTGATCGTCGGCTTCTGCGGCGTCGGCCTGCTGGTCGGCCTCGACTTCCAGGCGTCGGACATGACGGCCGTGCTCTCGGTGCTCGTCGTCGTGATCGGGTACGCGATCGGCCCGATCGTCATCACCCGGTACCTCTCGGACCTGCCCTCGATCGGCGTCGTGACCGGGTCGCTCGTCATCGCCGCGGTCGCCTACACGCCGTTCGCCGCGATCACCTGGCCGTCGCACGCCTCCGCCGCTGCGCTCGTGGCCGTGGCGGTGCTCGCCGTCGTCTGCACGGCTGCCGCGTTCCTCGTGATGTTCGCCCTCATCGCCGAGGCCGGGCCGGCCCGGATGAGCATGATCACCTACGTCAACCCGATCGTCGCCGTCGTGCTGGGCGCGATCGTGCTCGGCGAGCCGATCACCCTCGGCCTGCTCGTCGGGTTCCCGCTCATCCTGATCGGGTCGGTGCTCGGCACCTGGCGCAGCCGCCCGCGCAGCGCCCCGGGACGCCCCCGTGCCGGTACCGGGCGAGGAGCCCTCCGAGGTCCGCTGACCGGACGCATGCCGGCGCTCGGGCGTCGCGCGGTAGCCGGGCCCACGAGCCGGTCCCGGCGCGACGCGAAGCGGCTGACGCCGTGCGACGGGGATGGCGACGCGCGGTAGCGCATGCATACCGCGCGACGCCACAGTACCGCGCGACGCGGGTGGGCCGGGCGGATCGGGCGGCGTCAGGCCTGCGCCGCGCGCACGGTGAAGCGCGGCAGGAACCAGTGCACGACCGGCCCGATCGCGAGCGCGTAGAGCAGCGTGCCGAGACCGACGGGGCCGCCCCACAGCACGCCGGAGAGGATCCAGCCGATGGCGAGCACCGTCAGCTCGATGCCCGTGCGGACGACCCGCACGCTGCCCCAGCCCCGGGCGACGAGGCCCGTCATGAGGCCGTCCCGCGCTCCGGGACCGAGGCCGGCGCCGATGTAGAGGGCGCCGGCGACGCCGTTCAGGCCCACCCCGATGACGAGGAACACGACGCGCAGCGCCATCGACGTCGGCGCCGGGACCACGGCCAGGGACGCCGAGGTCGCCACACCGACGAGCAGCACGTTGGCGAGCGTGCCGACGCCCGGGCGCTGCCGCATGGGGATCCAGAGCAGCAGCACGACGACCGACACCTCGATGATGAGGAGCCCGAGGTCCTGGTGCAGGTGCGCGTTCAGCCCCAGATGGAACACGTCCCAGGGGTCGACACCCAGGTGGCCCTGGATCATCAGCGTCATCGAGAAGCCGTAGAGCGCCAGCCCGGCCAGCAGCTGCAGGTACCGGCGCGGACGCCGGTCGCCGGGCACCGGCAGGACGAGCCGCCGAAGCACGCCGGGCCGCAGGTCGGCCCGGGTGCGCATCCGATCAGCGTACGGACTCGCCGGAGGGAGGATGGACGACGCACCGAATGTTGCCCAGCGAGGAAACGGCCCGGTAGGTTGCCGCCTGATCGCGCGACAGAAGGAGCTCGGATGACGGTGGGCCCGCAGGACTCCAGCCGGATCCCCCGCTACGCCGGGATCGCCACGTTCGCCCTGCTGCCCCGACTCGAGGACGTCGGCCGCGCCGACATCGCGGTGGTGGGCATCCCGTTCGACAGCGGCGTGAGCTACCGGCCCGGAGCCCGGTTCGGACCCGGCGCACGTGCGCGAGTCGTCGCGGCTGCTGCGCCCCTACAACCAGGTGCAGGACGTCTCCCCCTTCGCCGAGCTGCAGGTCGCGGACGCGGGCGACATCGCGGTGAACCCGTTCAGCATCGACGAGGCGGTCCGCGAGATCGAGGCCCGCGCGACCGAGCTCACGGCCGACGGCACCCGCCTGCTGACGATCGGCGGCGACCACACCATCGCGCTGCCGCTGCTGCGTGCGGTGGCGAAGCAGCACGGACCCGTCGCGGTCGTCCACTTCGACGCCCACCTCGACACCTGGGACACCTACTTCGACGCCCCCGTCACGCACGGCACCCCGTTCCGGCGCGCGTCCGAGGAGGGGCTCATCGACCTCACCGCGAGCCTGCACATCGGCATCCGCGGGCCCCTCTACGGGCGGCACGACCTCGACGACGACCGGCGGCTCGGCTTCTCGATCATCGGCTCGCACGACGTCGAGCGGGCCGGGATGCCCGCCGCGCTCGAGCGGATGCACGCCCGGCTCGGCGACCGGCCGGTGTACGTGTCCGTCGACATCGACGTGCTCGACCCGGCGCACGCGCCCGGCACCGGCACGCCCGAGGCGGGCGGCCTCACCAGCCGCGAGCTGCTCGAGTTCCTCCGCGGCCTGCGCGAGCACCGGATCGTCGGCGCCGACGTGGTCGAGGTCGCGCCGGCCTACGACCACGCGCAGCTCACCGGCATCGCCGCGTCCCACGTGGCGTACGAGCTGCTCACCTCCATGGTCCCGCCGCGCTGAGCGACGCGACCGCCGTGACGATCGTCGCCCGACTCAGGGAGCCCGCGGCCTCGCGCATGCCGTGCGCACCGGCGCGACGACCGCGCGGCACCTCGTCGAGGAGTCGCTCGAGCGCATCGCTGCGCACGCGCGACCTGAATGCGGTGACCGCGCTGCGCGCCGACGAGGCGCTGGCCGAGGCGGACGCCGTCGACGCCGCCGTCGGCCGGGGCGAGGACCCGGGCCCGCTGGCTGGGCTGCCGGTGCTCGCGAAGGACAACGACGACGTGCGCGGCATGCGCACCACGCACGGCTCCCGCTGGTTCGCCGATGCGCCGGCCGCCGAGTCCGACGGCGTCACCGTCGGCCGGTTGCGCGCGGCGGGCGGCATCGTCGTCGGCAAGACGAACGTGCCCGAGTTCTGCATCGAGGGCTTCACCGACAACCTCCTCTTCGGCGCCACCCGCAACCCGTGGAACCCCGACCTCTCCCCCGGCGGCTCGAGCGGCGGATCCGCCGCCGCGCTCGCCGCGGGGCTGTCGGTCATCGCGACCGGCACCGACGGCGGCGGCTCCGTCCGCATCCCCGCGGCGTTCTGCGGGCTGCTCGGCTACAAGCCGACCAACGGCGTGATCGGCCGCCGCATCCCGCCCGACTGGATCGACCTGTCGACGGACGGCTTCATGGCGACGTCCGCCGACGACCTCGCGCTGCTGCTCGACGTCGTCGCCGGCCCCGTCGACGGCGACCCGACGGCGCTGCCCGTGCCGCTGCCGCCCGCGCGCCTGCCGGAGCGGCTGATCGTGGCCGAGCGCACCGACGACCTCGGGCCGCTGCCGGCCGAGGTCGCCGCGGCGTTCCACGAGAGCGCGGACCGGCTCGCCGAGCTGCTCGGCGTGCCCGTGGAGCACCGGGAGCCCGGCAGCTTCTTCCCCGGGTTCGTGCCCGACGAGGACTGGTTCGTGCTCGCCACCGCGGAGCACGCCTCGGTGTTCGGCCGCGAGCGGATCGAGCGGGATGCGCACCTGCTGCATCCGAGCGCCCGCGAGTTCCTGCTCGAGGGGCTCGCCGTGTCGGCCGACGACTACCTCGCGGCCCGCCGCCGGCGGTTCGAGGCCGTGGCCCGGCTCGACGCGCTGCTCGGCGGCACCGCCGCGCTCGTCACCCCGACGGTCCCGGAGCCCGGCTGGACGCCCGACGGACACCGCCCCGGACATCCCGGAGGGCCTGCTCGGCGCCGAGGCGTACTCGACCGCGATCCAGAACATGACCGGCCTGCCGGCGATCTCCCTCCCGGCGGGCCCGCTGCCGGACGGGATGCCGTTCGGGCTCCAGGTGACGCTGCCCCGCTGGGCCGACCGCGCCCTGCTCGAGCTCGCCGCCCGTTGGGAGACCGCGTTCCCCTGGCCGCGCACCGCGCCCGGCCACCCCGAGCTCCGCTGACGACTTCGCGTCCTTCCCCGCTCGATCCGCCCTTCCCCTGGAGACGACGATGTCCACCACCAAGCCGACCGGCACGACCGCCGGACCGACGATCGAGCGGCACTCGATCGACTACATCCCCTGGTCGGAGCGCCGCGGCAAGCTCTGGCACCAGGCGCCGTTCTGGTTCACCGGCAACTTCGTGCTGCCCACGATGGTGATCGGGTTCCTCGGGCCGGAGCTCGGGCTGTCCGCGGGCGTCACGTTCCTCGCGGTCCTGCTCGGGGCCTGCTTCGGCACCTTCTTCATGGCCTTCCACGCGAACCAGGGCCCGCGGATGGGCCTGCCGCAGATGATCCAGTCGCGCGCGCAGTTCGGCGCGCGGGGCGTCATCGTGCCGTTCCTCGCCACCGTGTTCGTCTACATCGGCTTCATGGTGTTCGACGTCATCCTGGCGACGCAGGGCCTCGGCCTCGTGCTGCCCGACGCCAAGTGGTTCTGGTACCCCGTGCTCACGGCGCTGTCGATCGTGATCGCGGTCGTCGGTCACGACCTCCTGCACTTCGTGCAGCGCTGGCTGACCTACTTCCTCATCGTCGCGTTCGCGATCACGACGGTGCTCGCGTTCACGACGCTGCCCGCGCCGAGCGCCGCGCACGCCGGCGGCTTCGACCCCACCGGGTTCCTGATCGAGTTCTCCCTCGCCGCGGGCTACAACATCAGCTACGCCGTCTACGTCTCGGACTACTCGCGGTACCTGCCGCCGAGGTCGTCCGCCCCGAAGCTGATCTTCTACACCTACCTCGGCGCCGCCGGCTCCGCGGTGTGGCTGATGGGCCTCGGCGGACTGCTCTCGAGCCGCATCCCGAAGGTGGATGCGATCTCGTCGATCAAGCAGGTGGGCGACAACCTCTTCCCGGGCTTCGGCACGATCGTCGTGCTCATCTCGGTGCTCGCCCTCATCTCGATCATGGGCGTGAACGCGTACGGCGCGATGCTCACGAGCGTCAGCGGCATCGACGCGTTCCGGCCGGTGAAGGCCACCGTGCGGGCGCGCGTCGTCGGCCTGGTCGTGGTCGGCGTGATCACGGTCATCGCCGCCCTGGCGATCCCGGACAACTACCTGGGGAGCTTCAACAACTTCGTGCTGCTGATGCTCTACTTCCTCGTGCCGTGGACCGCCGTGAACCTCGTCGACTTCTACGCCGTGCGGCACGGCAAGTACGCGATCACGGAGATCTTCAACCCGAAGGGCATCTACCACCGCTGGGCCTGGCGCGGGCTCACCGCCTACACGATCGGCTTCCTCGCCATGATCCCGTTCTTCTCCCTCCCGGGCCTCTTCACGGGACCGATCGCGAACGCGATCGGCGGCGCCGACATCTCCTTCGCGGTCGGCCTGATCATCGCCGGCGGCCTCTACTTCCTGTTCTCGAGGAACCTCGACCGCAGCGCCGAGGCGGCCGCGCGGGAGCGGAGCCAGATGGAGCTGGAGGGGGTGCACGCCGATTGAGCGGTGCCATCGCCGGTGGACGCCGGACGGTCGCGATCGTCCAGCGCCCACCGGCCCTGCTCGACATGGCGACGACGCTGGGGCGCGCCGTCGCCGCCATCGAGGAGGCCGCGGATGCGGACCTCGTCGTCTTCCCCGAGACCTGGGTCACCGGGTATCCGGCGTGGGTGTTCGGGATGGCGGGCTGGGACGACCCTGAAGCACGCCGCTGGTACGGCCGGCTGCTCCGCGAGAGCCCGGTCGTCGGCGCTGGGGACGAGGCGGACGACGACCTCGCTCCGGTGCGCGCCGCTGCTCGCCGCACGGCGACGACGGTGGTGCTCGGCATCAACGAGCGGGTGGGCGGGAGCCTGCACAACAGCCTCGTCACCATCGGCCCCGACGGCCGGCTGCTGAACCTCCATCGCAAGCTCGTCCCGACGCACACCGAGCGGATCGTGTGGGGCCCCGGAGACGGCGCCGGCCTCCGCGCCGTCGACACCCCCGCGGGCCGCGTCGGTGGCCTGGTCTGCTGGGAGCACTGGATGCCGCTCGCCCGTCAGGCGCTGCACGCCGACGGGGAGCAGATCCACGTCGCCGCATGGCCAGACGTCCCCGAGCTGCACGAGCTCGCCGCCCGCACGTACGCCCGGGAAGGCGGATGCTTCGTGGTGTCCGCCGCCCCGTTCCTCACGACCGAGGACGTGCCACCCGAGCTGCTGGGCGCCTACCGGGCGGGCGTCGGCCCCGACGCCCCGACGGAGGGCGCCCTCTTCGACGGCGGCTCCTCGATCGCCTCGCCCGACGGCGGATGGCTGGTGCCGCCGGTGCGCGGCCGCGCCGAGCTGATCGTCGCCGAGGTCGACCTCGACGCGGTCGACGAGGCGCACACCGACCTCGACGTCGCCGGCCACTACAGCCGCCCCGACGTCCTCACGCTGCGCATCGACGCGTCCCGCCGGAGCGGCGTGGAACGGATCCCACCCGCGCCGTGAGCTGCACAGGGGCGGCCGGAGAGCGTGCACGCTCACCGAGCGGCTCCCCCCTGCCGGCCGCGCGAACGGCGGCCGGCAGCGGCCCGGATCGGGTCTAGCGTTCAGCACGGGTGACCGGTGCGGTGCCGGGGCGACGACACAGTGAGGTGCAGGTCGGATGACGGACACGACGACGACGCGCGAGGTGCGCACAGGGCTCTTCATCGGCGGGGAGGCGCGGGACACCGCCGACCGGCTCGAGATCGTGGATCCGGCGAAGCCGGGCGAGGTCGTGGGGACGGCGGCAGCGGCGTCGGAGGCCGACGTGGCCGACGCCGTCGCTGCGGCGAAGGCCGCCTTCCCGGCGTGGAGCGCCTTGACGGCGCGGGAGCGTGCGGCGGCGATGGCCGAGGCCATCGCCGGGATCGGCGACGACCGCGACGAGGATGCGGCAGTGCTGTCCAGCGAGAACGGCAAGGTGCGGTTCGAGTCGTGGGTCGACGCGCTCGTCTTCGAGCTCCGCTGGAACCTCGCGCTGCAGCTCGCCGACGAGGTGGAGACGGGCTCGACGCTTCCGACGGCGCCCGGCATCCCGGTGCGCACCGAGGTGCAGCACCAGCCGCTCGGCGTCGTGACGGTGATCGTGCCCTTCAACTGGCCGATCGCGATCCTCGGCGCCGCCCTCCCCCACGCGCTGCTCGCCGGCAACACCGCGATCGTGAAGCCGCCGCCCTCGGCGCCCCTCGCCACGACCCGGGTCGTCCAGCGGGTCGCCGAGAAGCTGCCGCCCGGGGTGCTGAACGTGGTCACCGGCCGCGACGCGCAGATGTCGGGCCTCATCCAGAGCACCGACGTCGCGAAGGTCTGCTTCACCGGCAGCGTGAACGGCGGCAAGCGGATCATGGCGATGGCCGCGCAGACGCTCACCCGGGTGACGCTCGAGCTCGGCGGCAACGACGCGGCCGTCTTCCTGCCCGACGCGGTGCTCGACGACACGCACCTCGACCGGCTCTACGCCGCCATCTACGACACGACCGGGCAGATCTGCATGAACGCGAAGCGCGTCTTCGTGCACCGGTCCCGGATGGACGAGCTCGTCGCCGGCCTCTCCGACCGGCTGAGCAAGGCGAAGCTGGGCCACGGCCTCGACGAGGGCACGACCATGGGGCCGCTGCACCAGCCGGCGCAGAAGGCCTTCGTCGAGGAGATCATCCAGGAGGCGAAGGACGCGGGCGCCGACGTGCGCGAGTTCGGCGAGCTGCCGGGCGGCGACCTCGCGGGCGGGAACTTCCTCCGGCCCGCGATCGTCGTCGATCCCGACCTCTCCCTCCGCGTCGTGACGCAGGAGCAGTTCGGCCCGGTGATCCCGGTGATCCCCTTCGACGACGAGGACGAGGCCGTTCGCCTCGCGAACGACACCTGGGCGGGGCTCTGCGGGTCCGTCTGGACGGCCGATCCCGAAGCCGCGCAGCGCGTCGGATCGCAGCTCGCCTGCGGCTACGTCTGGGTCAACGACCACGGCGCCACCCGGCTCGACCTGCGGGCGCCCTTCGGCGGGATGAAGCAGTCCGGCCTCGGCCGGGAGCAGGGCATCGAGGGCGTGCGCGCGTTCCAGGACACGCGCTCGATCGCGACGATCGACCCGGAGGCCCTCGCCGCGATGTCGCACTGACGCCGCAGCGGCGGTTGCGGACGACGCCGCTCAGGCGTCGAGCGCGGCCGCCGCATCGGCGAGGTAGGCGTCGACGGGCCGCAGCCCGAACAGCGCCGCGTTCGCGATGTAGCCCTGGCAGAGTGCGACCATCACGGACGCGGTGCGCGTAGCGAGGGCCTCGGCACCGTCGACGCCCGCGCGCTCCAGGGCCCACGGCCGGATCGCGGTGGCGAACGCGGCGCGCATCCGGCCGATCACGCCCACCATGACGGCGTGCAGGTCCGGGTCGTTCGTCGCCTCGCCCCAGAACTGCAGGATCACCTCGGGGGCCACATCCGCCTGGTCGAAGACCCCGAGGAGGTAGCGCATGGCGCCGGCGGGCGTGGCGAGCGCCGGGTCCGTCGACTCCTCGAACTCCTCGATGCGCCAGGTCATCATCGAGCCGGCGATGTACGCCGCGAGCTCGGCCTTGTTGCGGAAGTGCGAGTAGATCGCACCGGCCGACAGCCCCGACTCGGCCACCACGTCGGCGATCGAGGTGCGCGAGACGCCGTTGCGCCGCAGGCAGCGGAGCGCGGCGGCGGCGATCTCGTCGCGGCGGGCCCGTCGGTAGGCGTCGGTGACACGAGGCATGGCAAAGAGAATACCGGTTCGCTATAGTCGATCCCAGAACGCTCGTTCTCTTTATGGAGGTCCCCATGGCCGCTCCCACTCCCCCGCGCACCCGTTGGCGGTTCGCCGTGCTGTTCGGTATCGCCGGCGCGCTCATCGTCGGGATCGTGGTGCTCGCGTTCGCCTGGCCCGCGGCGACCGCCGAGGCCCGGAACCTGCCCGTCGGCATCGCGGGACCGTCGAGCGAGGTGAGCGCCGTCGAGCAGCGCTTCGCGCAGCAGGACCCCGACCCGATCTCGTTCGTGGAGGTCACCTCCCGGGCCGACGCCGTGCAGCGCATCCGGTCCCGCGAGATCGCCGGGGCGGTCCTGCTCGGCGAGCGGCCCGAGGTGCTCACCGCGTCGGCCGCGGGCTCGGCGCAGAACCAGCTGCTGCGCGGCATCGGCACCACCCTTCAGGCTCAGGTCGCCACGGCCGCCGAGACGGCGCTGATCGGGAAGGTGCAGCAGCTCGGATCCGCCCTCGCCGCAGCGCAGCAGACGATCCAGTCACTGGGGCAGCGGCGCGGAACCGCTCCCGCAGCGTCCCCGTCGACAGCGCCGTCTGCGACGCCCGCCGCCGCGCCGCCGGCCATCCCGACCGTCCGGATCACCGACGTGGTGCCGCTGTCGAGCGACGACCCGATCGGCGCCGGGCTCAGCAGCGCGTCCTTCCCGCTCGTGCTCGGCGGGATGCTCGGCGGCGTGCTGGTCTCCCTGCTCGTCGCCGGCGCCGTACGACGGGTGATCGCGCTGCTCGTCTACGGCGCCGCCGCGGGAGCGGTCGTGACGCTCGTCCTGCAGACCTGGCTGCACGTGCTGCAGGGCCCATGGCTCGCGAACGCCGCCGCGTTCGGGCTCGCGATGCTCGCGACCGCGGCGGTGGTGGTCGGCTTCAACTCGCTGATCGGCACGCCCGGCATCGCCGTCGGTGCCGTGGTCAGCCTGCTGATCGGCAACCCGATCTCGGGCGCCGCGATCCCCGCGCAGTTCCTCGCCGGGCCGTGGGGCGCGGTGGGGCAGTGGTTCGTGCCCGGCGCGGCGTCGACGCTCGTGCGCTCGCTCTCCTACTTCCCGGACGCGGACACCGCGCCGCAGTGGTGGACGCTCGCCGCCTGGGCGGCCGGCGGCATCCTGCTCACGCTCATCGGTCACTTCCGCAGCAGCACCGCGCTTCCGCTGCCGGCGGCCGAGCTCGACCCCCAGCCGGCCGCCGCCTGACGGGTCGCACGCAGCACCGAGGGAGGATGGTGGGAGGGGAGGGCGCCCCGCTCCCCGCATCGGCACCACGTGCCCGGCGACATCCGCTCGTCCCGACAAGGAGACCCGCCATGACCGTTCCGCTCCGCTTCGGATACAAGGCCTCGGCCGAGCAGTTCGGTCCCGGCGAGCTGCTCGAGTTCGGCGTGCTCGCCGAGCAGGCCGGCTTCGACTCGATCTTCGTGTCCGACCACTTCCAGCCCTGGAACCACGAGGGCGGCCACGCACCGGCGGCCATCCCGTGGCTCGGCGCCCTCGGCGCCCGCACCTCGAAGATCGTGCTCGGCACCTCGGTGCTCACGCCGTCGTTCCGGTACCACCCCGGCGTCGTCGCACAGGCGTTCGCGACCCTCGGCGCGATGTTCCCCGACCGGATCGTGCTCGGCGTCGGCACCGGCGAGGCGCTCAACGAGGTCGCGCTCGGGATCACGTGGCCCGATCAGAAGGAGCGCTTCGCCCGGCTGAAGGAGGCCATCGGCCTCATCGAGCAGCTGTGGACCGAGGACGACGTGACCCACGACGGCCCCTACTTCCGCACCGAGCACGCCACCATCTACGACCGCCCCGAGCGGCCCGTGCCGATCTACATCGGTGCCTCGGGCCCCGCGGCGACCCGGCTCGCCGGGCGGCGGGTGGCCGGCTGGATCACGACGTCCGGCAAGGCCCGCGAGCTCTACACCGACACCCTGCTGCCTGCGTTGCAGGAGGGGATCACCGCGGCCGGCCGGTCCGCCGACGACGTCGACACGCTCATGGAGATGAAGGTGTCCTTCGACCACGACCGGGAGCGGGCGCTGCAGGACACCCGCTACTGGGCGCCGCTCGCGTTGACGCCCGAGGAGAAGACGACCGTCCACGACCCGCGGGAGATGCAGCGGCTGGCGGATGCGCTGCCGATCGAGCGGGCCGCGTCGCGCTGGATCGTCTCGACGGATCCGGACGAGCACGTGGAGCGCATCGAGGAGTACCTGGCCCTCGGGTTCCGGCACCTCGTCTTCCACGGTCCCGGCGCCGACCAGCGGCGCTTCATCGAGCTCTACGGCAGCGAGATCCTGCCGCGGCTCCGCGCCCGGCACCCCGCCTGACGGCGGACTGAGCGCCCGCTACCCGGCCTGCTCCTGCAGCCGCCGCGCCGCGGCCCGCGCCCCGCGGACGGCGATCGCCGTGCTCATGAGCGTCGGGTTCATGGTGGTCGCGGTCGGGATCAGGGCGTTCCCGCCGACGACGAGGTTCTCGTAGCCCCAGACCCGGGAGTCCGGGTCGGCGACGGACGTGCCGTCGTCCTCGGCCCCCATCCGCATCGTGCCCTGGTAGTGCAGGCTCGATCCGTTCGGGAGCAGGCGCGGCTCGGCGATGAAGGCGCCGAGCGCCTGCCCCGCACGGCGGAGGTGCGCTGTGCCCTCGGCGATCTCGGCCTGCTCCGTCTCGGTCAGCTCGTAGCGGATGGTCATGTTCGGGAAGCCGCGGTAGTCGAGCTCGGCGTCGTCGAACGTCACCCCGTCCTCGAACCGGGGCTGCTTGCGCATCCCGTAGCCCATGTTCACGTAGCCCCAGCGGTTGCCCGCGGCCGGGTGCGCGGGATCGAGCTGGAAGGGCGGGTTCTCGGCGTACATCACCTGCAGGGAGAAGGGGTGGTCCGGCTCCGAGAACGGGATCCGGTTCACGGCCGCCACGGGATCGGCGGGGTTCGACGCCCGGCGCGCCAGCTCCTCGGCGAGCTGCTCCTCGGTGGCGAACCGCCGCATCCGCTGCTCGTCGAGGGCGACGGTGCGAGATGACGACCGGATGCTCGGTCAGGTAGTGCCCGAGGGCGGTGGGCCGGATGCCCGAGGCCCAGAGCAGCTGCGGGGAGCGGAACGCGTCGGCGGCCACGACCACGAGGTCCGCCGGCACGAAGGACGTCTCGCGGGTGCGGAGGTCCTCGACCGTCACCCCGGTGACGCGGCGCGCCGTCGTGCTCCACCCGCCGCACCAGCGTCAGGTCGTGCAGCTCGAACCGCTCGGCGAGCGGGTTCCCCGCCTCGATCAGCGGGCCGAGCACGACGTCCGCGCCGGCCCAGCGCATCGACCCGTCCGGCTGCGGATCGCCGGCGACCGGCAGGGTGCTCGGACCGAAGCCGTCGGGCAGCTCGGCGCCGAACTCCTCCTCGAGCAGCGATCGGATCGCCCCGCCGACACCGGAGTCGGCGAACGCGGCGTTCTGCACGTGCAGCAGCCGTCCGGCCTCGTCGACGAGCGACTCCCATTCCGCCGTCGGGGATGAAGGGGATCCGCTCGCTGAACGCCGGCGCCGGCGTCGCGCAGGTCCAGTGCGCGCCCATGCCGCCGACGTTGGTGGAGGCGGCCCCGGCCGGGAAGGTCGGCGCATGGCCCGAGCCCTCGCCACCGAAGTCGAGCAGATGCGTGCCGCCGCGGGCGGTGAACATGCCCTCGACCATCGCCGAGGCGGGGACGCCGAGCGACTCCCGGTAGGTGCCGGCCTGCGGGCCCTGCGACATCTCGCGGGCGCGCTCCTTCTCGTCCGGATCCGGGATGTTCCGCACGCTCTCGCCGGGCACGTCGGTGAGGCGCGGACCGGCCTCGAACATGACGACCCGGACGTCCGGCACCGACTCGATCAGGATCCGGGCGTACGCCGAGCCGATCGGGCCGCTGCCCACGATCGCGACGGTCGGACTGCTGACCATGGGTGCTCCTCCTCGAGTCGACGCGCCGCACGACGCCGGCACCACGGTGCCACCTGCTGCCGGGAACGAAGGGATCCGGGCAGCGGAGGCGACGCGATGCCAAGCGTAGCGCGCTTCTGTCGAAAAACAGCAGAAGCAGTTGCACCGGCGAAGGCAGAGGGCAGCTCCCTTGAAGACCCGTTGGACATGGGTCACAAGCCGACGACGGCGAACCGATCCGTCCGGATCGTGCGCACTTATGTCAGAATCAAGCATGACCCAAGAGTCCGCCCTGCGGTTCGGCGCCCAGACGGACGAGGTCACCAGCCTGCTCCGCATCGTGAACCTCGTCCGCACGGGCGGGGCGCACACGCGGCCCGAGATCGGCCGCGTCACGGGGCTCGGTCGCGGCGTCGTCGCGCAGCGCGTCGACGCGGCGCATCGCCATGGGGTTCCTCGAGGACGGGGAGTTCGGCCCCTCCTCCGGCGGCCGCGCCCCCCGCACGCTGCGGTTCCGCGCCGAGCAGGGCGTGATCCTGGTCTGCGCCCTCGGCGCCCTCCACATCCGCGTCGGGCTCGCCCACCTCGACGGCCGGATCATCGCCTCGGACCACCGGCTGTGGGACATCGCTCGCGGCCCGGTCGAGACGCTCGACCTCGCGACGTCCCTGCTGGACGGCCTGCTGACGGCGGCCGGGCATCCGGCGGTCTGGGCCGTGACCGTCGGCGTCCCCGGTCCCGTGGACTTCGAGAACGGCGCCCCGGTCGCCCCGCCGATCATGCCGGGCTGGAACGGCTTCGACGTCCGCGGACGGTTCGAGCAGTCCTACAGCGCGCCGACCTGGGTCGACAACGACGTGAACCTCCTCGCACTGGCTGAGCGCAGCCGCCGCAGCGACGACGCGATCGACCTCATCTACTGCAAGATCGGCAGCGGCGTCGGCGCCGGGCTCGTCTCGCGCGGCCGCATCCACCGCGGCGTGAACGGGGCCGCGGGCGACATCGGGCATGTCCGGGTGGCCGACTCCGCCACGCTCTGCCGCTGCGGCAAGCGCGGATGCCTGGAGGCGGAGGCGGGCGGCTGGGCCATCGTCCGCGACGCCGAGCTGGCGCTGCCCGACACCCCGTCCTCGATCAGCAGGAGCGGCGGCGGCGATCTCGCCCGAGACGGTCGCCGTCGCGGCGATGAACGGCGACCCCCTCGCCGTCTCGCTCGTGCAGCGATCCGCCCGGCTCGTCGGCGAGTCCATCGCCACCCTCGTGAACGTCTTCAACCCGAGCGTCATCGTCATCGGCGGCGCGGTCTCGGCGGCGGGCGAGATCTTCCTCGCCGAGGTGCGGCAGCGGGTCTACGGACTGTCCCTCCCGCTCGCGACGCGCGACCTCGTGATCACCAGGGCGCACGGCGACGAGCGGGAGCCGCTGCGCGGCGGCGCGCAGCTCGCGATCGAGCAGCTCTTCGAGGCGACGTTCCCGCGGTGGTTCTCCGCGGGGCGCCCGACGCTCGATCGCATCGCCCAGGTCGCCTGACCCTCGCTACCGCGGCACGTCCGCCCAGGCCGAGCCGTTCGCCGCGCTCGTCTCGACCGCGGCGAGCACCCGCTGCACGGCGAGGCCCTCCTCGAAGGTCGGATGCGGCGTGCTGCCGTCGCTGATCGCGGTGACGAGATCGACGACCTGGTGCACGAAGCCGTGCTCGTAGCCGAGCATGTGCCCGGCCGGCCACCAGGCCGCCACGTACGGATGCTCGGGCTCGGTCACGAGGATCGTCGTGAAGCCCTGGAGCGCGGTCGGCGCGGTCCGGTCGTAGAAGCGCAGCTCGTTGAGCCGCTCGAGGTCGAAGGCGAGCGCACCGCGATCGCCGGACACCTCGATGGTGAGGCCGTTCTTCCGGCCGGTCGCGAAGCGCGTCGCCTCGAACGAGACGAGGGCGCCGTCGCTCAGCCGGCCCGTGAAGATCGCCACGTCGTCGACGGTCACCTCGCCGACCTCCTCGCCGGCGGTGCCGGTGAACCCGGCTCGCTCGCCGACCAGGGGTCGCTTCCGCACGATGGTGTCGACCGTGCCCGCCACGGCCTGCACGGCCTGGCCGGTGACGAACTGCGTCATGTCGACGATGTGCGCACCGATGTCGCCGAGCGCGCCGGACCCGGCGTGCTCCTTCTGCAGCCGCCAGCCGAGCGGCACCGACGCGTCGACGAGCCAGTCCTGCCGGTAGGCCGCCCGGACCTGCTGCACCCGCCCGATCCGCCCTTCCGCGATCAGGTCGCGCAGGAGCGTGACGGCGGGGACGCGGCGGTAGGTGAATCCCACCATCGCGATGCGCGCGCGTCCGCGCGTGCCGCCGCGGCCGCCATCGCCTCGGCCTCGGCCGACCGTGTTCGCGAGCGGCTTCTCGCAGAGCACGTGCTTGCCGGCCTCGAGCGCGGCGATCGCGATCTCGGCATGCGACTCCCCCGGCGTCACGATGTCGACGATGTCGATGTCGTCCCGCGCGACCACCTCGCGCCAGTCGGTCGCCGACTCGGCCCAGCCCCATTGCGTCTGCGGCGGCCGCGACCGCGGCTCCGGGTTCCTGCCGACGACGACGGCCATCTCGACGTCATCGGGCAGGTCGAAGACGCGCGGCGCCTGGCGCCAGCCGACCGAGTGGGCTGCACCCATGAAGCCGTACCCGATCATCGCGACGCGCAGTGTCATGCGAGCACGACCTCGCGCTCGACCGGCACGCGGTTGGTCACGTACCGCTGCGGTGCGATCTGCATGTAGAGCAGCCGCATGGTCAGCACCACCTCGACGGTGATCGGACTCGCCGGGCGCCGGCACCTCGTCGAGCTGCGCGATCGACATCGGGCCGGTCGGCCACGAACCAGAGGGTCTCCGACTGCTCGGGCAGCTCGTCGATCGTGTAGGAGCGGCCCTCCAGCTCGAAGCGGATCCGGTCCTTCGGCACGGGCACGCCGTTCACCGTCACCTCGACGCCGTCGACGGCCGAGAGCCAGAGGCTGCGGTACCAGGGCAGCTGCACCGAGACCGCGATGCCGCTGCCGTCGGGCAGCCGCCGCACGTCGTCGGGCGGAGAAGAGGGAGTTGTGGGTGGCCATCGCTTCGCCTACTCGTCGATCTCGGAGAAGGTGTGTACGGCGTCGGGCGGCTCGGGCTGCAGCTGCTGCACCGTCGACGGGCTGTACGGGTGGCTGGCGTCGCTGATGGGTTCGTCCGCAGGCGGCATGAAGACGGGCTTGCCGTCGTCGCCGAAGTACATGAGGTCGAGGTCGAACGCGGCCTGGTTCTTCTCGCCGAAGCTGACCCAGTTCTCCTCGAACGGGGCGCGGGCGAGCTCGTAGCAGCGGAACCGCCAGATCCGCCATTGCCCGTCCTGCTTCAGGAAGTCGATGGCGTACTTGCACCAGACCCAGTGCGCCCAGACCTTCTTCCCCTGCACGTCGCGCGGCGAGTACATGTCGGACGGCATGGTCGCGGCCTGCTCCGGTTCGGTCAGCCCGGACTCGGTGCCCGCCATGATCCACACGCCCCTGGCGGTCTCGCCGTCCCCCGACACCTCGATCACCGGGCGTGGTCGTCGCGTGCAGGATGAGCTTGCCGACGGGCGAGGGCCGCCCTCGGTGGTAGCGCGTGACGCTCTCCCACGTCGTGTAGACGCCCGCGTTCGTGTACTGCGCCCGGATGCCGGGCGTGCCCGGCGCGACCCAGAGCGGGATGATCCGCTCGTCCTGGAACGCGTTGTGGAAGAACATGTAGCGGTTGAAGAGGTTCTCCACCTCGCCGCGGTCGGCGGCTCGGCGGGCGAGCAGCGTCGTCGCGGCGAGCTCCTCCTTGCAGCTGCGCGACCTCGGCCCGCAGCGCGGCGGCCGCGTCGGTCTCGATGATGTCGGTCATGTGCGTGTCCTTGTCTGCTCAGGCCGGGACGGCCGCGACGGCCGTCTTCGATGGCGGACCGCATCAGCGCGTGCTGCTGCTTCACCTGGGCGATCGGGTCGGCCTCGCCGAGGTCCTGGAACGCGTGGCCCTCCCACTCGCTCGAGAGGTAGCCCCGGTACCCGCCCTGCACGAACTGGCGCACGATGCGCGGGATGTCCATGGCCGGCTCCTGGCCGTCGGCGTCGATGTCGTAGAACTTCGCGTGCACGTGGAAGATCCGCGGCATGATGTCGAGCCACTCCTCCGGCGGCACGAGCCCGTGCATGTTGAAGGCCAGGCGCGTGAACGGGCCGAACCCGGTCGGGTCGACGCCCTCGCCGCGCAGGTAGTCCTCGAACCTGCTGGTTGCGCACGTGCATCGGCGTGGGCTCGTGCCAGATCTCGTCCATCACCGGGAAGTGCCGGTCCTCGAGGCCCATCCGGGACAGCTGCCGCAGCAGCGTCGGCGAGAGCGAGTGCATCGTCGAGGAGAAGTCGGCGGTGAAGCCGAGCCGCTCGGACTGCAGCTCGTCGTACATCTCGCGGATCTGGAGCACGTGCGGGTCGTTCGGTCCCGACGGCGCGTGGATCTCGTAGCCGAGCTGCTGGTCGTACTGCTCCGCGAGGGGCAGCAGGCTCCGGAGCAGCTCCTTGCCGTGCGACCGGATGACCACCCGCTTGAAGCCGAGCGTGTGGGCCGTCTTCAGCTGCCGGGCGAGGAAGTCGTGCTCCTCGTCCGGCGTCATGTCGCGGTCCTTGCGGCGCCCCATGTCGAGGTTCGTGCCGATCGCGGAGGGCTCGAGGCCGTACCGCTCGATCGAGTCACGCCAGAGGCGCACGAAGTCGTCGTCGACGTCGGGGTAGGTGCGCAGCAGCTGCGCGATGTTGAACTCGACGCCCGGGCCGAGGCCCTCGTCGGCGACGGCCTTGATGAGCGTCTCCGGGGTGTAGAGCCCGGCGGCGAACTCGCTCGTGAGCGAGTAGAGGGTGATGCCGAGCTTGATGCCGGTCCCCGCGATGCCGTCGTCGGTCATGGTGTTCCTCCTCCTCAGGAGTGGACGGGCTGGGCGAGGTGGGCGGCGAGCTGCGCCCGCGCCTCGGCGGCGTCGGTGATCATGCGGGAGCCGGCGGCCTCGGCGGCCGAGCGCTGCACGGCCTGCTCGCCGGCGATGATGTCGAACGGGCTCTGCCAGTAGTTCCAGTGCCAGCCCTCGTACTCGCTCGAGATCGCGCCGTCGTAGCCGTTGTCCACGAGCAGGCGGATGAGGTCGCGCACGGGGACGGACGGCTCCTCGCCGCGCTCGTCGATGCCGAAGAACTTGCCGTGCACGTGGCGGATCCACGGCATGATCTCGAGCCAGTCGTCGACCCGGGCGGGCCCGAAGAGGCCGGTGCCGTTGATGCCGAAGTCGACGCCGAGGTCCGGCCGGCCGTTCTGCGCGGCGAGCCCGATGAACCGCCCGAAGCGCTGCCCGTGGTCGGCCTGGTCGGCAGGCGGGCCCGCCTCGTAGAACTCGTTCCAGAGGTCGACGACCTTGGCGAGCAGCTCCTCGGAAGCGCCGCGCCGGCGGTAGGCCTCGAGCAGCGACGGCGCGAAGCCGACCGTGGTGGCGCCCCAGTCGGCCGTGAAGCCGAGGAACGGCGAACCGACCTGCTCGTAGCGGTCGCGCAGCGCGAGGATCCGCGGGTGCGACGCGTACTGGTCGGCGTGCACCTCGAGCGCGAGCGTGACGCCGTACTGCTCGGCGACCGGCGCGAGGCGCTCCATCGAGTCGGGCTCGATCGAGATCTGCACCCGGGCGATCGGGAAGCCGAGCTTGGCCGCCGCCTCGATCTGGCGGCGCATGTACTCGATCAGCTCGTCCTGGTTCAGCAGCCGGTCGCGGTGGATGCCGATGTCGGCGTTGATCGCGAGCGAGGTCTGCACGAGGCCCACCTCGGCGACGAGGTCCTTGAACCAGCCGGCGAACGCGTCGTCGACAGCGGGGAAGCCGCGGAAGCTCGAGAACCCGATGATCTCGAGCCCCGGGCCGTACCCGTCGGCGCCGACCTTGCGGATCAGCTGCTCGAGGTCGTACTCGCGGCCGTGGAAGGCGCGGGTGAAGCTGTAGAGGGTGACGCCCTGGATGGGCGAGCCGAGCCCGGTCATGCGAGGACCGCCGACATGGTGCCTGCCTTCATGGTCTTGGTGTCGTGCTCCTCGATCCGGAGCACCTCCCCGTCGCCGATGACGATGTAGGGGATGTAGAGCTTCAGCTCGACGTCGACGCGGTGCTCCGCGCCGTCGTCGGCGAGCGGGAGGTCGCCGGACACCTGCGCGGAGTCGAGCGGGAACCACCACTCGTCCGCGTGGCCGGCGAGCTCGTCGAGCCGGTAGGTCGTGCCGTTCATGGTCCAGCGCAGCGACTCCGCGGGGGCCTGCACGCCGTCGACGGCGAACGAGACCTCCGAGATGCAGGACGCGGGCAGCGCGCGGTACCAGGGGATGCGGACCTCGACGGCGCTGCGTGCGCCGTCGGTGGTGAGCGTGCCCTGCTCGATGATGCGGTCGGGGATCACGTCGTTCCTCTCGTGCGGGTCAGGCGTCGGCGGCGACGCGGCGGATGAGGGCGGTGGAGGCGGCCGACTCGGTGGTCGGGTAGTACTCGAGGCCGATCGGGCCGTCGTAGCCGGAGGACCGCAGGGTCGCGAGCGCGGCCGGCCAGTCGATGGCGCCGCTGCCGGGCTCGCCGCGTCCCGGGCGCATCCGCGATCTGCACGTACCGCACGAGCTCGCCGGCGCCGGCGAGCTCGGCGGCGACGTCCTCGCCCTCGACGGTCGAGTGGTAGAGGTCGTAGAGGATGCCGAAGAAGGGCGAGTCCACGCCGCGGGCGATGTAGGCGGACTCGGCGGTGCGGTCGAGCAGCGAGCCCGGGTGGTCGACGCGCACGTTCACGGCCTCGAGCACGAGCACGATGCCGGAGCCGTCGATCTGCGCGATCGCCTTGCGGTAGATCTCGATGAGCTTGTCGAGCTGGACCTGGCGCTTCCAGCCGCCGAAGCCCGTGCCGCTGCCGACGACGATGCGGGGGCAGCCGAGGTCCTGCGCGATCGCGACGCCCTCGTCGAGCCTCCGGTAGAACTCGGAGTGGTCCCACGGCGGGATCATGAACTGCGTCCGCGGCTCGGACAGCTGGGCCGTGAGCGAGGTGCCGGTCTCCTGCAGCGCCGCCTTCAGCGCGGGGAGGTCCTTCGGCGTCGCGGGGGCGTCGGCACCGGTCGGCCCCCACATCTCGACGGCGTCGAATCCGGCCGCGGCGGCGGCGCGCACGCGGTCGTGGTAGTCCCCCGCCTCCGTGAAGAGCAGCTCGATGTTCGGGGCGAGTCGGTACATGTGGGGCGGTCCTGCTCTCGAGAGGGGGTGGAAGGTCAGGCGGGGAGGAGCGCGGCGCGCATGCTGCGCCGGATGAGGTCGTGCTGGCGGCGCACGAGCACGAGCGGGTCGACCTCGCCGATCTCGGCGAACGCGTGCCCCTCCCACTCGCTGGACCAGTAGCCGCGGTAGCCGCCGGCGACGAAGACCCGGACGAGCTCGGGGTAGTCGATCGCGGGCTCCTGGCCCTCGTCGTCGATGTCGTAGAACTTCGCGTGCACGTGCAGGATCTGCGGCATGATGTCGGCCCACTCGCGCGGGTCGACGTGGCCGTGCATGTTGAACGCGAGGTGCGCGAAGGAGCCGAGGCGACCCGGGTCGAAGTCGCGGCCGCGCAGGTAGGCGATGAAGCGCTCCTGCCGCTCGCGCATCGGGTCGTCGGTCGCCCAGATCTCCTGGAGGGTCCGGATCGCCTCGTCGTCGAGGCCGAGGCGGCGCACCGCCCGCAGCAGGGTGGGCGACATCGCGTGCATCGTCGACGAGAAGTCGGCGACGAAGCCGAGCAGCGGGGAGTTCGAGCTCGTCGTAGACCTCGCGGACCTTCATGATCGCGGGGTCGTTCGGGCCCATCGGCGCGTGGATCTCGTAGGCGAGCTGCAGCTCGAGCCGCTCGGCCACGGGCAGCAGCCGGCGCAGCAGCTCCGGCTTCGCGCTCTGGATGCGGACCAGCGGGAAGCCGAGCCGCTTCGCGCCCTGGAAGAGCAGCTCGCTGAACTCGAACTCCTCGTCGGGCGTCATGTCGCGGTCGCGCCGACGGCCCATGTCGAGGTTGGCGCCGAACGAGGACGCGTCGAACCCGTGCCGGTCGAACGCCGCGCGCCAGGTGGTGACGAACTCGTCGGACACGAGCGGATAGGTCGGCAGCACCTGGGAGGCGACGATCTCGATGCCGGGGCCGATGCCGAGCGCCGCGACCCGGTCGAGGAGGCCGTCGAAGTCGAACCAGCCGGCCCGGAACTCGGCGCTCGCCGAGTACAGCGTCAGGCCGAGCTTGAAGGGGTCCGTGTCCGACGCCGCCGGCGGGGCCTCGACGGTCTCGAGGACCGGGGCCGGGAGGTCGCGGTCCGTCGCGGTGAGGGTCAGCGTCTGGTGCACGAAGTTCGGCACGTAGATGCCGGGGCCGCCGTCGGCGCCGGGCGCGATCTGCATGTAGGGCAGCCGCAGCTCGCCGGTGATGTCGATCTCGTGCGTCTCGCCGAGCGCGACCGGCACGTCGCGGCGGACGACGAGCAGCGGATGCGACTGCAGGTACCAGAGCACGTCGCTCTGGTCTGGGAGGTCGGCGATGCCGTACCGGACGCCGTCGAGCTCGAAGGCGAGGTCCTCAGCCGGGACGGCCTCGCCGTCGACGACGAGGCGCAGGGCTCCGACGGAGGACAGCCAGAGGCTGCGGTACCAGGGGATGGTGAGCGAGATCGCGAGCCCCTCGGGGTGGACGCGCAGGCTCGCGTCGTCGATCAGTCCGTTCGGCATGAGGCGTCTCCTCGGTCGGCAGCGTGGCAGTGGGTGGTGGCGAGCGAGCGCGAGGATCGCGCGACGGTGCGCAGGGCGGAGCGGTGGCGGACGGAGCGGTGGCCGCAGCCGGACCGCGTCATCGCGTCCTCCTCCATCGGCACTCGACCGACGCTAGCAGCATTATGTTGCTTTTGCACGTAAGTATTCTCGCTCGCCGCTCAAGGGGCTCGGCGGGAGCAGAACCGGGCACCGGTTGGTCACCAGGAGCGCGTGCTCGGCGACGAGCGCGAGGGTGTCCGCGTCACTCGTTCTCCACTCGTGGCCGCCCCACTCGCTGCAGACCGTGCCGGCGAAGCCCGCGGCGAGCAGCCCCTCCAGCAGCAGGCCGGTCTCACCGGCGAGGTCGTCGGCGGCCGAGTCGAGGTCCCACCACTTCAGGTGCACGCCGGCGATCCAGGGCGCCAGCGGCAGCCATTCCGCCGCGGTGCCGTGCCCGAACCGGGTCATCGCGGTGATCAGCAGGCCCCGGGCGGCCGCAGAGGTCCCGGGGTCGGCCAGCCGCGGCAGCACCTCGGGAGCCACACGGCGCTCGGCGAACGCGTCCGCAAGACGCACCAGCGCCTCGGGCGGCAGCCCCTCCCGGGCCAGCGCCTCGACGTAGGTCGGGGGCAGGCCACCCATGAGCGCGCTCGTGTCGAGCAGCAGGCCGAGCGCCGGCTCACCGTCGGCGGTCAGGTCCTCCACCCGCTGCGCCACCGCTGGAGGAGCGCGGCGTCGCCGGCCCCTGCACCTCCTCGAGCAGCAGCACGCCCTCGTGCGCGGCCGTCCGCGCGGCTCGCTGCAGCACCGTCCAGGGCAGCACGCCGAACGGGATGCGGACGGCCTCGGCACCGAGGATCCGCGCCGCCCGGATCTGGGATTCGAGCTGCGCATGCAGGGTCTCGGCGTCCCGCAGCACGCCAGGGGCCGGAGTCAGGTCGGCTCCGCCGCCGAGCACCGACACGGTGCCACCGGCAGCCGCGACGACGCGG
Source organism: uncultured Actinomycetota bacterium (assembly GCA_963771645.1). Lineage (GTDB taxonomy): Bacteria > Actinomycetota > Actinomycetes > Actinomycetales > Microbacteriaceae > Amnibacterium. The sequence goes on along the minus strand of CAVYUH010000017.1, from coordinate 35,911 downwards.
GCGGTGGCACGGACCTCGTCGGGATCGAGCAGGGGGAAGGACCGGAAGTGCTGCGCGCCGTCGATCTCGACGGCCGCGCCGAGGCCGCTGCGCAGCACCTGCTCGAGGAGCTCGTCCGGCGTCTGCGCGGCGGCGAGCAGCTCGTTCGTGAAGGAGAACAGGGTGGCCGCGAGGCGCGGGCCCGGCCCCTGCGGCGCGGTCATGCGGCGGCCCGCACCGGCACCTCGCCGCGGACCTCCTGCTGCACCTGCACGGAGCCGCCCGTGGGCCCGACGAGGTTCGGCAGGTGGAGTCCGACGCGGAGGACGACGGCCGCCTGCTCGCCGAGCTCGGCGGTGGCGTGCCACCGCAGCCGGCGGCGGTCCTGGAGGAACCAGGACCGGCTCGGTCATCGCCGCGAGCGAGGGCACGTCCGCCCAGCCGTCCGCCGCCTCGAGCTGCAGACCCTCGGCCGGGACGCCGTCGACCGTGAGCGAGAGCTGCACGATCGACGAGTAGGGCATCGCGCGATACCAGGGCAGCCCGACGCGCATCCGGTGCTCGGTTCCCGTCATCAGGACGGACCCCTTCAGGGCGTGCTCCGTCAGCGTCACCGCTCGCCCTGCCCCACGAGCAGCATGCGGCTCGGCGAGGCGCTGGTCGTGACCGTCGTCATCGGCGGTACCTTTCTGCAGGAATCCGGCGGAACGGACTCTAGACCTCGCGTCGAGGCCGCTCCGCAAGTGCGAGTTCGCGACCAGCGAGGCGCGAATGCGCGTCTGCTGTCCCCACGGACATCTGTCGGTGATTCAGCGGCAGCAGTTGTCCGAGCGGACAGCAGGCGCCGGAAAGCGACACGGCCCGCGAATGTGGAGTCACTCCAGACTTGGATAGACTCCACCGGTGTCATCGCTGCAGCTCGAGCAGGTCCCGCTCCGTCAACGGCGCCGGGCGGTGGTCGAACGCGTCGCGCTGGACCTCGCGCTGGACCGCGGCTACGAGGCCGTGACGGTGGAGCTGATCTGCGACGCCGCGGTCGTCTCGCCGAGCACGTTCTTCAACTACTTCGGCTCGAAGGAGCGCGCGCTGCTCGGCCCGGAGCCCGACCTGCTCGACCGCGACCGGCTCGCGCCGTTCATCACCGGGACGGGCGACCCGCTCGTCGACCTCATGACGGTCCTCGTCGCGGACTGGCCGGCCGACGCCGAGGGCCGGGCGCTGCTGCTGAAGCGGCTCGACCTGATCGACCGCACGCCGGCGCTGAAGGCCGCGCATCACGCGCGGATCGAGCACGCGAGCGCTGAGGTCGCTTCGGCGGCGTCCGTCCGTCTCCGCCGGGAGGGCGTCGCGGATCCCGAGGAGCGGGGCCTCATGGTCATGGCCGTCAGCCACGCCCTCATGCACTGGATGATCGATCGCCTGCGCGTGGAGCCGGCGACGTCCTGGCCCGATCTGGTCACGCGCGCCATCGCGACCCTCCGCGCGGTGGGCGCATGAGCGCCGCGACCGCCCCCAAGGAGCGCTCCGCACGGCTGGTGATCGCCGCGCTCACCGCGTCGATCCTGCTCGCCAGCCTCGACACGATGGTGTTCAGCACGGCGCTGCCGACGATCGTCGGGCAGCTGCACGGCGTGCAGCACCTCGCCTGGGTGACGACCGCCTACCTGCTGGCCTCGACCGTCGTCATGCCGGTGTACGGCAAGGCCGGCGACCTGATCGGCCGCAAGTGGCTGTTCGTCGGCGCCCTCGCGCTCTTCCTCGCCGGCAGCGTGCTCGGCGGCCTGTCGCAGTCGATGACCATGCTGATCACCGCCCGGGCCGTGCAGGGTCTCGGAGGCGGCGGCATCATGGTGCTCGTCCAGGCGATCATCGCCGACGTCGTGCCGCCCCGCGAGCGCGGCCGCGCCATGGCCGTGACCGGCAGCATGTTCGCGATCTCGTCGGTCGCCGGCCCGCTGCTCGGCGGCTGGTTCACGAACGGCCCCGGCTGGCGCTGGGCGTTCTGGATCAACGTCCCCGTCGCGGCGTTCGCGATCGTCGCCGCCGTCGTGCTGCTGCATCCCGTGCCGAAGCCGAGCCGGTCCCGGATGGACGTGGCCGGGGTGCTCGTCATGGTCGTCGCCGTCACGGCCCTCGTGCTCGTCACGGGCACCCCGCCGGCGACCTGGCTGCAGCCCGCAGGGATCGCGCTGATCGCGCTCGTCGTCGTCGGCTCGATCGCCTTCCTGCTGATCGAGCGGCGGGCGAAGGAGCCGATCATCCCGCTCCGCATGCTCGGCCACCGCGACTTCCTGCTCGCGACCGCCGGCGGCCTCTGCTTCTCGCTCGCCATGACGGGCGTCGTCGGCTACCTGCCGACCTACCTCCAGATGGCCACCGGCCTCACCGCCACCACGGCCGGGCTGATGATGATCCCGATCGTGCTCGGCATCATGACCTCGGCGTTCGGCTGCGGCACGCTGATCAGCCGCACCGGCCACTACACGTGGATGCCCGTCGCCGGCGCCGCGGTCGTCGCCGCCTCCGTCTTCGCCCTCGCCTCCCTGCCCGTCGCCGCGCCGCTGTGGGCGCTCGGGGTCGTGCTCTACACGACCGGCGTCGGGATGGGGCTCGGCGGCCAAGCGCTCACGCTGACGACCCAGTACGCGTTCCCGCGCGAGGTCGGCACGGCCACCGCCAACTACACGTTCTTCAAGGAGATCGGCGCGTCCCTCGGGGCCTCCGTGATCGGCGGCGTGTTCGCCGCCCGCCTCGCGACGAACCTGGCCGCGTCACCCGGCCTCGGGTTCGACCCGCACTCGCTCACGCCACAGGCCGTCGCCGCCGCCTCCGCCCCGGTGCGGGCGCAGATCGCCGCCGACTACCACGACGCCCTCATCCCGGTGTACCTCGGGCTCGTACCGATGATGATCGCCGCGGGCATCTGGCTGCTCCTCATCCGGGAGCAGCACCTGCCGCCGCGTGCCACGATGCCCGCAGGCGCCGCGGCCGAGGAGCTGGCGCGGGCCGGAGAGGAAGCCGTCTCCCGATGAGCGAGGACAACCGCGGGATCGTGACCGAGTTCGCCCGCATCTTCTACACGGAGCGCGACCCGCGCACCGCGTTCGAGCGCTTCGTCTCGCCCGACTACATCCAGCACAACCCTGGGCTGCCCGACGGTCCCGACGCGGCGGTCGAGGGCCTCGAGCCGAAGTTCCAGGCGGAGGGCGCCCGGTTCGAGGTGCAGCGGATCCTCGTCGACGGCGACCTCGCGGTCGTCCACCTGAAGGCGTCGCGCCCCGGCGCTGCTGACACCGCCGTCGCCGACTTCTACCGCATCCGCGGCGGCCGGCTGGTCGAGCACTGGGATGTGCTGCAGGCCGTTCCCACGACCTCGGCCAACGACCACCCGATGTTCTGACCTCGCGACCCGGCTGATTTCCGTCGGGAACGAGCAGAAGCGCCGGTACCGTGCTCAGCGCCACGCATCCGCGGGCGGACGAGGAGGACCGATGACGCCGGACATCGACGAGCTGCTCGGGCGGATGAGCCGCCGCGACAAGCTCGACCAGCTGCAGATCGTGTGGAAGCAGGACCTCGGCGAGGCGGCCGCGCTGGCGAGGCGCGGGATCGGCGCCCTGTTCTGGCCGGGGAACGCCGCCGACACCAACGCGCTCCAGCGCGTCGCGCGCGACGAGAGCCCGCACGGCATCCCGCTGCTCATCGGGCTCGACGTCGTGCACGGCCAGCGCACCACCTTCCCGATCCCGCTGGCGCAGGCCGCGTCCTTCGACCTCGCCGTCGCACGGACGGACGCGGAGGTCACCGCCGCCGAAGCCCGCGCGGCGGGCGTCAGCTGGACCTTCTCGCCGATGATCGACGTCAGCCGGGACCCGCGGTGGGGACGCGTGGCGGAGGGGTTCGGCGAGGACCCGCTCGTCACCGCCCGCTTCGGCGCCGCGAAGGTGCACGGCTACCAGGGCGGCGACCTCACGGCGCCGACCTCGATCGCGGCGACCGCGAAGCACTTCGTCGGGTACGGCGCAGCCGAGGGCGGCCGCGACTACAACACCGTCGACATGTCCGAGCAGCGGCTGCGGAACGTGTACCTCACGCCGTTCCACGCGGCCGTCGAGGCGGGTGCCGCGTCGATCATGGCCGCCTTCAACACGCTCTCCGGGGTGCCGATGCACGCGAACCGCCGGCTGCTCCGCGACGTGCTGAAGGGCGAGTGGAGCTTCGACGGCGTGGTCGTCGGCGATGCCGAGGGTGTCGTGGAGCTCGCGAAGCACGGCGTCGTGGCGTCGGGATCCGAGGCGATCGCCCTCGCGCTGACCAGCGGGGTCGACATCGAGATGGGCGGCCACGTGATCGGGGACGACGGCGAGCCCTTCCCCGACGCCGACGCCGTCGCCGACGCGGTGCTCGACGACGCGGTGCGGCGCGTGCTGCGCCTCAAAGCGGCCCTCGGACTCTTCGACGACCCGTTCGTCGATGCGTCCGCCGAGCCGCTCGCACCGACAGGGGTCACGAGGGCGGCCGCGCGCACCGCCGCCGAGCGCAGTGCGGTACTCCTGTCCAACGGTGGCGACCTGCTTCCGCTCGGAACCGGTCCCGTCGGATCCTGCTCGCCGGCCCCTACGCGAGCAGCACGGACCACCTCGGCGCCTGGGTGCAGCACTTCGCGGAGCGTCCGGGAACCCTGGAGGACGCCATCCGCGCCGAGTTCCCGGACGCGGACGTCACAGTCCTGCCGGGAGCGGGGTTCGCCGGCGGCGACCCCGAGCTGCAGCAGCAGGTGGTGGACGCACTGCCCGGCCACGACGTCGTCGTGCTCGCGCTGGGCGAGCCGAGCGACCTCTCCGGCGAGGCGGCGTCGCGGAGCGACCTGCGGCTGCCGGGCGACCAGGAGGCGCTCGTGCACGCGGTCGCCGACGCCGGGGTGCCGTTCGCGGTGGTGCTCGAGAACGGGCGTCCGCTCGACGTCTCCGGCTGGTTCGACCGGGCCGACGCCGTGCTGGAGGCGTGGCACGGCGGCCTCGAAGCGCCGGCGGCGATCGCGCGGCTCCTCTCTGGGCGCCGCGAGCCCGGGCGGCCGCCTGCCGATCGCCTTCCCGCGGAGCGTCGGCCAGGTGCCCGAGTACGACGCGCACGAGCGCACCGGACGGCCGGCCTCGATCGGCGGCCAGGGTCCCCTGTCGATGACCGACTGGCAGCTCGCCGGGCCGGGCAACGTCGCCGAGCACTTCACCTCGAAGTACCTCGACCTCGACCTCGGCCCGCTGCTGCCGTTCGGGCACGGGCTCTCGACGACGCGGTTCGAGCTCGCCGACCTGCGCATCGACGGCGCGGACATCTCGGCGCCAGAGATCCTCGCCGGCGCACGGATCGGCGTCTCGCTCACGGTAACGAACACCGGCGAGCGGGACGGCGACGACGTGCTCCTGCTCTTCGTGCGCGACGGGGTCGCCTCCATCGCGCCCGCGGTCCGCCGGCTCGCGGGCTTCGAGCGCGTGGCGCTCCCTGCCGGGGCGAGCCGGACGGTCCGGTTCGAGCTCGACCGCGAGTCGCTGGGCTTCTGGACGAACGACCCGGCCGGCGAGCACGTCGTCGAACCCGGCGCGTTCACCGTCTCGGTCTCCGACGGCACGAGCGCCCTCGATGCGGAGCTGTCGGTGCGATGAGCGACGAGGCGATCCGCGAGCTCTGGTCCCTCTTCACGGATCCACCCGACGAGGCGCGGCCGCGCGTGTGGTGGCACTGGATGGACGGCAACGTCGATCCGGAGGGGATCCGGCTCGACCTCGAGTGGCTGCAGCGGATCGGCGTGCGCGGCGTGCAGGTGTTCGACGGCGGGATGGGGACGCCCCTCGTCGTCCCCGAACCCGTCGTGTTCGGCTCCCCCGCCTGGCATCAGGCCCGCGATCTCGCGGCGCGGATCGCGGAGGAGCTCGGCCTCGAGCTGACGGTCGCCACCTCGGCCGGATGGAGCGCCGCGGGCGGCCCGTGGGTACCGCCGGGCGACGCGATGCGGAAGATCGTCTGGTCGGAGACCGCCGCGTCCGGCCCGGTCGTCCGCCTCGTCCCGCTGCCCGACGTCGCCGGCCCGTTCCAGGACCTCGGCCGATGGGGGCGGGACGCGGCTCCCGGCCACGCGTGGACTGGCTGGCGATCGCCGTCCGCGACGACCCACGCCGCCTGCCGCTCCTCCCTGACGAGATCGTCGGGTCGTCGACGATCGAGTCGGCGGAGCGGCTCGGCGACGGCTCGTTCGACGCGGCGGTGTCGCTCCCCCGGGCCGTGGATGCGCCGTCCGAGGCCTGGATCGAGTACCGCTTCGCCGAGCCGACGACGGTCGCGGCCGTCACAGTCGCGCTGCCCGGGCCGGGCGGCTTCGGTGCCGCACCCCCGCCCGATGCGGTGCTCGAGCGCAGCGACGACGGCGCCTCTTGGGCGCCTGTCGCCCGGCTCGTCGCCACCGACGTTCCGGTTCGCACCGCCTCGTTCCCGCCCGTGACCGCTCGCCGCTTCCGGCTCCGGCTCACCGGAGACACGGCCGCGTCAGCACTCCCCCGTCTCGCCGCCGGCGTGCGCGTGCCTCCGGTGCTGCGGGGGGTCGACCGCTTCACCGTCAGCGAGCTCGCGCTCTTCGGCGACGCCCGTGTGCACGCTGCCGAGTGCAAGGCGGGGTTCGGGATCCTCCAGGACTACTTCGCCGTGAACGGCGGACCGGATGCGACGGCCCCCGTGGATCCCGACGGCGTGGTCGACGTCACAGCCCTCGTCGACGCTGACGGCGTCCTGCGCTGGAGCCCGCCGCCCGGATCCTGGCGGATCCTGCGGTTCGGTGCGTCCCTGACCGGCAGCACCAACGGGCCCGCTCCCGCCGAGGCGACCGGGCTGGAGGTCGACAAGCTCGACGGCGCCGCGGTGCGGCGCCACCTCGACGCCTACCTGGCGATCGCAACGCCGGCGGGCGCGCTGCACGGCCTGCTCAGCGACAGCATCGAGTCCGGGCCGCAGAACTGGACGCCCCGGCTGCGGGAGGAGTTCGCTGCTCGCCGCGGCTACGACCTGCTGCCGTGGCTGCCCGCCGTGGCCGGGATCGTCGTGCGGGACGCGGCCGCCACGGACCGGTTCCTGTTCGACCTGCGGCGCACCATCGCCGACCTGGTCGCCGAGCAGTACTACGGCACGATCCGGGACGAGGCCCACCGCCGCGGGCTCACCTACTACGCCGAGGCGCTCGAGGACCACCGGCCGCAGCTCGGGGACGACCTCGCCATGCGCGCCGCCGCGGATGTGCCGATGGGCGCCATGTGGATGTTCGATCCGGGCACCGGCTCCCCCGCTCCGACGTACGTGGCGGACCTGAAGGGCGCCTCGTCGGTCGCGCACGTGCACGGGAAGCGCTGGACCGGCGCCGAGTCGATGACCGCGTTCCATCGCCCGTGGAGCTACTCGCCCCGCCACCTCAAGCACGTCGCCGACCTCGAGCTCGCGCTCGGCGTGACCCGGTTCTGCATCCACACCTCACCGCATCAGCCGGTCGGCACGCCGCCGCCCGGCATCGGGCTCGCACCGTTCCTCGGGCAGGCGTTCGTCCGCTCCGAGCCCTGGGCGGAGCTCGCCGGGCCGTGGATCGACTACCTCGCCCGCTGCTCCGCGGTCCTGAACGCGGGCACGCCCGCGGTGGACCTCGCGGTCTTCGCCGGCGAGGAGGCCCCGCTCACGGCGCTGTTCGGCGAGGAGCCCGACACGGCGGTGCCGCCCGAGATCGGCTTCGACTACATCGGACTGGAGGCGCTCGAGTCCGTGACGACCGTCGTCGGCGGCGAGCTCATCGTGCCCGGAGCCCGCTACCGCGCGCTCGTGCTCGGTGGCTCCAGTCGCTGGATGACCTGCCGCGCCCTCCGCCGGCTCGCGGCCCTCGTGCGGGAAGGAGCCATCGTCATCGGGGAACGGCCGACGGGCACGCCCTCGCTGGCGGACACGGCCGAGGAGCACGCCCGGCTCGTGTCGGCGGTGTGGGACGCGGCCGAGTCCGCCGGCCGGGTGCTCGAGACCGCCGACGTCGCCGAGGCGCTGCGGCGGATCCGCTTCCGCCCCGCCCGCGTCGTGCATGGCGACGGGCTCCGATGGATCGGCCGCCGGATCGGCGGACGGGAGATCACGTTCGTCGCGAACGGTGATCCCGAGGAGCGGCTCGCGGAGATCCGCTCGAGCGCCCCGCTGGTGCGCTGGGACCCCGTGTCGCTCCGCCGCGCGCCCCTGACGGATGCGCAGGGACAGGGCCCCGGATACGCGTACCGACTGCGGCTCGGGCCGCTCGAGTCCGTCCTCCTCGTGGACGACGATCGCCCGGTCGAGACGCCCGGCGGGATCCGGACCGTCGCAGCCGACCCCGATTGGACGCTCGAGCTGCCGGGACGGGCGCCGATCCGGCTCGAGAGCGGCCCGCGCCCCTGGACGGATCTGGGTGCCGAGGGCTTCGCAGGGACGGGCCGCTACTCGGGGACCGTCCGCCTGCCCCGAGGGGTGGGATCCGCGGCGGGTCGTGCTGCGCCTGACCGACGTCGGGGACCTCGCCCGGGTGAGCGTGAACGGCACGGTCTGCGGGACGACCTGGACCGCCCCGTTCGACTGCGACGTGACCGACGCGCTGCGTCCCGGGGTCAACCGGATCGACGTCGAGGTCGCGGGCACCTGGATGAACCGGCTCATCGCGGAGGCCCGGCAGCCGACCGGGGAGATCTTCGCGCCGGTCGCCTCCGTCTACGAATCGGATGCCCTCATCAGGCCGGCCGGGCTCGCCGGTCCCGTGTCCTGCTGGCGACCCTCCCGCCGTAGCCGGGGCCCTTGGTTTCCTTATGCCGAGGATCCGCAACTATTATGTTGATTTCCAGCGAAACCTCTGCGACGCTACCCGTGTCCCGAGAGGGGAATCGGTCGCCAGGACCTTGCGGCCGGTCAGACGAAGAGGTCTATCGGAAGGCTTGTCATGCCACAGCACACGACGAGGCGAGTCCGCCGGGTAGCAGCGCTCGCTGTCGCCACGGCGGTCGGCGTCTCACTCGCCGCCTGCTCCAGCGGGGGCGGGGGCGCCTCCGGGAGCTCCGCCGCCAAGGAGCCGCAGGCGTTCACGTTCGCGTTCTCGGAGTCGAACACGAGCGACACCTCCGCGGCGCAGGTCGCGCAGGCGTTCATGAAGTCCCACAAGGGCGTGACCATCACGCTCCAGAAGCTCCCCGCCGAGAGCTACGCCCAGGCGATCGCGACTCGCATCCAGGGCGGCAACGCCCCCGACGCGTTCGAGGCCGAGTCCGGCATCGGGCAGGCGGACTCGATCCAGCCGTTCGCGAAGGCGGGGCTGCTGCTGCCGCTGACCGACCCGGCGATCAAGACGGCGCTCACCCCGGCCGGCATCGACCAGTTCTCCTACGGCGGCAAGGTCTACTCCGTGTCCCGCGGCAGCGGTGTCAACGGCATCATCTACAACGACGTCGCCGCCAAGGGCGCGGGCATCGACCTCACCGGCTCCTCCACGTTCAACGACGTGCTCACCGCGTGCGCCGCCGCCAAGGCGAAGGGCAAGTCCCTCTTCGGCCTCGCCGGTTCGATCCCCGCGAACACGTCGATCCTCGTCCACGAGATCGCCACCTCGACGGTCTACGGGCCGGACCCGAAGTGGAACGCCGAGCGCAACGCCGGCAAGGTCAAGTTCGCCACCACCCAGGGCTGGACGGACGCGCTCAACGCGGTCAAGACGCTCTACGACAAGGGCTGCTTCCAGCCGGGCGCAGGCGGCGCGGGCTTCGACGCCCTCACCAACGGCTCGAGCTCGGGCAAGCTCTTCGGCTTCTTCGCCCCCGGTGGTGCGGCCGCGAGCATCGAGGCGGCGTCCGGCGGCCACGTGAAGCTGACCGTGCTCCCCTTCCCGGCTCCGGCAGGGACGAAGACCTACGCCTCGGTCAGCTCCGACGAGGCCATCGCGGCCAGCGCCAAGACGAAGAGCCCGAAGCTCGTCGAGGAGTTCCTCGCCTACGTGGCGAGCCCCGCCGGGCAGAAGGTCATCGCGCCCGGCGTCGGCTTCCCCGTCGGATCCAAGGACGCGTCCCAGCTGCCCTCGACGTACCAGGACGTGGCACCGGTCGTCATCTCCGGGGACGCCCGGTATTTCCCGCCCCTGGAGTGGGCGAACGGGAAGGTGAACGATGACCTCGGCGCCGGCGTGCAAGGCCTCCTGAACGGCCAGAAGACGGCCGCGCAGGTGCTGCAGCAGATGGACTCCGACTGGGGTTGATCACCTCGGGGTGGAGCGTCCGCAGACGCTCCACCCCGTTCCCGCATCCCCACACTTCTGAGAGGTCGAGGTTGACCGAGATGACAGCCGCCCCGAGCCGAGTCCCCGCCGCAGTCGCCGCCGAGCCGGCGCCGGCACGAGGCCGACGGACCGGACCTTCACGGGTCGCATACGGGTACTGGTGGTGGTGCATCCCGGCGGTCCTGCTGACCGGCACCACGATCTACGTCACGACCGTGGCGGGCGCGTTCTTCGCCTTCACGAACTGGTCCGGCATCGGATCGTTCGACTTCACCGGCATCGACAACTTCGTGCGCATCTTCCGCACACCGGAGCTGCTCGGCTCCCTCACGAACACCCTGGGCCTGGCCATCGGCTACCTGGTGTTCAGCAACGTCTTCGGCATCCTGTTCGCGCTGGCGCTGAACCGGACCCTGAAGACCCGCTACGTGCTCCGCACGCTGATCTTCATGCCGGTCGTGCTGAGCCCGATCGCGGTGTCCTTCGTCTGGAAGTTCATCTTCGCGTTCGACGGGCCCCTCAACCAGACCCTCGGGGCGGTCGGCCTCAAGGGCCTGCAGCAGGACTGGCTCGCCAGCCCGACGCTCGCCCTCGGCTGCGTGCTCACCGTGATGGTCTGGCAGAACATCGGCTTCGTCATGGTCACCTACCTCGCCGGCCTCGCCACCGTGCCGCCGGAGCTCGAGGAGGCGGCCGCCCTCGACGGCGCCGGCACCTGGCGCCGCTTCCGCAGCATCACCCTGCCGATGATCCAGCCGTCGATCGCCATCGCGACGACCCTCAGCCTGATCCAGGGCCTCCGGGTGTTCGACCAGGTCGCCGCCCTGACCGGCGGCGGCCCGGACAACGCCACGCAGACGCTCGCGAGCGAGATCTACCAGCAGACCTTCACCTACCAGCAGTTCGGCTTCGGCGCCGCCATGGCCCTGATGCTGAGCGCCCTCATCCTCATCTTCACGGTCGCGCAGCAGCGCATCACCCGTGACCGCACGGAGATCGGAGCCTGACGGATGTTCCGCTACAGGAGATCCACCCTCGTCATCGAGATCGTGACGATCATCGCCGCGATCGTGATGCTGCTCCCCTTCTGGATCCTGCTCGTCACCGCGTTCAAGACCGGCGACCAGGTGCTGAAGACCTCGGCCTTCTCGCTGCCGGGCCAGCCCACGCTGCAGAACTTCGTGACGCTGCTCTCCCCCGCGTCGAGCTCGTCCGGCAACATCTTCGCGGGCCTCGGCACCAGCGTGCTGATCACCGCCGGCACGATCCTCTGCCTGATCGCCTTCGGGTCCATCACCGCCTACGTGCTCTCCCGCACGACACGGAAGTGGGGCAACCGCACCTACTACCTGTTCCTCATCGCCATCGTCCTGCCCGACCCAGCTCGGCACGCTGCCGCTCTACATCGGCGCGCGGAACCTCGGGCTGGTCGGCAGCCCGCTCGGCATGATCGTCATCTACACCGGCCAGCTGCTGCCGCTCGTCGGTGTTCCTCTACACCGGCTTCTTCCGCCGGCTGCCCCGCGAGTACGAGGAGGCCGCCACGATCGACGGCGCGAACCGCCTCCAGGTCTTCGCCCGGGTCGTGTTCCCGCTGATGTCGCCGGCCACCGGCACGGTCGCGATCCTCGCCGGCCTCATCTGCTGGAACGACTTCTTCACCGCGCTGATCTTCCTGAACGGCACCGAATGGCAGACGCTGCCGGTGGTCATGTACAACTACGTCGGCTCGCTGGTCTCCCAGTGGAACCTGATCTTCGCCGTGGTGATCGTCTCGATGGTCCCGATCCTCGCGTTCTACGTGTTCGCGCAGAAGCGGTTCATCCAGGGCTTCGCCGGTGGGCTCAAGAGCTGACCGGCTCGAGTCCCCAGAGGAAGCGGACCGCGTCATGGATGACGCGACCCGCACACTGATCCACGGCGCCGTGCACGGGGCTGCGAGGTCGTCGACACCCCGACGGGCTGCCGCCCCGCCCGGCTCCCGGACTGGGCGCTGGCCCAGGTGGACGATCCGCTGCTCCGCCTGTTCGGGAACACGACCTCGGGCGTGCGCCTGTCCTTCGTCACCAGCGCGACCTGGATCGAGCTGACGGCGCTGACCGATCGGACGATGTTCCCCGGAGCGGGTACCGAGCAGGACCCCGCCTCGTTCGTCGCGACGGTCGGCCCCGACGTCGTGGGAACGAGCGCCGATCGCAGCGGGGCGATCAACCGGCTGATCGGCCCCGGCATCCCGCGGTACGACCGGATCGACGGCGAGCCCGTCACGCATCGGTTCGACCTCGGCGCCGCCGGCGAGGAGCGGACCGTCGACATCTGGCTCCCGAACAACGCGGGAGTCGAGATCCAGGCGGTCGAAGCGGACGCCCCGTTGCATCCGGCGCCGCGGACCGAGGGGAACGCGCTGGACCCACTACGGCAGCTCGATCAGCCAGGCGTCCGAGGCGGACTCCCCGCTCGGCGTGTGGCCGGTGATCGCCGCCCGGCGGCTCGGGCTCGACCTCACCTCGCTCGGACTCGGCGGCAACGCGCACCTCGACCAGTTCGTCGCGCGGATGATCCGTGACGCGCCCGCCGACCTGATCAGCATCAAGATCGGGATCAACATCGTCAACGGTGACACCTTGAAGCGGCGGACCTTCGTCCCCGCCCTGCACGGGTTCCTCGACACCATCCGGGAGGGGAAGCCGACGACGCCGATCCTCGTGATCTCGCCGATCCTCTGCCCCATGCACGAGGACGCGGCGCGGCCCGCTCGGCTTCGACCCGGCGCGCGGCCTGGTACCCGGTGCCACCGTCGGTGCCGGCGGCGCTGACCGGAGCGCTGACGCTGCGGGACGTGCGGAGCATCCTCCACACCGCCGTGGAGCAGCGGCGAGCGACGGATCCGAACCTGCGCTACCTGGACGGCCTGACGCTCTTCGGCGAGGAGGACCTCGACCACCTCCCCGACGGCCTCCACCCCGACACCGTCGGCTACGAGCGGATCGGCCGGCGGTTCGCCGACCGGCCGGAGGTCGCGCGGTGGCTGTCGTCGAGCGAGACGGTCACTGCATGAGCACCCCCGCCGACGCGGTGTCGCTGCCGCGAGGAGGGCCGCGTGCTCCGCACCGCGCTCGTCGGCTTCGGCGGGATCGCGCGCGGGCTGCACGTCCCGCTCCTGCACGCGCTCCCCGAGTACCGGATCACGGCGGTCGTCGCCCGTTCCGACGGATCCGCCGAGTCCGCCGCGCAGGCCCTGCCCGACGCCGCGCTGCACCGCAGCGTCGACGACCTGCTGGCCGCGGCGGACGGGATCGACCTGGCGGTCGTGACCGCCAGGGACGACGCCCACGTCGAGCTCGGGCTCGCGCTGCTCGCTGCCGGCATCCCCACCGTGATCGAGAAGCCGCTCGCGCCGACCGCCGACGGACGCGGAGCGCCTCCAGGCCGCGGCGCGCGCCGCGGGCGTGCCCGTCGTCGCGTTCCAGAACAAGCGCTGGGACCGCGACTACGCGACCGTCGCGGCCGCCGTCCGCGGCGGCGAGGTCGGCGAGGTCCTCCGCTACGAGGCCTGGCTGGTGCGCTGGAGCCCGGGCATCTGGGACAACTGGCGCGAGGAGGCACGGCCCGGCACCCTGGACGGCCCGCTCGCCGACATCGGCAGCCACATGGTCGACCAGGCCGTCGCCCTGCTCGGCCCAGTCCGCTCCGTCACCGCCGAGCTGGATGCACGGCGCCCGGGTACGCGGGTCGCGGACGACGGCTTCCTCGCGCTGCTGCACGACTCCGGCGCCCGCAGTCACCTGCATCTCGGGGCGCTCACCTCGTGGCCGGTGCCGACGTTCGTCGTCCAGGGCACCGAGGCGGCGCTCGTCTCCACCGGGCAGGACGGCCAGTTCGCCGCGGTCTTCAACGGCGTCGGCCCGCTCGACCCGCGCTGGGGGTCCTTCGACACCTGGGAGGCGCGTCGGCACGCCGGCGGGCCGCCCGGACCCGTCCCGCTCCCCGGACCGGTGACCCCGGTCGCGGCGGTGGAGACCGACGCCCGCGAGTTCTACCGCCTCCTCGCCGGCTGCGCTCGCTCGGCGACGGACCGCTGCCAGTCGATCCGGCCGAGTCGCTCCACGTGCTGCGGGTGCTCGAGGCGGCGGCCCGTTCGGCCGCTTCGGGCAGCGCCCCGATTCCGGTTGGGGCGCCCTTTCTGCGTGAAGCGGACGGATAGCATCCAATGGTGACCGGCATCCGTGTGGATCGTCGTGACGTGGCGGTCCCACCGCCCTCCGGCCGCGACATCCTCCTCCTCGCGCAGATCGTCGACCTCGTACGGACCGGCGTCGCGAACACGCGGCCCGAGCTCGAGCAGGCCACCGGTCTCGGCCGCACGGTCGTGAACGAGCGGCTTCGCGAGGGCATGGACCTCGGCGTCCTCGAGGAGGGCGGTACGGCGCAGGCCGAGCGCGGCAGGCCCTCGCGCACGGTGCGGTTCCGCTCCGAGGCGGGCCTGATCCTGAGCGCAAGCTTCGCCGACAACTCCGTCTGGGCCGCCGTGAGCGACCTCGACGGCACCGCGCTGCTGCGGAGCACGGCGGATGCCGACGTGCTCCAGGGACCCGACGTCGTGCTCCCGATCGTGCACGGGCAGTTCGAGTCGCTCCTGAAGCGCGTGGCGCACGGCCGCGCCGTGTGGGGCGTCGCGCTCGGGCTGCCCGGCCCCATCGACTTCACCTCGGGCCGCATGGTCGCGCCACCGATCATGCACGGCTGGGACGGCTACGACGTGCGCGGCTGGTTCCGGAACCGCTACGAGGCGCCGGTGTGGGTGGACAACGACGACAACCTCCGCGCCTTCGGCGAGTGGGCGCTCGACCAGCCCCTCGACGTCCGCGACCTCCTCTACGTGGAGATCGGCGAAGGCATCGGCAGCGGTCTCGTCACGGGCGGCCGCCTCCACCGCGGCGACACCGGGGCGGCGGGCGACATCGGGCACTTCCGCGTCACCGACGATCCGAGCGCGGTCTGCCGCTGCGGGCGGACCGGGTGCCTTGCGGCGGTCGCCAGCGGCTGGGGCCTGAGCCGCATCCTGACCGGCGCGGCCGAGCGCGGCGAGAGCCCGATGCTCGCCGACCTCCTCGCCCGGAACGGCCACATCCTGGGGCTCGAGCTCCGCGACGCGATCGCCGCCGGCGACCCCGTCACGATGACGGCGGTCCGCCGCGCGGCCCGCTTCACCGGGCTCACGGTGGGCGGCCTCGTGAACTTCGCGAACCCCGGCACGCTGGTGCTCGGCGGCACGGCGCTCCTGGGCAGCGACGTCTTCTTCGAGACGTTCAAGGCCGCGGTGCTCGAGCAGGCGATCGAGCTGGCGGCGCACGACCTCGTCATCCGGCCGAGCTCCGCCGACTTCGAGGTGGGCACGGTCGGCGGCGCGCTGCTCGTCGCGCGGCGCCTCTTCCGGCAGGACGCGCTGCAGCTGTGGCTGGCTGCGGGCACGCCCATCGGCTCCGCGGTGCGCATCCAGCAGCTCGCATAGCCGGCCTGCGCGGCCGTGCTCCGCTCAGCCCTCGCGGTTGTAGTAGGGCCAGGGCAGGAAGCGCCGCTCGCCGCGGCGGTCGGGACCGGTCAGGGTCACCTCGCCCGTTGCGGCCCATTCGACGCCCGCGCGGGAACATGCTGATGAACTCGATCCGCCGGAACGTGTCGATGTCGTGGCCGATCGTGATCGTGAAGCAGCGGCCCGCGCCGTACTCGTTGATCCAGGCGAGCGGCTGGTCGGTGTTGATGCCCGGCATCGCCGCGATGCCGCCATCCGGGATGTTGACCGGGTAGTGCGACATCGGCCACATCGGTGCCTTCTCGTACGACTCGAGGTCGTCGAAGGTGGTCAGCAGCACCTGCGTGCCGTCGTAGATCTCGACGCCCGTGAGGATGTCGTCCCCGGTGACCGTCCAGCGCGCGTTGAGACCGAAGGTGATCGGGTGCCGCGGGTCGACGGTGTCGAGCTGCGCCTCGCCCCAGGGCCGTGGCCGGAGGCTCGTCTGCTGGCTCAGCTTCGCGCCGCGCATGACGTTGTACTCCTCGGGGTAGCCCCAGTCGTCCTCCTGCGCAGCCGAGCCGTGGAACCAGACCATGCCCTTGCCGTCCTCGTGGACGAACTTCAGCAGCGCGGCGTCGGTCTCCTCGCCGAAGCCGACGGCCTTGTCGAAGTAGCCGTCGCGCCCCTCGAAGATCACGAGCACGACGTCGTACTTGCCGATGGTCGCGGCGCCGAGCCCTCGCGGGTCCTCGACGACCCGCACGCGTGAAGCGCCCGGTGTCCTCGAGCAGCGTCGTGAGCCAGGCGTTGTGCTGGCGGAAGCTGCGGTGCTCGTTGTCGTGCTCCCGGGTCATGTGACCGGACAGGATGAGCACCTTCAGCGGGTCGGGCACGGAGGCCGCCTCTCGTCGTCGGGAGCTTCGGTGGGTGGCGCCGCCGGCGGCGCGGGCGTCGCGCGCCGCCGGCGGACGGATGGTCAGCCTCGAGGGCTGGAGAAGGCCGCGTCGAAGGCCGCCGCCGACGGGGTGAGCGCGTTCGCCCGCACGAACTCGAGCGCCTGCGGTGCGCCGACGAGGCGGTCCATGCCGGCGTCCTCCCACTCGACCGAGAGCGGGCCGTCGTAGCCGATGGCGTTCAGCGCCCGGAAGCACTGCTGCCACGGCACGTCGCCGAGCCCGACCGAGACGAAGTCCCAGCCGCGGCGCGGATCCGCCCACGGCAGGTGCGAGGAGAGCCGGCCGTTGCGGCCGTTGCCCGTCTGCACCTTCGAGTCCTTGCAGTGCACGTGGTAGATGCGGTCGGCGAAGTCGAGGATGAACCCGACCGGGTCGATCTGCTGCCACACCATGTGGCTCGGATCCCAGTTCAGCCCGAACGCCGGCCGGTTGCCGATCGCGTCGAGCATCCGCTTGGCGGTCCAGTAGTCGTAGGCGATCTCGCTCGGGTGCACCTCGAAGGCGAAGCGGACGCCGACCTCGTCGAACACGTCCATGATCGGGTTGAAGCGGTCCGCGAAGTCCTGGAACCCGGCCTCGACCATCTCGTCGGGCACGGGCGGGAACATCGCGACGGTCTTCCAGATCGAGGAGCCGGTGAAGCCGGTGACCGTCTTCACGCCGAGCGCCTTCGCCATCCGGGCGGTGTCCTTCAGCTCCTCCGCCGCGCGCTGCCGCACGCCCTCGGGCTCGCCGTCGCCCCACACGCGGTCCGGCACGATCCCGCGGTGCCGGGCGTCGATCGGGTCGTCGCAGACCGCCTGGCCGACGAGGTGGTTCGAGATCGTGAAGACCTGGAGGCCGTTCTTCTCGAGGATCGCCTTCCGGCCGGCGACGTACTCGGCGTCGGCGTGGCGGGAGACGTCGAGGTGGTCGCCCCACGAGGCGATCTCGAGGCCGTCGTAGCCCCACTCCCCCGCGAGCCGGGCCACCTCCTCGAACGGCAGGTCGGCCCACTGGCCGGTGAAGAGGGTGATGGGGCGGGTCATGCGGTCTCCTTCGCGAGCAGGGTGCGGATCAGGGCGTGCTGCCGGCGCAGCTGGTCGGCCGCGCGCCCCGTCTCATAGTCACCTTCGTACTCGCTGCTGAGGAATCCGCTCCAACCGCGTCGCACGAGCACCTCGAGGAACTCGGCCCAGGGGATGTAGTGGTCCTCGAGCGCATCGTCGATCTCGTAGAACTTCGCCTGCACGTGCACGACGTGCTGGAGCACGTCCTCGAGGTCCGAGACCGGCACCACGGGGGTGATCGGCGGGCGCGCCGAGCCCCGGCCCATCCGGCTCGCGCACGCCGCCGCTGCGGTGGTGCATCGACTTCTGGAAGACGCCGGTGTCCATCAGCAGGCCGAAGTGCTTCGTGCCGGTGCGCTCGATGAGGGCGATGTAGTCGTCGACCACCTTCGAGCGGATGACGCTCGGCCAGTGGATCTCGGGGCAGATGATGACGTCCTGCTCCTCGGCGAGGTCGAGGACGCGAAGCGTCGCCGGCTCCCAGACCGGATGCGGCTCGAGGTCGGAGGTGACCACGCCGAGCTTGGGGCGGACGTACTTGAAGCCGAGCTGCGCGGCGAGCCGGATGTCGGTCTCGAGCTGCTGCACCGCCTCGTCCTCGGTGATGTCGCGGCCGGGGAAGCGCCGGTGGTCGACCCACGAGCCGTAGCAGGTCGGGGTGAGGCCGAAGCGGTCGAGGCGCGCGAACCAGGCGTCGAGCCAGGCCGTGGGCGGGCTCGGGTAGTCCTCGATGTGCGCCTCGCCGAGGATCTCGAGGCCGGTCGCGCCGAGGTCGGCGACGTCCTCGACGCAGTCGTCGAGCGTCATCGTGACGCCGTACTCGCCGGTGTAGCTGTAGAGGGAGACGCCGTACTGCAGCGCCGCTGCGCTCGTGTCGCTCATCGGGTGACCACCAATCTGCGCTGCTCGGTCCACAGCGTCGGCTGCAGCTCCTCGGGGATGTAGGACATCTGGATCGCGAGCTCCGCCGACACGTCGTGGAACCCGATCGTGAGGGGCTCGTCCCGCGGCAGCGCGATCACGGCGGGGACGTCGACCGGCCAGCGGGCGGCCTCGGAGGCGGCGATCTCGGCCAGCGTCCCGCGCAGCTCCCCGATCGTCCAGTGCGCGTCCTCCGACGAGAACGTCTCGCCGTCGACCGTCACCGTGACGCCTTCGATGAGGCCGGCCCAGAGGCCGCGGTAGTAGGGCAGCCGGAGCCGCAGCTCGAAGCCGCCGGGGGTGTTCTTGAACCCCCTCGTCTGGATCATCGTGGTGTCGAGCATCAGTCCTCCTCCTCGAGGGCCCGCGCGAAGCGGGCGCGGTGCGCAGCGCGGCCGGATGGCCGGGCAGGTTCAGGAAGCCGTGGTCCGCGCCGCGCTCCTGGCTGACGGCGACGTCGACCCCGGCGAGCGCGAGCTCCGCGGCGAAGGCCTCGCCCGAGGCGCGGAGCCGGTCGCGGCCGGCGTTCACGATCGTGGTGCGGGCGAGCCCGCGGAGGTCGTGACCACCTGGGAACGCGTACGCCTCGGCCAGCAGGTCCGGATCGCCGACGTAGTTCAGCTCGAGCACCCGCACCGGGTTCTCCTCGGACGCATCGCGGGCCGAGCGCCTCGACCAGGTCGGGGCTCGGTGGCAGGCAGCTCGCGCGTGGAGCGCGGGATAGCAGAGCAGCAGTGCGGCCGGGACCTCCGTGCCGCGGTCGCGAGCGCGGAGGGCCGCGCTCGCCGCGAGGTTCCCGCCCGCGCTCGCGCCGCCGATCGCGACCGCGCGCGAGGGTACGCCGAGCGCGTCGGCGTGCTCGAGCGTCCAGTCGAAGGCCGCGAGCAGCTGCAGCGAGGCCACCGGGTAGCGCACCCGGGGCCCGGATGCGGCGATCTCCGCCTCGATCTGCGCGCGCGACGGCACGTTCGGCCCGCGCTGCTCGTCCGGCAGCTCGAGCAGGAGGTCGGCGGGCGCGAGCGAGTAGCTCGACCGAGACGACCGGGATCCCCTGCTCGGCGAGCAGCCGGGCCGTCTGATCGGCCTCCGGCATGTCGAGGGTGCCGCCGAGGAAGCCACCGCCGTGGGCCCAGACCAGCACGGGCGCCCGGTCGCCGCCGCCGCCGGGTACACGCGGACGGCGAACGGATGTCCTGCGGCCTCGAGCGCGACGTCGCGCATGGCCTGATCGACGGTCATGTGAGGCTGGCCGCCTCGTCGGGCACCTCGGCGCCGAGCCGGGTGGCGATGTCCCTGCGCGCCACGGACGGCGAGCGCCACCGAGGTGAGCGTGGGGTTGCAGGCGATCGCGGTCGGGATGACGTTGTTCCCAGCGACGTACAGGCCGTCGACGCCCCAGACCTCGCAGCTCGGCGAGCAGACCGAGGTGCCGTCGTCGACCGGACCCATCCGCGTCGAGCCCTGGTAGTGCAGGGAGGCGCCCGGCGAGAGCACGATCGGCGCGTCGCCGATGAACTCGCCGAGCGCGCGCGCGGCCCGCAGCATCGCGGCCTTCGCCTCGGCGAACGTCGCGTGGTCCCGCTCCGTCAGCACGTAGTGGATGGCCGGCTTCGGCATCCCCCACTCGTCCGTCTCGTCGTCCGTGAACTCGATCCGGTCGTCGGCCTGCACGTCCTTCGCGCAGAACCAGCCGAGCCCGACGATCGTGCCGGGCTCGGGCGCCTCGTCGCCGACCAGCGGGATCGGGCGACGCGTCGAGCTGCATCACCTGGCCGTGGAAGGGGTGCTCGTCGGTGTACGGCACCCAGGAGACGCCGCCCTCGCGGGCGATCGCGCCCTCGGGGGCGTCGTCCTGGTCGCGCACGTCGACGTCGCGCAGCCGGACCGCGAACACGATCTGCGGCTGGTCGTTGAGGTACCGCCCGAGCGCGGCCTGGGCCGCACGCCTGAGGCGAAGAGCACCTGCGGGGTGCGGAACGCGTCGGCCGCGACGACGACGAAGCGGGCCCGGACGGTGTGCTCCGTGCCGTCCGTCCGGTCGAGCACGACGACGCCCGTCGGCGCTCGGCCGTCCTCGACGATCACCCGGGTCACCAGCGCCTCGGCGAGGAGCGTGAAGTCGGGGTTGCCCCGTGCTGCCTCGCCGAAGACGACGGCGGGGCCGCTCCAGACGAGCTCGCCGTCGGCCCGCGTGTGGACCGCGAGCGGCATGGGCGCGACCCGGCGGCCGGGCGCGCGGCCCTCGTCGAACTCGGCGGAGAGCCGGCGGCGCACCTCGTCGGCGTAGGGAGCGTCCGCGAACGGGTTCCGGGAGACGCCGAGCAGCCGCTCGCTCTCGTCCAGCAGCTCCTCCAGGTCGGGCAGGAAGCGGATCAGCTCCCCCTCGCCCGGCCGCGGGCAGGCGCAGGTCCAGTGGGCGCCCATGCCGCCGACGTTGGTCGACATCGCACCGGCCGGCAGGCCGTCCTCCCCCGGCAGCTGGAAGTCGCGCTCGAGCAGCTGGGTGCCGGGCCGCACGACCCGCTTGCTCGGATCCGCGTAGCCGCGGGTGCCCGGCGGTCACGGTGTGCGGCCGGAGCCCCTCGGACCGGCGCTGCGCCTCGCGGCGCGCGTCCTCGTCGACGATGTTCTTCACGTGGAGCCCGGGCGGATCCGCGAGCTGCGGCCCCGCCTCGAACATCGCGATCGTGCGGCCGGGCGCCTGCTCGCTGAGGATGCGGGCGTAGGCGGCGCCCGTCGGGCCGCTGCCGACGATGGTCGACGTCCACGTCGGTGGGGAAGGTCCTGCTCATGCTGCTCCGTCCGATCCTCGCGCGGAGCACATCCGCGGGCACGATGACGATATTTGCAGAAAACCGACAGAAGTCAATCGCGGGGACGGAAGTCTGCCTTGGCCTCTCGATGGCGGCGCGCATCTGTCGCGCGGGGTTGTCGCTTCTGTCGGTTCCGGACCGAGCCGGTATGGTGGCCGTCGCCGGTGGATCCGCTCGCCGGCAGAGCCGCCGCGGCGGCCGGGGCCGGCGGACGGGAACGGGAGCATCCGCATGCTGGAGCCCGCCACCCGCGCTCCGCGGATCGGCGCGGCGATCGCGCGGCTGCGGCCCGATGTCACGCCGCTCCGGATCTCCCGCGACTACCGGCTGCTGTACGCCTCGAGCGCGGTCAGCCTGCTCGGCTCGATGGTGACGGCGGTCGCCGCGCCCTACCAGGTGAAGGTGCTCACCGACTCCCCGCATCGCGGTCGGGCTCATCGGGATCGTCGAGCTCCTGCCGACCGTCGTGTTCGGGCTGCTCGGCGGCGCGATCGCGGACGTGCACGACCGCCGCCGCGTGCTCGTGCTCACCGAGATCGCCGCACTGCTCTGCTCGGCCCTCCTGATGGCCAACGCGCTGCTGCCGTCCCCGAACCTGCTCGTCGTCTACCTCGCCGCGGCGGGCGCCGCGACCTCGGCGGCGCTGCACCGACCGAGCGCCGAGGCGATGCTCGCGCGGCTGATCCCGCCCGAGCACCAGGCCGCCGCGGCGTCCCTGCTCGGGCTGCAGGGCACGTTCGGCCAGATCGTCGGGCCGGCGCTCGGCGGCGTGCTCGCGGTGCTCGACCTGCCCCTCGCCTACGGCGTCGACGTGGCCACCTTCCTGGTCTCGATCGCGCTGCTGCTCCGCCTGCAGCCCATGCGCGCGGCGGCCGAGGGCGCCCGCGTGCGCCTCGGCGACATCGCGGAGGGCATCCGGTACGCCGCGTCGCGTCGCGACCTGCTCGGCACCTACCTCATCGACATCGCCGCTATGACGTTCGCGATGCCGCAGGCGCTCTTCCCGTTCCTCGCCGACCGGCTGGGTTCGCCCCGAGGGGCTCGGCCTGCTGTACTCCGCCGGCGCGGTCGGCAGCGCCGTCGTGACCCTCACCGGCGGCTGGATGCCCCGGGTGCGGCGGCACGGCCGCATGATCGTGCTCGCCGCGGCGGCGTGGGGCCTCGCCATCGCGGCGGCGGGCGTCGCGCCCGGCTACTGGGCCGTCGTCGCCTGCTTCGCGGTCGCCGGCGCCTTCGACATGATCTCCGGCGTGTTCCGCGGCGCGATCTGGAACAGCACGATCCCCGACGCGCTCCGGGGCCGGCTCGCGGGCATCGAGCTGCTCTCGTACACGACGGGGCCCACGCTCGGCAACGCGCGGGCGGGCCTCATGGCCGCGGTGATCGGCATCCGGCCCGCGATCGCGCTCGGCGGCCTGCTCTGCGTCGGGGCGGTCGGCGTGACCGCCGTGGCGCTGCCCGACCTGTGGCGGGTCCGCGCCGGGACCAGTACACCGGCACTCGAGACGGATGGAGCGACATGACGGACACAGCACCGCGATGGGGCACCGGAGCCGAGGGGCGGCGCATCGCCGACCTCGGGGACGGCACCTACCGCAACCCGGTGATCGCGGGTGACTTCCCCGATCCGACCGTCCTGAAGGACGGCGACGACTACTACCTCACGACGTCGTCGTTCGACGCCTCCCCCGGGCTCCTGATCCACCACTCGCGCGACCTCGTGAACTGGCGCCCGCTGGTGTTCGCGCTGCCCGAAGCCCTTGACGACCGTCTTCGCGCCCGACCTCGTGAAGCACGACGGCCGCTACTTCCTCTACATCCCCTTCATCCCGTCGCCCTGGGCGCCGGAGTTCGGGAACGCCCCTCGGATCGCGGTCATCCATGCGCGACGCGATCGAGGGTCCCTGGAGCGAGCCCGTCGACCTCGGGATCGAGTGGGCGATCGACCCCGGACACATCGTGGGCGAGGACGGCCGGCGATACCTGTTCCTGAACGGGGTGCGGCGCGTGCGGCTGACCGACGACGGGCTCGCCACGGACGGCCCGGTCGAGCCCGCGTACGCCGGCTGGCGCTACCCGGATGACCGCGTCGTCGAGTCGTACGCGCTCGAGGGTCCGAAGCTCTTCCGGCGCGGCGACTGGTTCTACCTCGTCGCCGCGGTCGGCGGCACCGGCCGGGCCGGCGACGAGCCACATGGTGACGGTCGCCCGGTCGCGGTCGGTGCTCGGGCCGTGGGAGGACGACCCCGCCAACCCGATCGTCAGCACCGCCTCGCCCGAGGAGGCGTGGTGGTCACGGGGTCATGCGACCGCGATCGAGGGCCCGTCCGGCGACTGGTGGCTGATCTACCACGGCTACGAGAACGGGTTCCGGACGCTCGGGCGGCAGGTGCTGCTCGAGCCGGTCGAGTGGACCGACGACGGCTGGCTGCGGGCGACCGGCGGCGACCTCGGCGCCCCGCTGCGCAAGCCCGTCGATCTGCCGGATGTCGACCGGGCGGGCGTCGCCCGCTCCGACCGGTTCGAGGCGGCCGCGCTCGGCGCGCACTGGACGTTCCACGCGCCCGGGGGCCGATGAGGCGGCGCGCGTCGACCTGTCCGGTGACGGGCTGCTGCTGGCCGCCACCGGCTCCGGCCCGTCCGACTCGTCGCCGCTCGTCGTCCCGACCGGCGACCGCTCCTACGAGGTCGAGGTCACGATCGACCCCGCGGATGCGCAGGGCGGCCTCCTGCTGTTCTTCAACTCGCGGCTGTTCCTCGGCATGGGCTGGGACGGCGAGCGGATGACCGTGTACCTCGGCGGGACGCGCAGCCACTTCACCGAGCCGATCGCGGAACCCGGGCGGCGGCGCTTCCGGATCCGCAACGACGAGCACATCGTGTCGCTGCACTCGAGCGCGGACGGCACGGACTGGACCCGGCACGACCTGCGCTTCGAGACGAGCGGGTACACCGCGAACACCGCGGGCGACCTGCAGAGCCTCCGGCCGGCGATCTTCGCGACCGGGACCGGGGCGGTGCGGTTCACGGACTTCGTCTACCGCGGCCTGGACTGAGGACCCGGAGAAACGGAAACGGGGTGCCGGGCGGCTCGATCGAGCCGGCCCGGCACCCCCGTTCCTCGGTGTGACGTCAGCCGCGGCCGTGCTGCGCGTACGGGTTGAGCAGCGCGTCCTTGATCTCGTCGGGCACGCCCTCCTCGGTCGCCGACGGACCGTCGGCGGCGCGGGAAGGACTCCGTCATCGACATCGGCATCGCGCTGTTGCGGTAGAAGTTGTTCGAGCCCTGCGACGGGCGCCAGGTGTTCGCCTGCCAGTCGGGCACGTAGTTGCGGTAGCCGCCCGTGTTCATCTCGATCCGCAGGCTGGACGGCTCTCGGAAGTAGAGGAAGTTCTGCTCGCCGATCCCGTGGATCGAGGGGCCGTACTCCATCGGGGTGCCGTTCTCCATGAGCACGTCGGCGGCCTGCAGCAGGTCCTCGCGCTGGTCGACCCAGAACGCGTAGTGGTTCACGCGGCCGTCGCGGGTCGAGCCGTCGAGCACGACGCCGAGGTCGTGCGACTTCTCGTTCGTGGTCAGCACGCTGAAGACCGAGATCGGTGCCTCGTCGAGCACGGTGCGGGCCATGAAGCGGAAGCCGAGCACCTCGGTGTACCAGGCCACGAACGCGTCGACGTCGCGCGCGGCGATGGTGACGTGGTCGAGCTGCCGCGGGGCGCCGAGGTGGCGGCTGCGGCGCGAGGGCCGGTCCGGGTAGATGGAGGCGTCGTCGCCGGTGGCGTGGAAGTGCTCGGCGTCCCAGTGCAGGGTCATCGAGTGGCCCTGCGGGCCGGTGAACCGGTAGGCGCGGCCGATGCCCTGGCCGTCGAACCACTCGCCGGTGATGCCCTTGGCCTCGACCGCCTTCGCGGCCTCCTGCAGCGCCTCGGGGCTCGAGGTGCGCCAGGCCATGGTGTCGAGCGACGGCTCGGTGCCGGGCTTCACGACCACCGAGTAGCGGTAGTAGTCGCCCCAGCAGCGCAGGTAGACGTCGTCGCCGATGCGGTCGACGACCGTGAGCCCGACCTGGTCCTCGTAGAACTTCACCGACGCCTCGACGTCCGGCGAGGTGATCGCCACGAACGAGAGGTGGGAGAGCAGCTTGATCATCCTCGATCCCTTTCCGGCCGCCACGTCGGGGCCTGCGTTCGAGCCTGGAGCCCCGGGCGGTATCAGGGAAGACGAGATCGGCGATCCTCGGCATCACTTCTGCTGATGCGGCACTGCCCCGAGAAGCGCTTCAGCACGACGATCTCGGCCCTTCAGCAGCGCGAAGCAGGCGTTCGTCCTCTGATACCGATCTCGTCCTGCTGGAGTGCTCCACGGATACGGTCCCCCTATGGATCGCGTCCTCATCATCGGCGGCGGCATCGGCGGCATGACCGCGGCGATCGCCCTCGCCCGGACGCGGAGTGGCCTGCACCGTGGTGGAGGCGCAGACGGAGTGGCGCGCATCCGGCGTCGGCATCGGGCTGCAGAGCCCCCCGCTCCGCGCCCTGAAGTCGCTCGGCCTGTTCGAGCCGGTGCTCCGGATCGGCCGACCGCAGCCGACCATCGCGATCACCCGAGCGGACGGCACCCTGCTCGCCCGCATCCCGCAGGTCAATGTGAACGGCCCGGACGACCCGCCGTTCGTGAACATGAGCCGGATGGCGCTCCACGATCTGCTCGTCGACGCCGTGCGCGACCACGGCGTCGAGGTGCGGCTCGGCTGCACCGCCACCGGGCTGCGCGAGACCCCGGACGGCGTCGAGGCCACCCTCACCGGCGGCCGGACGGCGCGCTTCGACCTGGTGGTCGCTGCCGACGGACTCCACTCCGCGACCCGGACGGCGGTGCTCCCCGAGGCGCCCGCGCCCGCGCTACGCCGGGCAGGTGATCTGGCGGATGGCCGGCCGGTGCCCCGACGGCCTCGACACCTACACGATCATGGACGCCGGCCCGCATCGCATCGGCCTGGTGCCGCTGCCGGACGACGAGCTCTACCTCTGGATGCTGGACTCGACGCTCCCGCCCGAGCGGCCGCCACGGGAGCAGCTGCTCGGCCTCTTCCAGGAGCGGATGGCGGCCTACGGCGGCTTCGCGCCCGCCGTCGCGGCGCAGGCACTCTCCCCCGATCAGCTCGATGTGCGCGCGCTGCAGGCGCTCCTGGTGCCGCCGCCCTGGCATCGCGGCCGGGTCGTCCTCATCGGCGACGCGGTCCACACCACGACGCCGCAGCTCGCGTGGGGCGCCGGGCTCGCGATCGAGGACGCCGTCGTGCTCGGGGACCTGGTCGGCGACGGCGTCCCCGCGGAGGAGATCGGCGCACGGCTGGCCGAGCGTCGGTTCGACCGGTGCCGCGTCGTCGTCGAGGGCTCGCTGCAGCTCTCCCGCTGGGAGCAGGAGGGCGGCGGCCCGCGCCCGGAAGCCGCGCAGCTGACCGCGGCGGCCTTCGCGAGGCTCGCCGAACCGATCTGACCGCCCGCGTCGATCCGCGTCGCTGTCCGCGCGGACAGCCGCTGCGGCTATGACGCCGACAGTTGTCCGCGCGGACAGCCACAATAACGCGAGCCTGCTCTGCACCCGGTCGCGCCGACCTACACGGGTATCGAATCCGGTGATGCCCGACATAGGCATCCTCATCTGGCCTGATGGGCCCGGAGCACGCAGCATGGGAACGACTGCCGGCGCCGGCCGCTGAAACGGAGCGATGATGCCCCTCGACCACGACGTGCTTCCGACGTTCGCGCTGGTGCGCTTCCGCCGCGGCCCCGGTGCTGCTGCGGAGCCCGGGGTGCTCTCGGACGGCCGGGTGCATCCGCTCGACCTCGCCGCGCTCGGCGCCGCCTCGCTCAACGACGTGTTCGAGCGGTGGGACGAGCTCGAGGACCGCGTGCGCGCCACGGGGCGCGGCCAGGACGGCCTCGCCCTCGACGACGTCGTGCTCACCGCCCCGGTCGAGCCCCGTCAGGTGCTCCAGACGGGCGCCAACTACCGCACCCACGTGATCGACCTCGAGGTCGGGCACATGGCGAAGGACGACCCGCGCCCCGTCGAGGAGGTGCGCGAGGCGATCGGCCGGATGATGGACGAGCGCGCCGCGCACGGCCAGCCCTACTTCTTCCTCGGCCTCGCCCAGACCGTCGTCGGCGACGACCAGGACCTCGTCCTGCCCGTCGTACAGCGACAAGCAGGACTGGGAGCTGGAGCTCGCGGCGATCATCGGCCGCACCGCGTTCCGGGTCTCCCGCGAGGACGCGCTCGACCACATCTGGGGCTGGACGATCGTCAACGACATCACCACCCGCGACCGGGTGTTCCGCCGCGACATGCCCGCGATCGGCACCGACTGGTACCGCGGCAAGAACGCGCCCGGCTTCAACCCGACCGGGCCGTTCGCCGTGCCCCGCTCGGACGCGCTCGCCCCGGAGGACTTCCAGCTCCGGCTCGACCTGAACGGCGAGACGATGCAGGACGCCGGCACGACGGACCTGCTCTTCGACGTGCCCGCGCTGCTCTCCGGCGCCTCGGAGACCCTGCCGCTGCTGCCCGGCGACCTGCTGTTCACCGGCAGCCCGGCCGGCAACGGCCAGGCGCGGGGGATCTTCCTGAAGCCGGGCGACCGGATGACCGGATCGATCAGCGGGCTCGGCACGCAGCGCGTGACCTGCGTCGCGGAGGAGGCACGATGACCGAGGGACCCACCACGGATCCGGCGCGGCTCGACCGCGCCGACCCGGCGACGGAGATCGCGCGCGCCGCCGCGGCCTACCGCAACTGGGGCCGCTGGGGCGAGGACGACCGGCTCGGCACCGCGAACCTGATCACCGACGAGGACCGCGCCGGCGCGGCCTCGCTCGTGCGGCGCGGACGCGCCTTCAGCCTCGCGCAGCGCTTCGATACGAACGGCCCCCAGAACGGCTGGCGCCGCCGCACGAACCCGGTGCACACCATGCTCGACACCGGTCTCGACGCCGAGTTCGGCGACCAGGGCTTCCCGCATGGCATCGGCGGCGCGGACGACGTGGTGTCCATGCCGCTGCAGGCATCCACGCAGTGGGACGGCCTCGGCCACATCTTCGACCACGGCAAGGCGTGGAACGGCCGCCCGGCCGGCCGCACCGTCACCAGCGAGGGTGACCAGGTCACCGGGCATCGAGCACATGGCCGCGGTGCTCACCGGCCGGGGCGTGCTGCTCGACGTCGGCCGCCACCTCGAGGAGTCGGGCGAGCTGCCCGACGGCTTCGGCATCACGGCCGAGCACCTCGACGCGACGATCGAGGCGCAGGGCGCCACGGCGCAGGTGCGCCGAGGCGACCTGCTGCTGGTGCGGACCGGACGCCTCACCCGCGCGCGCCGGGAGGGCTGGAACGGCTACGCCGGCGGCCCGAGCGCGGGTCTCTCGGTCACGACCGCGGGCTGGCTGCACGAGCACGACGTCGCGGCGGTCGCCACCGACACCTGGGGCTTCGAGGTGCGGCCGAACGAGTTCGACGAGGCCTTCCAGCCGCTGCACCAGATCGCGATCCCGAACATGGGCCTCACGATCGGCGAGCTCTGGGATCTCGACGAGCTCGCGGCCGACTGCGCCGCGGACGGCGTCTGGGAGTTCCTCCTCGTCGCCGCCCCCATCCCGTTCACCGGCGCCGTCGGCGCCCCGGTGAACCCGATCGCCCTCAAGTGACGGATGCGAAGGAGCATCGAATGACCGCAGTCCGATCCGTCGGCATCGTCGGGACCGGCTTCGCCGGTGCCGCTGCCGCGATCCTGCTCGCCGAAGGCGGCGTGCAGGTCGAGCTCTTCGACGCCAAGGAGGACGTCGGCGCCCTCGGCTCCGGCATCACCATCCAGGGCAACGCCTGCCGCGCCCTCGTGCGCCTCGGCGTGTGGGACCAGGTGCAGCAGCGGTCCTACCCGTTCGAGGAGCTCGGCCTCCGCGCGCCCGACCCCGCCGCGACCGTGATCGCCGTGATCCCCGACGTGAAGACCGGCGGGCCCGACCTCCCGGCCACGATCGGGATGTACCGGCCCGACCTCGCCGCGCATCCTCGTGGAGCGGGCCGAGTCCCTCGGCGCGCGGATCCACTGGGGCGCGAAGGTCGAGAACCTCACGCAGGGCGACGACGACGTCGAGCTCG
The DNA here is from genome assembly GCA_963771645.1 of uncultured Actinomycetota bacterium. Taxonomy (GTDB): domain Bacteria; phylum Actinomycetota; class Actinomycetes; order Actinomycetales; family Microbacteriaceae; genus Amnibacterium. The sequence goes on along the minus strand of CAVYUH010000017.1, from coordinate 6,214 downwards.
TCTGGCAGGACGCGCAGGGCCTGCAGCGGCAGCGCTTCGACCTCGTCATCGGCGCCGACGGCCTGCACTCCACCGTCCGGGCGCTGCTCGGCATCGACGTGCAGCCCCGCCGCAACGGCATGGGCATCTGGCGCGCCTTCGTGCCGCGGCCGAAGGAGGTCACCCGCACCGACCTCGTCTACGGCGGCCCGTCCTACATCGCCGGGTACTGCCCGACCAGCGAGGACCGCATCTACGCCTACCTCGTCGAGGACGCGCAGGACCGCACGTCCCTCTCGCCCGAGGAGCAGGTGGCGACGATGCGCTCGCTCGCCGCAGGCCTACCACGGGCCGTGGGACGAGATCCGCGAGTCCCTCGACGAGGACTCCCGGGTCAACTACACCTGGTTCACCGAGCACCTGATCGACGGCCCGTGGAACCGCGGCCGCGCCGTGGTGATCGGCGACGCCGCCCACAGCTGCCCGCCGACCATCGCGCAGGGCGCCGCCATGTCGCTCGAGGACGCCGCTCGTGCTCAGCGAGCTGCTGCTCGCCGCCGACACGCTCGACGACGCGCTCTGGCAGCGCTTCTCCGAGCGCCGGCTGGAGCGGGCCAAGACGGTCGTCGAGGCCTCGTCGCAGCTCGCGAACTGGCTGCTCGCCCACGACCGCGACGCCGACGTGCCGGGTCTCGTCCGTCGCGTCGCCTCGCTCGTGAGCCTGCCGGCATGAGCGGGCGGGAGGACGGCCGCCCGGTCGTCGACGTGCACGCGCACGTGCTGCTGCCCGCGCTGCAGGGCATGGTCGCCGAGCGCGACCCGGAAGGGTTCGCGGCGGCGCAGGAGCTCGACCTGCTGCGGCAGGGCCCGGAGTCGTCGGCGGTGTCCGGCGCGATGATCCGTGAGCGCTTCGAGCGGCTGACGCGGCTCCCCCGCCGGCTGGCGGACATGGATGCGACCGGGGTCGACGTGCAGGTCGTCTCGCCGTCGCCGTCCCACTACTACCCGTGGGCCGACCGAGCCCTCGCCGAGGACGTCGCCCGCGCGGCGAACCGGGCGACCGCCGAGCTCGTCGCGGAGGCGCCCGACCGCCTCGTCGGCCTCGGGCTCATCGCGCTGCAGCATCCGGACCTCTGCGTCGCGCTGCTCGACGACGCGCTCGAGCAGGGCCTCGCCGGCGTCGAGATCTCCTCCTTCGCGCCGGGCGTGGAGCTGTCGGACGAGCGGCTCGACCCGTTCTGGGCGCGCGCCGACGAGACCGGAGCCGTGCTGTTCCTGCACCCGTTCGGCTGCAGCCTCGACGAGCGCCTCGACCGCTACTACCTCTCCAACACCGTCGGGCAGCCCGCCGAGAACGCGGTCGCGCTCTCGCACCTCATCTTCGGCGGCGTGCTCGACCGGCACCCCGGCCTCAAGATCGTCGCGGCGCACGGCGGCGGCTACCTGCCGACCTCGATCGGGCGCAGCGACCACGCCTGGCGCACCCGTCCCGACTCCCGGTCCTGCGCGGAGCTGCCCTCCTCGTACCTGCGGCGGCTGTGGTTCGACTCGCTCACCCACTCCCCCGTCCAGCTGCGCGCCCTGATCGACGCCGCCGGCGCCGACCGCGTGCTGCTCGGCTCGGACTACCCGTTCGACATGGGCAGCGAGGACCCGGTCGGCGCCGTGCACGAGGCCGGGCTCGACCCGGCCGTCGTGGACGCCGTGCTGAGCGGCACCGCCGCCGTCCTCCTCCCCGTCCCGGAAGGAGCCCGCTGATGCGCCTCGCCCGATGGATGCAGGACGGCCGCGAACGGGACGGGATCGTCGTCGGCGACCGGCTCGTGGAGCTGCCGGACGGCACTCACCGTGCTGGACCTCACCCGGCAGGGCCTCGCAGCGGCGCTCGAGCTCGGCACGCGCCTCGCCGCCGAGGTGCCCGACTCGGCGCCCGCGCATCGACGCCGTGCAGCTGCTCGCCCCCATCCGCCCGCCCGCCGTGCGCGACTTCGTCGCGTTCGAGGAGCACGTCGAGGGGATCGTCCAGAGCGTCGACAACTCCGGTCGGCGTGAACCCGCAGTGGTACGAGGCGCCGACCTTCTACTTCACCAACCCGCACTCGCTGATCGGGACCGGCGAGACCGTGGTGCCGCCGGCGACCGAGCGGCTCGACTTCGAGCTCGAGGTCGGCGCCGTCATCGGCGCCGTCGAGGGCAGCGAGGGCCGCTCCCTGTCGCCCGAGGAGGCGCAGCAGCACCTCTTCGGCTTCACGATCTTCAACGACTGGTCGGCCCGGGACGTGCAGTCGCGGGAGATGCAGGTGCGGCTCGGCCCGTGCAAGGGCAAGGACTTCGCCACGACCCTCGGGCCGTGGATCACGACCGTCGACGAGGTGCAGGACCGGTTCGACGAGGACGGCTTCCTCGACCTCGAGCTCACCGTGTCGATCAACGGCGACGAGATCGGCCGAGACACCCTCGCCGACATGGGCTGGCCGTTCCGCGACCTGGTCGCGTACGCCTCCCGCAACGCCCGGGTCGTGCCGGGCGACGTGCTCGGCTCCGGCACCGCGGGCAGCGGATGCCTCGGCGAGCTGTGGGGCCGCAACGGCGGCCTCACCCCGCCGCCGCTGCAGGAGGGCGACGTGGTGACGATGACCGCCGAGCGCCTCGGCACCGTCACGAACCGCGTCGGGCGGGCGATCGACGTCCCGCAGATCCCGCGGGCACGACCGCGGCCCGGCTCCCCCGCCGCGCAGCGCCGCCGGGCCGGCTGAGCCCGGGCCGGGGCCCACCAGCATGCTGTGCCGCTTGCAGCGGCACAGCATGCGCTGGGATCGGTCACGCGCCGCTGAAGGTGACGGCCGACCGGTTCCGGTCCTCGCTCACGCGTTCGCGAGCCTCAGCAGCACATCCGCATGGCACAGGTCGTCCAACCGGCACCAGCAGGCGAGGTCATGGCCGGCGAGCTGGGCGCGGGCGAGTTCGATCGGGTGACCGCCCAGACGGCGGAGCCATGCCTCCCGGTCGGATACGACGTCGGCGGAGACCTCGTCATCGAGGCCTGCCAGCAGGGTCGGGTCCCACACCCCTCGAGCGGTGTCCTCGAACAGCCGGATGGCGAGGGGACGCCCGAACCGGCTGACCGAGAACGGGTTGCCCCAGCGCGTCGGCCGAGCCACGACAACCGTGCCCTCGGGCTTGCGCCACCCCTTGCGGCGCGAGAGCTGGATGCGTTGCGGCATCACGCCTCCTTCCTCGGCGGGCCGAGCTCAGGGCGCCAGCGCGCGGGCGACGGCGGTCCGGGTGAGCCGTGCGCGGAAGGCCGTCTCGGTCTCCGCGCTGCCGGTGAGGAACCCGGCGCCGTACATCGTGCGGAGCACGCACTCCGCGTACAGGGTCTGCGCGATCTCCAGCGCGACGACGGGATCGACGGCGATGGCGTCGGCGACCCGCCGCATCATCCGCCGCGACTCGTCCGCGCCCCGCTCCAGCAGCTGCGGATCCGACTCCGCCTGCGTGATCACCGGCTTCAGGAACCGCGCGTGATCACGGAAGACCGCAGCGATCGCGGCCGCCGCGTCGGCCGCCTGCTCGGCGGTCGTGGCGCCCGGGCGGGGCAGCGGCGCGAGCACGCGCTCCTCGGTGGCACGCACCTCCGCCATGCCGCGCTCGTACACCGCGGCGAACAGGCCGGCACGGCCGTCCACACGGGCGTAGAGGGACGGCGCGTTGATGCCGCTCCGGCGGCACACCTCGGTGATCGTCAGCGCCGGGACGCCGCCCTCCTCGATGAGCTGCCGCCCGACCTCGAGCACGCGCTCCCATGCCTCCCGGCTCCGGGCCTGCTTCGGCTCGCGGACGACGGCCATGTCCTCCATCCTGCCGCCCGGCATCACGCCGGCGTGCGGATGTCCCGGCCCATCTCCGCCAGCTGGTCGATGATCTCGCCCGGGCTGCGCTCCCCCACCTGCTTCTGCAGGAACGGTGTGTGGTCGAGGACGTAGTCACGCAGTGGCCGCAGCGGCGCCGGGGCGTGGTGGAACACGCGCCCGAGCACGTACGCCTGCTGCACCTGCGCCGTCGTGTGCGGGATGCGCGGCGTCTCATACGCCTGCAGCGCGGCGACGACCGCCGCGGTGTCGGCGAGCTCCACCCCCGCGAGCCGCTGGCCGAGGAAGTACCCGTCGCTGATCGACATCCCGGCGCCGTAGGCGGCGTAGGGCGACGTGGCGTGGGCGGCGTCACCGGCGAGGGTGATGCGGCCCTTGGACCACCGCTTCAGGGGGACGCGGTCGCGGATCGGCCAGCGCTGCACGTGCTCCGGCTCGGTCGCCGCGACGAGCGCGGGCAGCGCCCCCGGGAACGCGGCGGCGAGCCCGCGGGCGTGCTCGAGCAGGTCCTCGGGGGTCGGCGTCGACGGGTCCCAGGCCTCGAGCACCCACCACTGGTACCCGTTCCGGCCCTCGCTCCGGATCGACGAGTAGGTGCCCTGGACGGTCGCTCGTGTGGATGAGCGGCAGCTCACCCCACGTGCCTCGGGCACGGCCGCGAACGTGTAGCCGCCGATGATGTGCAGCTTGTGGTCGCGCTTCGGCGAGGCGCCCCACAGGTGGGTGCGCACGATCGAGTCGATGCCGTCCGCACCGACCAGCAGGGGTGTCCGCACCGTCTCCCCCGAGCGCAGGGTGAGCAGCACGTCCGCCCCGCGGTCCTCGATCGCCGAGCACCTCCTGGCCGGTCCGCAGCATGCCCTCGGGCAGCGCCGCGAGCATCCGGCGGTAGAGGTCGGGACGCAGCAGGCCGATGAAGCCGCCGCCGTACTCGTCGAGGACGTGCTGCGGGATCCGCACGTCCGCGCGGACGTGGCCGCGGGCGTTCTGGAAGGTGGTGTGGTTCGGCGCTCCGATGTCCGTGGTGTCGACGCCGATCTCCCGCAGCGCCTTCAGGGGCGGCGGCCACAGGTTCAGGATGTTCCCCGCCGGCCGCGCCTCCCGGTAGCGCTCCAGGATCACGACCGGCTGGCCCACCGTGTGCAGCGCGAGCGCGGCGGCCATGCCGGCGGGGCCCCCGCCGAGTACCACGATCGGATCGTTCGGCGTCGTCGCCATGTCCTGCTCCTCATCGGGTCGAGTGCGAGGACGGTACCGACGAAGCGCCGCTTCTGTAAAGCCCTTACAGTTTGCGCGTCACCTCGAGGCGCGACCGAAGTGCAGGAACTGCTGCCGCATCCAGATGTGGGCGGGATCCTCGGTGTGCATCGGATGCCACCAGAGGGCGCCGGCGAGCCGCACGACGTCGAACGGCGGCTTCAGCATGCGCATCTCGTTGCCGGCCACGAAGCGCTCCGCGACCTTGCGCTGCACCATCCCGATCCGCTCGGTGCCCATCAGGAAGAAGGGCAGCGCGAGGAAGCCCTCGACCACGACGTCGATGCGCGGCTCGACGCCGATCATCTGCAGCTGCCGCCCGGCCGGGGTGAAGGCGCTGCGGCTCTGGTAGGTGAAGACCCAGGGCAGGTCGCGCAGGTGATCCATCGTGAGCTCGTCGCCCACCCGCGGGTTGTCCGCGGCGACGAGGCAGACCCACTCGTCCTCGTAGACGTCGAGGCACGGCAGGTCGGTCGTGAAGCCGTGGGGCAGCAGCATGCCGTCGACGGTGCGCAGCGAGTTCATCGGGTCCTCGACGATCGCCGGGGAGTGCTGCACGAAGCGGAAGCGGATGCCCGGGGCGGTGCTGCGGACCCCGTTCGCGACCGCGGCGCCGACGGTGGCGAAGGCGTAGTCGGACCCGTAGACCGTGAACTCGCGGTTCGAGGTGGACGCGTCGAAGGTGGCCTCGTTGGCGAACACCTTGCGGGCCGCGTCGAGGGCGATCGCGGTCTGCTCCGCCGAGGCGGGCGGCGAGCGGGCGTCAGGCGGTAGGTGTTGCCGTCCCGGATGAGCAGCGGGTCGCTGAAGTGCACGCGGAGCCGGGCGAGCGAGGCGCTGAGGGCCGGCTGGCTGAGCTGCAGCTTCTCCGCGGCGCGCGTCACGCTGCGCTCGGTGAGCAGCGCATCGAGTGCCACGAGCAGGTTCAGCTCGAGGCGGGCCATCGGCGTGCGAGCCATCAGCGCTCCCGGATGGCATCGGCGATGCCCTTGTGCGAGACGTGGGCGGTGAGGCCGCCGTCCACGGCGATCTCCGCGCCCGTGGTGAAGCGCGACTCCTCGGAGAGCAGGTGGACGACGAGCGCCGCCACGTCCTCGGGGCTGCCG
>CAVYUH010000016.1:0-87584 GCA_963771645.1 uncultured Actinomycetota bacterium | reverse complement strand
CTACGGAACGAGGGCCGTCCTCGTGATCGCTGGGACCTTCGACCCCGCCATGGCCGCCGCCCGCTACCTCGTCGAACTGATCTTCATGCTGCTCGGCCTGGTGCCCACGAACCGGAACGCTGCCGTGCTCGAATCCTTCGATCAGCTGGAACTACATCACCTACCTCAACATCGCTTCCTCGCACTCGCGGCGTGCTCGTCTTCTGGCTCTACCGATCCGGCTCCGCCCCGATGCCGAGATGATGGTCGGATCCCCCGACGCAGAACACGACCACGGGTCCACGAACATCCTGCTGATCACAGCCACGAGGCGCATCACGACCACAGCGCAATGGACCACGACGACCACGACCACGACCACGACCACGACCGATATCGGCCCTCCAGGCGATGCCCAGCCCGGTTCACCGCCCTCGGCGACAGCCGGGCAGCAGCACGACCACGGCGGCCACTGATGCCCTGGAGCACGACCTGTCGCTGCTGCGGTGAGCTGATCACGGCCCACACGGCGACGAGCGGTGGCGAACGTCGAGGAACATGCCAGAGATCACGGTGGAGCGCACGGCCGGCACATCCCGTCCCGGGAGCACATCCTGGCTCACGCCCACCATGATGCCGTACCCGAATGACCGAATGCACCGCTGAGCCGCTGACGCGCCGCACCCTCTCCCGTGGGTGATTCTCGTCGCGCTGCTGTTCCTCGGCAGCCTGTTCCTCGGCGGACGTGGCTCCATCCATTGCCGGCTTCGTCATCGCGGCATTCGCCGTCATGGAAGGACGCGAAGCGTGGAAAGGCGAACTCGTCGAGGAGCATCGACGATCCCAGAGTCCCTCTCCCGTCCGACGAGCAGATCAGAGTGCTCCGATCGGTCGCGCGGGGCGGGCGTCAGAGCAGTGAGCTGAGGTCGGATCCGGTCGACGGGTATGCGGCTACAGCCGACCCCAGTTGAGACGTGGTGAGGCCGAGTTCGATCGCGAGCCCGACGGTGTTCACGAGTTCGGCGTAGTCGTGCCCGAGGAGGTGGGCGCTGAGCACCAGGTTGGTGCGTCGTTCGATGATGATGTTCGCGGCGCCGGTGGTCTGCCGATGCGGTAGTTGGAGACCAGCCATGGCGTCGGTGTAGCGGACGTCGATGTCCATGCCTCGGCTGCGGGCCCGTGCTCGAGCATCCGACTCGGTCGAGTTCGGGAAGAGTGAAGACCGTGCTGGGGATGCCTGTGTAGTCGGGAACGGTTGGGTGCCCTTGAGCAGGTTAGAGGCGGCGACTTTGCCTTCGATCACCGCGATGGGGGCGAGTGGTCCGCCTGGCGTCTGGGCGGCGTCGCCTGTCTGCGTAGACTGCCGGCTTGGTGGTGCTCGGCACACGGTCGGAGACCTGCACCCGCTCGGCCCGCAGGCGACGTTCGCGGCGTCGAGACCGAGGCTATGCAGGTCGGCGACCCGGCCGGCTGCGTGGACCACCAGGTCGGCGGTCAGCGTCGACTGGGCGCCCTCCTGATCATGTCCCCGTACCAGGCACGATCCGCTCCACTCCGGCGACTTCAGCGCCTTGGTGTACGGCGATCCCGTCGCGTTGGGTGCGGTCGACGAGGAGGCCGACGAGGTCGGGGTCGAACTGGCGGAGCGGACGCTCGCCGTGGTCGACGATGACGCAGTCGGCGCCGCTGCGGGAGGCGAGATGCGCGACTCGAAGGCGATGTAGCCGCTGCCGACGAACACGATCCGCTCCGGTAGAGCTTCGAGCTCGAGGAACTGGGTGCTGTCGATCAGATGCTCGACTTCCCGGGAAGTCGAGCGGCCGGGGACGGGCTCCGGTCGCGATGAGGACATGCCGGGCCTCATGCGCGATGCCGTCGATCTCGATCTGCCGTGGCCCTGTGAAGCGGGCCGTTCCGTGGAGGCAGGCGACGTTGTTGCCCGTCAACTCGCGTTCCATGCTCCGGGGTATGCGGTCCGTGAAGCCGCGCATGTGGGCCATGAGGTCGCCCCCAGTTGATCTTCAACCCGCCAGGCTCGATTCCTTTGCCGTCCATCAGGCGAGTGCTCTCGACCAGTTCCGCTCCGCGTCGGAGGATCTTCTTCGGATCGCAGGCACGCAGAGCGCAGGTTCCGCCGTACGGCAGCGCGTCGACGATGCCCACCCGCCAGCCCTTGCCGCCGGCCTTGTTCGCAGCCACGGTGCCAGCCATGCCGGCGCCGATCACCAACAGATCGAACGAGTCGGTCACCGTCCACCATCCTTTGATGCGCCCGGTGGCGCGGTTCGCGGAACCGTAAACCTTGCACCGCGGTACAAGGTCAAGTGCTGAGATGGCGCCGTGCTGATCGGAACCGTGGCCGAGGTCACTGGCGTCTCGACTCAGGCGATCCGGTTCTATGAACGCCATGGACTGCTCCGACGGCCCGACCGCCGCGCAAACGGCTACCGGCACTACCACGACGACACGATCGACCGGCTCGGCTTCATCCGGGCGGCGCAGGCCTCCGGCCTGACCCTCGCCGACATCGGCAGCATCCTCACCCTCCGCGACGCGGACCAGAGTCCCTGCGGCGAGGTGAACCGGCTGCTCGCCAACAAGGAGGTGCGAGAGCGGCAGCACCAGCTGGGCCGCCTCGAGGCAGAGCTCGAGCGGTTGCTCGCAGGCAGCACGCGGATGGACCCGACGGACTGCACTGGCGAGCAGATCTGTCAGATCCTCACCAGACAACCGCCTCTCGACGCCAGGCAGGAAGACCCAGCCGATCGCCGACGGAGAGCGACGTCAGCTTCGATCAAGGCGACCCGAACCGCATAGGGGCGACGCGCGATCCGTGTCGATGCCGCTGCTGGCCTCAATCCGGAGCGGCCGTGAAGGGGCTGACCTCGCGGCGCGACGGTGTGCGGGTAAATCGGGTGATCGCGATGACGGCCCAGATCGCCTCGACGACGCCGAAGGGCCAGGCGCCGGACAGGAACCCGTAGGAGCTCGAGAGGAGGCAGCCAATCCCGAAGGCGAGGATGAAGATCCGGCCACGACGCTCTAGGCGTACATGACCATCATGAAGACCAGGACGACGACTCCGTAGATCGTGACGACAACGGGCATGGGTCCCAGTGTCGCGGAGGTTGGCCGCGCGGCCATGGCGCCGTGAGGCGCCCGCCCCCACACTGAGCATCATGACCACCACGGTGACGGAGCAACTCGAGTGCTGGTGCTGCGGCGCCGCAGTGGACGCCGACCAGGTCGTGCGTCTGGGTAATCACCCCGAGGTTGTGGTCTGCACCCGTTGCGGCCATTCGCTGCATGTCTGGGCAGGGGAGATCGAGGACCGGTCCCGAACCGGCGCCGCGGCGCGAGCCCGCCAAGAGTTCCGCCGCCTCCGCCGGTGGGTCGTCCGCCACGGGTGGCACCGCATGCCGCTGCTCGGACGCGTTCTCCGCCGGCTCGGCAGATGGCTGCCCTGACCCCTCCTTATAAGGCCCATTCCAGTTGCGTGCGCGGGTGGTTGGCGGTCTCGGCGGTGGTGCCGGTTCGAGCGCGGAACGTCGAGCGTTCGATGTTTACGAAGAACGGGTCGGGGCCACGAGCCCATCCGGGAAGGGGGCGCCCTCCGCGCGGAACCTGCGATCGCACGGCGACGCAAATAGCCGACATGCTGGCGATGAGCGCCGCAACGCTGCACCCGTAACTCGCCGGCCGCGGTGCGAGGGAAGATTCCCTGAACTGGAATAGCGCCGGTCCCCGCACCGTGGAGTGCTGCTGCCACCGGCCTTTCGCGATCCTCTTGCCGGTCGCGGTGAACGGCTGACGCGCGTCGCCGACTTCTCGTGCTCCGCTGCGACTTACGGCTGCGCTCCGGCGGTGCCGCACTCCGCTGTGGTCCCCGCTTTGCGGGGCTGTGTTTGTGGGCCACGGCGTGGCCGTTCCGGCGGGTGATTGTGCGCGGCGTGCTCGCTCCGGCAAGGGCGCCTGGCGGCGTCCCTGCGGGAGAACCCTTCGGGCTCCCCTTGCCTGCGTTCCGCTCGTCGCTTCCGTCTGCTCGTGCCGGAAGGCACTTGAGCAAGGGAGCAGCAGATGGACCAGACAGCCGACCGTCACGCCGGCGAGTTCTTCGCCCGGTACACCAACCCCAGCCCCGAGGCGATCGCCGAACTGCGGCAGGAAGCCCACCCCGATGGGGACATCGACGCGGTGGTGGCCGAGATTCGGGCGTACGACTTCTGGCACCGGTTTGCTGCTGCCCGCGCCATCCCGGTCCGTGATTTCGTCCTCGCGGCGGGTGAGCCGCTTGCAAGCGGAAGCCGCGGGGCGGGACGCCGCCGAGCAGGTGCGGCGGCGTCGGGACGCGGAACGGTCGCGTGCTCGCGCTGCCCGGTTCACGCTTCGGCTGCAGCGGCTGCAGCGGCTGGAGCAGCGGTGGGCGGCGTTGGCTGCCCGGCAGCAGCGGGAGGCGGAGCGGCGGCTGCGCACCGAGATCCACCCGGCCGGGATGTCCCTCGAGCGCGCGCTGCAGAGCGTTGTGGTGTGTACCCGGTGTGCACAATCTTGCAGGGCTGCCGGATCACCGGGTCACCCGGATGACTCGAGAACCCCGGAAACATGCGGAACTTGGCTGCTCAATAACTGATCGGGACCACCCAAATCGCCTCCCGGCAAGCTGTAAACCAGCCGTCTTCGACTTCGGGGGTTCGAATCCCTCACCCGCCACGCCGCATGATTCCGGGTTTCACGCCCGATCCAGACGCCCTCCCCGGAGCCGGGGAGGGCGTCCGTGTCTGCACGGTGTGCGCAGCTCGGGAGCGCGGAGGCCGAACGGCCTGGCCGGGCTCGGGCGCGGTGAGGTGCGCCGAGCAGCTGCGGAAGAGCGGTCGCTCGCGATCCTCAGGTTCGAGGCTCGAGCAGGGCGAACGTGTTGTGGGACCCGACTTCAGCGGCGATCGTTCGCAGCCGTGGGATCGCCGCGAGCATCGTGAGTCCTGTCGCCCAGGACACCGGGTTGGCGAGGACCAGAGCGAACGCCAGCATCCAGGGCGCGTCTGCCCGGGCGGCGAGCACGGTGAGCGTGACGGCTGCCACCAAGCGGATCACGAGCAGCGCGGGCCCGTCCTGACCGGCTGACCGATTCCGGATGAGCATCTCGACCCAGGCGTTCCAGTCCTGGGGCTGCACGAGATAGGCGCAGCCGACCACGAGCATCAGCAGCCCGGCGATCTCCACGAGTCGCCGCCACTCTCCGCGTGCCAGGTACCAGAGCAGGCCCACGCCGGTCGACACCTTCGTCAGCACCGGCAGCAACCACGCCGCTCGCGATCCGCGCATCCCCAGAACGAGGGCGGCGGCGAGGAGCACATGGATGTTGCCGTTCACGAGCTCGGGCAGGCTCACGCAGACCACGGGGAACGCCCACCGGAACGACAACGGCCGCACCAGCCAGTACAGGGCGAGCGCCTGCAGCGCCACCCACAGCACGTAGAAGAGGGGCCAGGGCAGCAGAGCGAGAGGCCGGACGGCATCAGCGAAAAGGGGCGAGTAGAGGAAAGCGTTCAGGTGACCCGGGACCCGGTCGTAGGAGAGCGCACGGCCCGCGAGCCAGTACGCGTGGGCGTCCAGTCCCACACCGATCCGCATCAGATTCACGGTGCCGACCAGTCCAGTCACCCCGACGCACCAGAAGATGATCGGCGCGAGCTTGGCCACGAGCGGGAACTCCGATGACACGGTCGTCGAGATGGGAACCGTGGTCACGTTTCGAACGCTAAAAGGGCGCCGGCGCTTCTCGCCAGCCCCCGAACTGGCCCCTCCGGTATGGAACCGGCCCCCGCGATCGTGCCGGTGATCGTGAGTCGCCACTTCTGGCCCTTGAAGTGGCCCTTTGAGGGCCGGAAGTGGCAACTCACAGGAGGAGGCCAGGTGTGACGGCCAGGAACCTGCCTGACGGACCGATCGGGAAACGCCGGGGTCCGTGGGTAAGCCGCGTGTAAGGGGAGCGGAAGCGCCCCGCGGAACGGTCTTCGTAGGCGCCGCACCAGCGGTGCGACGAGGAGGTTTCCGATGAACACGAAGCATCTGCCATCCGCCGCCAGCCTCGCGATCGAGGGCGGGCGCCGGCTGCCGGCCCGGCCCATCGGCCGCGGCAGCCGGACGGTCCTTCGGGTCGCCGTGACTGCGGGCCTGCTGGCGGCGGCGGTCGGCTACGGGGCAGCAGAGGAGGTGCTCACGCTGACGGCGGTTACGCCCGCCGCTACCGGCAGGACGGCCGGCGTGGTGCCGACGCCGCGGCCGGGGGAGATCCCGGTGGTCCATCACACCGTTCGGCGGTGACCGCAGGCCGGTCGCTTCCCGCTCCTGTCGTCATGACGGTCGTTCCCCTACTCCGTTTCCCGCGCCACCGCCATCCCTCGTTTCCCGAGCCATCCCGGCGTAGCGTCTGGGCGTCCCGACGACAGCACGCGCTGCGGACGAACCGCGGATCAGCGGCGCTCGGCGCACCAGGGACACCGGCTTCGAGGCGACGACCTCGAGGGAGCAGGCGTCATGCCCTCGATCCGTCCGGATGTCGATCCGGTCCACCCCGCAGACGGCGTTCGCCGACGCGTCGATCCAGCGCGCGGCGGCACGGGCCCGGATCGATACGAACGCCCGACCGTCCTCGGGGGGCGCTCGCGCCCGAGCGTCGACCCGGGGCATGAGCGCTCCTCCTCCGCTCCCCGAAGCGGCTTCCTCGCCGACTCCGGCCGGCCGGGCGACGAGGTCCGGGTCGTCCTCCTGCGGGGTGCCGAAGGGACGATGCGCGCGGGGCGATCCGTGGACCGCTGCCCGCGTCGCTCAGCGTGCACGGCGAGAAGTACGAGCTCAGCCGGTTCAGCCACGTCGACGCCGAGGGCGCCGTCGTGAGCACCTATCGCGCGAGCACGGGCGAGCGCTCCACCTACCGGTAGCCGCTCGGCGCCGCGCCCGCTCCGCGCGGCGCTTGCCGCCTCTGCCCCGCGGTGGGACGATGCAGCGACCTCGGGCGCCTCGGTGACGCCATCCTCGAGCGAGGGGTGGACGTGGATGGCGGACCGACAGCGAGGCACGCGCATCTACGGCGTCGCGCTGCACTGCTGGTCGGCGCGCTGCTGATCACGGCGATCCTCAGCCAGCTCGGGCTGAGCCTGAACTACTGGCGATCCATCCACCTGCACGACGTCGGCTCCCGCGTCGGCGACTTCTTCAGCGCCTTCACCCATCAGTCCGTGCTCGCCGGCGGCGCCCTCCTGGTGATCGGCGGGGTCACTCCTGCTGCTCGGCCGCCCGGTGCCGCGCTGGCACACCGTGCTCCAGCTCGCGGTGCTGCCGTCCATCCTCATCGCCGGCCTGGTCTACAACCTGCTCCTCCGGCAGCAACCCGTCCCGGCCGGGTCGCAGCTCGACTGGGCGAACGAGGTGATGCACGTCGTCGCGCCGATCGCGGTGCTCCTCGACTGGCTGCTCGCCCCGCGGTCCGGGCGGCTGCGATTCCGCACGGCGCTCGTCGTGCTCGTGCTGCCGATCGCCTGGCTCGTCGTACACCTTCGTCAGGGCGCCGTTCGTCCCGGATGAGATCGACCGGACGACCTACTACTACCCGTACGGGTTCCTCGACCCCCACGTCGCGGGCTGGAGCCCGGTCGTCCAGCTCGTCGGCGAGCTGCTGGTCCTCGCGTTCGTGCTGGGCCTGCTCGCCGTGCTCGCCCGGCGCCTCAGAGGCTCGAGCCGTCGAGCGCCGGCCCGCACGTGCATAGCGTTTCCGAGGCATCTCGCGCAAGGGGGCCAGGCGTTTCCCTCGTTTATCGAGTCTCTCGGTAGACTGCTCTCAGTTCCGGTGTCACAACGCACCCTGAGGATGAACCGCAGCACGCGGCGCCCATCGAGTCTTGCGGAACGCCGATTCGAGGCGCGATCCGCCTCGAGTGAGCAGGCGCCATGTCCGCGTACATGCCCGATTCCGACTCGCTCTCCTACAGTGCACGCTTCTGCCGCCGCTGCCGCTCGACCATGAGCCGTCAGCCGGGCTTCCTCGGCCGGATGCAGTGGCGCTGCGAGCAGTGCAAGCCGTCGATGTGGACGCTCGCGCGCTGACCGACCGCGTCCGGGTGCTTCAGCCGGTGGTCTGGCCGCTCGGCACGGCCTGCGGCGCTCCGGGCGCGACCGGCTGCCCGAAGTGCGGGCTGCCGTCGGCGTTCCAGGTGAAGCGCTGGGTATCGATCACTCGGTCCCAGCCCGCACCCGCCTCCCGAGCCGAGTGGTAGACGATCCAGTCCTGCTTCCCGTCCGGTGAGACCGTGAACGACGCGTGACCTGGGCTGACCACATCCGCGTTCCCGGCGAAGACCGGCTTCGGCGACTTCGTCCAGGACTTCGGATCGAGCGGGTCGGCTCCCGTGAGGTGCAGCATCCCGAGGCAGTAGCTGTCGGTCCAGCTGCCGCTCGCCGAGAACACGAGGAACAGCTTCCCGTCGTGCTCGCAGCGCCTCCGGGCCCTCCTCGATCGGGTTGCCCTCGGTCTCCCAGGACAGCGTCGGCTCGGACAGCAGCACGCCGGTGCCGGCGAGCGTCGTCGGTGACGTCATCCGCGCGATGTAGAGGTTCTGCCGCCCGTCGGTGCCGCCGGGCCAGCCGGACCAGACGAAGTAGTCCTGCCCCTTCCAGCTGAAGCGTGTGCCGTCGATCGCCCAGCGGCCTGCGGCGTCGGCGATCCTGCCCTTGTCGGTGTAGGTGCTCAGCGGGTCGTCGGTGGACGACTCGAGCACGAACATGCGGTGGTTCGCGTTGTTCTTGTCGGCGGTGGTCGCCGCGAAGTAGACGTACCAGTGGCCGTCGATGTGGTGCAGCTCCGGCGCCCAGACGTCCTGGCTGTCCGGGCCGTCGACGGGCGAGGCCCAGATGCGATGGGCCGTGCCGCTGTCGATCCCCGTGAGGTCGTCCTTCGGCGAGACGGTCAGCCAGATGCCGCCGTCGCGGCTCTCCGCGAGCAGGTAGCGGTCGCCGTCCTTGATCACCCACGGGTCCTGGCCCTGGGACTTGATCGGGTTCGCGAAGGTCGGCCCGCTCGGCGTCGGGGTCGCGCTCGCGCCGCCGGCGCCACCGCTGCAGCCCGCGAGGGGGAGCGCCACGAGCGCCAGCAGGCCTGCGAGGGCCGATCGCCGGATCCGTCCGGCTCACGCGCCGTCGCCGCCCGTGATGATCTTCGCGCAGCTGCTCGATCGGCAGCTTCGGCTCCCGCTCCGCGGTGAGCAGGCCGTTCGCCTCCTGCAGCGTGTCCGTGAGCTGGGTGTAGCAGAACCCGGCGAGCAGGGGGCTGGCGTGCACGGCGTCGAGCAGGCCGCTCAGCCGCTCGCGGAAGTCGTCAGCGCTGGACGCGGTGGAGTAGCCCCAGTCCTCGCTGCCCGCGCCGCCGGGGGAGAAGCGGATGCCGCCGAACTCGCTGAGCACGATCGGGAGGCCGTCCGCGGACCCCTCGAGCAGGATCCGGCGCCCTGCGGGGCCGACGCCGTCGAGCTCCCGCTGGAACGCATCGGCGCTGCCGTACCGCTCGCGCACGACGTCGGGGCGCCACTCGTAGTCGTGGACCGTGAGCAGGTCGGAGTCCACGTGCTCCCAGCCGTCGTTCGAGATCACGGGGCGGGTCGGGTCGATGGCGCGGGTCAGCTCCGCCAGCCCCCGCGCGTACGAGCGGAGCGCCGGCGACGCGGCGATGTGCTGCACGCCCCAGCTCTCGTTCAACGGCACCCACGTGACGATCGACGGATGCGACCGGTCGCGGTCGAGCACCTCGAGCCACTCGCGCACGGTGCGCGTGATCGCCGTGGGGGAGGACTCGTAGGCGCCCGGCGCCTCCGACCAGACGAGGACGCCGAGGCGGTCGGTCCAGTAGAGGAACCGGGGGTCCTCGAACTTCTGGTGGATGCGCACCGAGTTGAAGCCGAGGTCGCGGATGAGCTGGACCTCGGCCCGCAGGGCCTCCGCCGACGGGGCGGCGAGATGGGACTCCGGCCAGTAGCCCTGCTCGAGCACGCTGCGCAGGTAGACGGGGCGGTCGTTCAGCAGGAAGGCGCCGCGGTCGACCGCCGCGCTGCGGAGGCCGAGGTAGGAGTCGATCACGTCGGTGCCGGCGGGGCCGGCGATCGTGACCTGCGCGTCGAGCAGCACCGGATGCTCCGGTGTCCAGAGCAGGCGCTCGTACCCCTGGCCGTTCGACTGCTCCGGAACCGGCAGCACGACCGTGAAGCGATCGCGGGCGACCGTGGTCGTCGACTCCGCGAGGTGGCGTCCTTCGTGCGTGACGACGACGCGGCAGGTGGTGCCCTCGGCGGGCACGCGGTCGAGGGCGACCTCGAGTCGCACCGTCGCGGTGGGCAGGTCGGGCGTCCAGTGCAGGGTGCGCACGGCGAGCGCCGGGACGGCCTCGAGCCACACGGGCTGCCAGATACCGGTGGTGCGGTGGTACCAGATGACGTGCGGGTCGGGCAGCCAGTCCTGCTTGCCGCGGGGCTGGCCGACGTCGAGCGGGTCGTCCTCCGCGCGCACCACGAGGGTCCAGGCGTCGCCCTCGGTCACGTGCTCGGTGATGTCGAAGGAGAACGGCGTGTGACCGCCCTCGTGCGTGCCGAGCAGTGCGCCGTCGAGCCACACGCTCGCGCGGTAGTCGACGGCGCCGAGGTGCAGGAGCACGCGAGGTGCCTCGGCGCTGCGGCCGGCCGTCGGTCAGGTCCGCGGCCGTCAGCTCGCGGGAGTACCAGACGACGGGGTGGTAGCCGGTCTCGCCGATCCCGGAGGCCGGCGACTCCGGCGGGAACGGGACGGTGATCGTACGATCCGCAGCGAACCCGGCGGCCCATCCGGCGCCCGTGCCCTCGTCCCCGTCGTCGTGGCGGAATCCCCAGGAACCGTCGAGCGACTTCCAAGCCGACCGCACGAGTTGCGGTCGAGGGTGGAGATCAGCGGCGTGGACGGCGGCGTCGAGCATGGCGCATATTGTGCACCATTTTCAGCGCTGTAAACCTGGGCGGATCATGCGCCTTCCGGGGCGCTCTCACGGATGACGAAACGGTGCGGCACGATCACGTGGCGCCCGAGGCCCTCGAACCCGCTGATCCGCTCCTCGAGCAGATCGAGCGCCGTGTCGGCGAGCGCCGTCGTGTCCGCGGCGATGGTCGTGAGCGTCGGATGCGTGAACGACGCCATCGCGATGTCGTCCCAACCGGTGACGCGCCACCTCGCCCGGCACGTCGATGCCGCGCTCCGCGAGGGCGCGGAGGGCGCCGATGGCGGCGAGGTCGTCCCGGCACACGAGCGCGTCGATCCGCAGGCCGCCGTCGAGCGCGGCGCCGAGCGCGGCCGCCGCGGCCTGGGCGGAGATCTCGGCGCTCGCGACGAGCAGCGAGGGATCGACCGGGCAGGTCCTCGAGCTCGAGGCCGCGCTGGTAGCCCATGATCCGGATCTTCGAGGTCTCGGTGGGCCGGCCCTGCTCGTGGCCGAGGAAGCCGATGCGCCGCCGTCCCAGCGACGCGAGGTGCCGCGTGACGGTCGTCGCCGCCTCGACGTTGTCGATCATCACGTGATCGAGGCCCAGCGGCGCGGGTCCTTCGCCCAGCAGCACGATGGGCACGTCGGTGCGGTGCTTCGCGATCTCGAGCGAGGACATCGCCGCCGGCTGGAAGATGACGCCGTCGACGAGGCCCGCCTCGCTCGCCGAGACGATCGCGCGCTCCTCCTCGATCGAGCTGTCGGTCTGCTCGAGCAGCAGCCGGTAGCCGCGCTTGGTGGCAGTGGGTGGAGATCATCCGGGCGAGCTCGGCGAAGTACGGGATGGTGACGTCCGCCAGCGCGAGCGCGATGAGGCCGGTGCGGCCGGTCGCGAGCCCGCGGCCCATCGCGTTCGGGCGGTAGCCGAGCAGGTCGATCGAGGTCTGCACCCGCTCGCGCATCTTCGCGCTGACGTGCGGGAAGTCGTGGACGACGTTCGAGACCGTCTTCATCGAGACGCCGGCGTGCCGCGCCACGTCCTCCAGCCGCACCCTCGCCATCACGCCCCCTCGAATCCACGCCTTCTCGACCGAGCGGCTTCCTGAGCGTGGACCGTACACGCTCTCCGAGTCTCACCCGGGAAGTTGACGGGGATTTACCAGCGCTGTAACTTCACGCCAGTCCTCGTCCGACGAAAGGGTCGGCCATGGCTCGGGCGCGGCGAGGCGCACTGCAATCACTCGAAGGGGAGCAGATGAAGAAGGGATTCGCCCGACGCGCGATCGCCGCAACGGTGGCGCTCGGGATGGGCATGACCCTCGCCGCATGCAGCGGCGGCGGCAGCGGAGGCGGCAGCGGGAGCTCCGTGCAGTCCGGCACGTACAAGGGCCCGAAGGTCACCGTCACGTTCTGGAACGGCTGGACGGGCGGCGATCAGCAGACGATCCTCACCAAGCTCGTCTCGGAGTTCAACAGCAGCCACAAGAACATCGTGATCAAGCCGGTCGAGATGCAGTGGGCGGACATCAGCGCGAAGATGCCGCTGGCCATCAAGGCGGGCAAGGGCCCGGACCTCACGGTCGCGCACGGTGACGACATCGCCACCTACGCCGCGCAGGGCCTGCTCGTGAAGAGCGACGCCATCGTGAAGGAGCTCGGCTACAAGGCGAGCGACTTCCCGCCCGGCCTGTTCGAGCACGGCGTCTACCAGGGCGCGCAGTACGGCATCCCGTGGAGCGTCACGCCCCTCGGCCTGTACGTGAACAAGTGCGTGCTGCAGAAGGCGGGCATCAGCCCGACCGACATCCCGGCCGACAAGACCACGTACCTGGCCGACCTGCAGAAGCTGAAGGACAAGGGCATCCAGGGCGAGTGGGTGGACGGCTACGTCTTCACCGGCACGTTCGAGTTCGAGTCCCTGCTCTGGCAGTACGGCGGCGACCTGTTCAACAAGGACGTCTCGAAGGCCACGTTCAACTCCCAGGCCGGCGTCCAGGCGCTGACCTGGATGGTCGACCTGGTCAAGAACGGCTACAGCCCCGCCAAGGTGGCGCAGGACGGCAACATCAACGCCCTCATCGCCGGCAAGAACGCCTTCAACTGGAACGGCATCTGGCAGACCAGCAACACGGCCCTGCTGAAGGACCAGTGGGCCGCCGCCCCGGTGCCCCAGATCGGCACGCAGAAGGCGGTCTGGTCGAGCTCGACCGACTGGGCGTTCGTCAACAACAAGGGTCAGGACAAGAACAAGACGCAGGCCGCGGCCAGCTTCGTGGAGTGGATGGAGAACCACTCGACGGTGTGGGCAGGCGGCGGTGAGCTGCCCGCGGCGAACAAGACCCGCAACAGCAGCAGCCTCGCGTCGCAGTACCCGAACCTGAAGCCGTTCCTGAGCGAGCTCGACTACGCGCACTTCGAGACGACGGCTCCCGGGATCCCGAACGCGGAGGCCACCATCACGGTCGCCGTGAACAACGCGATCCTCGGCAAGCAGACGCCGAAGGACGCGCTGGACCAGCAGGCGGCGAAGGCCGACCAGCTCCTGGCGCAGAACAAGCAGCAGTACGGTGGCTGACACTGCCGTAGCAGCCCCGCTCTCCCGGACCTCCACCAGGTCCGGGAGGGCGGGGCGCCGCCGCAGCACCCTGACGGCCTACCTCTTCCTCGCGCCGTTCCTGATCCTCTTCCTCGTCTTCGTGGTGACGCCCGCCGTCTGGGGCGTCTGGATCAGCCTCCACTCGTGGAACCCGCTGCTGACGTTCCACCGGTTCATCGGCCTGCAGAACTACACCGACCTCTTCACCCCGGGCTCCGTCACCTTCGGCGACTTCTGGCAGAGCATGGGCGCGACCGGCGATCTTCACGATCCTCAGCGTGCCGTTCCTCGTGATCGTCCCGCTGTTCATCGCCGTGCTGCTCAACCAGCGGATCCGCGCCGGCGGCCTCTTCCGCGGCATCTTCTTCGCGCCGTACGTGCTCGGCGTCGCGGTCATCGGCGTGGCCTGGCGCTACCTGCTCGACCCGCAGAACGGCGTGGTCAACAACCTGCTCGACCTCGTCGGCATCACCCAGAACATCCCGTGGACCGTCGACGTCCCATGGGCCTGGATCTCGCTGGCCGGCATCACCGTGTGGTGGGTCGCGGGCTTCAACATGGTGATCCTGCTCGCGGGCCTCAAGGGCATCAACGCCGAGCTCTACGAGGCCGCCGCCATCGACGGCGCCGGCGCGATCGCGCAAGTTCTGGAGCGTCACCCTGCCCGGGCTGCGACCCGTGATGGCCTTCGTGACCACCACCACGATCCTCAGCTCGGCGAACATGTTCGGCCAGTCCTACCTGCTGACCAAGGGCGCCCCCGGCACGACGACGCGCACCGCGATCATGTACATCGCGAACGAGGGCCTGTCGCAGAACCAGATGGGCGCCGCGTCCGCGATGAGCTACGTGCTCTTCGTCGCGCTCGCCGATCATCAGCATCATCAACTTCCGCCTCCAGGCCCGCTCGGCCAACGACTGAGGACGACATGACGACGACGACCTCCACTCTCTCCGCCGGCCCGTGCGGCCGCAGTCGAGCAGACCGACCGCAAGCGGCCGCGCAACCGGCGCCGCTTCTGGACCCAGTTCGTCCTCTACGCGGTCCTGACCATCGGCGCCCTGATGATCGTGCTGCCGCTGCTCTGGATCTTCCTCACCTCGTTCAAGACCGACTCCGACGCGATCTCCAACCCCGCGTCGCCGATCCCGCACCCGTTCACGTTCGACGCGTACCAGACGCTGTTCACGAGCAACGAGCCGATCCTCCGCTGGTTCCTCAACAGCCTCGCGGCCGGCGCGCTGCAGACCGTGCTCATCCTCGTCACGGCCTCGATGGGCGCCTACGCGCTCGCCCGGCTCGACTTCCCGGGCAAGAAGATCGTCTTCGGCGCGATCGTGCTGACCCTGTTCGTGCCGCCGGTGATCTTCCTCATCCCGAACTACCTCATCGTGCAGAACTTCGGCTGGCTCGACACGATCTGGGCGATCACGATCCCCGGTGCCGCGGGCGCGTTCGGCATCTTCTTCCTCCGGCAGTTCTTCATCAACCTGCCGGCGAGATCGAGGAGGCCGCGCGGCTCGACGGCGCAGGCGACATCCGCATCTTCCTGCAGATCGTGCTGCCGCTGTCGCGGCCCGCGATCGCGACGCTCGCGGTGCTGAGCTTCCTGGCCAACTGGAACGACTTCCTCTGGCCGGTCTACGTGCTCCTCAGCCCGGAGAACCAGACGCTGCAACCCGGCCTGGCGGTGCTGCAGGGCGCCTACTCCACGCACTACGCGATCGTCATGGCCGGCGCGGTCATCGCCTCTGTACCCGGTGCTGATCCTCTTCACCCTCGCGCAGCGGCAGATCGTCGAGAGCGTCGCCGCCTCCGGGCCTCAAGGGCTGACGGTGGGCGGTCTCGACCAGTCCGGCTCGCCGGACGCCCACGATCCGGGACGTCGCCGACGCCGCGGGAGTCTCCTACCAGACGGTCTCGCGGTTCCTCAACCGGCCCGAGACCGTCTCGGCGGACACCGCGAGGCGGGTGCGCGGTGCGGTGGCGGAGCTGGGCTACGTGCCGAACGAGGCCGCCCGTGCGCTCCGGCTCGGCCTCGGCTCCTTCCGGCACGGGGCCGCGCGGGCCTCCTGACCTCGGCGGATCCGCCGGCCGCGTCGAGGGCCGGGGGAAGTGGGGGCGCGGTTCGTCGAGGAAGCGGCTCCTCCCCAGGCCGGTCGCGCCTGCCGGTTGTGGATCGCCACAACGGATCGGGCGGATCCGTCGCCGTGCTCCACCATGCTGACGGCCTATGAAGGAGCAGCCGTGACCTCGATCACCCCCACCGCTCGGACCCAGCGGACCGTCCCAGCGGGCCGCGAGCTCTCCGTCGACCTCGTCCGGGTGTGCTGCGTGCTCACCGTCGTGGTGCTGCACTCGCTCATGGTCGGCCTCGGGATCGACGCGGCCGGGCACGTCTCGCAGGTCGAACCCGGTGCAGGCGCAGCCCTGGTTCCCGGTGGCGAGCTGGTTCGGGCAGATCATGCCCGTCTTCTTCGTGCTCGGCGGCTTCGCGAGCCTGAAGAGCTGGCGGTCCGTGCAGCGGAGGGGCGGATCCGCCGCCGACTTCTACCGCGCCCGCCTGCTGCGGCTCGCCTCGCCCGCGCTCGCCTGGTACG
The DNA here is from genome assembly GCA_963771645.1 of uncultured Actinomycetota bacterium. Classification (GTDB taxonomy): domain Bacteria; phylum Actinomycetota; class Actinomycetes; order Actinomycetales; family Microbacteriaceae; genus Amnibacterium. The sequence goes on along the minus strand of CAVYUH010000016.1, from coordinate 71,418 downwards.
TGATCGTCGGTGGCCTGCTCTGGGCGGCGGTCGCCCTCGGCTTCCCGTTCGCGCTCGGCGACCTGCTCGCCGGCGGCCTCGGGATGCCCCTCTGGTTCCTTGCGGCGTATCTCATCACCCAGGCGCTGGTGCCCGGGCTGGCTCGGGCGCACGACGTCGCGCCGCTGCGCACGGTCGGCCTGCTCCTGTCCGCGAGCCTCGTCGTCGACCTCGCCCGCTACGCATCCGGCGTCACCGCGATCGGGCTGCTCAACCTCGTCTTCGTCTGGGCGCTCGTGCAGCAGCTCGGCTTCTTCTTCGCCGACGGCTCGCTGCACCGCATCCCGAGGCGGCTGCTCCCCGTGATCGCGGTCGTCGCCTTCGCCGCGGTGGGCCTGCTCGGGCTGACCGGCCGCTACTCGCCCGACATGCTCACGAACCTCAACCCGCCGACGGTGCCGCTCGTGCTCATCGGCGTCGGCCAGACCGCGCTCTTCCTGCTGCTGCAGCCCTCCCTCGACCGTCTCATGGCCACGCGGCCCGCACAGGCCGTCGTCCTCTTCCTCGGCACCCGGCTGATGACGATCTACCTGTGGCACCTGCTCCTCGTGATCCTCGTCGCCGCCCTCGTGCTCGTCGCACCGCGGCTTCCTCCCTGCCACCGGCACCGCCGGCTGGTGGTGGGCGCGCATCCCGGGCGACGCCCTCGTGCTCGGCGTGCTGCTGCTCGCCTCGTTCGGGCTCGCCCGCTTCGAGCGCGGCCCACGGCGTACGGGGCCCGCGCCGTCCACGCCGCTGCTCGCGGTCGCGGCGGTGCTGGCGATCGTGCCGCCGTTCTTCGCGATGCAGTTCCGGCTGGACCTGCTCGGCTTCGTCTGGGGCGCGGCGATGCTCGGCGCCGCCGTGCTTATCGCCCGCGGCCGGGTCCGCCGCGCCTGACGGGCGCGGCGTCATCGCGGCGCGCAGAGGCGTCTGCTGTCCGTGCGGACATCTGTCGGTGTTTCAGCGGCAGCAGTTGTCCGTGCAGACAGCACTCGCGCGGATGCGGCGCGGATGGGGCCCGCGCGTCAGCGGTCGGCGGCGACCGCCGTCGCGTGGGTGACGACGCCGTAGGCGAGGTGCGGGAGCGAGGTCGCTGAGCCAGTCCGTCGCCGACCAGGTGCGCGGATCCGTCACCTTGAGCACGGTCATCGGCCCGTTCGAGGCCACCAGCACGACGGCCGTCGTGAGCAGGGTGCCCGTCACGGCGCCCGAGCGGATGCCGGCGGCGCGCGCCACCCCCACGAGCGCACCGACACCGAGGCCGGCCGCGATGCCGAGCATCGGGCCGAGGCCGGCGATGCGGTTGCTCCGCTGCTCCTCGTCGCCGGGGATCTCGACGCCGAGGGTGTCCGCGAGCCGCTCCACCGAGGTCTCCGGCGTGCTGCTCGCGGGCCGGGCCCGCACCACCATGTCGACGTAGGTGACGGCGTTCAGGGCGGTCGTGCCGGCAGCACCGGCCGCCAGCCCGACCAGGAGTCCACGCAGCAGCCCGGCCATGTGCCCGCCCTCTCGATCGCCGTCGGACCGCATGGTGGACCCGGCTCCTGGGGAACAGGTGGGCGGGCCGTTCTAGGGTGAATCCGTGAGCAACGACGCCTACTTCGACACCAGCACCTGGGACCCGCGCGACATCGTCTCCGGGGGCGCGAGGCGGATCCCCATCCGGACGCCGAGCGGCGAGTTCTCGGTCTGGACGAAGCGCGTCGGCACCAACCCCGACCTGAAGGTGCTGCTGCTGCACGGCGGCCCTGGCTCCACCGACGAGCTCTACGAGCCCTTCGACGTCTGGTTCCCGCGGGCGGGCATCGAGTACTACTACTACGACCAGCTCGGGTCGTTCCGCAGCGACCAGCCCGACGACCCGTCGCTCTGGGACCTCGGCCGCTTCGTCGACGAGGTGGAGCAGGTGCGCGTGGCCCTCGGCCTCGACGCCTCGAACTTCGTGCTGCTCGGGCAGTCCTGGGGCGGCCTGCTCGCCACGGAGTACGCGGTGCACCACCAGGAGCACCTGAAGGGCCTCGTCATCTCGAACATGATGGCGAGCGCGCCGGAGTACAACCGCTACGCCCGCGAGGTGCTCATGCCGGCGATGGACCAGGACGTGCTCGCCGAGATCCAGCGGTTCGAGGCCGAGGGCACGACCGACGACCCGCGCTACGAGGCGCTGCTGATGGAGCACCACTACGCGCTGCACGTGTGCCGCATCCCGGTCGACGAGTGGCCCGACCCGGTCGCTGCGTGGGCTGAACCACATCAACAACGCCATCTACGTGCCCATGCAGGGCCCGAGCGAGCTCGGGCTGAAGGGCACCCTCGAGGACTGGGACCGCTCCGCCGACCTCCCGTCGATCACCGTCCCGACGCTCACCATCGGCGGCACGCACGACACGATGGACCCCGCCTACATGGAGTGGATGGCCGGCCGGCTGCCGAAGGGCCGGTACCTGCACTGCCCCGAGGGCAGCCACCTCAGCCAGTTCGACGACCCGCAGCACTACTTCCCCGGGCTGATCGACTTCCTGCAGGGGCTCTGAACCGGCGGATCCGCGGGACGGACCCGTGACCGACGGACGCGGCGGGGTGCTCGAGGGCATCCGCGTGCTCGACTTCACCCGCGTGCTCGCGGGGCCGTACGCGACGATGATGCTCGCCGACTTCGGCGCGGACGTGATCAAGATCGAGAGCCCCGCCGGCGACGAGACGCGGTCGTGGCGGCCGCCCGTCGATCGGGACGGGAACGCGACCTACTTCGCCGCGGTGAACCGCAACAAGCGCTCCCTCGTCTGCGATCTCACGGGGGAGGGCGCTGAGGCGGTCCGGCGGCTCGCAGCGACCGCGGACGTGGTGATCGACAACTTCCGCCCCGGCGTGCTCGAGCGCCTCGGTCTCGGCTCCGAGACGCTCGCCGCGGCGAACCCCCGGCTCGTGCACTGCTCGATCACCGGCTTCGGGTCCGGGGCCGGCGCCGACCTGCCGGGCTACGACCTCGTCGTGCAGGCGCTGGGCGGCCTGATGAGCATCACGGGGGAGGCCGATGGGCCGCCGCTGAAGGTCGGCGTCGCGCTCGTCGACGTGCTCACCGGGCTGAACGCGTTCAGCGGGATCCTGCTCGCGCTCCGCCGGCGGGAGCAGGTGCCCGGTCCGCAGCGGATCGAGGTCGACCTGCTCTCGTCGCTGCTCGCCGGGCTCGTCAACGCGGGCTCGGCCGCCCTGACGACGGGACGGTCGCCGGCTCGGGTGGGGAACGCCCATCCGAGCATCGCGCCGTACGAGACCTTCGAAGCCGCGGACCGGGCGCTGGCGGTGGCCGTGGGCAACGACCGGCAGTTCGCCGCGCTGGCCCGCGAGGTCGGGCTGCCGGAGCTCGCCGCCGACGCGCGCTTCGCGGGCAACGCGCTGCGCGTCGAGCACCGCGCGGTGCTGCACGAGCTGCTGCAGGAGCGGATCGGGCGCGTCCCGGGCCATCAGTGGCAGGAGCGGCTGACCCGGGCCGGGGTGCCGGCCGGGGTGGTCAACAGCGTCACCGAGGCGTTCGCCCTCGCGGAGCGGCTCGGCCTCGACATGGTGGTGGGGGAGGAGGGCGGTCCGCGGCAGGCCGCCGATCCCATCCGCCTGTCCGGAGCGCCGGCGGCCTACCGCACGCCGCCGCCTGCGCTCGGGTCGAGCGCCGCCGCGCTCTGGCTCGATGAGATCGACGGGGACCGGATCTGACGGCCGACGCGCTCACAGCGCGCCTCTAGCGCGCGCACGCCCCGCTCCCTAGCATCACGACAGCAGGCGCCGCCGGACGACGAGGCGCCTGACCGCGTGCTCGTTTCAACGACGAAGGAGCCTCATGACCGCCACCGCGCCCGATCCCGCATCGACCACCCCGACGGGAGCGGACGAGGACGCCCAGCTCGAGTCGCTGGGCTACCGTCCGGAGCTCCGCCGCGTGCTCGGCCTGTTCGACAACTTCAGCATCGCGTTCTCCTACCTCTCGCCGATGGTCGGGGTCTACTCCCTGTTCGTCCTCGGCGCCGGCGCGGCCGGCCCGCGTACATCTGGCTGATGATCCCGGTCGTCCTGTGCATGCTGCTCGTCGCGCTCGTCTTCGGCGAGCTCGGCAGCCACTACCCGATCGCGGGCGCCCTCTACCAGTACGGCAAGCGCAGCGTCGGGCCCGCGTACGGCTGGTGGGTGGGCTGGATCTACGGCCTCGCGCTGCTCGTCACGGTGGCGAGCGTCGACACCGGCATGGCCGCCTACCTCGCCGCGCTGCTGAACAACCTGTTCGGGATGAAGCTCGACGCGACGAACCACGCCACGATCCTCGTCGTCACCGTGCTGCTGATCGTGATCCAGACGATCGTGAACACGGTCGGCGCGAAGGCGATGAGCCGCATCAGCCGGGTCGGCGTCTACGTCGAGACGATCGGCACGTTCGGCGTCGCGATCGCCCTCGCGATCGCCGGCTTCCACCACGGCTTCGACTTCCTGTTCACCACGCAGGGCGCCCAGTTCCCCAAGACCAACCCGCTCGGCGTCGACTTCGGCGGCTCGTGGGTGGCGGCGGCGCTCGTCGCCGTGCTCGCGCACAGCTACATCTTCTACGGCTTCGAATCCGCCGGCGACGTGGCCGAGGAGACGAAGAACGCGTCCCGTCAGGTGCCGCGGGCGATGCGGTCGTCCCTGGTCTACGGCGGCATCGCCTCGTTCGTGCTCGTCGCCGGCCTGCTGCTCGCCACCCCGGCCAGCCCGAAGGGCTACGCCTCCGCGGTCTCGTTCACCGGCGGCATCCCGCTCATCCTCAGCCAGCTGCCGCAGTGGGTGCAGGACGTCTTCCTGCTCGTCGTCTGCATCGCCTTCTTCTCGTGCGGCACCGCCGTGCAGGGCGCCGGGTCGCGGCTGCTCTTCTCCTACGCCCGCGACCGGCAGCTGCCCGCCAGCGGCTGGCTGCGCCGGGTGTCGCCGCGGTTCCGCACCCCGGTGAACGCGCTGCTCGTCGCCGGGATCGTGCCGGTGCTCTTCACGCTGCTCGTCAACGTGAACCCGGCGAAGGACGTGCACATCCTCTGGTTCGTGTTCCCCGCCGGGATCAACGCGCTGACCGCGCTCGTCTCCTTCGGGGTCTCCGGGATCTACCTGTCGTTCCTGCTCACGGTGATCGGATCGATGATCGCCCGGGCCCGCGGCTGGCAGCCCGCAGGGGCGTTCCGGCTCGGGCGGTGGGGCTGGCCGGTGAGCATCGTCGCCGCGGTCTACCTCGCCGCGATGCTCCTGAACATCGTCGTGCCGACCGGTCTCGGCAGCCCTCGCGGAGCGCTCTTCAACCTCGACTGGATCACCCTCAACGTGGTCCTGGTGCTGCTGGTCATCGGCGCGATCTACTTCTTCATCGCCCGGCCCGACCGGCGCTCCGCGGACCGCCTGCCGGAGCAGGAGCGGATCCGGTGAGGCGCCGGTCCCCGAAACGGGTGCTGGACGCGGTGGGCGGGAAGGGCGATGGTGAGCGCATGACCGCATCCGGATCGGACTCCGCGCCCCACGTCTTCGACCAGACGAACGGGGTGCTCGGCGACGACGCCGACCGCCCCGAGAGCGCCGCGCCGCACGACCGGCAGCCCCCGAAGACCTTCGGCGTCCCGCCGATCACGTCGCTCTGAACCACCGGTTCGGGCGCCTCACCGCCCGTCCCGGTACCGTGCAGGCATGACCAGCGAGGGAAGTGCCGCCTCGGCCGACCGCGAGTACGCGGCGGCCGAGGAGACGACGAGCCGTCATCCGCAGGACTGGGGACGTGCCGTCGCCGTGGTGTTCGAGCGGCTGGCGGAGCAGGCCCGGGCCGATGGGGCGACCGTCGACGACGCGCTGCTCGGTGCCGACGTCGCCATGCACATCAGCGAGACGAGCGACGGCGTCAAGATCGAGGCGGTCTGGCGGACCGCCGGCTGACGGCCCTGCGCGCGGCAGGTCCGCAGCCTGACGGGCTCGGCTTCCGTTCCTCCGCGGGCGCTAGCGTTCCCGCATGAGCGGCGAGCGGATGCAGGGTGAGCGCGGGCGCGAAGGAGCTGCTGCGGATCGCGCGCGAGGCCGCCGTCGAGGCCGGCGAGCTCGCGGCGCGGCTGCGGCGCGAGGGTGTCACCGTGGAGGGCACCAAGTCGTCTCCGATCGACATCGTGACGGCGGCGGACAAGGCCGCGAGGACCTCATCCGCGGGCGCCTCGCGGCAGCCCGGCCGACGACGGGTTCCTCGGCGAGGAGTCCGGCGCCGACGTCGGGTCCAGCGGGCTCACCTGGGTCGTCGACCCGATCGACGGCACGGTGAACTACCTCTACGACCTGCCGAACTGGTCGGTCTCCATCGCCGTCGTCGAGGGCGAACCGGATCCGGCGACCTGGCGGGCGCTCGCAGGGGCGGTGGCGGCGCCGGCGCTGGGCGAGCTGTTCACGGCGAGCGCGGGCGGTGGCGCACACCTCGGCGACCGGGAGCTGCACGTCAGGGAGCCGGCCGAGCTGGATCGTGCGCTCGTGTCGACCGGGTACCACTACACGCAGGAGGTGCGCGGCAACCAGGCGAGCGTGGCGGGGCAGCTCATCCCGCTCGTGCGCGACCTGCGCCGCACCGGCGGTGCGGCCATCGACCTCGCATCCGTCGCGGCCGGGCGGCTCGACGCCTTCTTCGAGCAGGGCCTCAACCCGTGGGATCAGGCCGCGGGCGGCCTGCTCGTCACCGAGGCCGGCGGCTCGATCAGGGGCCTCGCCGGGGGCGCTCCCGGCTTCAGGATGGTGATCGCGGGTGCCCCGCGCGTCGTCCACGAGCTCGACGACCTGCTGCAGCGCCTCGGCGCCTGACGCCGCACGCAGGCAACCCCAGAGCCGACGACCTAGCGTCGGCGCATGAGCCACGACGACCCCTTCCTCGAGTCCCCGCCCAACGTGCCCCCGGGCGAGCGGAAGGACACCGACTACAGCCCGAGCAGCGACCGCGACGTCGACGCGCTGCAGGACGACCAGGCCGGCAGCCCCGCGCTCGACGACCCCGACATCGACCGCAGCAAGGTGAAGCTCCTGCCAGGCACCGGCGACTACGACGACGACGGCCAGATCGACGTCGAGCCGGGCGACGTGCACATCCCGAGGCGTCCCGACGCCGACGCGGTCGGTCCCGTCGCCGACCAGGCCGCCCCCGACGGCGGGCACTGAGGTGGCGGACGGCGCCGGCTCCTTCGATCTGGCGGGGCAGGTGGCGGTCGTCACCGGCGCCCGGCGCGGCCTCGGACGGGCGATCGCCGTCGCGCTCGCGCGGGCCGGCGCCGACATCGGTCTCGGGCTGCGCGACCCGCGGACGACGACGGCGCGGTCGCCGAGATCGAGGCCCTCGGCCGCCGTGCGGTGCCGCTGGCGATGGACGTGCTCGACGTCGATGCGAGCCGCGCCGCGCTCGACGTGGCGGCGGAGGCGCTGGGCGGACTCGACGTGCTCGTGAACAACGCCGGCGGCGGCGTCCCGTCGGCGCCCGCCGCCGACGTCACGCTCGAGGACTTCGACCACGTCTGGGCCTGGAACGTGCGGAGCGCCTTCGCGCTGTCGCAGCATGCCGCGAAGCGCATGCGTTCCGCCGGCGGTGGCGCGATCGTGAACATGGCCTCGCAGGCGGGGCTCGTGGCGCTGCCCGGCGAATCCGCCTACTGCATCGCGAAGGCGGCGGTCGTGCACATGACGCGTTGCCACGCGGTCGAGTGGGGCGCCGACGGCATCCGCGTGAACGCCGTCGCCCCCACCTTCATCGAGACCGACGGCACCGCCCCTGCCCTCTCCGACCCCGGCTTCCGTGCCGACACCGTCGAGCGCATCGCGGCGCTGCATCGCATCGGGGTGCCGCGCGAGGTGGCGGACGCCGTCGTGTTCCTCGCCGCGCCGGCCGCGTCGCTGATCACGGGCCAGACCCTGGCCATCGACGGCGGCTGGACCGCCCGCTGACGTCGGCCGTACGCGTTCGGGACTTGCGTATGGCGTCGAACCCGTACGAACGTCCCGAAGGCGTACGACCCGGGGACGTCAGGCCTGCGCCGGAGACTCGACCCACGTGCCCGTCTCGGCGGAGCGGATCACGGCGTCGGTGAGCCGCGCCGCGCGCAGCCCGTCCTCGAAGGTGGGCAGGCCGTCGGGCGCGCTGCCACCGATCGCGGCGTAGCTGTCTGCGACGAAGGCCGCGAAGGCGTCCGGGTAGCCCATCGGATGCCCGGCCGGCACGACCGACAGCCGCTGCGCGTCGGCGCCGTTCTGCCCGGCGCCCCGGCTGAGCACGGTCGACTCGCCGCGCGCGCCGAGCCAGAGCCGGTTCGGGTCCTCCTGCTCGAAGCGGACCGATCCGCCGGCCGTCGCCACCTCGAGCACGAGCCCGTTGTCGTGCCCGGCGGCGACCTGCGAGACGAGCAGGGTGCCGATCGCTCCCGAGGCGGTCTCCACCACGAGCGCCGCGGCGTCCTCGCTGGCGACCGGATGCCCGTTCCGCTCGGGATGCACGGTGCGCGTGAGCGCCTGCAGCCGCACGATCCGCTCGCCGGTCACGAACTCGGTGAGATCGGCGAGGTGCGAGCCGATGTCGGCGAAGGCGCGGGACGGGCCGCCTGCCGCCGGGTCGGTGCGCCAGTCGTCGTCCTCCGGCTCGAGCAGCCAGTCCTGGAGGTAGACACCCTGGATCGTGAACACGCGCCCACCCGCGCGGACGCGGTCGCGCGCCTCGCGGGCCATCGGATGGAAGCGGTAGACGAACGGCACCGTGGCGACGAGTCCGCCTGCCGCGCGCGCGGCCGGCCAGCCGTGCCGCATCCGCCGTGCTCGTGGCGAGGGGCTTCTCGCAGATCGACGGGGATGCCGGCGCCCAGCACGGCGAGGGCGTGCTCGAGGTGGGCGCCGTTCGACGAGCAGACGTGCACGACGTCGAGGTCCATCGCGAGCAGCGCCTCGACGGACGGCGCCGCCGTGGCGATCCCGAGCCGCTCGGCGGCGCGGCGCGCGCCCTCCGGGGAGCTGGTGGCGACCGCGACGACCTCGGCGCCCGCGGCGCGGGCCGCCCGGGTGTGCACGGCCCCCATGAAGCCGCCGCCGATGAGGCCCGCGCGCATCAGCCGAGGTCCGTGCTCGCCGCCGGATCCCAGTCCGCGGGCAGCGGGTCGGGCTGCGGCGCGCGGCTGGCCACGTCGACGAAGCGGTCGGTGTCGGCCGCCTCCGCGATGGAGAGCATCACGTCGAGCACGTGCGCGGCCAGGGCGCCGCTGGCGCGCTCGGTGCCGCCGGTGCGGATCGCGCGGGCGAGGTCGAGCACGCCGAGGCCGCGGCCCGCGGTCGCGCCGACGGCCGGCAGGGTCTCCGGCTCCTCGGATCCGCGCCGCCAGACGATCGTGTCGCCCTCGAACTGGTTCGGGTCGGGCAGCACGAGCACGCCGTCGGTGCCGGTGATCTCGACGAAGCCCTGGCGGGCGAGCGCCGACTGGAAGCTGAAGGTCGACTGCGCTGAGGCGCCGCCCTCGGCGAACCGCAGCAGCGCGCCGACGTGCGTGGGCACCTCGACGGGGAACTCGGTGCCGGCGAGCGGCCCCGATCCGATGGTGCGGGTCGGGAACGCGGTCGAGCCGGTGGCGGCCACCGAGGCGATCGAGCCGAACGCCGAGACGAGGGTCGTCAGGTAGTACGGCCCCATGTCGAGCAGCGGGCCGCCGCCGCGGGCGAAGAGGAACGCGGGGTTCGGGTGCCACGACTCCGGGCCGGGGGAGAGCATCATCGTCGTCGCGCTGAGCGGCGTGCCGATGACGCCCTCGCGGACGGCGCGGAGGGCGGTCTGGATGCCGGCGCCGAGCACGGTGTCGGGCGCGCAGGCGACGCGGAGCCCCGCGCGGTCGGCGTGCGCGAGCAGCTCGGTCGCGCTCGCCCGGTCGGTCGTGAGCGGCTTCTCGTTCCAGACGTGCTTGCCGGCGTCGAGGGCCTTGTGGGCGACCTCGGCGTGGGCGGCCGGGATCGTGAGGTTGACGACGATCTCGACCGAGTCGTCCGCGAGCAGCTCGTCGACGGATCCGGATCCCGCGACGCCGTACTTCTCGGCCTGCGCGCGGGCGCGGTCGAGGTCGATGTCGGCGACGAACCGCACCGCGACGTCGGGGAACGTCGTGAGGTTGGTCAGGTACTGGTCGCTGATGACCCCGGCGCCGATGACGCCGATGCCGACGGGACCGCGGCTCATCGCTCGAGCTCGCTGACGAAGCGGAAGGACTCGGCGAGGCCGTCGAAGGGGTCGCCGGCGTAGGCGTCGAACTCGAGGACGCGCATCGCCTGCGGCGCCGCGGCGAGCACCGCCCGCACGTCGACGTCGCCCTGCCCGGCGGGCAGCTGCGTCGACGTGTCCCGGGAGATGGGGCCGTCCTTGACGTGGATGAACCGGACGCGGTCGCCGAGCTTCTTCAGCAGCTCCGGCGCGTTCTCGCCGCCGACCGTCACCCAGAACGTGTCGACCTCGAGCACGACCGCGGGGTCGAGGTGCTGCTCGAGCAGCTCGAGGCCTGTGACGCCGTCGAACCGCGCCTCGAGCTCGTGCGCATGGTTGTGGTAGCCGAACGCGAGGTCGAACTCGGCGGCAGCGGCCGCGATCCGGTTCATCCGCTCGGCAGCGGCGCGGATGTCGTCGGCCGACTGCCAGTGCGGCGCCGGGTGGTGGGGGTCGATCAGGGTGCCGAGGCCGACCGTCTTCGCCGCCTCGAACGCCGCGCGCGGATCGTCGTACTGGAGCACCGGCGCGTGGCCGGAGGGCGCGGTGAGCCCCGCGTCCTTCAGGGCGGCCGCGTACTCGTCGGCGCGGTCGACGAAGCCGTACAGCTCGACGGCCGTGAACCCGATGCCGGCCAGCCGCTGCAGGGCCGCGGGAAGATCGGCGGCCACGGCGTCCCGGACCGAGTACAGCTGGACGGACAAGGGCTGAGCCGGCACGGGGCGCTCCTTCGCGAGAGATGCGGCGCGCTCGCCGGCGCCGCTCCTTCAGGCTAGCGCCGGTGGTTTGTTGCGGCCCTCCACGAAGGCTGTGGACCCCGGATGCGCTGTGCCCTGTCGTCGACGGCGACCTTCGCCGCGGGTGGCGTCGAGATGAGCGCGAGGGAGGGGCCGTGCAGGCCGTCCGGCCGGGGAAGGAGCAGCCCGGGGGCGCGGGGGAGGGCGCAACCGTCCACAATGGGGTGTCGGCCGTCCACGGCCAGGGAGGCCAGATGCCCCGCACCGAACCCGCGCCCACGCGCGCGCGGCGACCGGCGCGCCGGCTGCGCACAGGAGGCCGGGCATGGACGCTGAGGAGCGGTCCCCGGTCGATCCGGCCGCGCTCTCGGAGGCGGTCCGCGGCACCCGCGCCATGGTGGGCCTGATCGCGGAGTCGCTGATCCCTGTGCTGGAGCAGGTGACGATGCCGCAGTTCCGCGCGCTCGTGCTGCTGCGGGCCCTCGGACCCACACCCGCCGGCGTGCTCGCCGCGCGGATCGGCGTGACCGCGTCCACCGGCACCCGGCTCGTCGCCCGGCTCGTGCGCGGCGGATGGGTGGAGCGGCGGTCCGAGCCGGCCGACCGGCGGCTCATCACGCTCGAGCTGAGCGCGAAGGGCGTGCACCTCGTCGACCAGACACGGCAGCGGCGCGAGCAGGCGCTCGCCGCGATCCTCGGACGGATGCCCGACGACGCGCGGGCCGCGGCCATCGAGGGGCTCCGCCGCTTCAGCGACGCGGCGGGTGAGCCGTCACCGGAGAGCCTGGACCTGCTCGCGATGGACGCTGCCGTCGAGACGGCCGCGGAGGCCGGAGCCTAGGTCAGGAACCAGTCCGTCGGCGCGTTCTCGGCCGTCTGCGCGCGCAACGCCTGCCGCGGGGCCGCCCAGCGGATGCCGTTCGCCAGCACCTGCAGGATCTCGCGGCTGGTGGTAGACGGGGTACTCCTGGTCGCCGGGGGAGAAGTAGAAGATCCGGCCGAGGCCGCGCGTGTAGGTCACGCCCGACCGGAAGACCTCGCCGCCGGTGAACGACGACACGAACACGAGCTCGTCGGGCACCGGGATGTCGAACGGCTCCCCGTACATCTCCTGCCGCGGCACGACGATCGGGCTCGGGACGCCGGCGGCGATCGGATGCGTCTGGTCGATCGTCCAGACGAGCTCCCGCTCGCCCTCGTTGCGCCAGAGCAGCGAGTTCGTGGTGCCGGTGAGCCGCTGGAAGATCTTCGAGTAGTGCCCGGAGTGGAGCACGAGCAGCCCCATCCCGGCGAGCACGCGCTCGTGCACCTTCGCGACGACCTCGTCCGTCACCTGCGCGTGGCCGATGTGGCCCCACCAGAGCAGCACGTCGGTGTCGCCGAGCACCGCATCCGTCAGGCCGTGCTCCGGCTCCTGCAGGGTGGCCGTGCGGATCACGTCGTCGTCCCCGGGGAAGTGCGCCGCGAGGCCCTCCGCGATGGCGCCGTGGATGCCGCGCGGGTAGTTCGCCTTCACGACCTCGTCGCCCCGCGTCTCGTGCAGGTTCTCGTTCCAGACGGTGATCCTCATGCGACCTCGACCTCCCGGTGCTCCGCTGCGGACTGGTAGACGGCGTCGATCACGCGGCTGCGGTGCAGCGCGTAGTCCCCGTAGGCGTTCGCCCAGGAGCCCGAACGGACCGTGGCGACGAACTCCTCGATGACGGCGAGGTGGTGTCCGCCGGGCACGTGCACCTCGGGGGCCGACACGACGGGCGCGCCGGCGACGTCGGAGTAGATCCGGATCGTGTCGTCCGTCGCGTAGTCGCGCACGAAGAGGCGCACGCCACCGGTCGAGCCGAGCAGCTCGACCGCGATGTCCTCCTCGTCCGCCGAGTAGCTGGCCCAGGAGGTCTCGAGGTGCAGGCTGCCGCCGTTGTCGAGCCGCAGCAGCGCGCTCGCGAAGTCCTCGACCTCGAAGGCCCGGTTGCCGCCGGTCGTCTTGGCGAGCGCCCGGCCGCCGCGGCCGGCCCGGCCGAGCTCCTCGTACGCGACGGCGCTGACGCTCGTCACGCGCGGCTCGTCCATCAGGTACAGGGCGATGTCGAGCATGTGCGGGCCGAGGTCGACCATCGGGCCGCCGCCCGCCATCTGCCGGTTGGTGAACCAGGAGCCGAGGCCCGGGATGCCGACCCGACGGCGCCAGCTGGAGCGGGCGTGGTAGATCCGCCCGATGTCGTGCTCGTCGAGGTACCGGCGGATGTACTGCACGTCGGCGCGCCGCCGGTGGTTGAAGGCGATCTCGAGCACCCGGTCGGCGGCCCGCGCCGCATCCACCATCTCCTGCGCGAGGGCGCCGGTCGGGGCGAGGGGCTTCTCGCAGAACACGTGCTTGCCGCTGCCGAGGGCGGCGATCGCGATCGGGTGGTGGAGGTGGTTCGGCACCCCGATGCTCACGACGTCGAGGTCGTCGCGCGCGACGAGGTCCTCCCAGTCGTGGTAGAGGTTCGGCACCCCGCGGCTCGCGCCGAGCTCCTCGAGCCGCGGCTGCTCCTGGCCGGCGAGGGCCACGACCTCGACCCCCGGCAGCGACGCGAACGCGTCGAGGGCGGTGGTGCCGGCGAACCCGAGCCCGACGACGCCGACGCGGAGGGGATCGGATGGGGATTCAGCGGCCAACGGGCACTCCTTCGAGACGGACGCCGCGGCTCGTCGGCGACGCGGCCGTCACGCTAACGCAGGGCCGCTGAGCGATTCCAACCGGCGGGGGCGCCGGGCGTGGACGGGCGCCTTCGGGCCGAATCCGAGCGTCATCGGACGCCCGTTCCGCCCGAAGCGGCCCGTCCGTCAGCGGCGCCCGGAGGTGGAGTAGACGTCCACGTACTCCTGGCCGCCGAGCTCCTGCAGCGCGACCATCAGCCGGTCGGTGAAGGCGCGGAGCGCGGCGCCGTCGGTGAGGTCGGCGCCGGAGTCCATGGTGAGCGGGGCGCCCACCCGCATCTCGATGCGGTGCGGACGCGGGATCAGGCTGCGGCTGTCGGCCGGCATCACCTTGTCGGTGCCGATCATCGCCACCGGCACGACCGGCGCCCCCGACAGCAGCGCGAGGCGGGCGACGCCGGTGCGGCCGCGGTGCAGGCGGCCGTCGCGGCTCCGCGAGCCCTCCGGGTAGATGCCCATGACGTCACCGCGGGTGAGGATCGCGAGGCCTGCGCGCAGGGACGCCTCCGACGCGGATCCGCCCGAGCGGTCGATCGGCGTCATGCCCGTCCCGGCGAGGAACCAGCCCGCGATGCGGCCGATCCCGGGCTTGGTGAAGTAGGTGCTCGCCGCCAGGAAGTGCACCCGCCGCCGTGCCAGAGCCGCGAGGGCGAACGGGTCCATGAAGGACAGGTGGTTCCCCGCGAGGATCACGGGTCCCGACCGCGGGATGTGCTCGGTCCCCGTCACGCGGGGGCGCAGCAGCAGCCGCAGCAGCGGACCCACGATCAGGAGCTTGATGCCCCAGAACAGCATCCGGCCACCGTATCGGGACGAGCGTCAGGCGGCTCCGCGCTGGGCCGACATGCGGCAGATGGGGCACAGCCCCGCCAGGACCGCGTCGGGCCCTGCGTGGCGGCCGGCGGTGTGGTCGTCGATGAGGAACTTCCAGCGGTTCGCGGCCGGAAGCAGCTCCGGATGCCCGTCCTTGTAGGCGGCGATCGCATCCAGCGTGGTCAGCCCGTACCGTCGCCGGCCGTCGCGCTCCGGAGTGACATCGCTGTCGATCATGAGCGCCTCCTGCCCCCGCATGGTCGAGCAGGAGGGTGAACACGGGCTGGGTCTTCGCTGATCGATCCCCGAGGCGGCATGTCTTCAGGGGGCCGGCCTCATGGATGCCTCATTGGGGATCGGCCGGCCGCGCTCCCCGCCTGACCCGAGCGGTCTGCAGGATCCCGGGCGGTCTGCAGGAGGTCGCGCCGCCGTCCGTCCTGCAGACCGCCCGCCGTCCTGCGGCGCAGGCATGGGATGGTGTCCGGATGGACGCGGACGTGCTCATCGTGGGCGGGGGACTCGCGGGCCTCGTCGCGGCGGACGAGCTCGTGCGCGCGGGGCGGCGGGTGACCATCGTCGATCAGGAGAACGCGCGGAACCTCGGCGGGCAGGCGTTCTGGTCGTTCGGCGGCCTCTTCCTCGTCGACACCCCCGCCCAGCGGCGGCTCGGCGTGAAGGACTCGGTCGACCTCGCGTGGCAGGACTGGCAGGGGTCCGCGCAGTGGGATCGGCAGGACGGCGAGCATCCCGAGGACGAGTGGGGCCCGCGCTGGGGTCGGGCGTTCGTCGAGTTCGCCGCCGGAGACGCCCGCGCCTGGCTGCGGGACCGGGGCGTCCGGTTCACGCCGCTCGTGGGCTGGGCCGAGCGCGGCGACGGTCGCGCCCTCGGCCACGGCAACTCGGTGCCCCGGTTCCACATCGCGTGGGGCACCGGCACCGGCATCTCCGAACCGTTCGCCGACCGCATCCGCTCGGCGGCAGGGGACGGACGGATCACCCTGCGCTTCCGCCATCGGGTCGACGGCCTCGTGTTCGAGGGCGGCGCAGTCGTCGGGGTGCGCGGGATGCGCCTCGCCCCCGACGACGCGGCCCGCGGCGTGCCGTCGAATCGGGACGCCGTCGAGGACTTCGAGCTGCGCGCGCAAGCGGTCGTGCTCGCGTCCGGCGGCATCGGCGCGAACCACGAGCAGGTACGCCGCTGGTGGCCGGAGCGTCTCGGGACGCCCCCGAAGACGATGATCACGGGGGTGCCCGCCCACGTCGACGGGCGGATGCTCGACATCGCCGACGCGGCCGGTGTGCGCCTCGTGAACCGCGACCGCATGTGGCACTACACCGAGGGGCTGCAGAACTGGGACCCGATCTGGCCGGGGCACGGCATCCGCATCCTGCCCGGACCCTCGTCCATGTGGTTCGACGCCCTCGGCCGCCGCCTGCCCGCGCCCGGCTTCCCCGGCTCGGACACCTTGGGCACGCTGCGCCTGCTGCGTGCGGACCCGGCGATCCAGGCCTACGACCACTCCTGGTTCGTGCTGACGCAGCGGATCCTCGAGAAGGAGTTCGCCCTGTCGGGCTCCGAGCAGAATCCCGACCTCACCTCCCGCGACCTGCGGCTCGTCGCCCGCACGCGCCTCGGGAAGGGCGCGACGCCGGCCGTGCGCGCGTTCGTCGAGCACGGCGCTGACTTCGTCGTCGCGGACGACCTCGACGAGCTCGTCCGGCGGATGAACGGCCTCACCGAGACGCCTCTGCTCGATCCGCGGGAGCTGGAGCGGCAGATCCGTGCCCGCGACGCGGAGCTCGCGAACCCGTTCGCGAAGGACACGCAGATCCAGGGCATCCACAACGGGCGCCGCTTCGTCGGCGAACGGGTCTGGCGGATCGCGAAGCCCCATCGCATCCTCGATCCCGCGGCCGGGCCGTTGATCGGGGTGAAGCTGCACATCCTCACGCGGAAGACGCTCGGCGGCATCCAGACGGACCTCTCCGGCCGCGCGCTCGACGCCGACGGGGTGCCGGTGCCCGGGCTCTACGCCGCCGGCGAGGCCGCCGGGTTCGGCGGCGGCGGGGCGCACGGCTACAACGCGCTCGAGGGCACCTTCCTCGGCGGCTGCCTCTTCACGGGCCGGACCGTCGGCCGGGCCCTCGCCGCGGCGATCTGACGGGGCGGCTCACCCGGACTCTTCATCGCGACGCGCGGTAGCTGTGGCGTCGCGCGGTACGCATGCACACCGCGCGTTGCCACACGTACCGCGTGACGTGGGAGGGGATCGCGGTGACCGGCGCGGAGGCCGGGCGGGGCGGCGTCAGAGGTTCTTGTGCGCGCGGACGGCGGTGCCGTAGGCGCAGATCTCCGTCCAGGTCTGGCCCATCTCGGAGGTGTCGAAGCGCATCGCGACGACCGCGTTGCCGCCCCTCGCCTCGGCCTCCTGCACCATCCGCTCGATCACCTGGGTGCGGCTGTCCGCGAGCGCCTGCGTCATGCCGCTCACCTCGCCGCCGAGGAGCGACTGCAGGCTGGACCCGAACGTGGCGACGAGGTTCCGCGACCGCACGGTCAGCCCGAAGACCTCGCCGAGCACCTCGTCGATGGTCCAGCCGGGGAGCTCGTTCGTCGTCGCGATCAGCACGGATCGGACGATAGCGGTCCACCGTCGCCTCCGGAATGCAGGACGCCCGACGATGTGCGGGACCGCGGACGGCGGGTCGTCCTGGAGATCGTTCGGGATCCTGCAGACCGCGCCGACGGAGTCGAGGTCAGTTGAGCGAGGGGGTGTCCTCGGGGACGACGCCGTCGGCGTAGAGGTCGGTCGCCAGGTCGCGGAGCGCCAGCAGGGCCACGCGCTGGGGGAGCGGGCCGTAGGAGATCCGGGCGACGCCGAGCGCCTCGTACTCGGCGGCCGGCAGCGCGCGCGGCAGGCCGATGACCGAGAGCCGTCCCCGGCCGAGCCCGTCGACGAGCCGCTCCACGTGCTCCCGGCGGATCGCGCCCGGCACGAACACGAGCGCGGCGCCCTCGTCGAGGTACGCCTTCCCGCGCTCGATCGCCTGCGCGATCCGCTCATCGAGGCTGCGGTCGTCGCGCCCGATCATCGCGTCGGTCCGCGCGTTCAGCTGGAAGGCGATGCCCTCCTGCTCCGCGGCGCGGATGATCGCCCGCACGCGGGACACGGCGTCGGCGACCGGGCGCATCCGGTCCTCGACGTTCGCGCCGACGATGCCGAAGCCGATGGCGCGCCGGATCGTCTCGCCGGGCTCGTCGTAGCCGTCGTCGAGGTCCGCGGTGACGGGGAGGTCGACGGCCTCGGCGATCGTCCGAGCGCCGGCGAGCGCGAGCTCGAGCGGCATCCCGCCGTCGGGGTAGCCGAACGAGGCGGCGATGGAGTGGCCGGCGGTGGCGATCGCCGTCGTCTCCGGCAGGTCGGCCACGACCTTGGCGCTGACCGCGTCCCACACGTTCACCAGCCGGACGATCTCCGGGGCCTCGTACAGGGCCTTCAGCGCGAGTGCCCGATCAGCGGTCGACGTCCCGGATGACATGGCGGAAGCCTAGAAGGGGTGAGTCGTCGTTCACGGCGTTCACAAACGCGTGAACGAGGAGTACGGTCCCCGCATGACTCCGGTGATCGAGACCTCGGGCCTCACCAAGCGGTACGGGCGCACGCTCGCGCTCGACCGACTCGACCTGACGGTGCGGCCGGGGGAGGTGCACGGCTACCTCGGCCCGAACGGGGCCGGGAAGTCGACGACGATCCGCATCCTGCTCGGGCTCGCGAGGGCGACGAGCGGGACCGTCCGGGTGCTCGGAGGCGACCCCTGGCGCGACGCCGCGCGGCTGCACCGGCGGATCGCCTCGGTCCCCGGGGACGTGGCGCTCTGGCCCGCGCTGTCCGGCGGCGAGACGATCGACCTGCTCGTGCGGCTCCGCGGGGCCGACCTCCGCAGTTCGGAGTACCGGCACCGCCGAGCCGAGCTGATCGACGCGTTCCGGTTCGATCCGTCGAAGCGGGCGCGCAGCTACTCGAAGGGCAACCGGCAGAAGGTCGCGCTCATCGCCGCTCTCGCCCATCCGGCCGACCTGTGCGTCTTCGACGAGCCGACCAGCGGCCTCGACCCGCTCATGGAAGCCGTCTTCACCCGCGAGGTCGGCGCCCTCGCGGCGCGCGGCGCGACAGTGCTGCTCTCGTCGCACATCCTGAGCGAGGTCGAGCGGCTCTGCGACCGGATCTCCATCCTCCGGGCCGGCCGCATCGTGGAGAGCGGCACCCTCGACGAGCTGCGGCACCTCACCCGAACGGCCGTGTCGTTCGAGCGCGGCCGCCTCACCGAACCGGCGCTCGCCGGGATCCCGGGTGTGCACGACCTGGTGGTCGCGGAGGGGCGGGTCTCGCTCACCCTCGCCTCAGACGCGGTGGCCGCGGCGCTGCCCGCGCTCGGCGCCCTCGGGGTGACCGGTCTGCAGGTGGCGCCGCCCAGCCTCGAGGACCTGTTCCTCCGGCACTACGGCGACGAGCTGGTGAGCGCCTGATGCTGCTCGTGCTGCTGCGCTTCCGGCTGCGCCGCGACCGGCTGCAGCTGGTGATCTGGGCCGTCGCGCTCGCGGTGCTCCTGCTCATCACGGCCTCGGCGATGACGAGCACCTATCCCACGGTCGCCGATCGGATCGGGGTGCTGCGGGTCGCCCTCGTCACGCCCGCCCTGCTCGTGCTCCGCGGCACGCCGCAGGGGACGAGCCTCGGCGACATCACGGTCTTCGAGATCGCGACCTTCCAGGCCCTGCTCGTCGGGCTGATGAGCACGTTCCTCGTCGTGCGCAACACCCGGGCGGAGGAGGATCGCGGTACGGCCGAGGCGCTCGCCGCGACCGCCGCGGGCCGCGCGCTGCCGGCGGTCGCGACGCTGCTCGAGGGGGTGGTCGCGAACGTGCTGGCCACCGCCGTCAGCGCGGTCGCGCTGATCGCCGGCGGCCTGCCCGTCGCGGGATCCGTCGTCTTCGGCGTCGCGCTCGGTGCCGCGGGCTGCGCCTTCACGGGGCTCGGGCTGCTCGTCGCCCAGGTCGCGCCGACGGGACGGTCGGCGAACGGCTGGTGCACCGCCCTCGTGCTCGCGGCGTATGCCCTGCGCGGCATCGGCGATGCGACGGGCACGCCGCATCCGCAGGACGGCACGCTGACGCCGGGCTGGGCGAGCGCCATCAGCCCGATCGGCTGGGTGCAGTCGGTGCGGCCGTACGCCGCCGACGACCTGCGCCCCGCCCTGGTCGCGCTCGTGGTCGGCGCGCTCGCAGCAGCCGCCGCGCTCGCCGTGCAGCGGACGCGGGACCTCGGCGAGGGCCTCGTCCCCGAGCGCAGCGGCCGGGCGGCTGCGTCCCGCGCGCTCGCCGGGCCGGTCGGCCTCGCGGCCCGGCTGCAGCGCGGCAGCGCGATCGGGTGGGGGATCGGGGCGGTGCTCATGGGCGTGCTCGGGGGCGACCTCGCCACCGTCGTGCTCGGGCAGCTGGGCAGCACGCCGGGCGTGACGGAGGCGATGCGTCGGCTGGCCGGACCCGGCAGCGGCCTGCTGGACGGCTTCGTCGTCGTGATCGGCGCGTTCGTCGGCATCCTCGCTGCGGCGATCGCCGTGCAGGGCGCGATGCGGCTGCGGCAGGAGGAGGCCTCGGGCGGCGCCGACGCCGTGCTCTCCGGAGCGGTGGGCCGCGTGCGCTGGTTCCTCTCGATCGTGCTCGTGGCGGCGCTCGGTGCCGCTGTCGCCCTTGTGCTCGCCGGGCTCGCCGCGGCGGGCGCCGCGCTCGCGGTCCGTCCGGACGGCAGCGCGGGGACGTTCGGCGCGTGGTTCGGCACCATCGTCTGGCAGCTGCCCGCGGTGCTCGTGCTGCTCGCGATCGTGGCGCTGGTCTTCGCGGTCGCTCCCAGGGCGTCGATCTCCGCCGGCTGGCTCGTGCTCGCCGCCGCCGCGTTCCTCGGCGAGTTCGCCGCCCTGCTCGGCCTGCCGCAGTGGGTCCGCGACCTGGCCCCGTTCTCGCACTCGCCCGAGGTCGCGCTGCCCGACCCGTCGTTCGCCGGCGCGTGGTGGATGACGGTGCTCGCGGTCGGGATCACCGCGCTGGCCTGCGTGCTCGTCCGGCGGCGGGACACCGTCGCGTGAGCGACGAGACGTCGGCGGCGCCGCTGCAGCCGTTCGCCGAGCGCCTCGCGGCAGTGTTCATCGCCGCCGGGTTCCCGCGCATGCCGGCCCGCGTGCTCATCACGCTGACGACCGCCCCCGAGTCTGGTCTGACGGCGGATGCGCTGCGCAGCCGGCTCGGGGTGAGCGCCGCGGCGATCTCCGGCGCCATCCGCTACCTCGAGGTGGTCGGGATGGTGCGCCGGCTGCCGCACCAGCGCTCCCCGCCGGGAGGTCTACCAGGTGCTGGAGGGAAGCGGCTGGTACACCGCCTCCCTACGGGCGACCGCCGTCTACGACGCGATCGGGGCGATCGTGCCCGACGGCGTCGCGACGGCGCGCGAGGTCGGAGCCGAGGACGTGGCCGAGCGGCTGGACGAGATGGGCCGCTTCTTCGCGTTCATCCGCGCACGGCTGCCGGCGCTGATCGAGGAATGGGAGGCCGTCCGCGACGCGTGACCGCCTGCTGAGGTGCTCGACGAACGGGGTTGCAACGCCGCCGGAGGCCCCCACTGGCCGGGGCGACTAGCGTCGATGCGCGGCGTCGCGCCGCGAGGGATGGAGGACGCGGATGTCGGACACCAGCACGTCGCACACGGACGTCGCGCCGCGGCGAAGGCGCTGCTCGCCGCGATGACCCCGGCCGAGAAGGCGGGGCAGCTGACCCAGTACTTCTACTTCGGCCGCTCCCCGAGGGCGACGCCGCCGACCCGGCGCTCGGCCTCGACGCCAGCGCGCAGCCCCGCGAGGTCGACGCCGCGCTCGCGTCGCGGCGAGGTCGGCTCGCTGCTGTTCGTGACCGACCCGGCCGAGATCAACCGGCTGCAGCGCTCGCGCGTCGAGGGCAACCGGCACGGCATCCCGGTGCTGTTCGGCTTCGACGTCATCCACGGGCTGCGCACGATCCTCCCGGTCCCGATCGCGATGGCCGCGTCGTGGGACCCCGCCACCATCGAGCGGGGCCAGGCCGTCGCCGCGCGGGAGGCCCGCGCCGTCGGCATCCACTGGACGTTCGCGCCGATGGTCGACATCGCCCGCGACCCGCGCTGGGGCCGCATCATCGAGGGCGCGGGCGAGGACCCGCTCCTCGGCGCCGCGGTCGCAGCCGCGCAGGTGCGCGGCTTCCAGGGCGACCGGGCTCGGCGCCGCGCGAGCGCATCATCGCCGGGCCCAAGCACTTCGCCGGCTACGGCGCCGCGCTCGGCGGCCGCGACTACGACGAGGTGAACCTCGTCCGACGCCGAGCTCTGGAACGTCTACCTGCCGCCGTTCGAGGCGGCGATCGAGGCCGGGCGCCGGCAACGTGATGACCGCGTACATGGACCTCAACGGCATCCCCGCCACGGCCAACCACTGGCTGTTCACCGAGGTGCTGCGCGACGACCTGGGGCTTCGACGGGCTTCGTCGGTCAGCGACGCGAACGCGGTGCGCAACCTGCGTCACGCACGGCTTCGCGCGCCGACCTCGCCGACGCCGGCGGCCCGCGCGCTGAACGCCGGCATCGACATGGAGATGGTCATCACCGATCCGGCCTTCGCGCACCTCCCCGAGGCGCTCGCGGCCGGGCCGCCGGCGCGGACGACCTCGACGCGGCCGTGCGCCGGGTGCTCGAGGCCAAGATCCGCCTCGGCCTGCTCGACGATCCGTACGTGGACGAGGACCGCGCCCGCGAGGTCCTCAGCGACCCGCCGCACCGCGAGGTCGCCGCGTCGCCGCCGAGCGCGCGGCGGTGCTGCTGAGGAACGAGGGCGACCTGCTGCCGCTGGACGCCGCGGCCTCGACTCGATCGCGGTGCATCGGCCCGCTCGCCGACTCCAAGCGCGACACCCTCGGCCCGTGGGTCTTCGACTTCGACCTCGACGAGACCGTGACCGTGCTCGACGGCATCCGCGCCAGGCGCCGGCGACGGGTGCGCGTCGACGTACGCGCCCGGGCGTCCGGCCGTGCGCAGCGCACGTTCCCGTCGATGTTCGACATGTTCGGCGGCAACGCGCCGGTCGGACCCGGAGGGCTTCGACGCCGAGGCCGAGTTCGCCGCGGCGGTCGCGCTCGGCCACCGACGCGGACGTCGCGGTCGTCGTGGTCGGCGAGTGGCAGAACATGATCGGCGAGGCGGCGTCCCGCTCCTCGCTCGACCTGCCCGGACGGCAGCTGGAGCTGCTGCAGGCCGTCGTCGCCACCGGCACGCCGCGTCGCTGCTCGTGATGAACGGCCGGCCGCTCGACCTGCGCTGGGCGGCCGAGCACGTGCCGGCGATCCTCGACATCTGGTACCCCGGCACCCAGGGCGGCGAGGCGGTCGCGAACCTGCTCTTCGGCGACGTCGTCCCCGGGCGGCAAGCTGCCGTTCACCTGGCCCCGCACCGTCGGCCAGGTGCCGATGATCTACGCCCACACCCGCTCGCACGAGCCGGACAACCAGGCAGCGCGCTACTGGGACGAGGCGAGCACGCCGCTGTTCCCGTTCGGCCACGGGCTGAGCTACGGGCGGTTCGACCTACGGCGACCTGCGCGTCGACCGCGCAGCCGTCCCGCTCGACGGCACCGTCACCGTGTCCGTCGAGGTGACCAACACCGGCGACCGGGACGCCGACGAGGTCGTGCAGCTCTACCTGCACCAGCGCCACGGCACCGCGTCCCGGCCGGTCCGCGAGCTGAAGGGCTTCCAGCGGATCACGCGTCGCAGCCGGCTCGTCCGCCCGCGTCGAGTTCGCGCTCGGGCCCGACGAGCGCCGCTACTGGAACGCCGCGGTCCGCGACCGGGTGCTCGACGTGTCGACGTTCGACGTCTTCGTCGGCGGCGACTCGACCGCGCCGCAGGTCGGGTCGTTCGAGGTCACCGCCTGAAACCGGGGAGTTGCCACTGGTGGTGACTTCGGTCGGAGAAGTCGCCACGAGTGGCAACGCCGGGGGTGCGGCCCCGTCTCCGGTGCGGTTCGATGGGGCGATGACCGCGCTCTCCGCTGCCGACTTCTTCGCCGCCAAGCTCGCCTACGAGACCGACCCCGCCGACCTCGCCGAAGCCAGGAAGGGCGGCGCCGGCCCGCTCGTGATCGACGTCCGATCGGAGCCGAGTTGGCGGCAGGGCCGCATCCCTGGCGCGGTGCACGTGCCGCGGGCGGAGCTGGAGGCGCGGATCCGGACCTCGCGCCCGACCTGGACGCCGAGATCGTCGTGTACTGCTGGGGACCGGGCTGCAACGCGAGCACGAAGGCGGCGCTCACTCTCGCGACCCTCGGCTACCGGCAGGTACGCGAGCTGATCGGCGGGTTCGAGTACTGGGCGCGCGAGGGCCTCGCGGTCGTCACGGACGCCGGTCGCAGCCGCCGGGACCCGGATCCGCTGGCCGCGCCCGTGCCCGAGGCCGCGACGCGCCTGAGCGCGCCTCGGGTGGCGCGGGACTCAGGCCGCTGATCGACTCCCGCGAGGCCCCTCGCAGTGTCACGGCGCATCCTTTGTACAAGTGCAAAGGAGTGGCGATGACGAGCGATGCGATACCTCGATGCGGTGCTGATCGAGCGGGCAGGTGACACGGACGGGCCCGAGGTCAGCGTCCCGCTCCGGGACGACCAGGACGACGCGCCCGCCACCCTGGTGGATCCGATTCCCGGGCGCGAGGGCGGGTGGACGCGCGAGTCCGGCCGGCATGAGCGGCCGGCACGCTATCTCCGCGTGGGCTGACGGCATCAGGCGCCGAGGCCGCAGACGCCGCTGGGCGGCCGACCCCCCGATCGACCGCCCAGCGACGTTCTGCAAAGACCGGCAACTCGAGCTTCAGCCCCCCAGCGTCAGCGAGGATCCCGGTGTTGAAAGGCTACGTCGAGGTCGCACCCCCACCGCGACCCCAGTTGGCGGGGTGGCGCAGGTCGGCCTCGTGCGCGAGCACCGGCTCCGCGCTCTCCCGCGGGGAGGTCGCCACATGCGTCCGGGCTGCGGGCGTCCGCCGCCGGAACAGCAGGGCCGCCAGCAGGGCACCGAACACGAAGAGCGCCGCGTCGAGCCAGTAGGCCGTCGCGTAGCCGTGCACCGCGGCATCACCGACCACCGCCTTGCCCTCGGACAGGTGGTTCGCCGCGAACGTGGCCGCGGTGGTCGCCGCGAGGGTGTTGAGCAGCGCCGTCCCGATGGATCCGCCGACCTGCTGGCTCGTGTTCACCAGCGCCGACGCGACGCCGGCGGAGCTCCGGTCCACGCCGAGCGTCGCCGACTGCATCGAGCCCGGCATGACGGTGCCCATGCCGAGACCCATCACGATCAGGGCCGGCAGCAGGGCGCCGGCGTAGGAGCTGTGCACGTCGAGCCGGGTGAAGAGCACCATCGCCGACGCGACGAGGAGCATCCCGATCGGCACGAGCACCTTCGGCCCGAACCGGGGCAGCAGCACGTTCGTGCCGATCTGCGCGGCGAGCACGAGCGCGCCGATCATCGGCAGGAACGCGAGCCCGGTCTGGATTGGGGAGTAGCCGAGGGTGGACTGCGTGTAGTACGTGACGAACAGGAAGATCGCGAACATGCCGGCGCCCGCGATCAGCACCGAGGCGAACGCCGCGCCGCGGTTGCGGTCGAGCAGCACCTCGAGCGGCAGCAGCGGATGCGCAGTACGCCGCTGCCACGCGAAGAACGCGACGAGCAGCACGGCCGCGACGATGATCGGGCCCCACGTCCAGCCGGAGCTCCAGCTGTCCGACTCCGCGTTCGAGAAGCCGTACACGACACCGAAGAGCGCCGCGGAGATCAGCACGGTGCCCAGCACGTCGAGCCTCGGGCGCGGGCCCTGGCGATGCAGTGCCGGACCAGGGTGATCGCGCCGATCACCGCGACGACCGCGATGACGACGTTGATGTAGAGGCTCCAGCGCCAGTCGAGGTCCTCGGTCAGCACCCCGCCGAGCAGGAGGCCGATCGCGCCGCCGGCGCCCGCGATGGCGCCGAACACGCCGAACGCCCGCGCCCGCTCCTTCGGCACGGTGAAGGTCGTGGTGAGCACCGCGAGGGCCGTCGGTGCGAGCAGCGCCGCGAACGCGCCCTGCGCGGCGCGCGCGGTGACGAGCATCCCGAAGCTCGATGCGGCGCCGCCGACGGCGGAGGCCGCGGCGAAGCCGACGAGCCCGAGGACGAACGTGCGCTTGCGGCCGATGAGGTCGGAGAGCCTGCCGCCGAGCAGCAGCAGGCTGCCGAACGCGAGCGAGTAGGCGGTGACGATCCACTGGCGCTCGCCGTTGGTGAAGCCCAGGTCCTGCTGGGCCGACGGGAGCGCGATGTTCACGACGGTGTTGTCCAGCACGACCATCAGCTGGGCGAGGCCGACGACCACGAGGGTGAGCCAGCGGCCGGACGAGGGTGCTGCGAGGGGAGCGGCGCCTGCGGGCGCCGTGCGGATCTCGGTCATGAGGGACAGCCTATACGAAACGAATCCGTTCCGGATCAACTCTGTTCCGAATCTGCCAAGTTCCGGATCACACCGGTACCGGAATCGTTCGCCTCCGCGTTACACTCTGGAAACACGGACAGGGAAGGAGCGGATGCGATGACGCAGACCGAGGTCGCTCCGGCCGTCCTCGACGAGTCCGCCCGCCCCGGGCGCAAGCGCGACCACACCCGTGATCCCGAGATCCTCGAGGCCGCGCTCGAGGTGCTCGCCGAGACCGGCTATGACCGGATGACCGTCGACATGGTCGCGGCCCGGGCCAAGGCGGGCAAGGCCACGCTCTACCGCCGCTGGCCCTCGAAGGCCGAGCTCATCACCGACGCGGTCGGCTGCCTTCACTCCGGGCCGGCGCTCACGGAGCTGCCCGACACCGGCACGCTCCGCGGCGACCTCGTCGCCATGGTCTCCCAGCGCACCGTCGCGGACGGCGAGCGCAAGCTGCAGGTCCTGCTCGGGCTCGCCTCCGTGCTCGTGCGGTCGCCCGAGCTCGCCGACTCGATCCGTGCGAGCTTCCTCGAGCCGAGGGCGGCGATGACCGAGGCCCTGCTGCGCCGGGCCGCCGAGCGCGGCGAGATCCGCTCCGACGTCGACTTCCGCCTGCTGTCGAAGGTGAGCTCGTCGATGGTCATCTCGCGGGCGCTCCTCGACCACAAGGCGATCGACCGGGCGTTCCTGCTGTCGGTCATCGACGAGCTCGTCCTGCCCGCTGTCGGGCTTCGCGCCGCCGGCTGATCGTTCCCTGCGTGTGGGTTGCGCATCCGCTGTCGTTCCAGCCGCTTCCGGACGCCGAGGGCTAGGAACGGGCGACAGGAGGTGGCGTCATGGCCAATGTCATCTGGATCGTGATCGCGGTCGTCGTGGTGGTGATCGTCGTCCTGGTCGTGCTCCTGCTGCTGCGTCGCGGGCGGGTGGCGGCCAAGGCGAACGCGAGGAGGGCCGAGCGGCTCCGCGAGGACGCGCGCAACGACGAGATCGCGACGCGTGAGCGCGAGGCGGAGGCGCTGAAGACCCGTGCCGACGCGGATCGGGCGAAGGCCGACTCGATGCGGGCCCAGGTCGAGGCGGACCGCCTGTCGCAGGCGAGCGAGGAGCGGCGCACGGACGCGGAGCGCATGCGCGCCGACGTCGACGGCCGGATGCGCAAGGCCGACGAGCTCGACCCGAACGTGGACACCGCGCGTCGCCAGGACTGAACGAGAAGACGCCGGCCCGGGAGCGGGGGGAATCGCTCGCCGGCCGGCGTCTGTCACGACAGGGGTATCTGGTTGGGTACCGTCACGTCCGTCGGGGATACCGTCCGTGCCGTCTTCGTGCTCCGGAGCGGGGTGTGCTCCGGTCGGCGGCTGGTGAACCGCCTGTGAAGACAGTAGGACAGAACGATCTGTCTGTCCTCACCCCTCTTCGGGTGTCGCGGCTCCGAACACCGTCACGAGCCGCCCTTCGACGTATGCTCGGCGACCCGGCCTCATCGTGGAAGCCGGGCCCGTCGGCCCGCTCGAGACAGCAGAAGGGGATGCACCCTGACCGGGTTCACCGCGATCACCTACAACCTCTGGCACGGCCTCGGGGAGCGCGACCTCGACGACCTCGTCGACGAGCACCGCCCCGACCTGCTGCACCTGCAGGAGGCCGCACCCGGCCTGCCGACCCGCATCGGCGCGCTCCGCCGCGTCGCCATGTCGTCCGGCGGCGGATACGGCGTCGCGCTCTTCGTGCGGCAGGACCGCTTCCCGGTGGAGGAGGCTGCTGCGCTGCACGTGCCGCGCTCGCTGCACGACCGGCTGATGCGCACGACCGCCGAGCGGCTGGGCGCCGGCGCGCATCCTCGACGAGGAGAGCGGAGCCCGCCTCGTCGTCGGCTCGCTGCACGCCACGCCGCTCACCGATCCGAACCTCGTGCGGCGGGTGCAGATCGATGCGGCGCTGCGCGCGCTCGGCGACCTCGGGCCGCGAGCTGCCGGTGCTGCTGGCCGGCGACCTCAACTACCCCCACCTCACCCGCCTGCTCGACCGGCACGTCCGGCGGTCCGGGCTGGACCGTCGCGCGCAGCGCGGTCGGCACCTACATCGGCCGCGGCCCGGTCTGGGGCGCCTTCGACGTGGCACTCGCGCGGGGACTCGCGGTCGAGCGGGCCACGACGCTGCCGGCGGGATCGTCGGATCACCGGCCGGTGCTGTTCGAGGCGCGCCTCGACGCCGCGGTCGCCCGTCCTCGGGAGACCGCCGCTTCCGGGCACGTGACCGACTGACGACGGTGCCGACCGCCCGGCGGCCCCGTGAGGGCGTTCGTGATCACCGCGCCCGGCGAGGCGCAGCGTGCAGGACGTGCCGGAGCCCGTCGCCGCACCGGGGAGGTGGTCGTCGACGTCGCGCCGAGCCGGCGTCTGCGGCACCGACGTCGAGTTCTTCACGGGCGAGATGGCCTACCTGCACGACGGCGGCGCGGCCTTCCCCATGCGGATCGGGCACGAGTGGATGGGCGTCGTCTCCGTCCTGGGCGACGGCGTCGACCGCCGCTGGCTCGGCCGCCGGGTCACCGGCGACACCATGCTCGGCTGCGGCGTCTGCGCCCGCTGCCGGAGCGGCCGGCACCACGTCTGCGCGGATCGGACCGAGATCGGCGTCAGGGCCGGACGGCCGGGCGCGCTCGCCGACCGCTGGCGGTGCCCGCGTCCGCGCTCCATGCGCTGCCCGACGCCGTCGACGACGTGCTCGGCGCGCTGGTCGAGCCCGGCGGCAACGCGCTGCGCGCCGTCCGCGGCGCCGACCTGCACCGGGGTGACCGCGCCCTGGTCATCGGCCCGGGGACGATCGGGCTGCTGACCGCGATGTTCGCTCGCGCCGCGGGCGCCGAGGTGCACCTGCTGGGGATCGACCCCGGCTCCCTCGCGTTCGCACGCTCGCTCGGCTTCGCCGGCGCCTGGCGCCGGGACGAGCTGCCCGACCTGCCCTGGGACGCCGTGATCGACGCGTCCACCGCGCCGACCATGCCCGCGACGGCGCTCGAGCTCGTCGAACCGGGCAAGCGCGTCGTCTACATCGGCATCGCCGGCACCCCGAGCCCGCTCGATGCCCGCGCCTTCGCGCTCAAGGACGTCACCGCCGTCGGGGTGCTCGGCGCATCCGCCGGCCTCGAGGGCGCGATCGAGGCCTATGCGAGCGGCGCCGTCGACCCGCGGCCGCTCGTGGCCGCGACCGTGCCGCTCGAGGGCACCGCCGCGATCCTCCGGGGTGAGCGCCCCGCCGGGGCAGGCGCCGGCCCGAAGCTGCACGTGCGAGATCGCCGAGGAGCCGACTCGGCCCTGAGCGCCGGCGTGCTCAGCGGCCGTCTGCTGTCCGCACGGACGACTGAGGCCGCTGCAGCAGCAACAGTTGTCCGCACGGACAGCAGTCACGGATGGTCCGTCTGCGGGAGGTCGGCCGCGGGATACTCGGGCTGATCGGAGGGCGCGTGGGCGAGCAGGACGTGGCAGGGCGGACCGTCCTCGGGCGTGCGCTGGCGCTCCTCGGCGCCTTCGAGCACGCGCCCGAGCGCCGGCAGACCCTCACCGAGCTCGCTGCCGACGACCGGGCTGCCCCTCACGACCGTGCACCGGCTCTGCGCGGAGCTCACCCGGCAGGGCGTGCTCGAACGTGGCGCCGACGGCCGGTTCGGGGTCGGCCTGAAGCTGTGGGAGCTCGGCATGCTCGCGCCGCGCGCCCACGGGCTGCGCGAGGCGGCGCTGCCGTTCCTCGAGGACCTGTACGAGGTGACGCACGAGAACGTGCAGCTCGTCGTGCTCGACGGCACGGAGGCGGTGGTCGTGGAACGGCTGCGGGCGCGCAACGCGGTCCGGCTGGTCAGCCGCGCGGGCGGACGCCTGCCGATCCATGCCACGAGCGGCGGCCTCGTGCTGCTCGCGCATGCGGGGGAGGACGCGGTGCGCGCCGTCGTCGCGGCCGGGCTGCCGCCCTACTCGCCCTCGACGATCACGACGGAGGAGGGCGTGCGCGCGGCCCTCGCGCTCGCCCGCCGGCAGGGCTGGCTGGAGCTCCGCGACCACCTCACCGTGGGGTCGACCTCGCTCGCCGCGCCGGTGATCGTCAAGGGCCGTGGAGCCGTCGCGGCCGTCTCGGTGGTCGGCGCCGCGGGCGACGACCCCGTCAGGCTCGTGCCCGCGCTGCTCACCACCGCCCGCGGCATCGCCCGGGCGCTGGCGTGCCGACTCAGACCCGCTCGAAGACCGCGGCGAGTCCCTGGCCGCCGCCGATGCACATGGTCTCCAGGGCGAGCCGGCCGTCGAGGTCCACGAGCTCGTGCGCGAGCGTCGCGAGCATCCGCACGCCGGTCGCGCCGAGCGGATGGCCGATGGAGATGCCGCTGCCACGCGGGTTCAGCCGCGGGTCCTCGCCGTCCACGCCCCACTCGTCGACGCACGCGAGCACCTGCACGGCGAAGGCCTCGTTCAGCTCGATGACGTCGAGGTCGGCGAAGGTGAGGCCGGCGCGCGCCAGCGCCTTCCGCGCCGCCGGGACCGGGCCGATGCCGAACCGCTGCGGCTCGACGCCCGCGACCGCCCAGGTCACGAGCCGGACCATCGGGCGTGAGGCCGAGCTCGGCGGCGCGCTCGCGGGTGGTGATGATCGTCGCGGCCGCCGCGTCGTTCTGGCCGGACGCGTTGCCGGCGGTCACGGTCGACGCCGGGTCCTTCCGCCCGAGCGCCGGGCGGAGTGCTGCGAGCGCCTCGAGCGAGGTGTCGGCGCGCGGATGCTCGTCCCGCTCGACGAGCGTCGTGCCCTTCCGGCCCGGCACCTCCACGGGCACGATCTCCGCGTCGAAGGCTCCCGACTGCTGCGCGGCGACCGCGCGCTGGTGCGACTGCAGCGCGTAGGCGTCCTGTCGCTCGCGGCCGATGCCGTACTCCCGGCGCAGCACCTCCGCGCTGCCGATGTTGCCGTCCGGGGTGATGTGCAGCTCGCCGCCCGCGCGCTCGCGCCCGCGGCTGAGGGCGTCGTGCAGCTGCAGCCCCCCGGTGGGCAGCCCGCGGCGGCCCTCCTCGGTGTAGTACGGGGCGTTGCTCATCGACTCGACGCCGCCGGCGATCACGAGGTCCGAGACGCCGGTCTGCACCTGCATCGCGGCGTTCACGACCGCCTGGAGGCCGGCGCCGCATCGCCGGTCGAGCTGGTACCCGGTCGCCGTCACCGGCAGCCCGGCGTCGAGCGCGGCGACGCGGCCGATCGGGGCCGCCTCCATGGTCGGGTAGCACTGGCCGAAGATCACGTCGTCGACCGCGTCGCCCGGGCAGCCCCGTGCGCTCGAGCAGCGCCCGGACGACGTGCGCGGCGAGCCGCTCCGCCGACAGAGGCGGCCAGGACGCCGCCGTAGCGGCCGACCGGCGTGCGCAGCGGGGCGCAGACGACCGCGTCGCGCAGCTCGGTCACGAGCCCACCGTGGCCAGGGAGTCGGCGACGGCGAACGCGCATCCGGTCGCCGCGCGGATGGTCTCGACCGTCTCGCCGGGTGCGAGCTCGAGCAGCAGCAGCCCCTCGTCGGTGACGTCGAAGACCGCGCGGTCGGTGATGATCCGGTCCACGCAGCCGCGGCCGGTCAGCGGCAGCGTGCACTCGCCGAGGATCTTGTGCTCGCCGGACTTCGCGACGTGCTCCATCAGCACGATGACCCGCTGCGCGCCGGCGACGAGGTCCATCGCGCCGCCCATGCCCTTGATGAGCTTGCCCGGGATCGCCCAGTTGGCGATGTCGCCGCGTTCGGACACCTGCATGGCGCCGAGCACGGCGGTGGTGACGCGGCCGCCGCGGATCATCCCGAAGCTCGCCGCCGAGTCGAAGAAGGCGGCGCCGGGCAGGACGGTGACCGTCTCCTTGCCCGCGTTGATGAGCTTCGGGTCCTCCTCGCCGGCCCACGGGTAGGGGCCGACGCCGAGTATGCCGTTCTCGGAATGCAGCACGATGGATCGGCCGTCGGGCACGAAGTTCGGGATGAGCGTCGGCAGCCCGATGCCGAGGTTCACGTAGGAGCCGTCCTCGAGCTCCTCCGCGGCGCGCGCGGCCATCTGGTCCCTGGTGAGCGGCATGTCAGTCCTCGTTCCGCGTGCGCACGGTGCGCTTCTCGATCGGCAGGTCGTTCGCCTGCTCGGGCGTCAGCTGCACGATCCGGTCGACGTAGATGCCGGGCAGGTGCACGGCGTCGGGGTCGATCGCCCCCGGTTCGACGACCTCGTCGACCTCGGCGATCGTGATCCGCCCGGCCATCCCGGCCAGCGGGTTGAAGTTGCGCGCCGACTCCTCGAAGACGAGGTTGCCGAGCCGGTCCGCCTTCGCGGCCCGCACCAGGGCGAAGTCGGTGCGGATGGCGGTCTCGAGCACGTACTCCGTCTCGCGGCCGAGCACGTCGAAGCGCGCGGTCGGCTTCGGGGGCGACGCCACGGCGACGGAGCCGTCCGGCCCGTACCGCCACGGGCAGTCCGCCCTCGGACACCATCGTGCCGACGCCGCTCGCGGTGTAGAAGGCGGGGATCCCGACGCCGCCGGCGCGCAGGCGCTCGGCCAGGGTGCCCTGCGGGGTGAGCTCCACCTCGAGCTCGCCGCCGAGGTACTGCCGGGCGAACTCCTTGTTCTCCCCGACGTAGGAGCCGATGACCCGGCGGATCCGCCCCTCGGCGAGCAGCAGGCCGAGGCCCCAGCCGTCGACGCCGCAGTTGTTCGACACGACCTCGAGGTCCGTCGTGGGCGTCTCGAGCAGCGCGCGGATGAGCTCGATCGGCACGCCGACGAGCCCGAACCCGCCGACCGCGATCGACGCGCCGTTCGGGATGTCCGCGACCGCCTCCGCCGCGGATGCGACGACCTTGTCCATCAGTGCTCCTTCCCTTGCTCCGCCAGCACCCGGCGCAGCACGCCGAAGGCGGTGTTCGCCGCGGGCACGCCTGCGTAGACCGCGGTGGTCAGCAGGATCTCCGCGAGCTCGTCGGCCGACAGCCCGTTGGTCTGAGGCCGGCCGTCAGGTGCAGCTCGAGCTCGTGCCAGTGATGGCCCGAGACGAGGCTCGAGATGACGACGGCGCTGCGCATCCGCCGCTCGAGCCCTGGCCGCGTCCAGATCGTGCCCCACGCCGTCTCGGTGATGAAGCGCTGGAAGTCGGCCGTCTCGGGCGTCAGCGCCGCGAGTGACGCGTCGACGTAGTCGCTGCCGAGCACCGCGCGCCGCATGGCGAGGCCGGCGTCGTAGCGGTCCTGCGGCGCGATCGCGCGGATCGCCTCGGCGATCGCCGCGGGGCGCTCGAGCTGGGCCTGGTGGCCGGTGTCCTCGAGCACGGTGCCGGTCGCACCCGGGATGGAGGCCGCGAGGCGACGGCCGTCCTCGGCGCGGACGACGGGGTCGCTGTCGCCGACGAGCACGGCCGTGGGCACGGCGATGCGGCCCGTGTCGGCCGTGCGGTCGAAGGCGGCGAGGGCCTCGCAGCAGCGGGCGTAGGACTCGTCGTCGACGTCGAGCAGGGCGTTCAGCGCGCGGCCGACGACATCCGGCTCCCGCGCCGGGAACGACGGCGAGAACCAGCGCTGGGCGGTGGCGGTGACGATCGAGGCCGTGCCCTGCCGCCGGACCTGCGCCGCGCGGTCGTGCCAGATGTCGGGGGTCGCGATCCGGGCGTCGGAGCAGACGATGGCGAGCGCGTCGAGCCGGCTCGCGGCGGCCCCGAGGGCGAGCTCGATGCCGATCGCGCCGCCCATGGAGGCGCCCGCGTAGCTGAAGCGGCCGCCGCCCTGCGAGTCGACGAGCGCGAGCACGCCCTCGGCGAGGTCCGCGACGGTGAACGGGGCGGATGCGGCGGGGCTCGCGCCGTGGCCCGGCAGGTCGAAGCGCAGCACGCGGAAGCGGTCGGTGAGGTGCGCGGTGGCCGCGCGCCAGGTGTCCGCGGTGGTGCCGAGCGAGGGGCCGAGCACGAGCAGCGGCGCGGTGGCGGTGTCCGCCGTCGTGACGTCGACGGTGCCGCGGAGGACGACGGTCATCGGCTGCTCCTCGCGGCGTCGAGCACCGCATCGATGAAGGGGTCGGAGAGGCCGACCGGACCGCCGACGGCGGTGACGGCGCGGATGCGGTCCGCGGCCGGCGCCGCCTCCGGGTCGGCCTCGACGGCCTGCAGCAGGGCGGGCACGAGGTCGCCGGCGGCGAGGGCATCGCGCACCAGCTCGGCGGCTCGGGCGCGACCGACGACCGGGACGAGCGCCCACTGGGCGCGCTCGGCGTGCACGGCGCCGTGCGTGTCGGCGAGGTGCCCACGCATCCGCTCGGCGTCGACGGTGAGCGCGACGGCGGTGGTCTGCGCGAGCGCCGTGGCCTCGACGGCGAGTCGGAGCAGCTCACGGAGCGGCTGCCACTCGCTGTGCCAGTCGCCGGGCGGCCGGTCGTCGAGCGCGAGCTGCGCCCCGAGCAGCGTCGAGGCGAGGCCGGGGGCGCGTCGGGCGGCGGCGACGAGCAGCACGGCGGGCACGGGGTTGCGCTTCTGCGGCATGGCGGACGAGCCGCCCTCGCCCTCGGGCAGGTCGATCGAGAGCTCGCCGAGCTCCTCCCGTCGAGCCCTGCGCCGTCTCGAGGCCGATGCGGCCGAGGGCGCCGAGCAGCACGGCGAGGGCGGCGCCGAGGGCCGGCGATCGCGCTGCGCTCGACGTGCCAGACGGTGGGGCGGGCGGCGAGCCCGAGCCGGCGGGCGTAGTCCTCCCGGACGGCCGCGGCCCGCTCGGGGCCGAGCAGGTCGGTGAGCACCGCGAGCGTGCCGACGGATCCGCCGAGCTGCGCCGGCAGCTCGATGGCGTCGAGGGCCGCGCGGGCGCGGAGCACGCCGTCGAGCAGCACCGCGAAGCGCAGGCCGGCGGTCGTCGGCGCGGCCTGCTGCGCGAGGGTGCGGGCGACGGCGGGGGTGTGCCGGTGCGTGTCGGCGAGCTCGGCGAGCCGCTCGATGACGAGCGTCAGGCCGTCCCCGATCCGCTGCCGCGCGCGGTCGGCGACCAGCATGAGGGCGGTGTCGAGCACGTCCTGGCTGGTGGCGCCGGTGTGCAGCACGTCGCGGAGCTCGGCCGGAGGAGCGGCGGCGCAGCTCCGCGAGCAGCGGGATCACGGGGTTGCCGCTGCCGCGCCCGGCGGCCGCGATCGCGGCGACGTCGAGGGTGCCGGCGGCCAGCCGCTCCCCGGTGATGTCCCGGGCGGACTCCGGCGCCGCGCCGGCCTCGGCGAGCGCGGCGAGCAGCGCCGCCTCGGCGTCGACCATCGCCGCGAGCACGGCCGCGTCGCCGACGAGGTCGGCGGCGTCCGTCGTGGCCGGGTCGAGCAGGCCGGCGTCGAGCGCGGTCACGCGCCGGGGCCGGGGTAGTCCAGGAAGACGGTCTCGCCCTCGCCGCTGAGTCGCACGTCGAAACGGTAGCTGGCGGGGCCGTCCTGGCGGGCGAGGAGCGTAGCCGCACGGTCTCCGGCGCGCTCGAGCAGCGCATCCGACGGCGCCCGCTCGCCCTCGCCGACGAAGTAGGCGCGCGTGAAGAGGTGGTGCGCGAGCCCGCGCGCGAAGACGGCGAGCAGCACCCAGCGGGCGCCGCCGTCGGCGGTCGGCCCCGGCAGCAGGGTCGAGAACTCGTAGGCCCCGTCCTGCTCGGTGGGGACGCGGCCGAAGCCGGTGAACCGGCCGAGCGACCGGCGGCGACTGCCCGCGACGTGCGGCATCCGCCCGTCGGCGTCCGGCTGCCAGAGCTCGAGCAGCGCATCGGGGACCGGGTCGCCGGCGGCGTCGAGCACGACGCCGTGCAGGCGCACCGCATCCGGATGCACCGCCGGCACGAGCTCGGCGCCGCCCGGGAACGGCAGGGCGTAGCCGAAGAACGGCCCGACGGTCTGGGACGGCGTCTGCACGAGGGCGGGCGCGCCGGTCAGCGGCTGCTCGTCCGCCAGCGCCTCGACGGCGGTGCGGTGCTCCTGGCCGTGCTCGGCGCCCGCGGGGGTGTCGAACTCCGGCCGTCCCGAGGGATCAGTGGTCGGCATCCTCGTCCTCCCGCCACGTCGCGGTGCTGCCCGTGAGCACGATGTCCCACCGGTAGCCGAGCGCCCATTCGGGCACGGTCAGGTCGTGGTCGTACGTCGCGACGAGGCGGTCGCGGGCCGCCTGGTCGGGGATCGACTGGTAGATCGGGTCGAGCGCGAAGAGCGGGTCGCCCGGGAAGTACATCTGGGTCACGAGGCGCTGCGTGAACGCGGTGCCGAAGAGCGAGAAGTGGATGTGGGCGGGCCGCCACGCGTTGCGGTGGTTGCGCCACGGGTACGGGCCGGGCTGCACGGTGATGAAGCGGTACGAGCCGTCGGCGTCCGGTGAGCGTGCGGCCGACGCCCGTGAAGTTGGGGTCGAGCGGCGCCGGGTGCTGGTCGCGCTTGTGCGCGTAGCGGCCCGACGCGTTCGCCTGCCACACCTCGACCAGCTGGCCCGCGACCGGGCGGCCGTCGCCGTCGAGCACGCGCCCCTCCACGATGATCCGGCTGCCGAGCGGCTCGCCGCTGTGCTGGATCGTGAGGTCGCTCTCGTAGGGGTCGACGTCCACGTGGCCGAACGCCGGCGCGGTCCGCTCGATCTCCTCGGGGTCGACCTTCAGCAGCTCGTGCGTCGGATGCCGCAGCACGCTCGAGCGGTACGGGGCGAAGTCGCGCAGCGCGTGGTTCGCGGCGCGGCCGGCGTACTGCTCGTGGAGCCGCTCGATCTCGGCGCTGAGCGCCGACTGGGGCTCCTCGCCCGGCGGGATGGACTCGGGACGCTGCTCGGAACTCATGCGATGGCCAATCCGGTGTACTGCTCGGCGATGAACTGCTGGGCGTAGCGGGATCCCTGCACGTAGCGCAGCTGGCCGACGCGGCTCGCGTACCGGAAGGCGCGCTCGTCCGCGGGCACGGCGCTGCCGGGCGTGTGCAGGAGATCCGTCATGAACTGGGAGAAGGACTGCACCTTCCACTGCCGGGCCAGCGCCCGGTCGCTGTAGGCGGCCAGCGGCCCGTCGGTCCCGCGGGCGTGCTCGGCGAGTGCGGCGCCGAGCAGGGCGACGTCGGCGATCGCGGCGTTCAGCCCCTTGGCCCCGGTCGGCGGCACGATGTGCCCCGCGTCGCCGGCCAGGAACAGCCGTCCGTAGGCCAGCGTCGCGGCCACGGACGAGCGCATCGGCGTGATCGACTTCTCGGTGATCGGGCCAGGGGTGAGCGTCCAGCCGGGCGTGGCGAGGCGCTCCTGCAGGGCCGCCCAGATCCGCTCGTCGCTCCAGTCGGCGATGTCCTCGCCCGGGTCGACCTGCAGGTAGAGGCGGGAGACGCTCGGGCTGCGCATCGAGTGCATCGCGAAGCCGTCCGGATGCAGCGCGTAGATCAGCTCGTCGGTGCTCGGGGCGACGTCGGCGAGGATGCCGAGCCACGCCGCGTCGTAGCCGCGCTCGGCCGGCGCGAGCACGTCGGCGGGGATCAGCGTGCGGCAGACGCCGTGGTAGCCGTCGGCGCCGACGATCACGTCCGCCGCGACGTCGTGCTCCTCGCCGTCGACGGTGAAGCGGAGGTGCGGATCGTCGCGCGTCGACGCCGCTCGGCGTCACGTCGGCGGCGCCGTAGTGGACCGCGCTGCCGAGCTCGTCGTGGCGGCGCATGAGGTCGAGCACGACCTGCTGCTGGCCGTACACGGTGACGGTGCGGCCGACGAGCTCCTCGAAGTCGACGTGGAAGCGGTCCGCGCCGGCCTGCAGGTAGATGCCGCCGTGGACGAGCCCCTCGCGGTGCAGGCGCTCGCCGAGCCCGTAGCGGTCGAGCACGTCCACGGAGGCCTGCTCGAGCACGCCGGCGCGGATGCGGCTCAGCACGTGCTCCCGGGAGCGGTGCTCGACGAGGACGAAGTCGACGCCCTCCGCGGCCAGGATGCAGCCGAGCAGGAGGCCCGCGGGTCCGGCCCCCACGATGGCCACCGACGTTCGTTCCACTGGGCGCTCCTTCGCGTCGTGGCGTCCACGTTCGCAGGACCGCCTGCGATCCGCCCCTCCGCTTCCGCTCAGCGGAAGTCCGCAGACGCGAGTCGCCGCACTCCAAGCGTGAGTTGCCACTTCTCGCCCCTCGAGCGCGCGCTTCGAGGGCGAGAAGTGGCAACCCACCTACTGCACCAACGGTGGGTTGCCACTTTCGGCCCCTGAGGGCGCGCTTCGAGGGCGAGAAGTGGTCACGACTTCACGCGGTGCGGACGACTCGCGGGAGCGGGCGGATGCGGCCGGGTCAGGCGGTGCGGGCCGCCCGCGCCTCGTCCTGCCGCTGCTGCTCGGCGCCGGTCGCGATCGCGGCACGGAGGTGGCCCGGCTCGTAGCCGAAGCCCGCCACGAGCGCGACGGCCTGCGGTCGGAGCGCTGCGAGGAGCGCGTCGAGCGTCGCGGGCACGGCGCGGGCGCGCTGCCGGCCGATGCGGCCGCGGACGAGGAACCAGTCGAGGTCCTGCTCGATCGCGTCGAGCGCGAACACGTCCCGCAGCTGCGTGAGCGCGCGTCGCGTCGCACCCGCAGGAAGCCCCTCGACCGCGCGGTCGAAGGCCTGCCACTGGCGCAGGCGGGCGTAGGCGCGGGCCGTCTCGATCAGCTCGTGCTGGTTGCGCCCGAGCAGGTCGGCCGCGGCCTCGGGGGTCCCCTTGGCGGCCGGCCGCAGGCGTGCTGCGAGCTCGGCGACGGTGACGTCGACGCGATCCGTCAGCAGCTGCTCCTGCACGGCGCGGTCGCGCAGCGCCCGGCTCGCCTTCGCGCTCGAGCCCGCGTCCGCGACGCGCTGCGCGAGGGCGGTGACGCCGGCCGCACCGGCGACCTTGCCGCCGATCTGCTTCCCGACGATCGCTGCGACCGTCGCCGGCGTCGCGCCCGTGAACTGCCGGCCGTAGTCGGTGAGCAGGCGCTTGCCGACCAGCTGCGAGCAGCACCGTGTTGTCGCCCTCGAACGTCGTGTAGACGTCGAGGTCGGCGTGCAGCCGCCCGAAGCGGTTCTCGGCGAGGAAGCCGGCGCCGCCGGTCGCCTCGCGGCACTCCTGGATGAGGTCCAGGCCGAAGCGGGTGACGTCGGCCTTCATCGCGGCGGCGAACGTCTCGAGGTCCTGGCGGGCCTCGTCCGTGTCGTGCTCCCCGGTGAAGACGCGGTGGAAGTCGTGGAGCAGCTCGTTCAGCGCGAAGGACGCCGCGTAGCTGTGGGCGATGCCCGGCATCAGGCGGCGCTGGTGCTCGGGGTAGTCGAGCAGGACCGTCTCCTCCTGGCTCGCGCCCGGGAACTGGCGCCGCTGGTCCGCGTACGGCACTGCGATCTGCAGAGCGAGCTGCGCGCCGGTGTTCGTGGCGAGCGCGAGGGAGATCGCGGCCCTGCACCAGGGTGCCGAGCATCGTGAAGAAGCGGCGGCCGGGGCTCGCGATGGGGGAGGAGTAGGTGCCGTCCGGCGCCACGTCGCCGTAGCGGTTCAGCAGGTTCGTGCGCGGGATCCGCACCTCCGTGAAGTGCAGGCGCCCGTTGTCGACGCCGTTCAGGCCGCCCTTGGGGCCGTCGTCCTCGCCGCCGACGCCGGGCAGGAACGCGCCGGCCTCGTCGCGGATGGGGACGTAGAAGGCGTGCACGCCGTGCCGCTGCCCGAGGGTCTCGAGCTGGGCGAAGACCACCGCGGCGCGGGCGTCGACGGCCGCGTTGCCGATGTAGTCCTTCCACGCCGCGCGGAACGGCGTGTGGATCACGAACTCCTCGGTCGCCGGGTCGTAGGTGGCGGACGTGGCGATCGAGGCGACGTCCGAGCCGTGTCCCGTCTCCGTCATCGCGAAGCCGCCGAGCACGCGCAGCTCGATCGCGTCGCCCGAGGAACCGCTCGTGGTGGGTGCGGGTGCCGAGGTGCAGGATCGCGGCGGTGAAGAGGCCCCACTGCACGCCGGCCTTGATCTGGAGCGACGGATCCGCGCTGACGATCTCGCCGAACGCGGCGAGGTTGCCGCCCGCGTCGTCCGATGCCGCCGAACTCCGGCGGGAAGGGCAGGCGGGGCGCGCCGGTCTCGAGCAGCGCCTGCAGGGTGCGGGTCACGCGGGCGCGCTGGTCGGCGACGCGCTCGTCGTCCTTGAGGTGGAAGACCGGGTCGAGCATCCGGTTCCGTGCCGCGACGACGGACGTCGCGCCACTCGCCGAGCAGCAGGTCGCGCAGCGGCGGCCGGATCGAGGTCGGGTGCCGCCGCCACGGGCGCCGAGGGCACCCGCGTGGGTGCGGCCGGGGCGGGTGCGGGCGGCGTCGTGATGGTGTCCCGCTCGGTGCGCTGCTCGCGCGTCTCGACCGTCGTCGTCCCCTGCTTCGCCACGGGCGTGCCTCCTTCTGTCGCTGATCGACTCCGGGACGGTAGATCACCGACAGTCGATCCGCCGATTCGGTGTGAGGGTTCCACGAGCCGGTGCCCCGACGGGCTCCCGCTGGATTGCAGGACCCCGACAAACCCGGGGCTCCCAGGCCGACGCCGTGAAGCGGTCAGACGCGGGCGGCGACGCGGCGCCCGCGCTGCACGAGCACGAGCCCGGCCGCGGCGAGCACGAGCAGCACCGGCACGAGGAGGAACGCCGCGCTCAAGGACGTCGCATCCGCGAGCGCGCCGATGGTGAGCGGCGCGAGCAGCACCGCGATCGACGAGGCGACGACGGCCCTGCCGCTCGCGGCCCCGGCCCGGCCCGGCGCGAGCGCCACGGCGATCGAGAGCCCGAGCGGGAAGAGGTTGCCGATGCCCGCGCCGATCACCGCGAGCCCGGCGAAGGCCTGCCAGGGCGTCGCCGCCGGCCAGAGGAGCACGAAGCCCGCCGCCGTCAGCGCGAGCGCGAGGCCGAGCAGGCGGCCCGCCTCGAACCGTCGCGCCAGCCGGCTCCCGACCGCGCGACCGACCAGCACGCCGCCGAAGTACCCGCCCATGAGCCCGACCGCGGCGGCCGGTGCCACCCGGGCGGCGCCGCCGACGAAGGTCGCGCCCCAGCCGGTCACGCACCACTCGATCGCGGTGGTGCAGACGATCATCGCGGCGGCGATCCAGAACGCGCCGGGCAGCCGGGCGGATCCGTCCGGCACGGGCGGGGCGGCCGTGATCGGCAGGCCGCCGGTTCGACCACCCACGCGAGCAGCGGGCACGAGCAAGCGAGGCGAGCAGCGCGACGCGCCAGCCGAGCCCGACCGCGGCGGTGAGCGAGAGCACCCCGATGAGGGCGACGTACGCGGCGCTCGCCGCGAGGTTCGCCTCGGTGAAGGCGACGGTGCGCAGCTCGCCGTGGCGGTCGGCGAGCACCGCCTGCACGGTCACGAGGAGCGTGCCGCCGCCGAGGCCGAGCAGCAGCACCGAGCCGACGGTGGCCGCGACCACGCCGCCTGCGGTGAGGCCGATCGCGCCGACGCCCATCACCGCGGCGGCCGACCAGAGCATCGTCCGCCGCCCGAGCAGGCGCTCCACGCGCGGCGCGAGCACGCCCGCGATGAGGCTGCCGGCGGCGAAGGCCGCGACGTGCAGTCCCGCCCACCGCGTAGCCGAGGTGCAGCTCGCTGCGGAGGTACGGGAGCACGAGGCCGGGCGCGGCCTGCAGGTAGGCGAACCAGGCCAGCAGCAGGTAGGAGAGGCGGGTGACCCGGTCGCGGACGAATCGCGTGGGCTCCGGCACCCGCCCCACGCTAAGACGTGCTGCTGACGATCAGGCCTCGTCGGCGCGGAACGCGCGGAGCTGCAGCGCGAGCGTGCGGTAGTAGCCGACGAGCGTCGTGAGCTCGAAGACAGTCCTTGCTCCGACCGCGGCGCCGTCGGAGGCCCAGGCGTCGTCGTCGAGGTCGCCCTCGAGCAGCGCCTGCACGATGCGCAGCGGCGGCACCTCCTCGGCGGCGAGCGACGCGGGCAGCGCGCCGCGCGCGGATCGCGGCGAGCTCGTCCTCGGTCAGGCCCGACGGCCCGCCCCACCGCCTCGTGGGCGTGGCGCTCGAAGACGCTGCCCTCCGCGGCCGCCACGAGCAGGATCGCGGCTTCGCGCACCCGCGGCGACAGGCCCGCCGCGAACCGCACGGCGGATCCGACCTGCTGCAGCGCCCCGCCGACCTCGGGGGAGAGCAGCAGCGCGTTGAACGGGCCGTTCAGGGCGCCGCGCTCGTCGGTCAGCGCGAAGTGCTGCGGGCCGGATGCGCGGGGGCCGCCGGCGATCGCGTCGTAGAGCGCCCGCTCGTCGGGCTCGAGCTCGCCCGGCGCCCGGCGGGGGATCCGGCTCATGCCGCGCCCATCCGGAGGCTGATCTCCCTGGCCGCCTGGCGGGTGCGCTCGAGGATCGGGCCGCGCAGCGCGTCGACGTCCTGCCGCGACGCCGACACCGCGACGTTGATCGCGCCGACCGGCACCGGGCCGCCCGCGAAGATCGGCACTGCGACCGAACGCAGGCCGAGCGCGAGCTCCTGGTCCTGGACGGCGTAGCCCTGCGCGCGGATCTCGGCGAGCTGCCCGTCGAGCTGCTTCCGCGACGTCACCGCGTTCGGGCCGTGCCCGGTGCCGAAGGCGTCGGCGCCGATCCGCTCGGTCACCTCGTCCGCCGGCAGGTAGGCGAGCAGCAGCTTGCCCATCGACGTCCAGACCGCGGGCAGCGTGGAGCCGACCTGGATGTTCGCGGTCACGAGGTCCGCGTTCCGCAGCCGGGCGAGGTAGAGCACCTGGTCGCCCTGCAGCACGCCGAGGTTCACGGTCTCGCCGGTGGCCTGCGCGAGCGCGCTTCAGCGGCCGCTCGCTCGCCTGCACGAGTCCCGCGCCGCGCAGCGCCGCGGTGCCGAGGGTCAGGACGGCGACGCCGGGGTGGATCGCGCCGTCCTCGTCGCGGTCGAGGAAGCCCTCCTCCTCGAGCGTCGCGACGATCCGGAACGCGGTCGGCATGGGCAGCCCGGTGCGCTCGACGATCTCGCGCAGCTTCAGCGAGGTGGTCGTCTCGTCGAAGAGCCGCAGCAGCTGCAGGCCCTTCGCGAGGGACTCGATCCGGTACTGGTTCTTCGGCCCCTCGGGCCCCGCCGAGGGACGGCTGTCCGCGCTCATGCCGATCCTTCCCCCGCGACGGCCCGGCGGTCCGGGCGCTGCGCACGGTAACGACGGGCGACGGCCGCTGTCAACGGCGCGCGGATGCGGTCGCCCTCCCAGCGAAGCCGAGCGCGGCCGTGAACAGCGCGCCCGACGTCCGGCGCGCCGCGCCAGAAATGGCCGGCGCCCGGGACCCGCACGAACTCGACGGGCACGGCGTGCGCGGTGAGCGCCGCGACGAGCGCCTCGCTCTGCGCGATGGGCATGAGGT
This sequence comes from uncultured Actinomycetota bacterium, assembly GCA_963771645.1. GTDB lineage: Bacteria > Actinomycetota > Actinomycetes > Actinomycetales > Microbacteriaceae > Amnibacterium. The sequence continues at coordinate 27,977 of CAVYUH010000016.1, read as the reverse complement.
CGTCGGCCTCGCCGTGCGCGACGAGGAACGGCGGCAGCCCCGCGACGACCTGGAGCGCCGGGCTGGCGGCCTCCGCGAGGTCGGGCAGGGCGCCGACGGGACCGCCGAGGAGCCCGGCCTCGCGCGTGCCCGGGTCGAGGTCGAAGCGGTCCGGATCGTCGGGGAAGAGATGACGGCCGAGCCGTGTCAGGTCGGCCGGGCCGTACCAGTCCACGACCGCGGCGACCTGCTCCGGGCGCTGCATCGCGGCCAGCGCTGCGACGTGCGCGCCCGACGACTCGCCCCAGAGGACGATCCGCGTCGGGTCGAGCCCGCGCTCCGCGCCGTGCTCGACCAGCCAGTCGATCGCGGCGACGACGTCGTCGATCGGGGCCGGGAACCGGGCCTCGCCGCTCAGCCGGTGATCGACGGCCGCCACCGCGAAGCCGGCCTCGGTGATCCGGCCGAACGACTCCGCCTCGGGCAGGCCGGGGACGAACGTGCGCCGGCTGCCGAGGCGCCATCCGCCGCCGTGCACGAACACGACGACGGGCGCGGGCGACGCCTCCGGCAGGTGCAGGTCGAGCGTGAGCGGGCGGAACCCGAGCCGCTCGGCGAAGACGACGTCGCGGTCGACGGTCACTCGGCCTCGTCGAAGCGGAACTCCGGGCGGAAGACTGTGCCGTACTTCTCGCCGGCGGCCTGCATCTGCTCGCGGCTCGGCACGAAGATCTCACCGGGCCCGGGGATCCCCGGCTTGTCGGTCTTCTGGCCCATCGCGTGGAAGAAGCGGCCGAAGCCCGCCGTCGAGGTGCCGAGCACCTTCGACGTCGCCTCGAAGCGGTAGGCGTGCACGATGTTCTTCGGCACGTAGGCGAAGGCGCCGGTCGTCAGCACCTTGTCCATCCGCGTGCCCTGCTCGTCGTCCATCCAGACGTGCACGGCGCCGTCGACGACGTAGAAGATCTCGTGCGTCCACCTGTGCAGGTGCGCCGGGATGATGCTGCCCGCGTGCCCCTCCGACGTGAAGACGTCGTACTGGCCCTCGGTCTCGTCGCCCGAGAGCAGGATCGTGAACAGGTCGCCGAACAGCACCGACTTCTCGCCCTCGCCGGGTGCGAGCGCGAAGGGCACGGGCTTGCCGGGCAGCACGCCGGGGAACTTGTCGCGCTCGGCGGACTCGTCGACGCGGGGCGGGGTGTCGAGCGACATGGGTCGGACCTCCTCGTTGAAGTGACCGGGACAGCGTTCCCCGTCGAGGGCGGATGCGCCAGTCCGGATCCGCTACCCGGCGATAGGCGGAGGCTACTGTTCCGCCCGTGGACGTCTCGATCACCGCCCTGCAGTCGTTCTGCGTGCTGGCGGAGGAGCTGCACTTCGGCAACGCCGCCGCGCGGCTGCGGATGGCGTCCCCGTCGCTCAGCCAGCAGATCGCCCGGCTCGAGTCGCAGCTGGGCGTGCGCCTCTTCGACCGCACGCCGCGGAAGGTCCTGCTGACCGAGGCGGGCCGCGAGCTGCTGCCGCTCGCGCTCGAGGCGCGGCGGGCGCATCGGGCGGTGCTCGACTGGGCTGAGGCGCGCGCGGCCGCCGGCGAGCAGCGGCTGCGGGTCGGCATCGTCGCCGCGGGCGCCGGCGCGCTGACGACCGCGATCCTCGCCGAGGCCGTGCAGCGGATGCCGCGGCTCCGGCTCGAGCTGCGGCGCCTCGGCTTCTTCGACGCGCCCGCCGAGCTGCTGTCCGGCGCCGTGGACGTCGCGTTCGCGCCCGCGCCGCTGCCGCTGCCGCCGGAGATCCGGGCCAGGGAGATCGCCCGGGAGGACCGGGTGCTCGTCGTCGCCCGGAACCATCCGCTCGCCACCCGGGCCTCCGTGAGCATCGGCGAGCTCTCGGACGAGATCTTCGTCGCGCCGGCCGGCGACGACTCCTCGGTGCTCGACTGGTGGCTCGTCGATCCGCGCCCGGACGGCAGCCATCCGCGCCGCGGCCCGGTCGCCGACGACATCGAGGGGCTGCTCGAGCTCTGCGCCGCCGGCGTCGGCGTGAACATCGCCGGCGCATCCGTCGAGGGCCACTACCGGCGCGACCAGGTGGCGTTCGTGCCGATCCGCGACGTGGCGCCCGCGTCGATCGTGCTCTGCGTGCTCGACGCGCGCGACGATCCCACCGTCCTCGCCTTCGAGCGGATCGCGCTCGAGGTCGCCTCGGTTGACAGGGCGGGCCGCTCGACCTAGTTTGAAACCGGCTTTCGCAGAGTGAATCGCAAAGGAGCGGGCCGTGGCGGATGAAGGACCGGTGGACACCGCCTGGCTCGGGCTCGCCGACCGCCGCGTGCTCGTGGCCGGTGCGGGCGGGATCGGCGGCGCCTGCGCCACCGCCTTCGCCGCAGCCGGCGCCCGGGTGGCCGTCGTCGATCGCAGCGCTGAGGCGCTCGCAGAGCTCGAGGGCTCCTTCCCGGGGCCGCTCCTCACCATCCAGGCCGACCTCACGGAGCACGGCGCCGGCGCCCGCGTCGTCGAGGAGGTGCTCGAGCGGCTCGGCGGCCTCGACGTGCTCCTGCACGCCGTCGGCATCAACGACCGCCGGCCCATCCTCGACTTCACCGAGGACGAGTGGGAGCGGATCATCACGGTCAACCTCTCCACCCTCTTCGGGCTGGCCCAGGCCGCCGGCCGGCACATGGTGGCCCGTCGTTCGGGGCGCGTGCTCGCCCTCTCGTCGGTCTCCGGCCTGCTCGCGCACCACTCGCACGGCCCCTACGCGGCCTCGAAGGGCGGCATCAACCAGCTGCTGCGGGTGATGGCGCGCGAGTGGGCGCCGTACGGCGTCACGGTCAACGCGCTCGCGCCCGGCTACATCGAGACGCCGCTCACCTCCCACCACCTCGCGCAGCCGGGCAAGCGCGAGGAGCTCGAGTCGCAGGTGCCGGCAGGCCGCCTCGGCACCCCGGAGGAGCTGACCGGCCCCGCCCTGTTCCTGTCCTCCGCCCACGCGCAGTTCATCACCGGGCACGTGCTCTACATCGACGGCGGCCGCACGCTCGTCTGAGCGTCTCGACCGCGTCCCCATCCCGACCGAAGGAGTTCACGTTGAGCGATTCCACGCCCGGCGCACGGATCTACCCGCGCTTCGAGGGCAAGACCGTGCTCGTCACCGGCGCCGGCACCGGCTTCGGCGCCGAGATCGCCGTCCGCGCCGCCCAGGAGGGCGCCAAGGTCGCCGTCCACTACCGCAGCTCGAAGGCCGGCGCCGAGCGCACGCTCGAGCGGATCCGCGAGGCGGGCCAGGACGGGATCCTCGTCCAGGCCGACATCGCGTCCTGGGACCAGATCAAGCGCATGGCGGACGAGGTCTGGGCCGCGTTCGGCGGCCTCGACGTGCTCGTCAACAACGTCGGCGACGTCTCCAGCGAGCAGATGTCGTGGCGGGAGCTGACCCAGGAGGCGCTCGACGCGGTGGTCGACGTCGACGTCAAGGGCACGCTGCTGATGACGCACGAGTTCGGCGAGCGGATGCTCGAGCAGGGCCACGGCAACATCGTGAACGTCGGCTCGACGGTGATCGTCCGGGGCTCGCCCCGCGCGCCCCAGTACGCCGCGGCGAAGTACGCGATCCTCGGCATCACGAAGTCCTACGCGAAGGTGCTCGCTCCCGCTGTGCGCGTGAACACCTTCGCGCCGGGGTTCATGGAGACCGAGCGGCTGCTGAACCGCGCCGACTGGAAGAGCGGACGCCGCGAGGTGCTGCTCGGACAGACGCCGATGGGGGTGATCCCGCCCCCCGAGTTCGTCGCAGGCACCTGCCTGTGGCTCGCCACCGACGAGGCGGCGCACCTCACGGGCTCGTACATGCTCGCCGACGGCGGCTTCAACATGGTCGGCGCCTGAGCGCGGCCGACGGAACAGAAGAAAGAGGAACAGGACTCGTGAAGCTCATCACCTTCGACGCCGGACGCGTCGCACGGCTCGAGGGCGACGACGTCGTCGAGCTCGACGTGCCGTCCACCCGGGAGTACTTCGAGCGCGGCGGCGACGTGCGCGAGACGGGCGAGCGGCTGAAGCTCGCCGACGTGCGCCTGCGGGCCCCCATCCGCCCGAAGAAGTTCTTCCACACGGCCGGCAACTTCGCCTCGCACCACGAGGAGCTCACGGCCGTCAACTGGTCGCACCCGGTGCACAAGGGCATCGTGTTCTTCCAGAACGTGGACGCGATCATCGGCCCGGACGACGACATCGTCTATCCGGCGACGCTGACGAAGGAGATGGACTACGAGCTCGAGCTCGCCGTCGTGATCGGCAAGGCCGGCAAGTTCTTCGGGCCCGACGAGGCGGAGTCGTACATCGCCGGCTTCACCGTCTTCAACGACATCACCGCGCGCGACATCCAGCGCCGGGAGATGGAGTCGGGCGTCTTCTCGTTCAGCAAGGGCATCGACACCTTCTGCCCGATCGGGCCGTGGATCGTCACCGCCGACGAGATCGACGACTACCAGCAGCTCGCGATGCGCCTGCGGGTGAACGGCGAGGTGCGCCAGACCGGCAACACCAACGACATGAAGCTGACGCTGCCGCAGCTGATCTCGTACCACTCCCCGCAGGGCTACAGCGCGGGCGACCTCATCACCACCGGCACCGTGTCCGGCGTCGCGGCCGTGCAGCCGAACCCGTTCGACTTCTACCTGCAGCCCGGCGACGTGGTCGAGGCGGAGATCGACGGCGTCGGCACGCTGCGCAACCGCGTCGTCACGTGGCAGGACGCCTACGGGGAGCCGGAGCCGACGGCGTCGAACGCCGCCTCGGCGCTGTGAGAGTCGCGAACGTCAGCGGTCGAGCCGTCCTCCTCACCGAGGACGGCGCCGGCGTCGATGTCGCGGAGGCGAGCGGGGACCGCTTCGGCCCGGATCCTCAGGGTCTCTTCGAGGACTGGGGCGCCTTCGCGCGGTGGGCCGCGGACTGCACGGCGGATGCGGACGTCCGCTTCGCTCCCGAGCAGCTCGGGCCACCGGTCCCGCGCCCGCCGCAGGTCTTCGCGATCGGCATCAACTACCGCGAGCACGCCGACGAGGCCGGCTACCCGCCGGACAGCCTGCCGGTGACCTTCACGAAGTTCCCCGCCTGCCTGACCGGCGCGGATGCGGTCGTCGACCTGCCGACGGACACCGTCGACTGGGAGGTCGAGCTCGTCGTCGTCATCGGGAGGCGGGCCGAGCGGGTCGACCGCGCCGATGCGTGGTCCCACGTCGCCGGGCTCACCATCGGGCAGGACCTCTCCGAGCGCACCTCGCAGCTCGCCGGCAGCCGCCCGCAGTTCAGCCTCGCGAAGTCCTACGCCGGCTTCGGACCCACGGGGCCGGCGCTCGTCACCCTCGACGAGCTGCCCGATCCCGCCGACCTCGCGATCTCGTGCCGCATCGCCGACGAGACGCTGCAGTCGAGTCGCACCTCGCGGATGATCTACGACGTCCCGGAGCTCGTCGCCCGGCTCTCGGCGGTGTGCCCGCTGCTGCCCGGCGACCTCATCTTCTCCGGCACGCCCTCGGGCATCGGCAACGCGAGCACCCCGAAGCGGTTCCTCGGACCCGACGACGAGCTGATCAGCGAGATCGAGGGCCTCGGCAGCATCCGCACGCGCTTCACGAGCCCGCCCTACTTTCGACTGACGAAAGCCCTTTTCATTTCTGCCCATCCGTGTTAGAACCTCTTCTGGAGAGCCGGCAGAGAGCCGCTCGCGACGCAAAGGTGCCCCGCAGATGACCACGACCCCCCGCCCCAACCGCCCCCTCGGCGGCTCGCTGCTCGCCGGCCTCGCCATCGCAGCGACCCTCTCGCTGGCCGCGTGCTCGACGTCGAACGCGGCCTCCGGCTCGTCCGGTGCCGCGTCGAGCTCGGCGTCCGCAGCGCCCAAGGCGCTGAAGATCGGCTTCTCGCCGTTCACCCTGCAGGTGCCCGCGCTCAAGGGCCTCGCCGACGGCCTGACCGCCGCGGCGAAGGCCACCGGCGACACGGTCGTGACCGCCGACCCGAAGGGCGACCCGTCGACGCAGCTCCAGCAGCTTCAGGGGTGGGTGCAGCTCGGCCAGGTGAACGCGGTCTGGGTGATCCCCGTGGCGGGCAAGACGATCGCCCCGGTGCTGCAGCAGGCGCAGGCGAAGGGGATCGTCGTGATCGCCTCCGGCAAGCCGTCCGACTACGGGCTGAGCGCAGGTGCTCCCGGCATCACCTTCACCAACGTCGACAACGCGGCCTACGGCGGCAAGCTCGGCGAGCTGACGGCGAAGTGCATCACCGAGCGTCAGGGCGGCGCGGGCCAGGTCGTCTACCTGCAGAGCCCCTCGGGCCAGCAGAGCTCGGCGGACATCACGACGGCGTTCAAGGCCGCACTCGCCTCCGGCGCCCCCAAGGCGAAGATCGTGAACACGCAGACCGCGAAGGACCGCCTCGGTTCCCAGCAGGAGGTCTCCAGCGCGCTGCAGGGCAACCCGGGCGCCAACACCGTGGTGGGCACCGACGACGAGTCGACCCTCGGCGGCCTCGCCGCCTTCACGCAGGCGAACAAGGACGCGGCCAAGACCTGCATCATCGGCGCCGGCGGCAACGCCGAGGCCCAGGGCGACGTGAAGAGCGGGAAGATCTACGCCGACGTGGCCTTCGACTTCCAGGCCGACCTGATGCAGAACCTCAAGGAGCTGCACGCGATGGCCGCCGACGCGAAGGCCGCCGGCAAGCAGCTGATCACTCCGATCACCGTCGTCACCAAGTGAGCCGGGCGGAGCCGACGGGGGACCTGATGCGCACGCGAGCCGACCGAGCGGCGCAGGCTGCGACCGTGGACGCGGGAGCCTCCGGCGGGGTGCGGACCCTCGTCTTCCTCCGCGACCGGGGGATCATGGTCCTCTGGCTGCTGCTGGTGATCGTGTTCAGCGTGTGGGCCAGCCCCTACTTCTTCACGCTCGACAACGCGGCGCTCATCGCCAACGCGGCAGCGCTCACCGCGATCTTCGCGGCATCGGTCGGCTTCGGCGTGCTGAGCGGTGCGCTCGACCTGTCGGTGCCCGGCTCAGCCACCATGGCCGCCGTCGTCGGCGGCAAGCTGATCGCGGGTGGCGCGCCCGCATGGCTCGGCATCGTCGCCGCCCTCGTTGTCGGCGTGGTCGTCGGCCTGGTGAACGGGTACCTCGTCCAGCGCGGCCTCAACCCGCTCGTGGTGACGATCGCCGCCCTCACCGTGCTCGGCGGCCTCGCCCAGGTCGTGGCAGGCGGGGTGCCGATCACCGGCATCACGCAGCTCACCTGGATGGGCAGCACGAGCTACTTCGGCATCCCGGCCCCGGTGCTGGTCGTCGCGCTCCTCTACATCGTCGGATGGCTGTTCCTCAGCCAGACGAGGGCGGGTGCCCGCCTCCTCGCGGTCGGCGGCAACGTCGAGGCCGTCCGCCGCGTGGGCATCCGTGCCGACCGCTATCGGGTGCTCGGCTTCGTGCTCTCGGGCGTGTGCGCCGCGATCGGCGGCCTCGTCGTGATGGCGACGACCACGCAGGCGTCGCCGAACCCGAGCGTCGACCTGCTCTTCTCGGCCCTCACGGCCGTGGCGCTGTCCGGCATGCCGCTCACCGGCGGCCGGGGCAGCCTGCCGCGCGTGCTCGTCGGTGCGCTCATCATCGCGACGATCAGCAGCGCGCTGATCATCCGCGGCATCCCGCCGTACTGGGCGACCATCGCGACGGGCGTGCTGCTGGTCGCCGCCCTCGGCTTCGAGCGGGTCATGTCCGCCGCGGTCGCCGCTCGGCTCGCGCCTGCTCCCGCCGCCCAGCTCGACACCCCGACCCCGGCGCCCGTCGCCGTGCAGGAGGCGTGACCATGGATTCCGCGACCCCGGCTCTCCGTCTCTCCGGCATCGAGCTCCACTACGGATTCGTGAAGGCACTCGACGGCATCGACTTCACGGTCTCCCCGGGCGAGATCGTCGCCCTGCTCGGCGACAACGGCGCCGGCAAGTCCACGCTCCTGAAGGTGATGTCGGGGGCGCACCGGCCCTCCGCCGGAACGATCGAGGTCGCCGGCGGTGCCGTCGACTTCCGCTCTCCCCGGGACGCCTCCGCCGCGGGCGTGCAGATGGTCTACCAGGACCTCGCCCTCATCGACGCCGCCGACATCGCCACGAACCTCACGCTCGGCCGCGAGCCGGTGCGCCGCGGACTGCTCGGCTGGCTCGGCGTGCTCGACAAGAAGGCGATGCGCCGGGAGGCGACCAAGGAGCTCGCCGCGCTCGGCGTCACGACCGCGCCCGTCACGCGTCCCGTGGAGATGCTCTCCGGTGGCCAGCGGCAGGTCGTCGCACTCGCCCGATCCGCCGTCAGGGTGGGTGGCAGTGGGGTGCTGCTGCTCGACGAGCCGACCGCCGCGCTCGGCTACGCGCAGACGAAGCAGGTCGAGGAGCTCATCCGGCGCATGGCGGAGCGCGGCATCGGCGTCATCGTCGTCACCCACAACCTGCCGCTCTGCTTCGCGGTGGCCGACCGGATCGCGGTGCTGAACCGCGGGCGCAAGGTCGCCGACGTGGCGACCGCCGAGACGGACAACGACTCGGTGGTCGGCTGGATCACCGGTGCCAAGGCCGCGCAGCCGCACCTCCTGCCCGCCGCCTGATGCGGCCGTGAGGGAGATCGAGGAGGTCCGGCTCCGGGCCGCGGATCACGAGTTCCGTGTCCGTGTGTATCCGGCCGACGAGCCGTCGGGCGCCGCGCTCGTGTGGCTCCATGGTGGCGCCTTCATGTTCGGCACCATCGACATGCCCGAGGCCGATCAGGTGGCACGGGACCTCGCGGCTCGGGGGATCCCGGTCGTCTCCGTCGGCTACACGCTCGCGCCGCTGGACGCGCTGCCCGACCTCGACGCCGTCGAGGGCGACGACGGGCTGCCGTCACCCGAGGTGATGCGCGCGGAGATCGCCGCGGCCGGTCCGCGGGCGCGCTTCCCCGTCGCGTCGTTGCAGACCGTCGCCGCCTTCGACTGGGCGGTCGCGCACGCCGCGGAGCTCGGCTGCGATCCCGCACGGATCGGGCTCGGCGGTGCGAGCGCGGGAGGGAACCTCGCGGCCGGCGCCGCGATCCGCCTCCGCGATCGGGGGACCGCCGTTGCGACGGCGCTGCTGCTCGCGTATCCGGTGCTGCACGCCGAGCTCCCCGCCGCCGGCGCGGAGCTGGAGGCGCTGCTCGCCGACGTCCCCGGGCGACTCGCCTTCCCGCCGGAGGAGGTGCGGGCCTTCAACATCAACTACGTCGGGGATCCCGCGCTGCTCGACGACCCGGCGGCGTTCCCGGCCGGGCACGACCAGCGGGGTCTGCCGCCGACGGTGATCGTCGTCGCCGAGCGGGACCGGCTCCGCTCGTCCGCGCAGGCCTTCGCGGCCGAGGTCGCCCTGGCGGGCGGCGAGGTCGCGATCGGCGTGGAGCGGGACGCCCTCCACGGATTCCTGAACGAGGCCGGCCATCCGGCCGCGCTGCGCACGGCGGCGCGCTTCGCCGCCGCCCTGGCCCCCCTGAGGATCACCATGACCGACCCCTTCCCCGACGGCTTCCTCTGGGGCGTCGCGACCGCGGGCCACCAGAACGAGGGCGGCAACGACACGAGCGACACCTGGTTCCTCGAGCACGTGACGCCCACCGTCTTCCGTGAGCCGTCCGGTGTCGCGTGCGACGGCTGGAACCGATGGCAGGAGGACCTCGACCTCGTCGCCGGGATGGGGCTGAACGCGTACCGGTTCTCGGTCGAGTGGGCCAGGGCCGAGCCTGAGGAGGGACGGCTCGATCCGGCGGCGCTCGACCATTACGAAACCGTCATCGACGGCTGCCTCGCCAGAGGCCTCGCCCCCATCGTCACGTTCAACCACTTCACCGCCCCGCACTGGTTCGCGAAGCGCGGCGGCATGCTCGGCGATGGCGCGGACGAGCGCTTCGCGCGGTACTGCGACGCGGTCACGGCCCGCTTCGGCGACCGGATCGCCCTGGCGATGACGTTGAACGAGCCGAACCTGCCACGGCTGCTCGACTGGGTGCTGCCCGAGTTCGTCCTCGATCTCACGCGCAAGACGCTCGGGGCGGCGTCCGAAGCCGCCGGGGTGGAGCGCTATCGAGCCGGCAACGCCGTGCAGCCCGAGGACTACGACGCCATGGAGGACGGCTACGAGCGGGCCCACCGCGCCGGCCGCGCCGCCATCAAGGCGCGTCGGAGCGATCTGCCCGTCGGGTTCTCCATCGCGCTCGTCGACGACGCCGCCGTCGCCGGCGGGGAGGGGATCCGCGACCGCAAGCGCGCCGAGGTCTACGGCCGCTGGCTTGCGCTCGCGAAGGACGACGACTTCGTCGGCGTCCAGAACTACGAGCGCGTGACCTACGGCCCGGACGGCGCGTTGCCCGCTCCCGACGGCGTGCCGCTGAACGAGATGGGCAGCCCCGTCGAACCGGCGTCGCTCGAGGGCTCCGTCCGCTACGCCTACGAAGCGACCGGCGTCCCCGTCCTGGTGAGCGAGCACGGCATCGGCACGGACGACGACGCGCTGCGCGTCGGCTTCCTCGAGCCGTCGCTGGCCGGGTTGAAAGCGGCGATGGACGACGGCGTGCCCGTCCTCGGCTACTGCCACTGGACCCTGCTGGACAACTTCGAGTGGATCGGCGGCTACTCGAGCCATCTCGGGCTCGTCGCGGTCGACCGCGGGACGTTGGACCGCACACCGAAGCCGAGCGCCGCGGAGTACGCCCGCCTCGTCCGGGCGCTGTCGCCGGCATGACGGACGAGAGCGTGCCCGATCTCGGCGCCGCGCGATGGATCGAGCGGGACGACCCGCAGGGCGACCCGCCCGGCGCACGGCGCACGACCTGGTTCCGTCTCGGCTTCGAGGCGGAACCGGTGCTCGTGGCCCGGCTCGCGATCACCGCGCACGGGATCTACGAGGCGCACCTGAACGGCGTCCGCATCGGCGACCTCGAGCTGACGCCCGGCTACACGCAGTACGAGCACCGGCTGCAGGTGCAGGTCCATGACATCGCCGGCCTGCTGCGGCCCGGACCGAACGAGCTGCTCGTCGAGGTGTCCGACGGCTGGTGGCGCGGCCAGGTCGGGCTGTTCCGGGCCGCCGACCAGTGGGGAAGCACCACGGGCCTTCTCGCCCAGCTCGAGCTCGACCGGGCCGACGGCGGCACGACGGTGCTGGGCAGCGGCCCCTCGTGGGTCTGGGCGGACTCGGCGCACCGCGCGGACCTCATCGCCGGCGAGACCATCGACCTGAACGCCGCCGGCCCCCAGGGGCCGTGGCGGCCGGTCGCGCTCGGCGACCCCGGTACCGCGCAGCTCGTGACCTCCCCGGCTCCGCCGGTGCGCCGGATCGAGGAGCTCCGGGCCCGCTCGATCGAGCAGCGAGGCGAGCGGTGGATCGTCGACTTCGGGCAGAACGTGAACGGATGGATGCGGCTGCGGCGGCCGGGCGGGATCGGATCCCGCATCACCGTCACCTACGCCGAGGCGCTCGACCCGACCGGGGACGTGACCCAGGCGAACCTCGTGCCCGACATCCCGCTGCTGCCGCATCCGCTGCCCGCCGGTCAGGTCGACACGATCGTCGCGGGCCACGATCCCGACGCCGTCGTCGAGCCCCGGCACAGCACCAAGGGCTTCCGGTACGTCGCCGTCGACGGCCTCGACCACGACCTGGTTCCCGAGGACGTCACCGCGGTGGTCGTGCACACCGATCTCGTGCGCACGGGCTGGTTCCGGTGCAGCGACGAGCTCCCTGAACCGGCTGCACGACGCCGTGGTCTGGAGCTTCCGCGGCAACGCCTGCGACATCCCCACCGATTGCCCCACCCGTGAGCGCGGGGGATGGTCGGGGGACTGGCAGGTGTTCGTGCCGACCGCCGCGTTCCTCTACGACGTCGCCGGCTTCAGCACGAAATGGCTCGACGACTTCGTCTCCGGTCAGTGGCCGAACGGGATCCTGCCCGACACCGCACCCGAGCCCCGCTTCGAAGGGCGAGAGGGGCCGGTGGCGTTCATGCGCGGATCCGCGGGCTGGTGCGACGCCATCACGATCGTCCCGTGGGAGCAGTACCTCGCGTACGGGGATGCGGCGCCCCTCGAGCTGGCCTGGCCGGCGATCGTGCGGTGGCTCGACTTCGCGATGGACGCGGCTCGTGAGGGGCGGCATCCGACTCGGGCGGCGGCCCGGCCCCTCCCTGCCGCGCACGAGGAGCTCCTCTGGGACACCGGGTTCCACTTCGGGGAATGGCTCGAGCCGGAACCCGAGGTCGAGGGCGACTTCGAGGCGTTCCTCGCCGCCGACAAGGCGAAGGTCGCGACGGCCTATCTGCGTCGCTCGACCCTGCTCGCCTCCCGGATCGCGGCGGCGCTCGGGCTGGCCGCGGATGCCGATCGGTACGCCGCCTGCTCGGAGCGGGTCCGGACAGCCTGGGCCGCCGAGTTCCTCGACGGGGACGGACGCGTGACGCATGGGACGCAGGCGGACTGCGTCCGCGCGCTCGCATTCGACCTCGTGCCCGCCTCGGCGCGCCCCCGGGTCGCCGAGCAGCTCGTGGAGCTGGTCCACCGCGCAGGCGATCACCTCGGCACCGGCTTCCTCGCCACGCCGTACCTGCTGCAGACCCTCGTCGACGTCGGCCATCCCGAGCTGGCGGTCACGATCCTGCTGCAGCGGACCGCGCCGTCCTGGCTCGGGATGCTCGACCAGGGGGCCACCACGATGTGGGAGCGCTGGGAGGGGTACACCGCGGACGGGACGCCGTCGCAGTCCCACAACCACTACTCGAAGGGCGCGGTGGCGGGGTTCCTGCACGGTGCCGTGGCCGGGATCACCGCGCTGGAGCCCGGGTACCGTCGCTTCGCCGTCCGTCCGCTGTTCGACCCCCGGCTGGACTGGGCGGAGGCCGCGTTCGAGAGCCCCGCCGGCCGCATCGGCAGTCGCTGGGAACGGGCGGATGGCCGTCTGCTGCTCGACATCGAGGTCCCGCCGGGCACCCGGTGCGAGGTGACGCCCCCGGATGGGATCGTGCGCAACGTGGGTCCGGGCCGGCACCGATTCGGCTGACCCTGCGTCTGCCTGCGATGGATGCGCGCGAGGTGGATGTCCGTCGCGAGCCCGGTTGACACCGGTGTCCGGCACCTCTACCGTGGCGACGTCCGGACAAAAAGTCACTTTCTCACAGTGAAAGTTGGCGGCGGGCATGGAGGCGCAATGACGCGACTGCTCGAGGTCGATCGACTGCGGGTCACCTACGGGGCCGTGGTGGCCGTCGACGACGTCTCCCTCCAGGTCGACTCCGGCGAGATCGTCGGGCTCATCGGGCCGAACGGCGCCGGCAAGTCCTCCTTCATCGACGGGCTCACCGGCGGCATCCGGCGTGGCGGCTCCGTCCGCTTCGAAGGCGCATCGCTCGACGGGCTCGCCCCGCACAAGGTGAGCCGCCGAGGCCTCGTGCGCACGTTCCAGTCGGTCGAGCTGTTCGGCGACCTCACGGTGGAGGAGAACCTGCGCCTCGCCGCGGACCGGCCCACCGGCTTCGACCTCCTCCGCGACCTCGTCCTCCCGTCCAAGCCGCGCGGCATCGACGACGTGCGCTGGGCCGCCGAGGTCTGCGGCCTCCAGGACGACCTCGCCGCGTTCCCGAGCGAGCTGAGCCACGGCCGCCGCAAGCTCGCCGGGGTCGCCAGGGCGCTCGCGATGCGTCCGCGCCTCGTGCTCCTCGACGAGCCCGCCGCGGGTCTCGACACCGACGAGAGCGTGGCCTTCGGCGAGCGCCTCCGCTCGCTGCCCGCGAACGGCGTCAGCGCCCTGCTCGTCGACCACGACATGGAGCTCGTGCTCGGCGTCTGCGACCGGATCGTCGTGATCGACTTCGGCTCCGTGCTCGCGACCGGCACCCCCGCCGAGATCCGCGAGGACCCGCGCGTCATCGAGGCCTACCTCGGAGGCAGCCGTGCCGCGTGACTCCGGCCCGGTGCTCGAGGTCACCGACCTCACCGCCGGCTACAACGGCCTCGCCGTCGTCCGCGGCCTCAGCCTGACCGTCGGGCGGGGCGAAGTCGTCGCGCTGCTCGGCCCGAACGGCGCCGGCAAGACCACGACGCTGAAGGCGATCGCCGGCCTGCTGAAGCCGCTCGGCGGCACGATCGCGATCGACGGCCAGGTCTCGGCCGGCCGCCCCGCCCACGTGCTCGCGCGCCGCGGCGTCGCGCTCGTGCCGGAGGACCGGGCGATCTTCGCCGACCTCACCACGCGGGAGAACCTCCGCGTCGCAGCCACCGGGAAGGTGAAGGACCGCGAGGCCGAGGTCCTCGAGCTGCTCCCCGAGCTGCGGAAGTGCCTCGACCGCAAGGCCGGCCTGCTCTCCGGCGGTGAGCAGCAGATGCTCGCCGTCGGCCGCGCGCTCGTCGGGCGGCCGCGGCTGCTCGTGGTCGACGAGATGAGCCTCGGGCTCGCACCCGTGGTCGTCCAGCGGCTGCTGCCGGTGCTGCGGGACGTCGCCGCACGCGGCACCGGCGTCCTCGTCGTCGAGCAGCACGTGCACCTGGCCCTCGAGGTCGTCGACCGCGCGTACGTGCTCACGCACGGGCGCCTCGTGATGGAGGGCGGTGCCGACCAGCTGCGATCGGATGCGGACCTGCTCGCCGCCTCCTACTTCGGCGACCAGCGCGCGGCCGAGCAGCTGGTCGGGTCCTCCGGCCACGCCGACGAGATCCGGGCGGCCGCCGACGCGGAACCGCTCGGCGGAGCGCACCCGCTTCCCTGAACCCCGGCGCCGCCGGCCCCTGCACCATCCCAGCACTGCACGAAGGAGCGCACATGCCCATCCACTCGAGGTCCCGGGGCACGGCTGCAGCCGCGGCCGCCGCGGGACTCCTGCTCGCCCTCACCGCCTGCTCGTCGGGCGGCGGCTCGACCGGCTCGTCGTCGTCGACGTCCGCCTCCTCCGGCACGGGCGCCAGCGCCGCACCCGCGGCCGACGTGCTCGGCACCCCGAAGAAGGCCTCGGGCTCGCCCGTCGTGCTCGGCGTGCTGAACATCGAGTCCGGGCCCGTCACCTTCCCCGAGGTGTACCAGGCGGAGCAGGCGGCCGTCAGCTACGTCAACGACTACAAGGGCGGCATCGGCGGCCACCCGATCAAGCTCGTGCACTGCGCGACCGACGGTCAGCCGTCCACCTCGCAGCGCTGCGCGAACCAGATCGTGGACCAGAAGCCGGTCGCCATCCTCGGCGCCGCGGACACCGGATCTCCCGGCGCGATCCCGGTCTACGCACGAGCGAACCTGCCCTACCTGGGCGGCATCGCGTTCACGCCCGTCGAGCAGAACGACCCCGACGCCGCGATCTTCTCGAGCATCTCCACGGGCGACAACGCGGCCATGTCGGTCTACGCCGCCAAGCAGCTCGGCGTGAAGAGCGCCGCCGTCATCTACACGTCGGACACCCAGGGCACCGCCAGCGCGCTCGGCACCATCGTGCCGACGATGACGGCCGCCGGCATCACCAAGATCACGAAGATCGCCGTGCCGCCGACCTCCTCCGACGTCTCGTCCGCCGTCGCCACGGCGACGAGCGCCTCGCCGGACCTCGTCTACGTGGACACGCCCGCCGCGTGCCCGAACGTGCTGTCCTCGCTGAAGCAGCTCGGCTACACGGGCAAGATCGCGGGCATCGACCCCTGCACCTCGCCGAAGGCGATCCAGGGCTCCAACGGCGGCTCCGAGGGCCTCTACTTCGCGGCGCCGGTGCTCGACCCGTTCTCCACCGACAAGGACGCGCAGGTCTACCAGGCGGCCCTCAAGAAGTACGCGCCCGCCGACATCGCCCTCGACTCGCTCGCCACCATCGGCTTCCAGTCGGTGATGAACGTGCAGAGCGCGCTCGCGTCGTTCTCGACCGCGGACCTCACGAAGGCCAAGATCCTCGCCGCGTTCCGCAGCGGGAGCGACCACGCGAACTTCATGGGGCACCCGTACACCTGCGACGGCAAGGCGATCGCGGGGGCCACCGCCGTCTGCAACGCCTACCAGCAGATCCGCCAGCTGAAGGGCGGCAAGCCCGTGGTCGTCGCGCAGTGGGAGACCGCCGGCAGCTACTACAAGCCCGCCAAGTGACCCGGCGCTGACCGACCGAGGACGTCCACGTGAACCTGGTTCTGCTCTTCCTGCTGCTCGGCCTCGGGGCCGGCGGGGTGTACGCCCTGCTCGGCCTCGGGCTGGTGCTGAAGTACCGCGCGACCCAGGTCATCGACTTCGCGCACGCCGCGGTGGCGATGTACAGCGCCTACGTCTTCGTCAACCTGCGGTCCAACGGGCGGCTCGAGCTGCCCTGGATCGTCCTGCCCCATGAGATCCAGATCGCGAGCGCCGGCATCGACGTGCTGCCGGCGCTCGCGATCACCCTCGTCTACGGCACCCTGCTCGGCTACGTGCTCTTCCTCGTCGTCTACCGGCCGCTGCTGCGCGCCGCGCCGCTGACGAAGGTCTGCGCGTCCGTCGGCGTCATGCTCGGCCTCGAGGCGATCGCGGTGCTGAACTTCGGCACCACGTCGCTCGCGACCGGCCCGGTGCTGCCGAGCACCCCGATCCGGATCGCGGGGGTCGCGTTCCCGTCGGACCGGCTCGTCCTGCTCGGGATCGTGGTGGTCGCCGCGCTCGGGCTCCTCGCGCTGTACCGCTTCACCCGGTTCGGACTGGCGACGCAGGGCGAGCGCGGAGAACGAGACCGGCGCGGCCCTGATCGGCATCTCCCCGACCGGCATCGCCACCTGGAACTGGGTGCTCGGCAGCGCCTTCGCCGCGCTGTCCGGCGTCCTCATCACGCCGATCTCGTCGCTCGACCCGACCTCGTACACGCTCTTCATCGTCCCGGCGCTCGGCGCGGCCCTCGTCGGGCGCTTCGCGTCCTTCCCCTGGACGGCCGGCGCCGGCATCGCCCTCGGCGTCTTCCAGTCCGAGGTCATCCTGCTGCAGTCGCAGGTGCCCTGGCTGCCGCGCCAGGGGCTCGGCGACGGCGTGCCCTTCCTCCTCATCCTCATCGCGATGACGGTGAGCGCCCGGCGCCTCGGCGTGCGCGGCGATCCCGGGCACCATGAAGAACCCCTCGCTCGGGCGGCCGACCCGGCCGCTCGCGACGAGCATCCTCTGCCTCGTGGTCGGCCTGATCGTGCTGGTCGCGCTCCAGGGCTCCTTCCGGGCCGCGTTCATCTCGTCCCTCATCACCACCTGCATCTGCCTCTCCCTGGTGCTGCTCACGGGCTTCGTGGGGCAGGTGTCGCTCGCCCAGATGTCGTTCGTCGGGTTCTCCGCCTTCGTGCTCTCGCAGCTGGGCGCCGCCGCCGGGCTGCCGTTCCCGATCCCGGCGCTGCTCGCCGCGCTCACGGCCGTGCCGCTCGGCGTGCTGATCGGCCTGCCCGCGCTCCGCGTCCGCGGCGTGAGCCTCGCGGTCGTGACGCTCGCCGTGGCGGCCGCCATGGACGCCCTCGTCTTCAGCAACGCCGCCTTCAGCGGCGGCCTCGGCGGCCGCACGATCGCGCTCGCCGACCTTCTTCGGCATCGACCTCGGCATCGCGCAGGGCCACGACTACCCGCGCGTGATCTTCGGCGTCGTGGTCCTCGTCGTGGTCGTGCTCGTCGGGTACGGCGTCGCCCGCCTGCGCACCAGCTCCACGGGGCGGGTGCTCGTGGCGATCCGCTCGAACGAGCGCGCCGCCGCGTTCGTCGGGGTCGACGTCGCGCGGATGAAGCTGTTCGCCTTCGCCCTCTCCTCCTTCATCGCCGGGCTCGCCGGCAGCCTCCTCGCCTACGACCAGGGCACCGTCTCGAGCGCGTCGTTCGCGACGTTCACCTCGCTCACCGTGCTCGCGATCGCCTACGTCGCGGGCATCGGTCGCATCGCGGGCGCGGTGATCGCGGGGCTCATGTTCGCGTCGGACGGCCTCTTCGTCTCGTTCCTCGACGCCTGGCTGCACATCGGCCAGTACCAGCAGATCGTGGCGGGCGTCGCGCTCGCGTTCACCGCCATCCAGAACCAGAACGGCGTCGCCGCCGAGCTCGCGGGGGAGAAGGGCCTGGCGCTCCGGGTCGCGCGCCTGCGTGACCGCGTCCTGCCGGTCCGCTGGTTCGGCGGCGCGGCCCCTGCGCCCCTGTACGCCGGGGTCGAACCGGCGGTGACGACGACCGCCGCCGCCGACCCGGCGGTCGCAGTGAAGGAGGAGACCGGTGCCCGAAACCCGTGACATCCCGCTCGCCGAGGCGCGCGCGCTCGTCGCCCGCGCCATCGACAAGGCCGAGCAGCTCGGCCTCCGCGGCGGCATCGCGGTCGTCGGCGGGACCGGCGCACTCGTCTCGACCTCGCGGATGGACCGCGGCGGCGCCGGCGGCATGGCCCGGGCGCGGTCGAAGGCCTGGATCTCCGCGACGCAGCAGATCCCGAGCGCCGAGCACCTGCAGCGGATGAACTTCGTCTCCGCGCCGGTGGAGAAGGGCTTCGTGCTGTGCTCGCCCGAGGCGGCGTTCCCCGGCGCCGGCGGCATGCCGATCTTCGACGGCGACGAGGTGATCGGCGGCATCGCGGCCTCCGGCGCCACAGTCAGCCCGTTCTTCCCGCAGGGCGTCGAGCAGGAGCGGATGATCGCCGACGGCCGGCCCGCGAACCCCGAGGACCTGCTCATCCACTACGCGCTCCGCCTGCCCTACGTCGGGCAGCACGGTGACGACGTCGAGCGCTGGGCGCGCAGCTTCGGCCCCTTCCCGGAGGATGCCCCGACGGGCATGGGCATGGCCGAGGCGCCGCGCGCGGCGCAGCCAGCAGGAGCTGGCGCAGGCCATCCGGCTCGCCGACGCCGTGATGGCGGAGGCCGAGCGTCGCGGCGCCCTCGTCGCCGTCGCGGTCGTGGACCGCCGGGGCGACCCGATCCAGCAGGACGGCATGGACGGCTCGGCCACCGCCGCCGGGTTCCTCGCGCCGGCGCTCGCCGCGACGGCCGCGACGTTCGAGCTGCCGAGCGAGGAGGTCGCCGGGCGCGTCCCGCAGGCGATGCTCGACCGGCTGCTGCCCTACGCGACCGCGACGATCGCCGGCGGCGTCCCCGTCGTGCGCGCGGGCGCGTGGTCGGCGGCCTCGGCGTCGCCGGCGTGGATCCGGCTCTCGCGGCCGAGATCGCCGCCGCCGCGCTCGAGGCCACGGCGTGACGGCGCCCACGTCCGCGTCTGCATCGTCGGCACCGGCGCGATCGGCAGCCTGTTCGCCGCGCACCTCGGGCGCCTGCCCGACGTCGAGGTCTGGGCCTACGACGTCTCGCCCGCGCACGTGGACGCGATCAACGCCGACGGCCTGCGGATCACCGGCGCGGCCGACTTCCGCGCCGAGGTGCGCGCCAGCACCGACCCGTCCCGCATCCCGCCCTGCGACCTCGGCATCGTCGCGGTGAAGTCGGCGTACACCGACGTGGCGATCGCGGCGACGGCGGCGGATCTTCCGGGACGCGCGCCGTGGCGAGCGTGCAGAACGGCCTCGGCAACGAGGAGCGGATCGCCGAGGTCGCACCGCGGGTGATCCGCGGCACGACCCTCGCCGCGGGCGCGATCACGGCTCCCGGCGTCGTGCGGTACGACGCGACCGGCGGCACGTGGCTCGGCCCGTTCGAGCCGAAGCCCGCCCGGATGGCCGAGGTGACGCTGCTCGCCGAGCTGCTCGAGCGCGGCGGGATGACCGCGGCAGGGCTGCCCGACGCCCGCGGTGCGCAGTGGACGAAGCTGCTCTTCAACGTCGGCACGAACGCGCTCGGCGCCGTCACCGGACTGCCCATCGGGCCGATCGGGACGGATCCGGCGGTCCGCGCGACTCGCGAGCCGGCTGATCGAGGAGGGGCGCCGCGTCGCTGACGCGCTGGGCATCGCGCTCGACGCCGACCCCGAGGCGATGATCGACGACGCCGTGGCCCGGGCCTTCGGGCACCGCGCGAGCATGCTGCAGGACGTCGCGGCCCGCCGGGCCACCGAGGTCGACGTGCTGAACGGCGGCATCGTGGCGGCGGCCAGGGAGGCCGGCCTCGACGCGCCGCTGAACGCGGCGATGGTCGCGCTGGTCCACGGCATCGAGGCGAGCTGGACGGTCACGGCGTGACGACGCAGCGGGGAGAGGAGCAGGCATGAAGGTCCTGGGACTGTCGGCGGGCAACGCCGGTGGCAGCGCGGAGATCCTCCTGAAGGAGGCGCTGCGTGCCGCGCAGGAGGCGGGGGCGACACCGGAGCTCGTCCGGATCGGCGACCTCGAGCTCGCCACGGGGCCGGGCGCAGGTCGCGACGACGCGCAGTGGTTCTGGGATCACCTGATGGAGAGCGACGGGATCATCGTCGCCAGCCCCATCTACTCGCGGACGCTGCCCGGCGTCCTGCGGCTGCTCGGTGACAAGATCTCCGGCCCGCAGGCCGACGTCGCCTTCACCGCCGAGCTGCTCCGGATGCGCGCCGAGGGCGCGGAGATCGCGGTCGACTTCCCGATCGACGAGCGGGTGCTGAAGCCCCGGGTGGCCGGCTTCCTCGCCGTCGGCGGTTCCCTGCCGACGTACTGGAAGACCCTGGCGCTGCCGCTCATGCACACCCTGACCGCATCCGCCCAGATCGCGGTCGTCGATCAGGCGGAGTTCGCCGGCGCGGGCAGCCCCTCGTCGATCGTGCTCGACCCGGACGCGCTCGCACGGGCGGCCCGGCTCGGCAGGAACGTCGGCGAGCAGCTCGGCCGCCCGTTCGATGAGGCCGAGTACCGGGGCGAGCCCGGCCTGTGCCCGGTCTGCCACCTGTCCGTGTTCGCGTTCCGCGGCGGAGACGCGGTCGAGTGCGCCGCCTGCGGAGCGGGCGGCACCCTCCGCACCGAGGCCGGCTCCTTCCGCGTCGAGTTCTCCGAGGAAGGGCTCGCGCAGTCGGTGATCGCCCTGTCGGAGAAGCGCGCCCACTTCCAGGAGGTGCAGGAGACGGCCGCCCGGCATGCGCCCCACCGCGCCGAGATCGACCGTCGCAAGGCCGAGTACCTCGCCTGGGACCCGCGCGTGATGCCGGAGCGCGGATGAGGCCGTCCTTCGCCGGTCGCTACGTCGAGCGGGGCGAGCCCGGGTTCGAGCAGGCCGCCGTGGGCCGCGTCTTCAACGGCCGGCGTCCGGCGGACCGCCGGCCGGAGGCGGTGCTGCTCGCCGCGGACGAGGCGGACGTGCAGGCCGGCGTGCGGTACGCGGCGGAGCGCGGATGGCAGGTCGCCGTCCGGTCCGGCGGCCACAGCTGGGCGGCATGGAGTCTCCGGAACGGCACCCTCCTGATCGATCTGGCGGCCCTGAACGGCATCCGCTACGACGAGGAGACGGGGATCGTCTCCGCTGGGCCCGCGGTGCAGGGCGGCGACGAGCTGAGCCCGTTCCTCGAGGAGCGCGGCCGCTTCTTCGGCGGCGGCCACTGCCCGAGCGTCGGCATCGGCGGCTTCCTGCTGCAGGGCGGCCAGGGCTGGAACGCCCGCGGCTGGGGCTGGGCCGCCGAGCAGGTCGCCGCCGTCGAGGTCGTCACCGCCGACGGCGAGCTGGTGCGGGCCGACGAGGACTCGCATCCGGATCTCTACTGGGCGGCCCGCGGCGCCGGACCCACGTTCCCGGGCGTCGTGACGCGGTTCCACCTCCGCACGCGCGCGCTGCACCGCTTCCTCGCGTCGACCGTCCAGGTGTACCCGGTCCGCCTCTTCGAGGAGGTCATCGCCTGGCTGTACACGATCCATGCCGATGTGGCCCCGACGGTCGAGATCGTCGCGGTGAGCATGACGCCGCCCGGTGCCGCGGATGCCTCGCCCGAACGGGTCTTCCTCGTCTCCGCGCTCGCCTTCACGGCCGACCAGGACGAGGCCGACGCCGCCCTCGCGCCGTTCCGCACGAGTCCCGTGCTCGACCGTGCGCTCGCGGTCGTCGACGCGGCACCGACGACGCTCGACGCGCAGCGCGCCGATCAGGTGCGGGCCAACCCCGAGCACGCCCGTTACGTCGTCGACAACGCCTGGGTCGACGGTGAACCGTCGGAGATCGCCGCCGCGCTCCGGCCGCTCTTCGTCGACCTGCCCACCCCGGCCTCGTTCACGATCTGGTTCAGCATGGCGCCGCTCCGGCCCCTGCCCGACATGGCGTTCTCCCTGCAGACCGACGCGTACGTCGCCAGCTACTGCATCGCCGGCGGCGCGGACGAGGACGAGCCGATCCGCGGATGGCTGGCGGACGCGTGGCGCGCGGCGCAGCCCGTCACCGTCGGGCAGTACCTCGGGGACAGCGACATGACGAGCCGGCAGCTGCGGGTCCTCGGCGACGCGCAGTGGGAGCGGCTGCAGCGGGTGATCGACGACCGGGATCCGGAGGGGCGGTTCGTCCGCTACCTCGCCGCCGAGCCTGCGACGGTGAACCGGAACCACTGGGAGGTGGCGCGCTGATGGGCCGATTGGACGGCAAGGTCGCCCTGATCACCGGCATCGGCGGCGGCATGGGGCGCGCGGCGGCCCTCCGCTTCTCCGCCGAGGGCGCGCGGGTGATCGGCTGCGACATGGACGCGGCGACCGCCAGCCGGGACCGCGCGGCTCGTCGAGGAGGCCGGCGGAACGATGACGGTCTTCGCGCCCGTCGACCTCGGCGACGCCGCGGCGGCAGCGGCCTGGGTGGAGGCGGCGATCGCCGTCCACGGGTCGGCGGACATCCTCTACAACAACGCCTCGTCGCCGCGCTTCGGCGCGGTCGAGGAGCTGAGCGTCGCGGACTGGGACCACACGATGCGCAACGAGCTCGACCTCGTCTTCTACGCGACGAAGGCGATCTGGCCGCACTTCCAGGCCAGGGGCTCCGGAGTCGTCCTCAACGTCGGATCGATCGCCGGGATCCGCGGAGTCGAGTTCATGCCGCAGAACGCCCATGGCACGGCGAAGGGCGGCGTGATCTCGCTCACCCAGCAGCTCGCGGCCGAAGGCGGCCGCCACGGGATCCGCGCCGTCGCGGTCAGCCCCGGCTTCACGGTGACGCCGCAGACCGCGTGGCTGGTCGAGTCGGGCCCGCAGGCGTTCCAGGACAACATCGCCCGCATCCCGCTCCAGCGCGTCGGGCAGCCGGCGGACGTCGTGAACGCCGCGCTGTTCCTCGCCTCCGACGAGGCATCGTGGATCACCGGCGTGAACCTGGTGGTCGACGGCGGCCAGAGCGTGCTCGGATGAGCGGGCAGGCAGGCGCCCGCGCGGCGCTCGATCACGTGGGGCTGAGCGTCGGGGACCTCGACGCGGCCCTGCGCTGGTACGCGCAGGCCCTCGGGTGGCGGATGGCAGCGCCCTTCACCGTGGCGCCGCTCGGCCTCCGCGGGGCCTTCCTGGTCTCGGAGGACGGGCACGCGATCGAGCTGCTCGAACGGCAGGGATCCGATGGCGGCCTCCGTGCGGAGGACCCGCAGCAGGCGCTTCTCACGCGCGGCTACGGCCACGTCTGCCTGCGGGTCGACGACACCGACGCCTGGCACGCGCGGCTGCTCGCGGCCGGAGCGACGGAGCGGCAGCCACCCGGGGACGCGCCGGAGCCCGGCGTCCGGTTCAGCTTCGTCAGCGACCCCGAGGGCAACCTCATCGAGCTGCTGGACCGGTCGTCCGCGGTCGGCGCTCCGGCGACATCCGGGGAGATGGAGCGATGACGGTGATCGACGACCTGGGCGGCTCGATCTCCGGGTCGGCCGCGGTGCAGCGGCGGCTCTGGAGCGCGGATCCGGAGGGCTGGGCCGCGTTCAGCGAGCCGCACACCCGGCCCCTCTTCCTGGCCGTGCTCGACGCCGTCGGCGCCGGCCCGGGCACGCGCCTGCTCGACCTCGGCTGCGGCACCGGCCTGCTGCCAGCCTTTGCACACGACCGAGGCGCCGAGGTCGTCGGGCTCGACATCGCGCCCGCGCTGCTCGCGGTGGCCGACCGGCTCGTGCCGGAGGTCGAGCTCCATGTCGCCGACCTGCAGCGGCTGCCCTTCCCGGACGCCTCCTTCGACGCGGTGACCGGGGTCAACGCCTTCCAGTTCGCCGCGGACCCCGTCGCGGCGATCGCCGAGGCCGCCCGCGTGCTGAAGCCCGGCGGCCGGCTCGGAGTGGGGCTCTTCGCCGAGCCCGAGCGCGCGGAATCCACGGTCGTGCATCATGCGATGTCGCGGCTCAGCCCGCCGGCCCGCGCCGGCGACCACGCGCCCTACGCGCTGTCGGAGGGCGACAACCTCGCCCGGGCGCTGCGGGCCGGCGGCCTCGCGCTCGCGGACGGCGGCGAGGTCGAGTGCGTCTGGGCCTACCGGAGCCAGGACGACGCGGTGCGCGGGCTGATGGGATCGGCTGGCGGCACCCGGGCGGTCGAGGACGCCGGCGCCGATGCTGTGGCTGCGGCGATCCGCGCCGCACTCGCTCCGTTCACCGACCCCGCTGGGGCGGTCGCGATGCACAACATGTTCCGCTGGGTGCTGGCGACGAAGGAGGAGGTCGTGGTGACGGATGCCTGACGCGCCGAAGCGGGGCCTGCACCACATCGCGTACTGGACCGACGACCTCACGGCCGCGATGGCGGATGCAGAGTCGCTGCTCGGGGTCGGGCCGTTCCGCGTCATCGAGCACGTGCCGCTCGGCGACTTCCGGCTTCCAGGGGAAGCCGGCCGTGCTCGACCACTCGGCGGCCTTCGCCGCGTGGGGCCCGGTCCTGCTCGAGCTGAACCAGGTGCACGACGTGCAGCCGCCGGAGCTGCGGGCGGCGCTCGGCGTCTCGCCCGGCTCGGTCAGCCACGTCTCGTGGTGGACGGACGACCTCGCGGCGGAGGGCCGCCACATGGCGTCGAACGGCTGCGCCCTGCTCACCACGTCGGTCGGGGGAGCGGTCGCGGACTGGTTCGGCGGCGGTCGACTGTTCGCGCATCCGGTGGAGATCCATCAACCCACGCCCGTCGTCCGCGGGATGTGGGACTCCCTGCTGCCGCCCAGCCCCTGACCCCGCCGAGCAGGGCTCAGTCGCCGATCAGCGTCCCGCCGTCGATCACGATGTTCTGTCCCGTGACGAAGGCGCCGGCGGGCGACGCGAGCCAGAGGACCGCTCCGGCGACCTCGTCCGCGGTTCCGAACCGGCCCAGCGGCGTCTTCGCGAGGCGCGCCGCGGCGATGCCGGGCTCCTCGGTGATCGGGCGGGCGAAGTCGGTCGCGATCACCCCGGGGGAGATCGCGTTGACGCGGACGTTCGCCGCGCCCCACTGGACCGCCAGGTTGCGGACGAGCTGCGCGTTCGCGGCCTTCGTCACGCCGTAGCCGCCGAGCAGCCGGTTGCCGCGCAGGCCGGCGATGCTCGACAGGACCACGAACGCGCCGCCTCCGCGCTCGGCCATCGCGGGGATCGCCGCGTTCGCGAGCCGCAGCACGCCCCGCACGTGGAGGTCGAACATCGCATCGAGCTGCTCATCGGTGGTCGTGGTGTGCCGGCCGGTGTCCAGGGCGGCGCCCGCGCTGCACACGACGGTGTCGATCCGCCCCTCGGTGGCCAGCACGGACTCGACGTGGTCGGTGATCGCCGCCTCGTCGGTGGCGTCGAGCACCGCCCCGGTCACCGGGAGCCCGGTCGCGGCCATCCGCTCGGCGAGGCCCGCCGGATCCTGCGCTGCGAGCCCGGTGAGCACCGTGCGGGCGCCGGCACCGGCGAGCAGGGCCGCCGTGGCGAGCCCTATGCCGCTGGTCGCGCCGGTGACGAGCGCGACCGTGCCCGACATCGAGAAGAGCCGGCCCGGAGCCGTCATCGGCGGAGCGTGGAGGTGCGCAGCTCGAAGGTCCTGCTCACGCCGGAACCGCAGCGCTGCGGCGGAAGCCGAGGAACGAGCCCACGCCGAGGACGAGCGCGAGCACGGCCACGATCGCGATGGCCCCCGGCAGCGTCCCGGTCGCGCCGGTCAGCGCGAGCACGAGCAGCGGGCAGAGGAACTCGCCGAGGAAGATCGCCGAGGTGAAGACGCCCGTGCCACGGCCGCGCTGGTCATAGGTGAGCCGCGAGATCGCCCAGGTGATCAGGGTCGGCAGCAGGATCCCGGTGCCGAGGCTCGCGACGACGGCTCCGAGCACGAGCACCGGCAGGTTCGGCGAGAGGCCCGCGATCGCGAGACCCACGCCGGCGAGGCCGAGCGCGACGGGGAGCAGCACGCCGGCGCCGTAGCGGGCGATCCAGCGGAAGGAGAACGCCCCGATCGCAGTGGCGAGCGAGGCGAGCGCCGCGATGCCGCCGATCGCGGCCGTCGAGGAGACGCCGTGGCCGACGATCAGGTACGGCAGCTCGACGATCGGCGTGTAGAAGATCATCCCGCCGGCGATGCTCACGAGGCCGGGGACGAGGACGAGGCCCCGGTTCAGCGGCGGCAGCTTCGCGACAGCGCGCTCGCTGCCGTCGCCGGCCTGCCGGGTCGGCCAGATGGCGACCGCCATGAGCACCGCGAGCACGATGCTGACGAGGTAGAGCCAGAACGGGGTGCGCCAGCCGAGCGCGCCGAGGCCGCCGCCGATCCCGAAGAACGCGGTGGCGGCGAGGGCGGTGACGGTGGCCTGCAGGCCGAAGTACTTGTCCCGCCGGCGGCCGACGAAGTAGTCGGCGAGCAACGTGGTGCAGGCGGTCATGATGAACGCCTCGACGATGCCGACGCCCACCCGGGTGGCGAGGATGCCGCCGAGCGGCCCCACCCAGACCGGCGCCGTGCCGAGCAGGGCGTAGAGCAGCAGCGCGACGATCAGCACGCGCTTGCGGCCGAGCTTGTCGATGATGGCGCCCGCGAACGGCGACAGGATCGCGATGAACAGCGCCGGGACGGTGAGCACGAGGGGGACGAGCGCCGCGGATCCCGGCGTCGAGGCGAAGTCCTTCGTCATCGAGGGCAGCAGCGGGGACAGCAGCACCGCGCCGAGGACCGGGAGGCAGCTGCCGGCGAGCAGCAGCGAGCCCTGCCACGCGGTGGCCGGCTTGCCGGTGTGGGGGTTGACGACGGCGTCGTGCTCCACCGTCGGGGTCTGGGTGAGGACGTCGTTCGTCATCGAACTCCTTCGTCTGATGCGGGCACGGGCAGGCCCGTGTGCGAGGAATGCTGACACCGCCCCGAGGCGCCGGGAAGTACCGATCGGTGATCCGCGCATCAGTCCCATGGATGGGCGTCCGGTGACGGTTCTTCCCCGTGGCTCCGCGGATCGCAGGCTTCGATATCGGTCGATTCCCGACAGATCAGCGTCACGCTCATCGGTCGGCGTTATGCTGCGGAGCACTCGATGACGAGGAGGCCGGATGCGGAGACGCAGGAGCGGCGCGCGCCGGCGGGATCCGCGATGAGCGGCCGCCTCGAGGGACGCGTCGTCGTCGTCACGGGTGCCGCGCGGGGCATGGGCCGCGCGGATGTGCTGGCCGCGGTCGCCGAGGGCGCGATCGTCTGGGCCACCGACGTCCTCACCGACGAGCTCGACTCCCTCGCCGCGGAGCACGTCCGGACGTTCCACCTCGACGTCACCGATCCGGAGGCGTGGTCGTCGCTCGCCGCGGCGATCCGGGAGCGCGACGAACACCTCGACGGGTTGGTGAACAACGCCGGGATCGCCTCCCGGCAGCGGCTGCCGCACGTCGAGCTCGACGCCTGGAACCGGGCGCTCGCGGTCAACGTGACCGGTCCGCTGCTCGGGATGCAGACGCTGCGCCCGCTGATGGTGCCTGGCGCCTCGATCGTGAACGTCGTCTCGATCGCCGGCCTCTCCGGCCACGTCGCCGCGCCCTACACCGCCAGCAAGTGGGCGCTCCGCGGCCTCTCCCGCGTCGCCGCGCTCGAGTTCGGGGAGGCGGGCATCCGGGTGAACGCGATCTTCCCCGGGCTCATCGAGACCCCGCTCATGGCGGACGCATCGCCGGCGTTCCGTGCCGCGGCCGTCGCGG
This sequence comes from uncultured Actinomycetota bacterium, assembly GCA_963771645.1. GTDB lineage: Bacteria > Actinomycetota > Actinomycetes > Actinomycetales > Microbacteriaceae > Amnibacterium. Next base: position 19 of record CAVYUH010000016.1, on the reverse strand, counting down.
ACACCCCGCTCGGGCGCAG
>CAVYUH010000015.1:0-35159 GCA_963771645.1 uncultured Actinomycetota bacterium | reverse complement strand
GGCGATCGGCAGCGCGAGGTCCGCGTCCTTGCCGTCGGGCGTCTCGTCCCCGTCCCACGACGGCGCGTGGTCGCGGGCGTACTGCACGCAGGAGTTGCTGACGCCCTGCGGCACCATCGGCCACACCATCGCGTCGGCGGACACGACGAAGTCGATGACGACCGGCCGGTCGTTCGTCTCGAGCGCGAGCCGGATCGCCGCGTCGACCTCGTCCTCGCGCTCCACCCGGATGCCGAGCGCGCCGTACGCCTCCGCGAGCTTCACGAAGTCGGGGACGCGCGTCGTGCCGTGACCGGTGTTCAGGTGGGTGTTGGAGTAGCGGCCGTCGTAGAACAGGGTCTGCCACTGGCGCACCATGCCGAGCGACGAGTTGTTGATGATCGCGACCTTGATCGGGATCTCGTTGATGACGCAGGTCGCGAGCTCCTGGTTCGTCATCTGGAAGCAGCCGTCGCCGTCGATCGCCCAGACCACGCGGTCGGGCTGCGCGACCTTCGCGCCCATCGCGGCGGGCACGCCGTAGCCCATCGTCCCGGCGCCGCCGGAGTTCAGCCACGCGTTCGGCCGCTCGTACTTGATGAACTGCGCCGCCCACATCTGGTGCTGGCCGACGCCGGAGGCGTAGACCGCCTCCGGGCCCGAGAGCTCGCCGATGCGCGTGATGACGTGCTGCGGCGACAGCAGCCCGTCGGTGGTCGGCGCGTAGCCGAGCGGGAACTCCGCCTGCAGGTCGCGCAGCCGCTCCCACCAGGCCGCGTAGGCGTCGGCCGGCTGCGCGCCGAGCTCGCCGGAAGGCGGCGGCGAGGTCGCCGAGCACCTCCTTCGCGTCGCCGACGATCGGCACCTCGGCGTAGCGGATCTTGCCGATCTCCGCCGGGTCGATGTCGATGTGCACGACCTTCGCGTCCGGCGCGAACAGCGAGGCCTTGCCGGTCACGCGGTCGTCGAAGCGCGCGCCGATCGGCGACGAGCAGGTCGGACTCCTGCAGCGCGAGCACCGCGGGGACGGTGCCGTGCATGCCCGGCATGCCGAGGTTCGACGGGTGGCTGTCCGGGAACGCGCCGCGCGCCATCAGCGTCGTGACCGACCGGGGCGCCGGTCAGGTCCGCGAGCACGCGCAGCTCCGCCGACGCCTGGGCGCGGATCGACGCCGCCGCCGACGTACAGCACCGGCCGCTTCGCCGCGGCGAGCAGCTGGGCCGCGGCCTGCACCTGCTTGCCGTGCACCTTCGCGATCGGGCGGTAGCCGGGCAGGTCGAGCTTCACCGGCCAGACGAACGGCGCGGTGTCCTGCTGCGCGTCCTTCGTGATGTCGACGAGCACCGGGCCCGGCCGCCCGGTCGAGGCGATGTGGTACGCCGAGGCGATCGCGAGCGGGATGTCCGCGGCCTTCTTCACGAGGAAGGAGTGCTTCGTGATCGGCATGGTGATGCCGACGATGTCCGCCTCCTGGAACGCGTCGGTGCCCATCAGCGTCGAGAACACCTGGCCGGTGATCGCGAGCAGCGGCACGGAGTCCATGTAGGCGTCCGCGATCGCGGTGACGAGGTTCGTCGCGCCGGGGCCGGAGGTCGCGATCGCGACGCCGACCCTGCCGGACGCGGCGGCGTAGCCCTCGGCCGCGTGGCCGGCGCCCTGCTCGTGGCGGACGAGGATGTGGCGGAGCGTCTTCGCGCTCAGCAGCGGGTCGTAGACCGGCAGGATCGCGCCGCCGGGCAGCCCGAAGACGTCGGTGACGCCGAGCAGCTCGAGCGTGCGGACGACCGCCTCGCGCGCCGGTGATCAGCTCGGGCTCGGGGCACGGGTGGCGTGCTGGTCACCGCCGGCGGCGCGCGCGGCGCGCGCACGGCGGACGGCAGCGGGGTGGATCGGTGAGGACATCGGGATTCCCTTGTGACGGAGGTGCGATCCGAGGCTTCAGCCCGTGACGGCGCCGACGGCGGCCGACTGCACGAGCTTGGAGTACTTCGCGAGCACGCCACGGGTGTACCGGGGCGGCAGCGGCGCCCAGCCGGCTCGGCGGGCCTGGAGCTCTGCCTCGTCGACGAGTAGGTCGAGCGTGCGGGCGGCGATGTCGACCCGTATCGGGTCACCGTCGCGCACGAAGGCGATCGGACCTGCGTCCACCGCCTCCGGTGCGATGTGGCCGATGCACAGGCCGGTTGTGCCGCCCGAGAATCTGCCGTCGGTCAACAAGTAGTACATCCCTGCCGAGCCCGGCCCCCTTGATGGCGGCGGTGATGGCGAGCATCTCGCGCATCCCCGGGCCGCCCTTCGGGCCCTCGTAGCGGATGACGACCACGTCGCCGGCGGAGATCTCGCCGTTCGTGAGGGCGTCCATCGCGCCGCGCTCGCGCTCGAACACCCGGGCGGGGCCCTCGAACACCGCGGCGTCGAAGCCCGCGGTCTTCACGACCGCGCCCTCGGGCGCCAGCGACCCGGTGAGGATCGTGAGGCCGCCGGAGGCGTGGATCGGGTTGTCGAGCGTGCGCAGCACGGTGCCGTCGAGCGGCGCGATGTCCATCTCGGCGAGGTTCTCCGCGACCGTCCTGCCGGTGACGGTGAGCACGTCGCCGTGCAGCAGCCCGGCGTCGAGCAGCGCCTTCATCACGACGGGCACGCCGCCGACGCGGTCGACGTCGTTCATCACGAACCGGCCGAACGGCTTCAGGTCGCCGATGTGCGGCACCTTCGAGCCGATGCGGTTGAAGTCGTCGAGGGTCAGCTCGACCTCCGCCTCGTGCGCGATCGCGAGCAGGTGCAGCACGACGTTCGTCGAGCCGCCGAAGGCCATGGCGACGGCGATCGCGTTCTCGAACGCCTCCTTCGTGAGGATGTCGCGGGCCGTGATGCCGAGCCGCAGCAGGTTCACGACGGCCTCGCCGGAGCGGTGCGCGAGGTAGTCGCGGCGGCGGTCCGCCGAGGGCGGGGCGGCGGAGCCGGGCAGCGCCATCCCGAGCGCCTCGGCGACCGACGCCATCGTGTTGGCCGTGTACATGCCGCCGCAGGAGCCCTCGCCCGGCGCGAAGGCGCACTCGATGCGCTTCGCGTCCTCCTCGCTCATCCGGCCGGCCTTCACGGCGCCGACCGCCTCGAACGAGTCGATGATCGTGATGTCCTTCTCCGTGCCGTCGGAGAGCTTCACCCAGCCCGGCGCGATCGAGCCGGAGTAGACGAAGACGCTCGCGAGGTCGAGGCGCGCGGCGGCCATCAGCATGCCGGGCAGCGACTTGTCGCAGCCGGCGAGCAGCACCGAGCCGTCGAGGCGCTCGGCCTGCATGACCGTCTCGACCGAGTCGGCGATGACCTCGCGGGAGACGAGCGAGAAGTGCATCCCCTCGTGGCCCATCGAGATGCCGTCGGAGACGCTGACCGTGCCGAACTGCAGCGGGTAGCCGCCGCCGGAGTGCACGCCCTCCTTCGCCGCCTGCGCGAGGCGGTCGAGCGAGAGGTTGCAGGGGGTGATCTCGTTCCAGGAGCTGGCGATGCCGATCTGCGGCTTGTCCCAGTCGGCGTCGCCCATGCCGACCGCGCGGAGCATGCCGCGGGAGGTCGTGGCCTCGATGCCGTCCGTGACGACGCGGGAACGGGGCTTGACGTCGACGGGCGCGGAGGAGGGCTGATCCGACATGGCTTTCAGCGTACCGGCCGCGCCCGCCCGCCCCGGCCGCCCGGCGGGGCCCCCGCGGCGGTTCCGGGCGCCCGGCGCACGCCGTGCGCGCCGACTGCCGGGCTGCCATCGGGCGGTCGGATGCGGGACGGGAGGATGGCGTCGATGGGCCCGGATCAGCTGCGCTACTGGTTCGACGACTACCTCGACGCGCTGCAACCGGCACGACCTCGAGGCGGTGCGCGAGCTGCTCGCGCCCGACGTGCGCCGCCAGGGCCGGCCGCGCGGCGCGGATGCCTGGCTCGAGGAGACGGCCGCGCTGCTCGCCGCGTTCCCGGACGTGCAGTGGAAGCGGATCCGCCTCGTCGTCGAGGAGGACCGGATCGCGGCGCACCTGCGGGCCCGGGGCACGCACCGGGGCGCGTTCCTCGGCCTGCCGGCGACCGGGCGGCACGTGAACTGGGCCGAGTTCGGCTTCTTCCGCATCGCCGGTGGCCGGGTGACCGAGTACGCGGGCGCGCTCGACGGCGCCGACCTGCTCGAGCAGCTGCGGGGCTGAGCGCGCTTCAGCCGGGCGGCTGGAGCGCGGGCCGAGGCGCGAGGACGCGCCCCCTGCTGCGGACGCGGTGCTGCAGGACGGCCGCGGCGAGCGTCACGAGGCCGGCGCCGGCGGCGAGCACGAACCCGCCGCCCACCGCGGCGGGAGCCGGCAGGGTCGCCACGGTGACCGAGTAGAACCCGCTGCCGAGCAGCGACGCCGCCGCGACGCCGGCCGACTGCACGAAGGCGACGGCCGCGGACAGCGCCGGCACCTCGGCCGGATCCGCGTCGTCGAACGCCTCGGCGCTGAGCACGGGCCAGCTGCTCCCCATCCCGGCGCCCGCCGATCCCCAGGCGAGCACCGCGACGACCAGCGCCGCAGGACCGGGCACCGCGAGGAACGTGACGACGGCGAGCGCGATCGCCGCCGCCGTGATCAGGGCGGCGCCGATGCGGGCGACGACCGGGCGCATCCGCTCCCCCGCCGGCCGCAGCCCCGCGATCGACCAGCTCGCAGCCCCGGCCGCGAAGGCGATGCTCGCCCCGGTCACGCCGAGCCCCGAGACGTCGATGAGGCCGAGCGGCAGCAGGGCCTCGCCCGCGAAGTAGGCGAGCGTGATGCCCGCGAAGACCCCGATCCCGAGCATCCGCAACCGGTGCCCGCGGGTGAGGCGCCGCACGACGAGGTACCCGGCGGCGAGCGCGACGGCGAGCGCCGCCGCCCAGACGGGCACCCGGGCAGCGGCGGGGAGGCCGGGCGCCGCCGCCGCGAGCGCGAGGGCGGCGAGCACGACGACGCCCGAGGCGACCGGCGTCGCGGCCCCCCGCTCCGGCCGCGGCAGGAGGCCGGCTCTGCGGCCGATCACGACGCGGGCCGCGATCACGAGCACCGCCGGCCAGGCCATCGCCCAGCGCCAGCCGGCGAGGCTCGCGACGATCGCGTTCACCGCGGGCCCGAGCACGGACGGGAGCAGCCAGACGACGGAGAAGATCGCGACGACCCGGGCACGGACCGCGTCCTCGTAGAGCGCCCCGACGGCGTTCAGCCCGAAGGCGGCGAGCAGCCCGGCGGCGGCGCCCTGCAGCACCCGGCCTGCGAGCAGGAAGGCCATCGTCGGCGCGAGCACGGCGAGCAGCACCCCGGCGAGGTAGACGAGCGTGGACCAGAGCAGCACGCCGCGCGGGCCGAGCCGGCGGGTGAGCGCCGGTCCGAGGATCGCGAACAGGATGGCGCTGAGCGACGGCCCCGCCACGGTGGCGCCGTAGAGGGCGGCGCCGTGCAGCTCGTGCGAGGCGAGCGGCAGCACAGCGGCCTCGGCCACCGCCTGGATCGCGGTGCCGAGCTCGGCGAAGAGCAGCCCGACGAGCAGCCGTCCCCGGTCGCCGGCGAAGACCGCCCGCAGGCTCGAGTCGCTCATCCGCGGAGCTGAGCCGACGGGTTGCCACTCGTGGCGACCTCCCGCGCCGGGAAGTCACCACGAGTGGCAACACCCAGGACCCGGCCCACGCGGGTTGCCACTTGTGGCGACTTCTCACGCCAGGAAGTCACCACGAGTGGCAACTCATCGGATGGCAGGTCACGAGTGGGATGCGCGGAGGTCGGCCAGGAGGGCGAGCGCCGCCGCCACCTCGACCGGGCCCGCGACGCGGTGGTCCGCGGCCGTCGGGCCGCTGCCGCTCTTCAGGCCGAGGTCCCCGGGGCCGAGCGCCTCGAAGGCGTCCTCGTCCGTCACGTCGTCGCCGGCGTAGAGCACCGCGGTGGCCTTCGTGTACCGGCGCAGGTGCTCGACCGCCTCGCCCTTGGTCGTGCTGCGCACGGAGAACTCGATCACGTTCTTGCCGAGCCGCACCTTCAGGTCGTCGATCTCGGCCTGCGCCTCCGACCGGGCCACGAGGTGCGCGACGCGGCTGCGCCGGTCCGTCGCGAGCCGGGTGTGCAGCGCGTAGCCGGCGGGCTTCGGCTCGAGCCACACCTGGTCCAGCGAGTCGGCGACCTGCTCGAGCACCTGCTCGAGCCGCGCCATCGACTCCTGCTCCTGCTCGTTCGAGGGCGAGCACGTCGTCGGGGTCGTCGAGGCGCAGCTCGATGCCGTGCGAGCCGACGAGCAGCACCTCGTCCCCGAAGCGCGACACCCGCTCGAGGTCGGCGACGCTCCGGCCGGACACGAGCGCGACGCGCGTCGCGGGCAGGGCGGCCAACCGCTCGACCGCGGCGTGCGCCTCCGGCAGCGCCCGGGCGGCGTCGGGGTCGTCCACCTCGGGTGCGAGGGTGCCGTCGAAGTCGAGCGCGACGAGCAGCCGCGTCCGTCGTCGCCAGCTCCGTCGAGCGCGTCGCGGAGGGAGCCGGGGATCCCGCTGCTCGCCCGAGCCGCCCGGTCGTCGACCGCCACCGCTAGTCCTCGACTCGCCGCTGCGAGCTGCTCCGCGCTCTCGGAGGGCCGCGCCTGGGCGAGCGCCGTGAGGAAGTCCTGCGACCACCGCTCGACGTCGTGCTCGATCACGCGGGTGCGCAGCGCCCGCATCCGCTGTCGCCGCTCCCCGCGCGGCATGTGCACGGCGGCGAGCACCGCCCGCTTGAGCCCCTCGATGTCGTGCGGGTTGACGAGCAGCGCCTGCTTCAGCTCGTCGGCCGCGCCCGCGAACTCGCTGAGCACGAGCACCCCGTCGTCGTCGACGCGGCTCGCGACGTACTCCTTCGCGACGAGGTTCATCCCGTCGCGGAGCGCGGTGACGAGCATGATGTCCGCCGCGAGGAACAGCGCCACCATCTCCTCGCGCGGGTACCCGTGGTGCAGGTAGTTGATCGCGCTGTGGCGGATGGTGCCGTAGTCGCCGTTCACGCGGCCGACCGTCAGCTCGATCTCGTCGCGGAGCGCCTTGTACGACTCGACGCGCTCGCGGCTCGGGCTCGCGATCTGCACGAGCACCGTGTCGTTCACGTCGAGCTTGCCCTCGGCGAGCAGCTCGGCGTAGGCCGCGAAGCGGTGGCCGATGCCCTTCGTGTAGTCGAGCCGGTCGACCCCGAGCATGATCGTGCCCGGGTCGCCGAGGTCGTGGCGGATCTGCTGCGCCCGCGCCCGCACGTCCGGGCGGTGCGCGAGGTCGATGTAGGCGCGGGCGTCGATCGAGATCGGGAAGTGCCGGGCCACGACGAGCCGCGACGTCGAGCCGCCCGAGTTCGGCCAGCGCCCCTCCCCCTGCGGCGGCAGCTCGACCCGGTTGTGCACGGTCGGCAGGCGGAACAGCCGGCGGACGGCGCGGAGGAAGTTGCCCGCGTCGGCGCGCCGCTGGAACCCGATGAGGTCGGCGCCGAGCAGCCCCTCGATGATCTGCGAGCGCCACGGCAGCTGGGAGTAGAGGCCGTATGCCGGGAAGGGGATGTGGTTGAAGAAGCCGATCGTGAGGTCCTCGCGGCGCTCGCGCAGCATCCGCGGCACGAGCTGCAGCTGGTAGTCCTGCACCCAGACGGTGCCGCCCTCGGCCGCGGTCGACGCGGCGCGGTCCGCGAAGCGGCGGTTCACCCGCACGTACGCGTCCCACCAGTCGCGCTGGTACTTCGGCGGCGCGATCACGTCGTGGTACAGCGGCCAGATCGTGTCGTTCGAGAAGCCCTCGTAGTACTCCTGCACGTCGTCCTCGGACAGCGTCACGGGCACGAGGTGCATGCCGTCCGTCTCGAACGGCTCGACCTCGTCGTCGGCGGTGCCGGACCAGCCGATCCAGGCGCCGTCGTTCGACCGCATGACGGGCTCGAGGGCGGTCACGAGCCCGCCCGGCGAGGGCTTCCAGCTCGCGGTGCCGTCGTGCCCGATCTCGCGGTCGACCGGCAGCCGGTTCGAGACGACGACGAAATCGAACCGGTCCCGCTGATCATCCCCGTCGATGCCGCACCCCTTCCGCAGAGCGTCCAGGCTATCGGCCGCGACTCAGCGGAGGTCGAGCACGCTCTGCGCCGCCGAGACGAGCGGGGCGGCGTAGGTGACGCCGTGGCTCGCGGCGTGCACGGCCAGCGGATGCAGCTGGTGCAGCGGGATCCGCTCCTCGAAGCCGGGGCGCAGCGGATGCGCGGCGTCGTAGGCGGCGTAGATCGCCGACAGGAAGGGGCAGCCGAAGAGCGCGAGCATGGCGAGGTCGGTCTCCCGGTGGCCGCCGGATGCGGCGGGGTCGATGAGCACCGCGCCGGCGGGCGTCCACTGCAGGTTGCCGTTCCAGAGGTCGCCGTGGATGCGGGCGGGCGGCTCGTCGTCGTCGAGGTCCCCGGCGGCGATCCGCTCGCAGGCCCGCTCGACGAGGCGCAGGTCCGCGCCGCCGAGGTGCCCGCGCTCGGCGGCGCGGCGCGCGTACGGGAGCACCCGCGCCTCGGCGTAGAAGGCGCCCCACTCCGCCCAGCCGTCGGGCCGGGTGGGCAGCTCCTGGTTGCCGAGGAAGGTGGGCCCGTCGTAGCCCTCGGGCGGCACGCCGAAGGCGGCGGCACCCGCGTCGTGGGTCGCGGCGAGCGCCGCCCCGAACGCTCCGGGCGTGCTGCTCGGTCGGCCTGGTGAGCTCGAGCGCCTCGAGATCGATGCGTCCCGGCTCGACCGCGACGACCCGCACGACGGCCGCGCCGCCGGCATCCGCGAGCCAGGCGAGGCCGGCCGCCTCGGCCTCGAAGAAGCCGGCGGGCGCGTCGGGCCGACGCTTCGTGTGGACGCGTCCGCTCATCCGGCCACGGTACGGCGGCCGCCTCGATCGCTCATCCGAGCGCCGGCACCGCGGGCGGCGCGAACAGCGCCACCGACGAGCGCCGTCGGGCGACGACCGCCACCGTGAGGGCGTACGCGATCACGGCGGTGAGCGCGAGCGTGGCGATGCCGCCACCGATCGCGGCACCGCTCGCGCCGGTGATCACGGCCTGCATCGCGCTCACCGAGGCGGTGAGCGGCAGGAACGGGCTGACCACCTGGAACGGCGCCGACACCAGCTCGATCGGGTAGAGGCCGCCGACCGCGACGAGCTGCGCACCGAGCAGCACGATCGAGATCACCGTGCCGGCACGGCCGAACAGGGCCGTGAGCAGCTGGTGCACCGCGAAGAAGGCGACGCCCGTCACGATCGCGACGAGCAGCGCGAGCGCAGCCCGGTCCCACGAGAGGGCGAGGGTCGACTGCAGCAGCACGATGAGCAGCACCGCCTGGGCGACGGCCAGCACGGCGCCCCGTGCGAGCGCCGAACCGACGAGGCGGCCCGAGCCGATGCCGGTGGCGAGCAGGCGGCGGCGGATGGCGCCGAACAGCAGCACGGCGGCGGAGGCGCCGATCCAGAGGGAGACCGGCAGGATCAGGGCCGCGACGATCTGGCCGATGCTCGTGGTCTCGTGCTGCCGGACCGAGCTGGCCTGCACGGGGTTCGCGACGACGTGGGCGATCCGCGTCGCCTGCGCGGTCGTGGTGTCGGGGATCTGGTCGACGGCCTTCTGGAGTCCGGTGCCGAGCGAGGTGGTGCCCGAAGCGAGCTTCGAGGCGCCGGCCTGGCTGGCCCGGATGCCCGTGGCGATCTGGGCGGCGCCCGTGCTCAGCTGGTCCGCGCCGGAGGCGATCCCTCGTGAGCCCGAGGCGAGCGAGGCGGCGCCGGACGCGATGCCCTGCGCACCGCTCGCGCTCCTGTGCAGGCCGGACGCCAGGCTGCCGAGCCCGGAGGCGAGCCCCGCGGTCCCGCTGGCCAGCGGAGCGCCGCCCGCGGCCAGCTTGTCGGCGCCGCAGGCGGCGGATGTGACGCCGCTCTGCAGCGCGGCCGCGCCGTCGGCGCCGGCCACCAGTCCGGTGTTCTGGTCGCTCAGCGCCTGCAGGCCCTGCTGGATCTTCGTGAGCGCGGCCTTGTCCGTCGCGTTGAGCGCCGGATCCGCGAGCACCCCCTTGATGCCGTGTTCGCCTCGCTGACGCCCTTCGTGTAGCCCCGCATCCCCGACGGGCAGCTTCTGCAGCCCGGTCGACTTCGACGCCGCGGAGTCGAGCCCGGCCGCGAGGGAGGAGACGCCGTTCGTGTACTTCTTCGACGCCGCCTGCGAGGTTCGTCGCACCGGCCGCGGACTGATCGGCGCCGGACGCGGCGGAGCCGAGCCCGATCGCCAGGGACGAGGCGCCCTGCCCGAGCGAGTCGGTGCCCGACGCGATCTTCGAGGCGCCGCTGCTGAGACCGGTGGCGCCGGAGGCGATGCCGTCCTGGCCGCTCGCGAGCCTGCCGAGCCCGCTCGCGAGCGAGGCGGTGCCCGCACCGAGCTTCGTGGCGCCCGTCGCGGCAGTGCCGAGCTGGTCGTGCAGCGTGCCGAAGCCGCCGTAGAGGCCCTTGATCACGCCCTCGGCGATGGTGCTGCCGAGGGTCGCGGTGAGCGAGGTGCCGAGTGACGAGGCGAGCTGGCTCACGACGTAGCCGTGCGCGTCGTCGGTCCGGATGGTGATCCGCGCCTGGTCCGGGTTCGTCGACGAGACCGACGACAGCGACTTCGAGAAGTCCTTCGGGATCGTCACGATCGCGTAGACGGCGCCGGAGTCGAGGAGGTCCTTCGCCTGCTGGGCGTTGGAGAGCCGCCAGTCGATGGCGGCGCCGCTGGACGCGGATGCGGGCTTCGTGAGCTGCGTGACGACGAGGCGGCCGGCGGCGATGACGGTCGTCTTCCCGTCCGCGCCCTTGGTCTGCACGAGGCGGTCCTGATCGACGACCGCGGCGGGCACGGTGGCGTGCCCCTTGTCGGCGGAGGCGAGCGCGCCGACGAAGACGCCGAGCACGAGGGCCGGCACGACGGCGGCGACGACGAGCAGCGCGATGCTGCGGAACGAGCGGTTCATCGGGATGCGGGGACCTTCCGCGTGGAGACGGGGGCGCCGAGTGGGATCTCGGCTGCGGTGGTGACGAGCACGGCGGCGCCGCCGCCGTCGGTGAGCTCGGGCAGGGCGGCGGCGAGGCGGCGCTCGGCCTCCCGGCCGATGTCGCCGACGTCGAGGACGACGACCTCGGCGCCGCCTGCGAGGGCGGCGGCCGCGAGCACGACGAGGCGCTGCTCGGCGACGAGCGCGCCGAGCGGGGTGCGGGGCTCGAGCATCCCGCGGGCGGCGCCGAGGGCCGGCTCCGCGGCGCGGATGCGCTCGAGCCAGATCGGCACGGATCCGCTGCGGGCGCGGCGCGGCGCGGCGCGGAGGCGCTCGGCGATGAGCTCGCCGACCGACACCTCGGCGGCGGTGCCGTCGTCGAGCACCGGCGCGGCGAGCCGGCGCACGTCCGCGGCCTCGGAGGGCACCGGATGCCCGTCGATCTGCAGCGCGCCGCTCGCCGGCGCGAGGTGGCCGGTGAGCGTGGCGACCACGCCGCGGCGCAGCGGCGCGGGCACCGCGAGCGCCGTGACGCCGCCGCGGGCGACGCGCAGGTCGATCGGCGCGGTGTCGAACGGCGCGGCCCCGACGAGGTGGTCGGCCGACAGCAGCCAGCCCTCCTGGCCGGCCGCCCAGTCGAGCTGCTCACGGCGGGCGGCGAGGCCCGCGCCCTCGATGTCGACGGACGGCAGCACCCGGTCGATCCATCGCGGGAGGTACCAGCCGGCGCGGCCGACCAGCAGCATCACGGCCGGCACGAGCGTCATCCGCACGAGGAAGGCGTCGAAGACGATGCCGGCGGCCAGGGACAGGGCGATCGGCTTGATCGTGCCGCCGCCCTCGGGGATGAAGGAGGCGAAGACGAACACCATGATCAGCGCGGCCGCGGTGACCACGCGGGCGCCGTGGGTGAAGCCGCGGCGCACCGCGACGCGGTAGTCGCCCGTGTGCACCCAGGCCTCGCGCATGCCGGAGACGAGGAAGACCTCGTAGTCCATGGAGAGGCCGAAGAGGATCGCGATCACGAGGATCGGCAGGAACGACAGCAGCGGCCCGGGCTGGGTGCCGAGGGCACCGAACCAGCCCCACTGGAACACCGCGACCGTGACGCCCACGCTCGCGGCGAGCGAGAGCAGGAAGCCGACCGCGGCCTTCAGCGGCACGACGAGCGAGCGGAACACCGCCATCAGCAGCAGCACGGAGAGGCCGACCACGACGAGCACGAACGGCAGCAGGGCGTTGCCGAGGCGGGTCGAGATGTCGATCTGCACGGCGGTCGTCCCGGTCACCGAGATCGGGATCCTGTAGTCGTGCTGGAAGGCCGGCTCGAGGGCGCGGATCCGCTGCACGAGCGCGATCGTCTTCGGCGAGTCCGGCGCCGACTTCGGGATGACCTGCACGATCGCGGAGTCGAGCGTCTGGTTCGGCGTCGGGGTGCCGACCGCCGCCACGTCGGGCAGCTTCGCGATCCGCGCCTTGATGTCGTCCAGGGCGTGGATGAAGTCGTTGTTCTGCGTGACGTCGGCGAGGATCACGAGCGGCCCGTTGCGGCCGGGCCCGAACTCCTTCGCCGTGAGGTCGTAGGCGGTGCGGCTGTCGGTGCCGACGGGCTGGCTGCCGTTGTTCGGCAGGCTGAGCTCGAGGCTCGCGGCGGGGATGGCGAGCACGCCGAGCACCGCGACGACGAGCACCACGGCGACGATCGGCACCTTCGCGACGATCGCGACCCAGCGTGCGCCCATGGTGTGCACCTCGCCGGCGGCCGCCGCCTCGGCCCGACGCGCGGCGCGGCTGCCGGACTTCGGCACGAACCGCTGCCCGCCGAGCGCGAGCAGCGCCGGCAGCAGCGTCACGGACGAGGAGACGGCGACGAGCACCGCGAACGCGGCGCCCGACGCCCATGATCGAGAGGAACGGGATGCCGACGATCAGCAGGCCGAGCAGCGCGATGATCACGGTGGTGCCGGCGAACGCGACGGCGGTGCCGGCGGTCGCGACGGCCGCGGGCACGGACTCCTCCACCGACATCCCGCTCGCCAGCTGGTCGCGGTGCCGGGAGATGATGAAGAGGCCGTAGTCGATGCCGACGGCGAGTCCGAGCATGAGCGCGAGGGTCGGCGCGGACGTCGACACGTCGGTGAAGAGCGCGATGATCCGGATCGCGGCGTAGGAGAGCGCGACGCCGAGGATCGCGGAGACGAGCGGCAGCCCCGCGGCGAGCAGCGAGCCGAACGTGACCACGAGCACGACGCCGGCGAACAGCAGGCCGAGGCCCTCGGTGTAGCTGACGCCGACGGACTGCTGCTGGAACGCCTGCCCGCTGAAGGCGACCTGCATCCCCGCGTCGCGGCCGATGGATCCGGTGTCCTTCAGCCGCTGCTTCGTGGCCGCCGTCACGCTCGAGTCGGCGGCGCGGAACTGCACGGCCACGATCGCGGCCCGGTGGTTCGACGAGAGCGCCTTGGTGGAGTACTTGCTGAAGGGGCTCGCGGCGCTCTCGACGCCGGGGACCTTCGTGATGGCGGTGACCATCCGGCCGATCGCGGCCTTCTCGGCCGGGTCGTCGACCCGGTGCCCTGCGGGAGCGACGAGCACCGCCTGCGCGCTGCCGCCGGCGGCCTGCGGGAAGACCGCGTCGAGGCGGTCGAGCGCCGCCTGCGACTCGGTGCCCGGGGATCGTGAAGCTGTCGGCGAGCTTGCCGCCGAACCCGAATCCGGCGACGGCGAACACGAGCAGCAGCCCCACCCACGCGCCGACGATGCGCCACGGGTGCCGGTGCGCGAAGCGGCCCAGGCGGTACAGGAACGCGGTCATGGTGCGGTGCCGTCCTCGAGGGGTGTCGGATGCGACGGCGGCGTCGCGCGGATGTGGTCGGGCGGGGGCGGATGAGGCGGCGGTCAGGCGGGCTGGGCGGTGGCGCCCGGGAGCACGAGCTCCGCGAGCACGGACCGGAGCATCGGCCGGAGCACGTCGTCCGGCAGGCGCTCGGTGCCCCACCGGTCGGCGGCGACGAGCATGAAGGCGGTGCCGGCGAGGGCGACGCCGAAGCGGATCGCGTCCCGCTCGGAGCCCTGCTCGGGCCGGAGGAGCTCCTCGACGCGGCGCACGAGACCGTCCACCTCGTCGATCACGGGGATGCCGCGGAGGGCGCTGCCGTGGTTGACCACGACGACGACCTCGAGGCGATGCTCGAAGAGGAAGTCGACGAACCGGGCGAGGAACGCCTCGGTGCCGACAGGGTTCTCGAGGTCGGCGGAGTCGATCAGGGCGCGCAGCGGCTCGATCGCCGGCCGGACGGCGGCGTCGAGCAGCGCCTCCTTGCTGGCGAAGTGGTAGAGCACGCTCGACTTCGAGAGGCCCGGCGTCATCGGCGATCCGCTGCAGCGAGGCGCCCTCGAAGCCGACGGCGGCGAACTGGCGCAGCGCGGCGGCGATGAGCGGGGCGGCTCCGGACGGCATGACGGGCACTGTACTGCACGATCGGTCAGATCCTGCACAATCGGTCAGCCCCGATCGATGTCCCATCTCCTCGCATGGGCCAGCCGATCCGATCTGGCCGCTTGAAGCGACCCGACCCGAGCCGATCCGATCAGTGGCGACGCCATCGGCCCTCGAGCACTGTTCCAGGGCAACTCGCGCCTCCACCAGAGAGGCCTCTGCGTCAGTTGCCACTTCTGGCCCTCGAAGCGCCCGCTCGAGGGCGGGAAGTGGCAACCCACGAAGAGAGGAGCAGCATCGCGCGGCGCGGACGCACAGCGCACGACCAGACGGCCATCGGTGGACGGCCAGTAGCCTCGCATCATGGGCACCCTGCGGAAGTACCTCTTCAACGGCGTCATCATCTCGTCGCTGATCTCCGGCATCGGCGCGCTGCGGCAGCAGCGGAAGTCGCCGGCGGACTGGCGCACCGTCCTCACCTGGGCGTCCTGGATCCTCAGCTTCCTGGTCGCCGCTCGGCACGGTCCGTATCGAGTCGCAGAAGGTGGACCAGCCGAAGCCGAAGACCAAGGAGGAGAAGAAGCAGCGCGCCGCCGAGGAGCCGGCCACCGGGCCCGAAGCCGATCAAGCGCGCGCGCACGAAGGCCTGAGGCCCTCCCGCCTCACTCCCGGACGGTCGTCGGCACCGGCCCGGTGAAGTTCTTCGGCCCGCCGGTCCGCCTCGGCCGAGCCGCCGAACAGCTCGCGGTCCCGCCGCTCCCCCGCCGTGCCGGGGTCCTCGGCCGACGCCGTCCCGATCGCGCGTCAGCACGAGCCGCGTCCGCGGCAGCGCCTCCGGCGACGTGCGCTGCAGCCAGCGGATCATCTCCTCCCGCACGAAGCAGCGGAGGTCGAACAGGGTCCCGGCGTCGACGGCGGTCGAGCAGGATCCGCACGTGCACGTATCCGCCGATCGCGTCCGTCACCTGGAGCACCGCGGTGCGGCCGTCCCAGAGGTTCGTCCGCCCGAGGATCTCGTGCAGCGCCTCGCGCATCGCCTGCGGGTCCACGCGGAAGTCGAGGTCGAACTCGACCGCCTGCATCAGCTGCGACGACGTGCGGGTCCAGTTCTCGAACGGCGTGGTGGTGAACCAGGTCGACGGCAGCACCAGCCGCCGGTCGTCCCACACGTGCACGACCACGTAGGTGAGGGTGATCTCCTCGATCCGGCCCCACTGCCCGTCGGCGACGACCACGTCGTCGACGCGGATCGCGCCGGAGAACGCGAGCTGCACGCCCGCGATCACGTTGCCGAGCGTCGACTGTGCGGCGACGCCGGCGATGATCGACACGATGCCGGCGGAGGCGAGCAGGCTCGCCCCGGCGGCGCGCGCGGGCGGGAACGTGAGCAGGATCGAGGCCAGCGCGACGATCGACGATGACCGCGACCGCCAGGCGGCGGATGACGAGGATCTGCGTGCGCACCCGGCGGGCGGCCCGGTTGTCGGCGACGTCCATGCGGTAGCGGTCGAGGCCGATGTCGACGAGGAACGACACCACCCGCGCGGCGAACCAGGCGCCGGCGAGGATCGCGAGGATCGCGAGCACCTCGGCCCATGCGCCCCGCTGCAGCCGCAGCAGCGACGCGTCGAAGCCGGCCCACGCGAGCAGCACCACGAGCAGCGCCCGGAACGGCCAGCGGAGCCGCTGCACGCTGCGGTCCGGCCACCCGCGTCGGCGGGCGACCGCGCGGAACACGGCCCCGAGCACGAGCGACGCGACGAGCGCGACCACCACCGCGACCCCGACGTCGAAGAGGATCCGGCTCCAGGTCATGCCGATGATGTCGATCCACAGGCTGTACAGGTCCACGTGCGTCTCCCTCGGCTCGGCCGTCTTCTGCGGCCCCCTCGCCTCGCGGGAACCCAGTATCGTCAGCCCGCCCGGACGATCCCGAAGCGCGCTCCATGCGGCGCCGATGCGCCGCGAGCGCTCAGGAAGCGGCGGCCACCAGCGCCTCGAGGAGCCGCAGGTCGGTGTCCTGCTCCGGGATGCCACTGCACCCCGACGGCGAACCGGTGCGCGGTCGGACTCGACGGCCTCCACGATCCCGTCGACGCTCCGGCGGCGACCACGAGCCCGTCCGCCACGCGGTCGAGCGCCTGGTGATGGTGGCAGCGGACCGTGATCGGGACGGATCGACGGCAGGATCCCGCCGAGCAGCGTCCCGGCGTCGATCGTCACGGCGGTGGGCACGAAGACGCTCGGCTCGCTGGCCGTGACTCACCGTCGTGAGCGCCGGCAGGTGCTGGTGCAGGGAGCCGCCGAGCGCCACGTCGAGCAGCTGCACGCCGCGGCAGATCGCGAGCACGGGCATGTCCCGCTCCAGCGCGGCGAGCACGAGCGTCCGCTCCCACGCGTCCCGCTGCGGCCGTGACGGCTCCGTGTGCGGATCCCTCTCGGCCCCGTAGATCGCCGGATCGACGTCGACACCACCGGAGAGCACGAGCGCGTCGACCGCGCCGAGCACCCGGTCGATCGTGGCGTCGTCGAACTCCTGCGGCGGCAGCAGCATCGGCACGCCGCCGGCGGCCGCCACCGCGAGCAGGTACTCCTCGGGCACGAGCGCGTACTGCCCGACCCAGCCCTCCTCGTCGGCGAGCTCGAGCGAGGTGGTCACACCGATCAGCGGCTTGGCGGCGGTCACGGGGCTCCTGCGAAGGGGTCGGGCGGCGGACGGGAAGCAGGGACAGTATGTGGCCATGCCGCTCCCCATCGAGGACTACGCCATGATCAGCGACTGCCAGTCGGCGGCCCTCGTCGGGCGGGACGGCAGCATCGACTGGCTCTGCTTCCCCCGCTACGACTCCCCCAGCATGTTCGGCGCGCTGCTCGGCGACGAGAGCCACGGCCGCTGGCTGCTCGCCCCCTCGGATCCGGCGGCGATCGCGCGGCGGACCTACACCGACCGCACCCTCCTGCTCGTGACCCGCTGGATCACGGGCACGGGCGAGGTCGAGGTCACCGACTTCATGCCGCACGGCAACCGCCGGGCCGACATCGTGCGCCGGGTGCGCGGCCTGACCGGCACGGTCACGATGCGGCAGGACCTGCGCATCCGGTTCGCCTACGCGAGCGCGGTCCCGTGGATGCGGCAGGTGGAGCGCAACGGGGACGCCCGCGCGCTCGTGGCGACCGCCGGCCCCGACGCGGTCGTCGTGCGGGGCCCGCGCCTGAAGGCGCACGGCTCGTCGCACCAGGGCGAGTTCCAGGTCGCGGCGGGCGAGACCGTCGACGTCGTGCTCACCTGGTACCCGTCGTACCGGGAGGCGCCGGGTCCGATCGACGTCGACGAGGCGATACGGACGAGCAGCGAATGGTGGGAGGAGTGGACCCGCGGCATCGAGCACGGCGGCCCCTACCGGGACCACGTCGTGCGCTCGCTGATCGTGCTGCGGGCGCTCACGCACGAGGACACCGGCGGGATCGCGGCCGCCGCGACCACGAGCCTGCCCGAGCAGTTCGGCGGCGAGCGCAACTGGGACTACCGCTACGTGCTGGCTGCGCGACGCGTCGCTGACCCTCTCGGTGCTGCTGAACCACGGCTACCAGGACGAGGCCGAGCACTGGCGCGCGTGGCTGCTCCGCGCGATCGCCGGGCGACCCGGCGGACGTGCAGATCATGTACGGCCTCGCCGGCGAGCGGGACCTGCCCGAGCGCACGCTCGACGACGCTGCCCGGGTACCGCGGCAGCGCGCCCGTGCGGATCGGCAACGGCGCGGTCGACCAGTACCAGGCCGACGTCATCGGCGAGGTGATGGTCGCCCTGCACGAGGCGCGGGAGAAGGGCCTGGACGAGGCGCGGCACGCCTGGCCGGTGCAGCGGGCGCTGATGGCGTTCATGGAGAAGCACTGGCAGCGCACGGACAGCGGCATCTGGGAGATGCGCGGCCGCGAGCGGCACTTCACCCACTCCCGGGTGATGGTGTGGGCGGCGTTCGACCGCGCGGTGAAGGCCGTCGAGGACTTCGGGCTGGACGGGCCGGTCGACGTCTGGCGCCGCCTCCGCGACGCGATCCGCGCGGAGATCGAGGAGCACGGGTTCAGCGCGAGGCGCAACAGCTACGTGCAGTACTACGGCAGCGGCGACGTCGACGCCTCGCTGCTGATCCTCCCGCAGGTCGGCTACCTGCAGGCCGACGATCCGCGGATGCTCGGCACGGTCGCCGCGATCGAGCACGACCTGCTGCTCGACGGCCTCGTGCTGCGCTACCGCAGCGAGACGACGCCCGACGGGCTGCCGCCCGGCGAGTACCCCTTCCTCGCGTGCTCGTTCTGGCTGGTGGAGCAGTACGCGGCGAGCGGCCGGATCGACGCGGCGACCGCGCTGATGGACCGGCTCGTCGGGCTCGCGAACGACGTGGGGCTGCTGTCCGAGGAGTACGACGTGGTCGGCAAGCGCCAGGCGGGCAACACCCCGCAGGCGCTGTCCCACCTGGCGCTCGTGCGGGCCGCGGATGCGATCGGGCACGGCCCGGCGATGCCCACGAGGTGACCCCGTCTGCTGGACGGCGCGTTCAGGCCGCCGTCCCGGATCCGTCCAGCCCGCATGCATATCGTCGGAGCACACCGACCGACGACCGAAAGGAACCTCATGGCTCAGGTCATCGAGACCATCGACGTGGACGTCCCCGTCGACAAGGCGTACAACCAGTGGACCCAGTTCGAGTCCTTCCCCCACTTCCTCAGCTTCGTGGAGTCGATCCAGCAGGTGGACGACACGCACAACCACTGGAAGGTGAAGATCGGCGGCGTCGAGCGCGAGTTCGACGCGGTCATCACCGAGCAGCACCCTGACGAGCGCGTCGCCTGGAAGAGCGTCGACGGCACCGAGCACGCGGGCGTCGTCACCTTCCACAAGCTCTCGGACACCTCCTCGCGGGTGGCCGTGCAGATCGACTGGAACCCGCAGGGCGTCGTCGAGAAGGCGGGCGACCTGCTCGGCTTCGACGAGCGCAGCGTCAAGAAGGACCTCGCGCACTTCAAGGAGTTCATCGAGGCGCGGCCGACCGAGACCGGCGCATGGCGCGAGGACGTCCCGCGCTCGTGACGCGGCTCCCCCGTTCGGCGGCCCACCTGCTTCGGCAGGTGGGCCGCTGCCGTCCGGGTACCTCGTGAGCGGGTTCGACGGCCTCGAGGCGGTGCCCGAGGGCGAGGGCCGCTGGCGCGTCGTCGAGACCGGCCGGCCCGCATCCGAGGCCGGTATCGCGACGGTCACCGGCGACGAGCACCAGGGGTTCGTGCCTCACCGCCGAGTCACCCGCGCCGCCCGCCGGCCCGTACGGCACCCTCGCCGACGCGGTGCAGGCCGTCGCGATGTGGCGGCTCGCCCGGTTCCGCGGCGACCGTCCGTAGGTGCGGTGTGCAGGATCCCGGACGATGTGCAGGACCCGCGGCCGGATCCGTCCTGCGCTCCGCACCGCTTCCTGCAGACCGCTTGGGGACAGACGCGGATCGACCCTGATCATCAGCGCCGCTCTGCCACCGGGTGACGCCACCGGCACCGCCTAAGGTGTGCTGGTGTTCACGGTGGTGCTCCCCTGGCGTCCGCAGCCCTCGCGGCTCGCGGCGTTCGATCGCGTCGTCGACTGGTACCGGAGCGAGTTCCCGGATGCGCGGATCCTGCCCGTGGACTCGGGCGACGAGGTGTTCAACCTCTCGCGCTGCCGCAACGTCGGCGTGGGCCTCGTGGAGGACGCGCGCTCGGTCGTCGTGCTGAACGACGCGGACACGATCCCCGAGCGCGGCCCGCTGCTCGAAGCCGTCGCCGCGGCCGCCGAGTCCCCGCTCGTGCACCTGCCCTACACCGAGTACCACTGGCTCGGCGCGGAGGGCTCCGCGCAGTTCGCCGAGGGCACGGCGCTGCGCGATTGCGCATCCGAGCTCGTGCACGGCGCCTGCTCGGGCGTCTACGTCACCACGCCCGAGACCTGGTGGAGCCACGGCGGGCAGGACGAGCGCTTCGCCGGCTGGGGCTACGAGGACGCCGCATGGTCGGTGGCCCACGAGACCCTGCTCGGGGCGCCGCCCGCGCGGCATGCGGGCCGGGTCTTCGCCCTGCACCACGTGCCGCAGCCGCGCAGCGGATCGCAGTACGAGGCGAACGCGGGCCTGATGGACCTCTACCGCCGGGCCGCCGTCGACGTGGCGCTCATGCGTCAGCTCGTGACCGCTCCGGCGACGGCCGCGAACGCGCGGAGCGGTCCCGGCGCCTGACGCAGGTCCGCGGAGACCGTCGCAAGCACGGACCGCATCGCCGGATCCAGCACGCGTTCGATCGCGGCGCGGAGCTCGGCCGTCGTCGCATCGTTCGGCGCGAGGGTGACCGCGCCGCCGAAGCGCTCCAGCGCGGCGGCGCCCGCGAACTGATCCGTCGAGAACGGCAGCACCACGAGCGGCACACCGGCCGTCGCGGCCTCGGTGACGCTGTTGTTGCCGCCATGGGTGACCGCCGCGGCCGCGGAGCCGAGCAGCCGCACCTGCGGCAGGAACTCGCGCACGAGCCAGCCGGGCGGCGTGAGCGGCAGGTCGGCGGGGTCCGCGGATCCGGTCGCGATCGCGGCCCGCACCCCGAGGCCGGCGAGCGCCGACATCACGCGGGCGAGCACGTCGGCGCGCTCCGAGAGGAAGCTGCCGAAGCTCACGTAGACGAACGGGCCCCCGCCCGTCGCGAGCCACGCCTCGACCTCCGGGTCGGCGGGCTCATCGCGCACGGCCGAGCCGAGGAACGCGTGCCGCAGTCCGTCGAGGCGGCCGGGCTCGGCGAACGCCGCCGGATAGTTCAGCAGCACCGTCTCGCCGTGGGCGCGGAACGCGGAGGCGACCGCCGGCGCGTTCGGCGCGATCTCGGCCAGGGCCGCGTTCCACTCGCCGGTGAAGCGTTCGTCGACCTCGACGCAGAGCGCGTGCAGCGCCGCGAGCGCCTCCGGATCCGGATGGAAGGCCGAGGGCCATGCGGGCGGATATCCGTACACCTCGTCGCCGACGGGCAGCGCCGTGGGATGCCCGAGCACGACGTCCGCATGGGGCACCTGCGCGGCGGAGAGGCCGAGCCGGGCGCTGAAGGCCAGGTGGTCGACGAGCACCGCATCCGGCCCGACGGCGTCGACGATCCGGGCGACGTCCGCCGCCGCGCGGATCGGCTCGTAGAGCAGGTCGGTGAGCCGCTCGGTCGCCTGGTACGCCAGGGCGTCGACCATCCCGCGACGGGTCGCGGCGAAGAAGCCTCGCAGCGAGTCGTCCTCGCCCGCCGGCTGCTCCTCCGCGCGGATGACGCCGGCGTTCGAGCCACGGCCGAGCCGCAGGTCGGCGCGCTCGTAGCCGAAGGCGGCGGCGATGGACGCGGTCGCGGGACCGGTCGCCACGACGACCCGCTCGCCCGCGTCGCGCCAGGCGGTCGCCGAGCGACGCGAGCGGCAGCAGGTGCGACGCGTAGTCGGGGCTGACGACGAGCAGGGTCATCGAGCGGCCCCGGTCACGCGCCCAGCCACGCCTCGGCGGCGAGCTCCTCGTCCCGCACGCCCGCGTAGACGTCGCGCAGGGTGCGGGCCATGGCGCCGATCGTGAAGCTCGCCTCGACGATCGCCCGCGACCGGGCGGCGCGCTCGTCCCCGGACTCGGTGCCGGCCGCCGCGAGCGCGTCGACGATCGCCGCGCGGAGCGCGACCACGTCCCAGGTGGCGGCGAGGAACCCGGTGACACCCTGCTCCACGTACGTCGCGGGGCCGCCGCCGTCGGGAGCGACGACCACGAGCCCGGCGGCCATGGCCTCGAGGATCGCGATGCCGAACTCCTCCTTGAGGCTCCCGCAGACGTAGACGCCGCGCGGTGCCGCGAGCCCGGGCACGCCGAAGCGCACCGCGGCGACCCAGCGCGCCACGTCGTCGTTCGGCCGGTGGCCGGCGAGCAGCAGCCCCGCGGCCGCCCGCTGGTCGGGTGGCACGATCGCGTCGATGCGGTCGAGCTGGTCGCGCTCGTCCGCTGACGGATCCACGAGGTCGCCGCCGATGAGCAGCAGATTGGCCGCGTCCGCGAGCGGCCCGTCGGCCCACGCCTCGACGATCGTCGCGGTGCCCTTCACGCGGTGGAAGCGGCCGACGCTGACGAGCAGCGGCAGGCCCCGTCGCTCGGCAGGCAGGGTCTCGAGCAGGGCCTCGAGCCCGGCGAGCGGCGCGCTCGGCGGCAGGCCCGCCGCATGGTCCGCGGACTCGAGCACGGACCGGTCGACGACGTCGAGGTCGATGCCCTCCGGCACGATGCGGTGCCGCTCCGGATGCGCGGTGAGGTCGATGCCGACGAGCTCGCGCATGTCGCGCTCGAGGTCGGGCCGCGGGAACAGCACGCTGCGGGAGGCGTCGGCGGCGAGCCGCTCGACGAGCCGGGCGCGGAACCAGAAGTGATCCGACTCGTCCGCCTGCCCGAAGGTCGCGCGGGTGAGCGCACCGGCCGCGTCGAGCGAGTCGATCACCGCGTGCGGGTCGGGCGCGACGGTGAAGGTGACCGGGATGTCGAGCTCGCGGGCGACGTCCGCCGCGGCGAGGCTGCCGACGTCCGCCATCCGCAGGTGCAGCACGTCGACGTGCCCCGCGGCCCGGAGGATCCGGCGGATGCCGCGGCGCGCCACGACGCGCAGGGGCCAGGCCTCGGCGGAGCCCACCGGGTCGGTGAGCAGCGGCACGCGGCCGTAGACGTGGCCGCGCTCCCCCGCCCGGATCCCCTCCGCGCTGGCGAGCGCATCCTCGGCGGAGCCGCGCGACATCGTGATCACCCGGTCGACCCGCCCGTCCGCATCCGGCGCGAGCAGGGCGTTGCCGAGGCGGACGAGCAGCGTCGCGATGCCGCCGTTGTCGCCGCTGCCGGCGCGCGTGAGCCCCGCGTCGATGTCGGCGTGCAGGAACAGCTGCGCCACGGTGAGACCGTCGCCGGCGACGGGAGCCGCGGGAGCGGCGAGATCGAGGAGCGCGAGCCGGGCGACGTCCCCGAGGTGGCCGCCGCGCTCGGCGAACGCGGCGAGCAGCGCCGCGACCTCGGCCTCGTCGGGGCGCTGGCCGAGCGCGGCGATCGCCGCGGCGCGCACCGGACGGGACTCGGCCGCATCCTTCACGATCGCGATGAGAGGGCCGGGTCGCGGAGCGCCCCGCGCACGAGACCGAGCGTCTCGACGACGCGGGCGCGGGGGCCGGTCTTCCGGAGGCCCACCAGGGCTCCCTCGAGCCCGACGAGCAGGTGGTCGGGCACGACCTGCGACCAGCGCTCGAGCGTGCGCTCGGCGAGCATCCCGCCGAACCCGCCGGCGGCCACCATGCCGATGAGGCGGCCCATGGCGCCGACGCGCGGCAGCCGCTCCCCGAGCACCTCGGCGGCGTGCTCGCGGAGGAAGCGACGGTCGCTCGACAGCAGCCGGGTGAGCGCGATGTCCGCCTGCTCGTCGACCACGCGACCGAGGGCGTGGGTCGCCGCGATGGCGGTGAGCTGATCGGAGCCGGCGATCGCGCTGGTGAGGACGCGGATGGTCCGTGCGCCGTTCGATCGGCTCGCCTCGAAGGCGAGATCCTCGGCGGCACGCATGGCGCCCACCAGCCGGTGCGCGCCGCGCACCTCGTCCAGCGCGGTCTGGATCCCCATCCGCCGTCCCTTCGTCCGCCGCCTCGTCACGAGCGAAACGCCTGATCGTAACCGCAGAGCTCCCTGCAGACGGCGGCCCGACCGCCTCCAGTACGCTTCCGCAGGACTTCGGAGGGCGGGCACTGATGCGTTTGGTCGCCATCGGCGACATCGGGGCCGTCGACGGCATGATCCACGTCGGCGACGAGGCGATGTTCGAAGCCCTCGTGCTCGCGATGCGGGCCAGAGCCGCGACCGCGGTCACCGGCCTCTCGTCCGTGCCGGCGGACTCGGCCGGGCGCTACGGCATCGACGCGGTCAGCCCGATCGGGTTCGCGTCCGCATCGGGCCGGGCCGCCATGGTGGAGCGCCTCGCCCGGGTCACCGCCGTGGCAGGGGGCGATGGACGGGCGCTGCCGTCCGACGATCCCGTGCACGCCGTGGTGGCCGCGGTCGCCGATGCCGACGGCGTCGTCGTCGCAGGCGGAGGGAACATGGCCTCCACCTGGCCGATGCACGTGTTCGAGCGCGCCGCCCTCGGCCGCATCGCTGCCGCGCTGGGGCGGCCGCTCGTCGTGTCCGGGCAGACGCTCGGGCCGCAGCTGACGGCCGAGGACGCGGCGCTCGTCGCCGAGCTGCTCCGCGGCGCACGGCTCGTCGGCCTGCGCGAGGACGCGTCGGACGCCCTCGCCGCCGCCCTCGGCACCGAGGCGCCCCGCCGCACCCGCACGCCGGACGACGCCGCGTTCCTGCCCTCCGGCCCAGGTCCGACACCGGACCAGCCGTACTGCCTGGTCACCCTCGCCCGCCACGTCGGCGATGCGGATCCGGATGCCGGGGAGGCGGGCTACGCGGCGCTGCTCGACGAGGTCGCGGCGCGCACGGGCCTGCGGATCGTGTTCTCGGCGCACTTCGGGTCGCTGAGGCCCGGCGAGGTGCGCGGCGACGACGCGGTGCACGCGGGGGTCGCGGCCCGGATGCGGGCGCCCGCCGCGGTCGAGCCGGTGGTCGACGCGCGCCGCTCGGCCGCGCTGGCCCGGAGCGCCGGCCTCGTCGTGTCGAGCCGTTACCACCCGGCCGTCTTCGCCGCGTCCGCCGCGGTGCCCGTCGTGGGGGTCGCCGTCGACGAGTACACCCGGGTGAAGCTGACCGGAGCGCTCAGCACCTCGGGCCAGTCGTCGGTGGTGGCGCTCGGCCAGGTGCTGGACGGCCAGGCGGGCAGCAGCGTCGCCGAGGCGTGGGCGGCGCGCGACCGCATCCGCGCCGAGGGCGCGACCGTCGCAGCCGACCGACGGGCCGAGGCCGAGCGGTGGTGGGACCGGGTCGCCGACCTGGTCGGCGCCGGCGCGCATCGAGCCTGAGCCCACCCCGACGCCGTCCGCAGGCCCCCCAACGCGCCGTTCCGGAGAAATCCGCCGACACGCCGGATCCGGCGGCGAGATCAGGGCGTGTCGCGCAGGAACTCCGGAACGGCGCGATGACCAGGTCAGGCTGGCGGCGGATCGACCTCGTACCGCAGCTCCGCGAACACCCCGGCGGCCCGGGCGTCCGTCAGCCGCAGCCGCCCCTCGAGCCGCCGCGGCAGCAGGGGCGCACCGCCGCCGAGCAGCGCGGGCGCGACGGACAGCTGCAGCTGGTCGAGCAGCCCGGCATCGGCGAACGCACCCGCGAGCAGGCCGCCACCCACCAGCCAGATGTCCCGCTCCCCCGCCGCCTGCACCATCTCGCGATGCACCGGCCGCACGTCATCCGCCACGAAGCGGATGTCGGCGCCCGGGATGCGCGGCACGTCCCGGTGGGTGAACACCCACGACGGCCGGGGGCCGTACCACTGCTGCCAGCGCTCGGGCTCCTCGAGCAGCGGTTCGTGGGCGAGCACCCACTCGTAGGTGGTCGCGCCCATCGCGATCGCGCCGATGCCATCGAGGAAGGTCGCGAACCCGCCCTCCGTGCCCGAATCGGGCAGGCCGAGCAGCCACTCGAGCGAGCCGTCGGCGTCCGCGAGGTAGCCGTCGAGGCTCATCGCCGTGAAGTACCGGGTGCGCGTCATGGCGCCGATCCTGCTCCCCTCCCCTTCATCGCGCGGTTCCGGAGAAATCCGCCGACACGCCGCCTCCGACGGCGAGATCGCGGCGTGTCGCGCAGGAACTCCGGAACGGCGCGATGGCGAGGTCACCCGGTGGAGCGGTCGCGGATGCGCTCCAGCAGCAGGTTCGCGATCAGGCCCGTCCAGCCCGTCTGGTGGCTCGCACCGAGGCCGGCGCCGTCGTCGCCGTTGAAGTACTCGAAGAAGAGGAGCGCGTCGCGCCAGGCCGGGTCGGTGGGTGAAGCGTCGGTCGCCGCCCCAGACGGCACGGCGGCCGTCGGCATCCGGCAGGTAGAGCCCGACGAGCCGGTCCGCGAGGTCCGCCGCGAGATCGGTGAACGTCGCGGAACGCCCGGAGCCCGCGGGTACTCGCAAGAGCACCGTGGTGCCCGCCGCCTCGCCGTAGCGCCGGAGCGCCTGCTGCAGCAGGTAGTTCACCGGCAGCCACACCGGCCCCCGCCAGTTCGAGTTCCCGCCGAACAGGTCGGTCGTCGACTCGGCGGGCTCGTAGTCCATCTCCGTCTCATCCTCCACCCCGGCGTGCAGCACGAAGGGATGGTCGCGGTAGGCGGCGGAGACCGCCCGCACGCCGTGCGGCGAGAGCATCTCGCCCTCGCCGCCGACGACCCGCATGATCCGGCGGAGCCGTTCCCGGTCGACGAGCGCGAGGATGCCGCGGGACGACGGAGCCTCCGCGAACAGGTCGACGTCGGCGCCCTCGGCCGCGTTCCCGTGGTTCTCGAGGAACGCGTCGACCCGAGCGCGCAGGCGCGGCAGGTGCTCGAGCTGGTCGCGCCGCACCGACACCGCGGCGAAGACGGGCACGAGTCCGCTCATCGAGCGCACCGCGATGGGCCAGCCGGTGCCGTCGGGCCGCACGAGCCGGTCGTAGAAGAAGCCGTCGTCCTCGTGCCAGAGCCCGCTGCCCTCCGTCGCCCTGGCGATGAGGGCGAACAGGTCGAAGAACATCAGCGCCATGTCCTCGAGCGCCGGATCCGTCTCGCACGAGCTCGAGGGCGATCTCGAACATGCTCACGCAGTTCAGCGCCATCCAGCCGGTCGCGTCCGCCTGCTCGAGCGTCACGCCGTCGGGCAGCATCGCCCCGCGGTCGAAGGGCCCGATGTTGTCCATGCCGAGGAAGCCGCCACTGAACGTGCCGTTGCCGTCGGGGTCGTTGCGCGCGACCCACCACGTCGAGTTGACGATGAGGCGCTCGAACACCTGCCGCAGCCAGCCGAGGTCCGTGCCGCCGTCGCGCCGGAAGACGTGCAGGGCCGCCCAGGCGTGCACCGGCGGGTTCACCGCACCGAAGTCCCACTCGTACGCCGGCACCTGTCCGGTCGGGTGCATCCATCCGGCGCCCAGCACCATCGCCAGCTGCTGCTTCGCGAACGCCGGATCGACGTGAGCGAGCGTGACGCAGTGGAAGGCGAGGTCCCAGGCCGCGAACCACGGGTACTCCCACGGGTCGGGCATCGAGACGACGGCCTCGGCGTCGAGGTTCTGCCAGCGGTGGTTCCGGCCCTGCAGCCGCTCCGGCGGCGGGGCCGGGCGGCCGGGATCGCCGGCGAGCCAGGTGCGCACGTCGTACGCGTATACTGCTTGCTCCAGAGCATCCCTGCCATCGCGGAGCGGATGACGTGGGCCTCCTCGGCCGTCCCGCCCTCGCACAGGGCGGTGTAGAAGTCGTCCGCCTCGGCTGCGCGCGCCGCGATCACCCCGTCCCAGCCGGCCGCGAGGTCCGGCGCCGCGGCGGGCGACAGCCGCAAGCGGATCTCGTGCGTGCCGCCCGCGGGGATCTCGATCACGTGGTGCAGCGCGGCCTTCGTCCCGGTCCGCGCCGGGTTCACCGTCGCGGCGCCGTCGACCACGTGGTCGTTGATGCCGTCCTTGGGATACGCGGGTCCGGGCTGCCCCCAGAGGCGCTCGGTGTTCGTCGCGTTGTCGCAGAACAGCGCGCTCGGCGTCGCCGTCGCTCGCGAGCACCATCGTGCCGAGCTCCTCGTGCTGCGCCACGAGCGCGCCCGGCCGGCGACGCGGTGATCGCCGGGGCGGCCACGCCGAGCCGCCAGCTCCAGGTGTCGCGGAACCAGAGCGTCGGCAGCACGTGCAGCGTCGCGGCGTCCGGGCCCGCGGTTCGTGACGGTGATGCGGATGCAGATGTCGTCCGGCATCCGCCTTGGCGTAGTCGACCGCCACGTCGAAGTAGCGGTCCTCGTCGAAGACGCCGGTGTCGAGCAGCTCGTACTCGGGGTCGTGCCGGCCGCGGCGCGCGTTCTCCTCGACGAGGTCGCCGTACGGGAACGCGCGCTGCGGATAGGCGTAGCGCCAGCGCATCCAGGAGTGGGTGGGCGTCGAGTCGACGAACCACCAGTACTCCTTGACGTCCTCGCCGTGGTTGCCCTCCGGGCCGGTGAGGCCGAACGCCCGCTCCTTGAGGATCGGGTCCGCGCCGTTCCAGAGCGCGAGCGCGAAGCAGAGCCGCTGCCGGTCGTCGGACAGCCCGGCCAGGCCGTCCTCGTTCCAGCGGTAGGCGCGGGAGCGCGCGTGGTCGTGCGGGAAGAACGACCACGCGTCGCCGTCGGCGCTGTAGTCCTCGCGCACCGTGCCCCACGCGCGCTCGCTGAGGTACGGCCCCCACCGCCGCCACGCGTCGGCGTCGTCGCCCTGCAGCCGCTGCCGCTCGGCGTCGTTCGCTCGGTCGGTCATCGGGCCTCCAGCTCTCGGATGCGGGCCCCGTAGAAGTCGCGGACCGCCCCGTTGCCCTCGATCGAGCGGGCGGCCACGTAGGCGGCCCGCGCCTCCTCGGTCCGCTGCATACGGCGGAGGATGTCCGCCCGGGCGCCGGCGATCTGGCGCGCGGCCTCCGGCGCCGGCCAGCGCCTCGAGCGCGGCGAGCGAGGCCACCGCCTCACCCGGCAGGAAGCTGCGGGCGACGAGCCGGGCGACCTGCGCGGCCGGTGAGGGCCACCGGTCGACGAGGCGGTCGTAGAGGCGGCAGATCGAGGGCCAGTCCGTGGCGGCGAACTCGGGCGCCTGGGAGTGCAGCCCCGAGATGCCCGCTTCGAGCGCGAACCGCCCGCCGCCTGCGAGCGCGACGGCGGCGAGGTCGAGCCCTTCGGCGAGCAGCCGCTGGTCCCAGGCGGTCCGGTCGACGGTCTCGAGCGAGGCGGTGGACCCGTCCGCGCGGATGCGGGACGGCGCCCGGGCCTCCGTGAGCAGCAGCAGCGCCAGCAGCCCGGCGACCTCGAGGTCCGCCGGCGCGAGCATCCGCAGGCTCCGGGCGAGCTCGAGCGCGGTCGCGGTGACGGAGGTGGAGCGCAACGCGGCCCCGGCCGAGGCGGTGTGGCCGGTGGTGAAGAGCAGGTGCACGGTCGCGAGCACGTCCGGCATCCGGGCGGCGAGCTCCGGCCGGTGGGAACGACGAACCGGATGTGCTGCTCCGCGATCCGCCGCTTCGCCCGGGTCAGCCGGGCGCTCATGGCGGTGTGGCCGACGAGCATCACCGCGGCGATCTCGGCGGTCGGGACGCCGCACACGAAGCGCAGCGCGAGCGCCAGCCGGGTCTCCGGCTCGAGCGCCGGCGTGCAGACGGCGAAGAGCAGCGCCAGCCGGTCGTCGCCGCGGGTGGGCGACCGGAGCGACGTCGTCGGCCGCGAGCAGCGGCAGCCGCGCCTGCAGCCGCGCCTCCCGCCGCACGGTGTCGATCGCGATGCGCTTGGCGACGGTCGTCAGCCAGGCCGCGGGATTGATGAGCATCTCGCGGTCGCGGCTCGCGGCCGCCCGGGCGAAGGCCTCCTGCACCGCGTCCTCGGCGAGGTCGAGGTCGCCGGTGAACCGCGCCACCGCGGCGACGAGCCGCGGCCACTCCCGACGGAACGTGTCGTCGAGAACCGGAGTGGCCACGGGCTCAGCGTAGGTCCGGCGACCTCACATGGCGCCGGTGTTCATCACCGGCCAGAGCTCGACCGAACCGCCGGTCGGGCAGAGGGCGGCCAGCTCGCGCGCCTGCGCCGCGTCGCGCACGCCGAGCTTGTAGTACCCGGTGATGACCTCCTTCGTGTCGGCGAAGGGGCCGTCGGTGAAGACGGGGCTCCCGTCCCCGTTCGGCGTGATCCGCACCGCGGTCGACGGCCGCTGCAGCGCGTCCCCGCCGAGGATCGACGCCCCGGCCTTCTGCACCGCCTCCGCGAAGGCCTGGTGCCCCTGCATCGCCGCACGCCACTCCTGCTCCGACACCTTGGTCGGATCCCACGGCTCCTCGACGATCAGCACGACGAACTCCTCGGCCATGACGGCCCTCCTCCTTCGGTGGCCCGGGTGGCCGCCTCACCCTCACGACGAACGGGCTCCGGAGCTTTTCGACAGCGTCGGCCGATCCGGATTAGCGGAAGGGGAACGGCGTCCCGCGAGCGACCCCGCCGCTCGGACGACCTTCCGCGGCGCTCCGGGGAGGCGGAGGATGCGCGGCATGACCACCGCCGAGATCGACGAGTACCTCGCGGGTGTGCCGGACCCGAAGCGCAGCACCCTCGAGGAGGTGCGCCGGCGGATCCATGCGCTCGTGCCGTCCGTCGGAGGAGGGCATCTCCTACGCGGTGCCGGTGTTCCGCGTCGACGGCGCGCCCATCGCGGGCCTCGCCGCCTTCTCCCGGCACCTCGCCTACCTGCCGCACAGCGGCTCGGTCCTCCGCCTCCTCGGCCCGCTGATCGACGGCTACGCGCACACCGCCGGCTCGCTGCACTTCGCGGTGGACGAGCCGCTGCCCGTCGAGCCTGCTCCGGGCGCTGCTCGCCGCGAAGGCGGAGCTGCTGGGGCGCCCCGAGGTGGTCCCGGCCTAGTTGCTCGCGGCGACCGAGCAGGTCTGCTCCGCCGCCGTCTGGCCCTTCAGGCCCGAGATGGACGACGCGCGCGGGGCGGACGACCGGGACGCCGCAGGCGTCGGGCTGGTCGAGGAGGCGCCCGGCGAACCCGACTTCGTCGGCGAGAGGACCGCGCTCGCGCCGAGGTTCGACTTGTCGAGCGTGATGGGCTCGCCCGCCTTGACGCGGCTCATCAGGGTGGCGCCCAGCGCGGTGTCGGGCACGACCTTGTTCACGTCGTTCGGATCGGCCACCACCGGGTACTGCACGAATGCGATGTCCGCGAGCGGGATCTGCTTGAGGGCCAGCATCATCGTCACCATCGTGTCGAGGCCCGCGAGCGACTTCGACAGGACGACGTTGCTCGCGGCCGCCGATGCCAGCCCGTAGAGCTTGGTCGGATCGCTGAGCGTGCTGCTGCTCGTCATCTTGCGCAGCAGCGACGACATGTAGGCCTGCTGCGAGGCGATGCGGCCGAGGTCGCTCCGGTCCCCCACGCCGTGGCGCGAGCGGAGGTAGGCCAGGGCCGTGCGCCCGCTGATGGTGGAGACGCCGGCCTTCAGCTTCAGTCCGGAGTCCGGATCGTCGATCGCCTTGGTCGCGCACACCTGGACGCCGCCGACCGCGTCCGCCATGGCGACCGTGCCCTCGAAGCTGAAGAGGGCGGCGTACGGGATGGTGAGGCCGGTCTGCTGCTCCACCGTCGCGACGACGCAGCCGAGGCCTCCTCGCGCGATCGCGGTGTTCAGCGGCTCTGCGCTCACGGCCGCGTAGGTCTGCTTCGACGTCGGATCCGTGCAGCCGGGCTGGTCGATGACGAGGTCCCGCGGGCAGGGTCACCACGGTCGCGCTGCGGTGGTCGGCGGCGACGTGCACGACGATGTTCACGTCGTTCAGGGTCGCGTCGCGACTCGCCCCGAATCCCGTCTGGCCTGCGGAGTTGTCCTCGCCGACGAGCAGCACGGTGAACGCGCCGGACATCGCCCCGATGGACGGCGCCGCCACGCTCGTGACGTCGCCGCTGCCGGCGCCGTTGCTGATGTCGACCGAGCGGCTCGCGACCTCGGTCGAGAGCCGCCAGGCCGCGATGGAGACGACCGAGACGGCGGCCACCGCGCAGACCACCAGGACGGTGAGTGCGGCGCGCACCACCCGGAGCCATCCGGGGCGCGGGACGTCGCGCACGCGCCCGTGCCGCACGATCGTCCGGCGCTCCCGGCGACTCACGGCCGCTCCCCTCAGGCCGGCGTGTCGCGCCGGCCCTGGTGCGAGTGTGGAGCGCCCGTCTGAGGCGTGGTGCTGCTCCTGCTATGGGCGCACGATGAGGGCCCGATACGGGTGAGCCGGCCGTCCCGCGCTCACTGCGCGGGGATGACGCCGGCGAGCAGCAGGCCGGCCACGAGCACCGCGAGCAGCAGCCGGTACGCGATGAACACGGTGATCGGGTGATGGGCGACGATGCGCAGCAGCCAGGCGATCGCGGCGTACCCGACGACGAAGCTGATGACCGTGGCGATGGCGGTGGGACCCCATCCGACGCTCGCCGAGATGTCCTTCGCCGAGGTCGCCGCCTCGAAGCCGCCCGCGGCGAGCAGCGCCGGGATGGAGAGGAAGAAGGAGAAGCGGGTGGCCGCGACGCGGTCGAGGTCCGCGGAAGAGGCCACCGCTGATGGTCGCGCCGGATCGCGACACCCCGGGCACGAGGGCGATGCACTGCATCAGGCCGATCACGATGGTGTCCGTCAGCGTGAGCTGCGACTCGTTCCGCTTCTTCGTGCCGACGCGCTCCGCGATCCACATCACGACGCTCCACAGCACGAGCGCGACGACCACGACCCAGAGGCTGCGCAGGCCGCCGGTGATGAGGTGCCGGGCCAGCAGCCCGATGATGCCGATGGGGATGGTGCCGATGATGACGAACCAGGCGAGCCGGTAGTCCGGGTCGTCCCGGTGGTCCTTGTTCCTCAGGCCTCGGATCCACGCGGCGATCAGCCGCACGATGTCGCGACGGAAGTAGAGGATCACGGCGATGATCGCGCCCACCTGGATGATCGCGGTGAAGGCGGTGACGCCCTGATCGTCGACCTTGAGGCCGAGCAGCTTCTCGACGATCGTCAGGTGGCCGGTGCTCGAGACGGGCAGGAACTCGGTGAGCCCCTCGACCACGCCGAGCAGCACCGCCTGCAGGATGCCCAGGTGCACTTCGATGTTCCCCTCTCAATGGTGCAGCGCGGCTGCGCTGCGCGGACGACGGGCGGAGGGGATGCGTCCGGCCGTCGGCCGGCTCGGAAGGAGACGGCGGCATCCACCTTCGGGCATGACCGCCCCTCCTGAAGCGGCACACGCCGTGCGTCCCATCCAGTCGGCGCCCCCGGCGGCTGCCGGCGGCGCTCCTCGCGTCCCGCTCACGCGGCGACGGCGCTCTCGCGGACGGCGCGTTCCCGGCGGAGGCGCCGGTACTCGCGGACCGTGAGCCAGCAGACCAGGACGTCCAGCAGCGTCAGCAGCAGGAGCCCCCACGTGAAGTGGACGACCATGGCGTAGGCCTGGTACCCGATGAAGAGCGCCAGGAAGCCGATCATCCAGGGGTAGGCCCAGAGCCGGTCGCGCAGCACCGCCCAGACGAGCACCACCTTCACGAGTCCGTGCACGAGCAGGTAGAGCGCACCCCAGAGTGAGAGCCCTGCGTGGTGCACCAGGCTGTGCGACGCCGCGAGCACATGGTTCGCGAGGAAGTCGTGCGGATCCTCCTGCAGCTCCTCCCGCGTCAGCAGGGCGGCGATGCCCTGGATCTGCGCCGGCCGGAGGATGAGCAGCAGCGCCCCGCCGACCAGCTCGAGCAGCCCGTCGAGCCCCTTGAGGATCAGCGCGATCCGGAAGACGAGGACCTCGCGGCTCACCGCTCTCTCGATGACGGAGTCGGGCACGGAATCAGCGTAACGAGCGCTCCGCAGAACCCTCCAAGGGTCGGACCGCGCGCTATCGGAGACGCCGGACGCCCCGGAAAAGGGCGCAGAAATGCGACGAGGCCATCTTCGGGTGTGAAGATGGCCTCGTCGTAAAAGAAGTCCGGCGGTGTCCTACTCTCCCACGGGGTCTCCCCCGCAGTACCATCGGCGCTGAGAGTCTTAGCTTCCGGGTTCGGAATGTGACCGGGCGTTTCCCTCTCGCTATGGCCGCCGTAACACGTTCGATGTGTTGTTGGTGGTCCAACCGACACACTCCCGTAAGGGGTGTGTGGTTGGTCCCGACCGTCCATCGGGAACCACATAGTGGACGCGAGCATCAGATACTGGAAAGTTGTATGTGATGAAGTCATCGGCTTATTAGTACCGGTCAGCTGCACAGGTCTTGAGTCCCTGCTTCCACATCCGGCCTATCAACCCAGTCGTCTACTGGGAGCCTCTCACCCTCTAGGGGCATGGAAGTCTCATCTCGAAGACGGCTTCCCGCTTAGATGCTTTCAGCGGTTATCCGATCCGAACGTAGCTAATCAGCGGTGCTCCTGGCGGAACAACTGACACACCAGAGGTTCGTCCATCCCGGTCCTCTCGTACTAGGGATAGATCTTCTCAAACTTCCTACGCGCGCAGCGGATAGGGACCGAACTGTCTCACGACGTTCTAAACCCAGCTCGCGTACCGCTTTAATGGGCGAACAGCCCAACCCTTGGGACCTACTCCAGCCCCAGGATGCGACGAGCCGACATCGAGGTGCCAAACCATGCCGTCGATATGGACTCTTGGGCAAGATCAGCCTGTTATCCCCGAGGTACCTTTTATCCGTTGAGCGACAGCGCTTCCACAAGCCACTGCCGGATCACTAGTCCCGACTTTCGTCCCTGCTCGACCTGTCAGTCTCACAGTCAAGCTCCCTTGTGCACTTACACTCGACACCTGATTGCCAACCAGGTTGAGGGAACCTTTGGGCGCCTCCGTTACTCTTTAGGAGGCAACCGCCCCAGTTAAACTACCCACCAGGCACTGTCCCTGAACCGGATCACGGTCCGAAGTTAGACATCCAGAGTGACCAGAGTGGTATTTCAACAACGACTCCACCCGAACTAGCGTCCGGGCTTCACAGTCTCCCACCTATCCTACACAAGCCACACCGAACACCAATACCAAGCTATAG
>CAVYUH010000014.1:0-281264 GCA_963771645.1 uncultured Actinomycetota bacterium | reverse complement strand
GCGGACTCGAGTCGGGCAGTGCAGCCTCCTCGCCGGCGTGATCGGCGGGAGCGTCCGCGTACATCGTCATCGATGGGATCCCTTCCAGAACTCGGGCGCGGGGTCCCGCACCCGAGCCGGACGCTACGCGCGGGGAGGTTGCGGACCGTTGCGCTCCTCGAGGGCCTCCAGGCGGGCCACGACGCCGGCCCTGCGGGGCGACCTCGCGGGCAGGATCTGCAGCGCGGTGAGCAGCACGGCGGGGTCCGCGGTCACCCGGTCCGCGTAGGCGAGCAGCAGCTCCACCGACGCGCTCTCGAGGATGGACTCCCGCATGCGGGCGGCGAGCTCCTGCCGGATCTCCTCGATCCCCGGGGCGACGGAGGCGGGCAGCACCTCGCCGGCGAAGGCGTCGAGCGCCGCCCGGTGGGCGCCGCGATCGAGCAGCCCGACGACCATCCGGGCGTCGAGGTCGACGGGCACGGCGAGCCGGTAGGGCCGGGCGAGCGGGACGAGGGCGGGCGCGACGCCCTCGAGGAGGTGGCGGAGCCGCACCATCTCCGCCCGGACCGTGACGACGGCGTCCGGCCGTCCGTGGAGGAGCTCGGCGAGCCGCTCCGCCGACAGCCCCGTGCGGTGCCAGGCGAGCAGGGTCATCAGCTCGGCGTGCCGGGTCGAGAGCTCGAGCACCGCCTCGCCCACGGTCAGCGCAGCGGTGTCGCGGCCGAGGACCGCGAGCCGCGCCGCGCGGGCGTGCGGCCGCATCCGCCGCCGCGGCTCCGTCCGGCGAGCGAGGAGCAGCTCGCGCTCCATCGCCGCGGCTGTCGCGGCCAGCAGCGGCAGGGTGTGCGGGGCGACGACCTCGGGGCCGCCGGTGATGTCGATCACCCCGATCGTCTCGTGCGTGCGCAGGTCGTGCACGGGCACCGCCGTGCAGCTCCAGTCCCGCACGGGCAGTGCGAAGTGCTCGGCGCCCGCGATCTGGATGCCGTGGTCGAGCGCGAGGGCGGTGCCGGGCGCCGAGGTGCCGACGCCGTGCTCCGACCAGTCCGCACCGGGAACGAAGCGCATCGCCTCCGCGCGGCGGACGAGCGCGGGATCGCCCTCCACCCAGAGCAGCCGTCCGGCCGCGTCGCCGACCGCGATCACGACGCCGCTGTCCTCGTCCGCGTCCTTGCCGAGGAGCTCGCGGAGCACCGGCATGGCGGCGGCGAGCGGATGCCGGGCCCGGTAGTCGCGCACCTCCTCCGCCGTCAGCGGCGTCGGGGCGAGCGCCCGCTCCGGATCGAGCCGGCCACGCAGCGCGCGGTCCCACGACTCGACGACGGGCGCGCGAGGCGCGCTCGTCCCCGCGATGGCGAGCCACTCGTCCACGCGCACGCTGCTCCCGATCCTCGTCGATCGACCGCCCTCCGGGCCGGATCAGCGTAAGCACCTCGCGCTGTGCTTCCGCGCAGATCCGTCAGGATCGGTCGCATACCCTTGACGGCATGGACAGGCGGATCACGATGTACGGCGCGGCATGGTGCGGGGACTGCCGCAGGTCGAAGGCGGTGCTCGATGCGAGCGGGATCGACTACGACTACGTCGACGTCGAGGCGTCCAAGGAGGCTGCGGATGCCGTGGTGGCGATCAGCGGCCGGACGAGCATCCCGGTGATCGTGCTCCCCGACGGCTCCCACCTGGTCGAGCCCTCGGACGCGGAGCTGCGGGAGCGCATCGCGGCCTGAGCCCGGACCCGGTCTGCCGGCAGCCGCTCAACGGGTGACTGCGCAATCGACGGAGTTCTCACGCTGAACCGGCCCGAACCGGTATGAGCCTGCCTGCGGAGGCCGCTTCCTCCGTCGTTCGCGCAGGGCTCTGCCTGGTCAGTCCGCACGGACGGCGAGGTCGCGCTGCAGGTGCCCCGCGGCGAGCAGCCCGGCGTCGGTGGTGACGATCACCCACGAGAAGCCGAGCGAGGCCAGGACTGCGGCGCGGGCCGGCTCGGCGCCGAACGCGCCGGCGGTCACCCCCGCCCGAGCGGCGGCTGCGAGCACGCGGGGGAGCGGGGCCTCGGGTCCGCTGTCCGCGAGCAGGGCGTCGACGGTCGTGCCGAGCCGCAGCGACAGGTCGAACGGGCCGACGAAGAGCATGTCGATCCCGGGCACCGCCGCGATCTCCTCGACGGCGGCGAGCGCGTCCGCGGTCTCGATCATCACCGCGACGAACGGGGCACCGTCGGTGCGAGCGGTGTCGGGCAGGAAGCCCCAGCTGCGCGTGCCGTGCGGCGGGTGATGCGCGGCCGCAACCGCGGCGGCGGCCTGCTCGGGCGAGTCGACGAGGGGCACGATCACCCCGTCGCCGCCGGCGTCGAGCACCCGGCCGATCAGCCCGGCGTCGTTGGCCTGCACGCGCACGAGCAGCGGCACCGCTCGCCCCGGCGTGAGCGCGAGCGTCTCGCGCATCGCCCGGTCGTCGAAGTGCCCGTGCTGCTGGTCGAGCGCCACCCAGTCGAGCCCCGACGCGGTCAGCGCGGCCGCCGTCCGCGGCTCGCCGAGCGTCGCCCACACCCCGTACCGCACGTCCGCCCCGCTCACGGCACCATCCTGCCGGTTCAGGATGCCCGGCGGCCGATCGCGACGGTCCCGTCCACCTCGTCGTCGCTCTCCACGTCGACGGCGAGCCCGGCGGAGGACAGCAGTACGGCCGTCCAGGCGGCCTGCGTGCGGCCGGTCTCGATCAGCACCGCGCCGCCCGGCGCGAGCCACTGCGGTGCCCCGGCCGCGATGCGGCGATGCAGGTCGAGGCCGTCGGCCCCGCCGTCGAGGGCCATCCGGGCCTCGTGGTCCCGCGCCTCCGGCGGCATCGTCGCGATCGCGTCGGTCGGCACGTACGGCGCGTTGACGGCCAGCACGTCGATCCGGCCGCGCAGCGCGTCCGGCAGCGCGGCGAAGAGGTCGCCCTCGGTCACGCTGCCGCCGAGCGGTTCGAGGTTGCGCCGGGCGCAGGCGACCGCGGCCGGGTCCAGGTCCGCGGCGTGCAGGACAGCGGGCGAGGCGAGCGAGGCGATCGCCATCGCGACGGCGCCGGTCCCGCAGCAGAGGTCGACGGCCACGCCGCCCTCCGGCAGCAGCGCCGCCGCGCGCCGCGCCAGCAGCTCGGTGCGCCGCCGGGGCACGAACACCCTGGGCGCCGTCCGCACCCGGAGCCCGCAGAACCCGGCCCAGCCGAGGATCGTCTCGAGCGGCTCCCCGCCGATACGGCGCTCGACGAGCTCCTCGAGCGCCTCGGCCGACGACGCCTCCGCGAGCAGCAGCGCGGCTTCGTCCTCGGCGAAGACGGAGCCGGCGGCCCGCAGCCGCGCGGTGACGTCGTCCGCCCGGCTCACACCGGGACGAGGTCGGCGCGCGTGACGCCGCCGCGCCGCCAGTCGAGGATCCGCCAGCGCCGCCGCAGCGCCTCCCGGGCCAGCCGCGCGTCGGGGTTCACCGCGGTCGCGGTGCCGACGAGGGCGAGCCAGGGCAGGTCCGCGGCGCTGTCGCCGTAGCCGTACGACTTCGTCAGGTCGATGCCTTCGCGCTCGGCGAACCGGGCGAGCCACGCGGCCCTGGCCTCGTCCACGAGCGGCGGCCGGGCGAGGTAGCCGGTGAGCACCCCGTCGGCCTCGTGCATCTCGCTCGCCACGACCTCGTCGAAGAGCGCGGCGACCGGGGAGGCGAGGGTGCCGATCGAGCCCGTCAGCAGCACGGTCCGGTGACCGGCCGCCCGGTGCTCCCGGACCCGCTCGAGGGCAGCGGCGCTCGTGTGGGCGAGCAGCGTGTCCGTGTAGCCGCCGCGGACCGAGGCGGCGAGGCGGTCGGACGACATCCCGGCGTAGCGGCGGAGGAACGTGCGGACGAACTCACCGCGGTCCCGCCGCTCGGCGGCGAGGTAGGCGGGCAGCGCCGGCGAGCAGGGCGGCGGTCTCGGCGCAGCGTCTGCACCGCACCGGCGTCGGCCTGCTTCACCCAGAGGTACTGCAGCACGATGTTCGAGTCGACGACGGTGCCCTCGAGATCGAAGACCGCCACGACGTCGTTGCGCTCGGGCAGCGGCGGCGGATCGGCGGGGGCCGCCCGCTCGCCGCCGCGCCGCGAGAACACCCGCATCAGCCCGGTGATCGCCGGGAAGTGCACGCGCTGCAGGTAGTCGTTCCAGTCGATCCTTGTCGGATCGAAGCCGAGGTCGTCGGCCGCCTCGGCCGGGATCGCGGCCTGCAGCCGCCGCGCCTCGGTGTCGTCGAAGATCAGCTCCGTGCCGACGTAGGCGCGGTAGAGCTCGGACAGGCTCCGCATGACGGCGAGGTCGCTGCGTCGCCGGTCGAGGTCGCGCTGGCGGTCACGCGTGCGCGGGGTCGACGGGAGGCGCTCGAGCACCCGGTCGGCGAGGTCCGCGCCGCGCTCGGCCCGCCGCAGGGCACGCTCGACGCGCCGGTCGCCGGGGAACTGCCAGGTGGGCACGCGCGCGGTGCCCCGGACGTCGTCGGGGATCGGGTTCGCGGTGAAGTAGGCGCGCACGTTCTCGTACATGGAGTGGAACGGCAGCGGGTTCGACGCGCCGGACGCGACGTGCAGGTACCGGGGCGCGCCGACCGGCGCGGGCGTCGCGGCGGCCGCCAGCACGGCGTTCACGACGAAGTCGACCGGGATGACGTCGAGGACCGAGTCGGGCACGCCCGGGAAGTCGGGGAGCTGACCGCGGCCGAAGGCGAGGATCAGCGGATCCGCCACCTTGAAGCCGTCGATCCAGCCCGGGAACGGATGCGCGAGCGCGCTCTCGATGACGCTCGGCCGCACGATCGACAGCCGGTGCGTCGCGCCCCACGCCTCCTCGGCGGCACGCTCCGCGAACGCCTTCGTCAGGGTGTAGACGTCCGTCCAGCCGAGGCTCTGCGCCCGGGTGCGGCCGGCCTCGACGAGCCGGCGCTTCACCAGCTCCTGCCGCGCGGTCTCCGTCGCCTGGGCGACGGCCTGCGGGCCCTGCTTGCCGCAGGAGGCCCGGGCCTCGGCCATGAGGCGCTTCAGCATCGCGGGCTCCCGGGACGCCAGCTCCGCCCGGTCCCGCGCGCGGGCTGCCGCATCCGCCTCCGCACGCCAGTCGACCTCGTGCGGCAGCCGCGCCTCGAGCAGCACCCCCTTGCGGATGCCCCCGACGTAGCAGGTGGACACGTGCACGACGTGGGGATCGCCGCCCGATGCCGCCAGCGCCTCGTACAGCGCGCGGGCGCCGCCCACGTTCGTGGCGAAGGCCTCGTCGATCGGCGGGTCGAACGACACGGTCGACGCGCTGTGGATCACGACGTCGAGGTCGGCCGGCAGCACGCCAGGGCTCGGTGAGCGAGCCCTCGAGCGCGGTCACCCGTTCGGCGAAGATCCGCGCCGCCTCCGCCTTGCCGACCCGCTCCCGCCACGGCCCGAACACGGGCTTCGACAGCAGCTTCGCGAGCCGGTCGGCGCCGGAGACGGAGCCCTTGCCCCGCACGAGCACGGTGATCCGGGTGTCGGGATGGGAGACGAGCAGCCGCTCGAGGAGGGCCTGCCCCACGAAGCCGGTGCCACCGGTGAGCAGGACGTGACCTGCGAGCGGGCCCACGGCCTCGGGCTGGGCCGGGAGAGTCATCGTGCTCGTATCGTATGCGTTCATGGCGACTGCGCTCGTGACCGGGGGGACGAGCGGCATCGGCGCCGCCTTCGCGAGGGCGCTCGCGCGCCGCGGCTTCGATCTCGTGCTCGTCGCCCGCGACGTCGAGCGGCTGGAGTCCGAGGCGGCGCAGCACCGCGCGCTCGGCCGCCGGGTGGAGGTGCTCGTCGCGGACCTCGCCGACCGCGCCGACGTGCAGCGGGTCGCCGCGCGGCTCGAGGACCCGGCCCGGCCGGTCGAGGTGCTCGTGAACAACGCCGGCTTCTCGGTGCGCGCTCGCCTCACGGACCCCGACGTCGCCGAGCACGACCGGGCGTTCGAGGTGATGGTGCGGGCCGTCCTGGTGCTCGCCGGCGCCGCGGCGCGCGGGATGCGGCAGCGCGGACACGGCAGCATCGTGAACGTCTCCAGCACCGCGGGCTTCATCACGATGGGCGCGTACTCGGCGATCAAGGCCTGGGTCACCGCCTACACGGAGGGGCTCGCGAACGAGCTGCACGGCACGGGGGTGCGGGTGATGGCGCTCGCGCCGGGCTGGGTGCACACGGAGTTCCACGAGCGGGCGGGAGTGGGGGTCTCGGAGATCCCGGAGGCGCTCTGGATCGACGCGGACGCGCTCGTCGCCGACGCGCTCCGCGACCTCGTGCGGGGCAAGGTGATCTCGATCCCGACCGTGCGCTACAAGTCGCTCATGTTCCTCGTGCGGCATGCACCGCGGAGCGGCATCAGAGCGGTTTCCCGGGCGCTGTCGGGCCGCAGGAGCAGTAGCCTGCAGTCGTGACGACGCGGCTCCAAACCGGATTGGACGCCCGCTCCGAATCCCGGGACGTGCGGCTCGACCGATACACCTCGAAGCCGATGGCGGCGGCTCGGTACGTCGCGCAGCGCATCGTGCTCGCCGGGGTCGTCCGCGGCGTCACCCGCGTCCAGGTGTTCGGCCGCACCGAGATCGAGACGCTCCGCGGCGCGTTCGTGGTCGTCGCGAACCACACGAGCCACCTCGACGCGCCGCTCGTCTTCACCACCCTGCCGCGGCGCCTCGCGCGCTACCTCGCCGCCGGCGCCGCCGCCGACTACTTCTTCGACGTCCCCTGGCGTCGCGGGCTCACCACGCTGTTCTTCAACGCCTTCCCGATCCACCGCGGCGGCATGGAGCGGAAGAGCTCCGAGGCCCGCGCCCTGCTCGGCCGCGGCGTCCCGCTGCTCGTGTTCCCCGAGGGCACCCGCGGCAAGGCCGGCAGCATGGGCCAGTTCAAGGCCGGCGCCGCGGCCCTCGCGGCCCGCGCCGACGTGCCCTGCGTCCCGGTCGCGATCATCGGCGCCGACATCGCCCATCCGCGCGGCTCGAAGTGGCCGAAGGGCGGCAGGCCGCCGGTCGCCGTCGTCTACGGTCGTCCCGTGTTCGCGACGACGGGGGAGTCCCCGGCG
The DNA here is from genome assembly GCA_963771645.1 of uncultured Actinomycetota bacterium. Taxonomy (GTDB): domain Bacteria; phylum Actinomycetota; class Actinomycetes; order Actinomycetales; family Microbacteriaceae; genus Amnibacterium. The sequence continues at coordinate 274,196 of CAVYUH010000014.1, read as the reverse complement.
GACTACATGCGCCGCGTCCGCGGCGAGGTGCAGCGCCTGCACGACGAGAACGAGCACCGGGTGCTCACCGGCCGACGGCCGAGCGTGCACCAGCACCAGGAGGAGCTTCCGTGACCGACCTGTCCGACCTCGTCGAGACGCCCGACGCCGAGCGGGAGCCGCGCACGGGGACCGGGCAGCCCGTCGCATGCCGGGTCCGCCGCCGGCAGCGTCACCTGCGCGACGTGCCGCACATGAAGTGGTGGGGCTGGGGCGTCCCCGGCGTCGCCTTCCACCACGAGGACAAGCCCGGCTTCGCGCCGTTCGTGATCAAGGCCGTCGGCCTCGACCTGCACGCCGTCTCGCCGCTCGACCCGCCGTCGTTCGAGGGCATCGACGTCCCCGCGTCCCGTGACGACGGGCGCGTCCGCGCGGCAGCCGCCGGCATCGTCGGGGAGGACGCCGTGACCGACGACGCGCTCGACCGCGTCGTGCACACCTACGGCAAGAGCCTGCGCGACCTCGTCCGCGTCCGCGCCGGGGCGCTCCCGCGCACCCCGGACCTCGTCGTCTACCCCGGCACCGAGGACGAGGTGCAGGCGCTCGTCGCAGCGCTCGTCCGCATCGACGCCGTGCTCATCCCGTTCGGCGGCGGCAGCAACATCGCCGGGTCCCTCGAGCCCGATCCGACGGAGGCGCGGGTCGTCGTGTCGGTCGACCTCGGCCGCCTCGACCGCCTGATCGACATCGACGAGGCCTCGGGCCTCGCGCGGATCCAGGCCGGCGCGCTCGGCCCCGTGCTCGAGGCGCAGCTGAACGACCGCGGCTGGACCATCGGGCACTTCCCCGACTCGTTCACGCACTCGACCCTCGGCGGCTGGGTCGCCACGCGCTCGTCCGGGATGCAGTCGGACAAGTACGGCGACATCGCCGACATCGCCCGCGGCATGCGGGTCGCCCGGCCGAACGGCCTGCTCGAGATCACCGCGTACCCGTCGGCGTCGACGGGCCCGAGCGTCCGGGAGCTGATCCTCGGCAGCGAGGGGCGGCTCGGCGTCATCACCGAGGTCACGGTGCAGGTGCACCGCGTGCCCGCGAAGCGCGTCATCCACGCCTACTTCTTCCCGAACTGGACCGCGGGGCTCGCGGCCATGCAGGCGATCGCGGCGAGCGACACGCATCCCACCGTCACGCGGGTCTCGGATGCGCGGGAGACCGGCTTCTCGCTCGCGACCGCCAAGGAGTCGAAGGGGCTGTCCGGGCTCGCCCAGAAGGGCCTGATGGCGTTCCTGAAGCGCCGTGGCTGGGACCTCGACGAGCTCTGCCTCTCCTTCATCGGCTACGAGGGCGAGCCCGACCACGTCGCGCGCCAGCGCAAGGCGGTCGAGCGGATCGTGAAGCGCCACGGCGGCATCGGGGTCGGCACCGGCCCGGGCGTGCTCTACGACCAGAAGAAGTTCGACACCCCGTACCTCCGCGACTTCCTGCTCGACCGCGGCACCGCCGGCGACGTCTCCGAGACCGCCGCCCCCTGGTCGAGGCTCCGCGGCGTGTACGACCAGGCGATCGCCGCCGCCGAGGAGGCGTACGCGAGCCTCGGGCGGCAGGGCTGGATCATGGCCCACCTCTCGCACTCGTACCACGGCGGCGCCTGCCTCTACTTCACCTTCGCGTTCGTCTTCGGCGACGACCCGTTGGGGGAGTACGACGTCGTGAAGACCGCGGTGCAGCAGGCGTTCGCGGACGCGGGCGGCTCGCTCTCGCACCACCACGGCGTCGGTCTCGAGCACGCCGCCTGGATGCCCGACGCGGTCTCCGCCGAGGGCGTTGGGGTGCTGCAGGGCGTGTTCGCGGCGACCGATCCCGGTGGCAACCTCAACCCGGCGAAGATCGTCCCCTGACGCGCTCCACGGCCTGGGTGGTCGTCCATCGCGCCGTTCCGGAGGAGCTGAGCGACACGCCGGGCGCAGGCGCCGGAACGCGGCGTGTCCTCCAGGAGCTCCGGATCCGCGCGATGACGCGCTGAGCGGACGCCGAGGTGCCGGCTGGGACCATCGACGGGTGGGGGAGCGGCGGACCGGTGCTGGAGCGTTCTGGACCCTCGGGGCCGTGTTCCTCGTCGCGATGTCCTTCACCACCGTCCCGACGCCGCTCTACGCGGGGTTCGAGCGGCAGGACGGGTTCCCCACCTTCCTCGTGACGGTCGTCTTCGCCGCCTACGCCGTGGGCGTGGCCGGTGCGCTCGTGCTCGTCGGGCACCTCGGCGACGTGCTCGGGCGGCGGCCGATCGCCCTCGCCGCGCTCGGCGCTCAGCTGGTGGCGGCCGTCCTGTTCCTCGTCTGGCCGCAGCTGCCCGGGCTCCTGCTCGGCCGCGTCGTCTCCGGTGCCGGCATCGGCGCCCTCACCGCGTCCGCCACCGCCCAGCTGAGCGAGCTGCAGGGCCGCTGGCGCGGATCCGGTGCGCTCGCCGGCGCGGTGGCCACCGTCGCGAACATCGGCGGGCTCGGTCTCGGGCCGCTCGTGGCCGGCGCGCTCGCGGTGCTGGCGCCGGCGCCCCTCGTCACGCCGTTCGTGGTCTACCTCGTCCTGCTCGTGCTCGCGACGGTCGCCGTGCTGCTCGTCCCCGAGACGGTGGACCGGCCGGATCCGCTGCCGCGGTACCGCCCCCAGCGGATCGCGGTGGATCCGGAGGCGCGCGGGGCCTTCCTCGCGGCCGGCATCGCGGTCTTCGCGGGCTTCAGCGTCTTCGGCCTCTTCGGCGCGGTGACCCCGACCCTGCTGTCGAAGGTCTTCGGCGCCGGCTCCCCGCTCGCGATCGGGGCGGTGACGTGGGCGGTGTTCACCGCCGGCGCGCTCGCGCAGCTCGCGTTCCTGAGGGCGGCGCTGCGGACGTCGCTGGTGACGGCGATCGTCGCGATGGTGCTCGGGCTCACGGTGCTCGGGGTCGCGCCGGCGCTGCAGTCGCTGCCGCTCTTCGTGCTCGGCGCCGTGGTCGCCGGCGCTGGGGTCGGCCTGCTCTTCCGGGCCTGCCTCGGCCTCGTCGGGCCGATGGCGCCGGAGGAGCGCCGCGGCGAGACCCTCGCCGGGCTGTTCCTGCTCGCCTACATCGGCCTCATCGTGCCGGTGCTCGCGGTCGGCGGCGCGCTCGCGGCGCTGCCGCCCGTGCCGGTGCTCGGCGTGTTCGCCGCCGTCGTCGCGCTGCTCGTGCTCGTCGCGGGGGTGCGCCTCGAGCGCCGTGCTGCGGCCTGAGGCGGCCCGGCTGATAGCATCGACGGGTCCCGCATGTGCGGGGCACGGAGCAGACCGGCAGGAAGCTGGTCGTTAGTGGTGGACCTCGGGGCAGCAGCGCCCGCGATCTTCTACTGATGACCAGGAGCCGTACCGGCGGAGCATCCCCCGATCGACGGGCGGATGTCCGCAGCGGCTTGCCACGCTCCTTCCTGCCGAATGCTCCTCCACTTTCACGTGAAGGAGAGACCTCTTGGAAGGTCCTGAGATCAAGTCCGCCGAAGCCGTCATCGACAACGGCCGTCACGGCACCCGCACCATCCGATTCGAAGCCGGCCGGCTCGCGCAGCAGGCCCAGGGCAGCGTCGCTGCCTACCTCGACGAGGACACCATGCTGCTGTCGGCGACGAGCATCAGCAAGCAGCCGAAGGAGCAGTTCGACTTCTTCCCGCTGACCGTCGACGTCGAGGAGCGCTCGTACGCCGCGGGCAAGATCCCCGGCTCGTTCTTCCGCCGCGAGGGCCGCCCCTCCACCGAGGCGATCCTCGTCTGCCGCCTGATCGACCGGCCGCTGCGCCCGTCGTTCGTCAACGGCCTCCGCAACGAGGTCCAGATCGTCATCACCGTGCTGTCGATCGCTCCCGGCGAGTTCTACGACGCCCTGGCGATCAACGCGGCCAGCGCCTCGAGCCAGCTCTCCGGCGTGCCGTTCTCCGGCCCGATCGCCGGTGTGCGCCTCGCGCTCATCGAGGGCCAGTGGGTCGCGTTCCCGACCGCCGCGCAGCTCGAGGACGCGGTCTTCGACCTCACCGTCGCGGGCCGGGTCACCGAGACCGGCGAGGTCGCGATCATGATGGTCGAGGCCGAGGCGACGGAGACCGCGTTCGAGAAGATCCGCGCGGGCGCCGTCAAGCCGAACGAGGAGGTCGTGGCCCAGGGCCTCGAGGCCTCCAAGCCGTTCATCAAGGTGCTCGTGGAGGCCCAGGCGAAGCTCGCCGCGCAGGCCGCGAAGGAGACCCGGGAGTACCCGGTGTTCCTGCCCTACACGGAGCAGACCTACGCCGTGGTGGAGGACCTCGCCCTCGAGGACCTCAAGGCCGTCTACCGGATCGCCGGCAAGGTCGAGCGGCAGGACGCCGACGACAACCTGAAGTCGCGCGTCAAGGACGCCGTCCAGATGATGGTCGACGGCGGCGAGCTGCCGTCCTCCGCCCTCGGCGAGGTCTCCGGCGCCTACAAGTCCGTCACCAAGAAGGTCGTCCGCGGCCGGATCCTCAGCGAGGGCGTCCGCATGGACGGCCGTGGGCTGAAGGACATCCGCCCGCTCGACGCCGAGGTCGCGGTCATCCCGCGCGTGCACGGCTCGGCGATCTTCCAGCGCGGCGAGACCCAGATCCTGGGCGTCACCACGCTGAACATGCTGAAGATGGAGCAGCAGATCGACTCGCTGTCGCCCGTCACGAAGAAGCGCTACCTGCACCACTACAACTTCCCGCCCTACTCGACCGGTGAGACCGGCCGCGTCGGCAGCCCGAAGCGTCGCGAGATCGGGCACGGCTTCCTCGCCGAGCGCGCCCTCGTGCCGGTGCTCCCCGCCCGCGAGGACTTCCCCTACGCGATCCGCCAGGTCTCCGAGGCGCTCAGCTCGAACGGCTCGACCTCGATGGGCTCGGTCTGCGCGTCCACCCTGTCGCTGCTGAACGCGGGCGTGCCGCTGAAGGCCCCCGTGGCCGGCATCGCCATGGGCCTCGTCTCCGACACCGTCGACGGCGAGACCCGCTACGCGACCCTGACCGACATCCTGGGCGCGGAGGACGCGCTCGGTGACATGGACTTCAAGGTCGCCGGCACCGCCGAGTTCGTCACCGCGATCCAGCTCGACACGAAGCTCGACGGCATCCCGTCGTCGGTGCTCGACGGGGCGCTGAAGCAGGCTCACGAGGCCCGCCTCACGATCCTCAGCGTGCTGAACCAGGCGATCGAGGGCCCGGACGAGATGGCGCCGACCGCGCCGCGCGTGATCAGCGTGCAGATCCCGGTCGACAAGATCGGCGAGCTGATCGGGCCGAAGGGCAAGACGATCAACTCGATCCAGGACGACACCGGCGCCGACATCTCCATCGAGGAGGACGGCACCGTCTACATCGGCGCCGTCGACGGTCCGTCGGCCGAGGCCGCCCGCCAGGCGGTCAACGCGATCGCGAACCCGCACAACCCGGAGATCGGCGAGCGGTTCCTCGGAACCGTCGTGAAGATCGCCGCGTTCGGCGCGTTCGTGTCGCTCCTGCCCGGCCGCGACGGGCTGCTGCACATCTCCGAGGTGCGCAAGCTCGCCGGCGGCAAGCGGGTCGAGAACGTCGAGGACGTGCTCGCCGTGGGCCAGAAGATCCAGGTCGAGATCACGAAGATGGACGACCGCGGCAAGCTGTCGCTCGCGCCCGTGGTCGAGGAGCCGGCGGAGCCCGCGACCGTCTGAGTCCGGAGGACCGAGGCCCCCGACCCCTATCAGGGTCGGGGGCCTTCTTCAAGCCCGTTCGCAGCGATTCTCTATGTGGAATACTGCTGCGGCTCAGTTTTTCGTGATGGGGGATGCGTGACGAGTCTTGCTCCGGGACCGGTCTCCCGCCGCATCGGTGGCACCGGGATGGCGGTCTACCCGATCGCGCTCGACGGCAGCGTGTTCGGCTGGGCGTCGGACGCGAAGGCCACCTCGTCGACCCTCGACCTCTTCTACGCCGCGGGCGGCGACCTGATCAGCACGGCCGATCACTACGCCGGCGGGCGCAGCGAGATCATGATCGGCTCCTGGCTGTCCCGGCACGCGTCCCGCGAGCGCCTCGTCGTCGCGACCAAGGTCGGCAAGCATCCCGACGCCCACGGGCTCTCCCGCGCCGCGATCCACCGGGCGGTCGACGCGTCGCTCGAACGCCTCGGCACCGAGTGGATCGACCTCCTCGGCCTCGACCACGAGGACCCGAGCACGCCGATCGAGGAGACCCTGACGGCGGTCCACGAGCTGATCGTCGCGGGCAAGGTCGGCCACATCTCGGCGTCCGGGTTCAGCGCCGACGGGCTCCGTGAAGCCGTCCGCGTCGCCCATCGCCTCGAGATCCCCGGCATCTCGACCGTGCTCCCCGAGTACAACCTGCTCGAGCGCGAGCCGTTCGAGACCGAGATCGCGCCGATCGCGCTGTCGCAGGACCTCGGCGTGCTGCCCCGCACGCCGCTCGCGAGCGGCTACCTCCGCGGTGACTTCCGGTCCCGCCACGACAAGCCGGCGTCGCCGATCTTCGCCGGCGCGCTGAAGTACGTGAACCGGCGCGGTGCGGCCGTGCTCGGCGTCCTCGACGAGATCAGCGAGGAGGTCGGCCAGCACGTCGGCCGCGTCGCCCTCGCGTGGCTGCTGTCGAAGCCCCTCGTCGCCGCGCCCGTGGTGCGCGTGCCGACGGCCCGGCAGCTCGCGGACCTCATGCCGGCCGCGAACATCATCCTCACGCCCGAGCAGCTCGCTCGCCTCGACGAGATCTCGGAGCGCTAGACCGGCAGTCCCGGCGCCGGTCCACCCGGCGGTCGGGGGACGCCTTCGCCGGTGTCGCACCCCGCCCGAGGCGCCGGCCGCCGTTATCGTGATGGCCCTGCAGCGGACGGCGGGGAGGCGACATGACGGATCCGATCGACGACTTCGCCAGGCGGCCCGCCCGGCGGCGTCACGCGGCTGACGAGCCGGTCGTCGACGCGGCTCTCGAGGTCGTGCGGCGGGCCGAGGCGGCCCTCGCGGCCCAGCCGACGGCCCCGCTGCTCGACGAGCCGTCCGCGCCCTACCGGCTGCGGCCCCTCGGCGGCACGGGCCTCGCGCTGCATCCGATCGCCGTGTCCGCCATGCGGTTCGGCACCGCGGTGCCGGCCCCCGATGCGCACCGCGTCCTCGACGCGCACGCGGAGATCGGCGGCAACACGATCGAGGTCACCGACACCGTGTCGGGCCGGCAGGAGGAGGTCGTCGGGTCCTGGCTCGCCACGCGGCGGCGGCGCGAGCGCACGGTGCTCCTCGCCCGCGTCGGGCAGCCCGGGGAGCATCCGGGGTCCTCGGCGGCGGCGCTCACCGCGGCGGTCGACCGGCTGCGCGGCCGGTTGCGCACCGAGCGGATCGACGTGCTCACCCTCGCCCTGCACGACCGTGCGACGAGCCTCGAGGAGACCCTCGTCGCGCTCGCGGCGCTGATCGAGTCGGGCCGCGTCGGAGCCGTCGCGGCCGGCGGGCACAGCGCCGCCCGGCTGATCGAGGCGCGCGTCGCCGCCGGTCAGCGCGGGCTGCCACGGTTCGTCGCGGTCTCGCCCGTCTACAGCGCGCTCGAGCGCACCGCCTATGAGGCCGATCTGGCCCCGATCGTGGTCGCGCAGGGGCTCGGCTGCCTTCCGCGCTCCCCGCTCGCCGGCGGCTTCCTCACCGGCGCGTCCGCCACCCGGGGCGGCCGCAAGCGGCTCAAGGATCTGGATCCGGAGCGGGCCGAACGCCTCGCCGCGTCGGCGACGAAGCGGGGTCTGAAGGTGGTGGAGGCGCTGGGGGCGCTCGCGCGTGAGCGCGCGGTGCCGACGTCGGCCGTCGCCCTGGCGTGGCTGCTCACCCGGCCGGCCGTCGTCGCGCCGGTCGTCGGCCCGTCGTCGGCGGGGGAGGTGCCGGCGCTCGCGGCGGCGGCGGCGCTGCGCTTCACCGCGGCCGAGGTCCAGGCGCTGGACCGCGCGACGGCGGAGTAGCACCTCAGGCGGCGGACGCCTCGCCGAGGATGCGATGCGCGCCGCGCACGAAGGCCGAGGTCGCCGCGATGACGTCGCCGGCGTACGAGCCCGCCATCGCGCCGTCCCGGAGGAGGTAGAACTCGTCGGCGGCCGCGCCGGGCTGCGGATGGCCGGCGGTGCGGAGCTGGTGCTCGAGGAAGCCGGAGAACCAGTCGCGGTGGTCCGCGATGGCGAGGCGCACCGGGTGCTTGGGCGACGGGAACTCCGCCGCCGCGTTCAGGAACGGGTCGCCGCGGAAGTTCGGCCGGGCGGTGTCGGCCACGATGGCGTCGACGAGCGCCGCGAGCACGTCCGCGGGCTGCGGCGACTCCTCCGCGAGTCCGGCGAGCGCCTGGCGCACCGCAGTGTCGCGGCCGGTGATGTACTCCAGGATGAGGGTGTCCTTCGAGCCGTACTGCTTGTAGAAGGTGGCCTTCGTGACACCGGCTTCGGCGATGATCCGGTCGATGCCGACCTGGACGATGCCGTCCGTGTAGAACAGCTCGTCGGCGACCTCGAGCAGCCGCACACGCGCGTGCGAGGGTCGCCGGGCAGCGCCGCGGGAGGGTTCGTCGGTCACGACCGTCTCCTCTCGCCGCCCGCATCGGACGGGCTCCAAAACGCTAGCAGCGGTCCGGACAGAACGGTCTGTACGCCCCCATCGGCACCTACCCCCAGACCGGGTGCCCCCTGGACCCAGGGGGTCGCCCAGTCGTGGGACCGATGCGGCGGGTAGCATCGGCGCGCGATGTCGCAGTACCTCTATCTCGTGCGCCACGGCGAGCACCTCGACGCCGAGCACGGGTTGAGCGACGGCCCGCTCTCGCCGCGTGGCCGCCGTCAGGCGGAGCTGCTCGCCGCGCGGCTCGGCGGGGTGCCGCTGACGAACGCCTGGTACGCGCCCAGCCGGAGCGCGACGGAGACGGCGCAGATCCTCTCCGGGCTGCTGCCCGCCGTGGAGCCGCGGCCGTCGGCCCTGCTGTTCGACTGCGTGCCCTCCGGGATGACGCCGGACACCCCGAAGGCGTTCGAGTCGTGGTTCGCCGCGGTGACGCCGGCCGAGGTCGAGGCGGGCCGGGCGCAGATGGCGGACGCCATCAGCGAGTTCTTCGTCCCCGGCGGCCACGACCGGCACGACCTGCTGATCACCCACAACTTCGTCATCGCGTGGTTCGTGCGGCACGCCATGGACGCGCCCGACTGGCGGTGGCTCGGGTTGAACCAGTCGCACTGCGGGCTCACGGTCATCCGCGTCCGCCCGGGACGTCCGCCGGTGCTGGTGGCCCACAACGACCTCGCCCATCTGCCGTTCGAGCTGCGGACGGGGCTCCCCGAGACCTCGCCGGTCTGACGCCGGCCTCAGTCGAGCGTCTTGCCGTACCAGTCGGTGGCGTTCGGGTTGTCGTTGTACGGCGGCACGGGAGCGAACCCGGCCGAGCGGTACAGGCCGCCGGCCGCCTCGAGCGACCGGTTCGTATCGAGCACGAGCGTCGCCGCGCCGGCAGCCCGGGCGTGCTCCTCGAGCGCGTCGAGCAGCAGCGCGGCCGAGCCCCCGCCCCCGCGCCGCGGGCACGACGTAGAGGTGCTTCACCTCGCGTCGCGGCGCCCGCCTCGGTCGGCGGGAGGCTGCGCAGGCCGCCGCAGCCGAGCGGCGTGCCGTCGTCCTCCGTGAGCAGCAGGAACACGCCGGCGGGCGGCGCGAAGGCGGCGGGGTCCGCCGTGGCGGGCCGGTAGCCCCCGGGCGTCGGGAAGCCGGCGGCGCGCTCACCGAAGTAGTCGGCGAGCAGCGCGGCGGGCACCGGCTCGGTCGGGGAGACCGGGACGAGGCGCATGGCTCCAGCGTAGAAGCGCGGCGGTGCACGTAGGCTTTCGGCCCGTGACCCGCCGCATCGCCCTCGCCGGTGCATCCGGCCGGATGGGGCGCCTCGTCAGCGAGGTCGTCGACGGGCTCGACGGGTTCGAGGTCACCGTGCCGCTCGGTTCCGGCGACGATCTCGGCCGCGTCGCCGAGGCCGATCTCGTCGTCGACGTCACCCTGCCGCAGGTCTCCCCGAAGGTCGTCGCAGCGGGCGTCCAGGCCGGGCTGCCGGTGCTCGTCGGCACGAGCGGCTGGTCCGCCGAGCGGATCGCCGCGCTCCGCCCGACGGTCCCGGCCGAGGGGCCCGGCGTGCTCGTCGTGCCGAACTTCTCGATCGGCGCGGTGCTCGCCGGCGCCTTCGCCGAGCAGGCCGCCGCCTGGTACGACTCGATCGAGATCGTGGAGGCCCACCACGCGGGCAAGGCCGACTCGCCCTCCGGCACCGCCGTCGCCACGGCCGAGCGGATCAACGCGGCCCGCAACGAGCTCGGACCCGTCGTCGCCCCGCACACCGACCAGCGGGCCCGCGGCCAGCAGGTCGGCAGCGTGCCGGTCCACTCCCTGCGGATCAGCGGCGTGCTCGCGCGGCAGGACGTGCTGTTCGGCGGCGCCGGGGAGCTGCTGACGCTGCGCCACGAGACCCTCTCGCCGGCGGCCTACGTCGCGGGCATCCGCCTCGCGCTCCAGTCGCTCGACCGCATCCAGGCGTGGTGGTCGGCCTCGAGCACCTGCTGCTGCCCGCCGTGCGGCGGCCGCGTCCTCCCGCCCCCGTCGCCGACGCCCCGGAGGGCCAGGCCGGGCTCGTCGCGGAGCCCTGATGGGACGGGGGCTGCCCGCCGCCGCCCTCATGGGGCTGCTGCTCCTGCTCTACATCGTGGTGCTCGGCACCCGCGCCGTCGCGTTCCTCGGCAGCGGCAGCGCCGTCGGGATCGGCATCGGCGTCGCGCTCGTCGGTGATCGCGCCTGCTCGGCGCCTGGGCCCTCGTGCGCGAGTTCGCGTTCGGCCTCCGCAGCACCCGGCTGGTTCGGCGCCTCGGCGCCGAGGGCGGGCTGCCCGACGACGACCTGCCCCGGCGGCCGAGCGGCCGCGTCGACCGTGCGGCGGCCACCGCCGTGTTCGACCGCTACCGCGACGAGGCGACCGTGCATCCGGAGGACTGGCGGGCCTGGCTCCGGCTCGGCCTCGCCTACGACGCGAGCGGCGACCGGCGGCGCGCGCGTGCGGCGGTGCGGCGGGCGATCAGCCTGTCGGCTGCTCGGCCCTGAGGGCGGCGTCGACCGCCTCGTCGCTCGTGGCGTGCGCGAAGACGAAGCCGTCCTGCTCGAGCTTCTCCGGCACGACCTTCTGGCTCGGCAGCAGCAGCTCCCGGCCGAGGTCGCCCATCCCGAGCTCGATCGCCTTCTCGGGGATCTTGAACAGGTGCGGGCGGTGCAGGTCGGCGGCCAGCCGGCGGGTGATCTGCTCGGCGGTGGCCGGCGTCGGCCCGGCGAGGTTCACCGGGCCCTCGAGCTCGCTCGTGAGCAGGTGGACGATCGCGGCCACCTCGTCGTGCAGGCTGATCCAGGGCCAGTGCTGGCCGCCGGAGGCGATGGTGGCGCCGAGCCCGAACGAGGTGGCGAGGCGCAGCGGCTTCAGGGCGCCGCCGTCCGCCGCCGATGACGACGCCGGTGCGCAGCAGCGCGGTGCGGGTCTTCGGCGGCGCGAGCAGCGCGGCGGCCTCCCACGCCTCGACGACGTCGGCGAGGAAGCCGGCGCCGCGGTCCGACTCCTCGGTGAGCCGCACGCCCGGCCGGTCGCCGTAGTAGCCGACCGCGGAGGCGGACAGGAAGATCGGCGGCGGGGACGCGGACATCCCCATGGCCTCGACGAGCGCCTGGGTCGCCTTCACCCGGGAGCGGAGGATCTGCTCCTTGTAGCGCGCCGTCCAGGGCACGTGCGTGAGCGGGGCGCCGGACAGGTTGACGACCGCGTCGACGTGCTCGAGCAGCCGGAAGTCGAGGATCTTCGCATCCGGTGCCCAGCTGAACTCGTTCTCCGACCTGCGGCGGCCGGCGCACGAGCCGCTGCACGGTGTGGCCGGCCTCGGTGAGCCGCTGCTGCAGGGCGGTGCCGATCATCCCGGAGGCGCCGGCGAGCAGCACCGTCAGCGTCGAGTCCTTGCGGATCGGCCGGCGGGCGACGGTGCGCGGCTCGGGGATCGGCGCGCGGCCGGCGGCGCCTTGCGGGGCTTCGGTGCCGGCCTCGCGGACGGCACGGGGACGCGTTTCGTGCTCGCCATGGCACGAGCGTAGTCGGCGGGATCTTCAGGACGGGGCGACGCTCGCGAGCGCCGTCGAGCACGTCGTCGCGACGCGCCGCGCCCTTGATCCGGAACCGCAGCAGGCCGTCGCCGTCGAGCACGAAGACCGTCGGCGTGAGGGTGACGGCGTAGCGACCCGCGAGGTCGCCGTGCCTCGTGAGGTCCACCGGAGCGATCCGCACGCCGTCGATCCCCTCGGCCGCGTCCTCGAGGATGCGGCGCACCGCCGCCGAGCGCATGTCGTGGTCCGAGGTGAACAGCAGCAGGGTGCCGCGCGGCCCGAACGCGTCCTCCGGCAGCCGCACCTCGGCAGCCCGGATCCGCTCGCCGGAGCCGCGCTTCATCGCCCCGTCGCCGCGCAGCCAGGCGATGCCGACGCCCACCGCCGCGAGCACGGCGAGCACGGCGATCAGGGCGGCCATCCCCGTCAGGCTAGGCTGTCGCGGGCCGCCGCTAGGGTCGGTGGCCGTGAGCGACGAGCAGCCGGAATTCCGCAGCGACATGACCGTCGAGCTGGTGCGGGGCAACGCGTCGCGACTCCGACGTGCTGTTCGCCGCGCGGGTGTCCACCCAGGGCGAGCAGACCCTCGAGCGGGCGAAGGCCGACGCCGACGAGCCGCCGCACCGAGAAGCGCGACCGCGGGCTGATCAACTACCTGATGCGCGACCGGCACGGCTCGCCGTTCGAGCACAACTCGATGACGTTCTACGTGCAGGCGCCGATCTTCGTCTTCCGCGAGTTCATGCGGCACCGCATCGCGTCCTACAACGAGGAGTCCGGCCGCTACCGCGAGCTGCGGCCGGTGTTCTACGTGCCGGGCCGCGACCGCGACCTCGTCCAGGTCGGCAAGCCGGGCGCCTACGAGTTCCTGCCCGGCGACGACGAGCAGCACGAGCTCGTCGACCGGCTGACGCGGGAGCGGTCGCTCGCCGCGTACGAGGCCTACCGCAGCATGCTCGACGCGGGTGTCGCGCGCGAGGTCGCCCGCATCGTGCTGCCGCTGAACCTCTACTCCTCGATGTACGTGACGCTGAACGCGCGCAGCCTGATGAACTTCCTGTCGCTGCGCACCAAGCACCCGGCGTCCACTTCCCGTCCTTCCCGCAGCGGGAGATCGAGCTTGCGCGGAGGCCATGGAGGCGCACTGGGCCGACCCTCATGCCGCACACCCACGCGGCCTTCACAGCGAACGGCCGCGTCGCCCCGTAGCCCTGCACGTCGGCAGGCTGCTCGCCGTCGGGAGGCCCCTCGATCCCCGGCCTGCTGAAGCGCTCCGGGCCTGCTGAAGCGCCACGCGGCCGGGCGACGGCCCGGCGGGAGGCGCTTGGCCCCGCCCGGTAGGGTTCTTCGGTGCCCGAGAACCCCTTCGGCCAGGTGCTGGTGGCCCTGGTCACCCCGTTCACCGCCGACGGCGAGGTCGACTGGCCGGGCGTCGAGCGGCACATCGACTCGTGCATCGCCGCGGGCGCCGACGGCATCGTCGTCTCCGGCACCACGGGGGAGACGAGCACCCTCACCGACCCCGAGAAGATCCGCCTCGTCGAGGTCGCGAAGTCGGTCGCGGGCGGCCGCGCGAAGGTGATCCAGGGCGGCGGCTCGAACGAGACCGCGCACGCCATCGAGCTCTACCGGCACTCCGCGCACGCCGCGGACGGCGTCATGATCGTCACCCCGTACTACAACAAGCCGACGCAGGCGGGGCTGCTCACGCACTTCCGGATGGTCGCCGACGCCACGGACCTGCCCGTGATCCTCTACGACATCCCCGGCCGCACCGGCGTGCCCATCCGCTACGAGACGATCATCCGGGCGGCGAAGCACCCGAACATCGTCGGGATCAAGGACGCGAAGGGCGACTTCGCGGAGGTCAGCCGGGTGCTGAACCAGACCGACCTGCTCTACTTCTCGGGCGACGACGCGAACGTGCTGCCGCACCTCGCGATCGGCGCGTCCGGGCTGATCGGGGTGACGGCGAACATCGCCGCCGCCCCGTACCGCACCATCGTGGATGCGGTGAACCGCGGCGACCTGCACGCCGCGACCGCCCAGCACCGGCTGCTCGAGCCGCTGGTGCGGGCCGTGATGACGCACGTCCCCGGCACGGTGGCCAGCGAAGTACGTGCTGCACGGCCTCGGACGGATCGGCTCGCCGCGGGTGCGGCTGCCGCTGGTGGGACCTGAGGAGACGGAGGCCGCGATGATCGAGGACGAGCTGGCACTCGTGCACGGCGTGGAGGGGGCGGACTTCAAGAACTTCCGCCCCGACCGGAACGCGGCCGCCGGCGGCGCGCTGCCGAAGGTCGCGGGGACCACCCGATGAGGCGCGTCCCGATCGCCGAGCCCGAGCCGCTGAAGCGCGGCGTGCTCCGCATCGTGCCGCTCGGCGGCCTCGGCGAGGTCGGCCGCAACATGACCGTCTTCGAGATGGACGGCAAGCTGCTGATCGTCGACGTCGGCGTGCTGTTCCCCGAGACCGACCAGCCGGGCGTCGACCTGATCCTGCCCGACTTCGCCCCCATCCGGGACCGGCTCGACGACGTGCTCGGGGTCGTGCTGACGCACGGGCACGAGGACCACATCGGCGCCGTTCCGTACCTGCTGCGGCTCCGCAAGGACATCCCGATCCTCGGCTCGGGGCTCACGCTCGCCTTCGTCGAGGCGAAGCTGCAGGAGCACCGGATCAAGCCGTACACGCACACGGTGAAGGAGGGGCAGGTCGAGAGGCTCGGCCCCTTCGAGCTCGAGTTCGTCGCGGTGAACCACTCGATCCCGGATGCGCTCGCCGTCGCGATCCGCACGTCCGCCGGCACGGTGCTGCACACCGGCGACTTCAAGATGGACCAGCTGCCGCTCGACGGTCGGCTGACCGACCTGCGCGCCTTCGCGCGGCTCGGTGAGGCGGGCATCGACCTGTTCCTCGCCGACTCCACGAACGCCGACGTGCCCGGCTTCACCGCGCTCGAGCGGTCGATCGGGCCCGTGCTCGACGACGTGATCAGCCGCGCGCCGCGGCGGGTGATCGTCGCGAGCTTCTCGAGCCACGTGCACCGCGTGCAGCAGGTGCTCGACGCCGCCGCCCGGCACGGCCGCAAGGTGGCGCTGATCGGCCGCAGCATGGTGCGCAACATGGGCATCGCCGCGGACCTCGGCTACCTGAAGGTGCCGCAGGACGTGCTCATCGACGCGAAGCGCGCCGCGAACCTGCCCGACGCCGAGGTCGTCTACATGTCGACCGGGTCGCAGGGCGAGCCGATGGCGGTGCTGTCGCGGATGGCGAACCTCGAGCACCCGATCGAGATCGGCGAGGGCGACACGGTGATCCTCGCCTCGAGCCTCATCCCCGGCAACGAGAACGCGGTCTACCGCGTGATCAACGGGCTGACGAAGCTCGGCGCGAACGTCGTGCACAAGGGCAACGCGAAGGTGCACGTCTCCGGCCACGCGTCCGCCGGCGAGCTGATGTACGTCTACAACATCGTGAAGCCGAAGGGCGTCATGCCGGTGCACGGCGAGGTGCGGCACCAGGTCGCGAACGCCCGCATCGCGATGGACACGGGCGTGCCCGAGGAGCGCGTGATCCTCGCCGACAACGGCACCGTCGTCGACCTGGAGAACGGCGTGCCCCGCGTCGCGGGCCAGTACGACCTGGGCTTCGTCTACGTCGACGGCTCGAGCGTCGGCGCGATCACGGATGCGGACCTGAAGGACCGGCGGATCCTCGCCGAGGAGGGCTTCATCTCGATCTTCGTCGCGATCGATCCCTCCAACGGCCGTGTATCGTGGGGCCGGAGATCCAGGCCCGCGGTTTCGCCGAGGACGACGAGGTGTTCGAGACGGTGCGCCCGCAGATCGTGGCCGCGCTGTCCGACGCCGCCCGCAACGGCCCCGTCGACCTGCACACGTACCGGCAGGCGGTCCGCCGCACGGTCGGCCGCTGGGTCAACACGAAGCACCGCCGCCGCCCGATGATCATCCCGGTGATCGTCAGCGCCTAGCTCGTCCCGCGCAGGCCGTGCGGTCTGCAGGATCGCGTGCGCTGTGCAGGATCCGGCGCGGCGCGTCGTCCTGCAGACCGCACGAGGTCCTGCGGACCGCCTCTTGCGTGCGGCGTCCTCCGGGTCTAACCTGCAACCAAATGGTTGTACAAACGGAGCCGACGCAGGCGGAGATCGACCTGATCTTCCACGCCCTCGCGGACGCCACCCGGCGCGACATCCTCGCCAGGGTGATCGAGCGGGAGCGTTCGGTGTCGGCGCTCGCCGGCGCCTACCGGATGAGCCTCCCGGCCGTGCAGAAGCACGTGGCGGTGCTCGAGCGGGCGGGGCTCGTCGGCAAGGAGCGGATCGGACGGGAGCAGCGCGTGCACGCCGAACCGATCCGGATCCGCCAGGCACGCGGAGCTGCTCGATCGGTTCGAGCTGCTCTGGCGGCACCGCGTCGCAGCCATGGACGCCCTCCTCGCCGAGGAGCAGGCCCCACCGGAGAAGGAGTGAAGCGATGCCCGTCCTCGACGTCGAGAAGGACCTCGACAACCTGACCATGACCGTGACGGCGGAGTTCGCCGCGGACGTCGACCGCGTCTGGGCGCTCTACGCCGACCCGCGCCGCCTCGAGCGCCACTGGGGCCCTCCCGGCTACCCCGCCACCTTCGTGCAGCACGAGCTCGTGCCGGGCGCCCGCTCCCACTACTACATGACCGGACCGGACGGCGAGCAGCCGCACGGGATCTGGATCGTGCGCGAGGTCGACGAGCCGCGCTCGTTCGTCATCGACGACGCGTTCGCCGACGAGCAGGGCGAGCCGAACGAGGAGATGGGCTGGTCGCAGATGCGCGCCGAGCTCACGCCCGTCGACGGCGGTACGCAGAGTGCGCTTCGTCACCACCTTCGCGTCCCGTGAGCAGCTGCAGCAGATGCTCGACATGGGGATGGAGCAGGGCCTCACCCTCGCCATGGGGCAGATCGACGGGCTGCTCGCCGAGGAGTCCGCCGCCGTCTGAGGCGCACCGTCGCGCGGCGCAGCCGCTCAGCCCACGCGGTCGCGCAGGGCCGGACGATCGGAGCCGTCGCGCACGTCGCGCGCCGCGCGGCCGGATCCGCCAGGATGCTCCCTGATGGCACACCGGATCCGGCCCGCGGAGCAGACGGACGCTCCGTTCCTCGCCGACATGCTCGTCGAGGCCTTCGACTGGACCGCGGCGCACGCGCGGTCCCGGGTCGAGCTGCTCGCGGACCCGAACGTCAGCCGCTACCTCCGCGGCTGGCGCAGGCCGGGCGACGGCGGCGTCGTCGCGGTCGACGACCACGGCGTCCCGCTCGGCGCCTGCTGGTACCGCGTGCTCCCCAAGCGCGACGCGGGCTACGGCTGGGTCGGGCCGGGCGTTCCCGAGCTGACGCTCGGTGTCCGGCCCATCCACCGCGCGCAGGGCCTCGGCCGCGGCCTGCTCGCCGCGGCATGCGCGCAGGCCGCCGCCGCCGGCCATCAGCGCATCAGCCTGTCGGTCGAGCGGGCGAACTTCGCGTGGCGCCTCTACGTGAGCGAGGGCTTCGTCGTGACGGAGTCCGGCACCGACTCCGACACGATGGTGAAGACGCTGCGCTGACCCGCGTGCCCCCCGGATGAGGGGTGCCGGGCTGCCCCGCCTCGGCGGAGGGGCCGCCTACCCTGGCCCGCATGGGGAATCCTCGGGGGAAGCCGCGCGCCACCGTCGCGCGGAGCGCCGGGACGACCACGCGCACCGCGGCCGGCGGCGGCCAGTGCGACCCGCGGTCGGACCGGTACCAGTCGCACGAAGGCCTATCCGGCCGGGCGGCAGCAGGACACCGTCGTCGAACGCGCCTGGCTCGGCGTCGCGCACGTCGCCGGCGGCGCCGCCCGCGCCTTCGGCCCGGAGACGCTCACGAAGGAGCAGCGCCGCGACGGCGTGCCCTTCGTGCTGCTGCTGCTCGCGATCGCCGGCGGCGCCGCCGAGTGGTTCCTCCGCACGAACGCGGTCGTCGTCACGATCGAGCAGTACAGCTTCGGCGGCATGTTCGGCCAGGTGGCCGTCGCGCTGCCCGTCTTCCTCGCGATCCTCGCGCTCTGGCTGTTCCGCCATCCGGCGTCCGTGCACGACAACGGCCGGATCGGCATCGGCTCGGCCCTGCTCGTCGTCTCGACCGCCGCGCTGTTCCAGGTGGGCGCGGACAACCCGCAGCCGGATGCGGGCGTCGGCGCCCTGCGCTCCGGCGGCGGCGTGGCCGGCTGGCTGCTCGCCTCCCCGCTGCTCGCCGTCGGCGGCCCGGTCGTCGCGGACGTCGTCGCGGTGCTCGTGCTGCTCCTCAGCCTCTTCGTCCTCACCCGCACGCCGCCGAACCGGCTTCCGCATCGCCTCGGCGACCTCTACCGCTACCTCTTCGAGGCCGGACCCGCGCCTGAGCAGCCCGCTCGCCGAGCCGAAGCCCCGCCGCAGCCGCAAGGCCGCCGACCAGCCCGATACCGCTCCGGATGCGGTCGCTGACGACCTGCACGCGGGCGACCTCGCCGACCTCGGCCTCGAGGCGGTCGACGTGCCCGTCGGCGGCGACCACGTGCCGTGGTGGCGGTTCGGCAAGGACAAGCACGTCGACGCGGCCTACGACAACCCGCTCATCACGCCCGACCCGACCTCCGTCGGCGACGTGGGCGTCGATCCGGCGAGCGACCTCGGGACCGACCTCGCCGCTGGCACCGGCCCGGCACAGCTCCTGCACCGGCCCCGGTCGACGACCTCGAGCCGGCGAGGGGAGTTCTCGTTCGCGTCCTTCGACGAGCTGCTCCGCGACCCGAGCGCGGAGGAGCGCGCGGCCGAGGAGCCGGAGCCCGACGAGGAGCCGCATCCCGGTGCCGCCTCGCCGGCGTCGCACGCGTCGGCGGAGGAGCCGGAGGACGAGGAGTTCTCCTCACGGCCGCCCGCATCCGCCGCGGCCTACCGCCTGCCGCCTGCGCACGCGCTCGCCGCAGGCGCCGCCGCACAAGACGCGGACCGAGGCGAACCAGCAGATCGTCGCCGCCATCACGAGCGTGCTCAGCCAGTTCAAGGTGGAGGCCGCCGTCACCGGCTACTCCCGCGGCCCGACGGTCACCCGCTACGAGGTGGAGCTCGGCCCGGGCGTCAAGGTCGAGAAGGTCACCGCGCTCAGCAAGAACCTCTCCTACGCCGTCGCCTCGAACGAGGTGCGCATCCTCTCGCCGATCCCCGGCAAGAGCGCGATCGGCGTGGAGATCCCGAACGCCGACAAGGAGATCGTCACGCTCGGCGACGTGCTGCGCTCGCCCGCGGCCTCGAAGAGCACGCATCCGATGACGATCGGCGTCGGCAAGGACGTCGAGGGCGGCCACGTCGTCGCGAACCTCGCGAAGATGCCCCACCTCCTGGTCGCCGGCGCCACCGGCTCCGGCAAGTCGAGCTTCGTCAACTCGATGGTCACGAGCCTGCTCATGCGGGCGAAGCCGTCCGAGGTGCGGATGGTGCTGATCGACCCGAAGCGCGTCGAGCTCACCGCGTACCAGGGCGTCCCGCACCTGATCACGCCCATCATCACGAACCCGAAGAAGGCGGCGGAGGCGCTGCAGTGGGTCGTGAAGGAGATGGACATGCGGTACGACGACCTCGAGTCGTTCGGGTTCCGCCACGTCGACGACTTCAACAGCGCCGTCGCGAAGGGCGAGATCGTGCTGCCGGCCGGGTCGCAGCGCAAGCTCGCGCCCTACCCCTACCTGCTCGTGGTCGTCGACGAGCTCGCGGACCTGATGATGGTCGCGCCGCGCGACGTCGAGGACTCGATCGTCCGCATCACGCAGCTCGCCCGCGCATCCGGCATCCACCTCGTGCTCGCCACCCAGCGCCCGAGCGTCGACGTCGTCACCGGCCTGATCAAGGCGAACGTGCCGAGCCGGCTCGCGTTCGCGGTCACGAGCGTCACCGACAGCCGCGTCATCCTCGACCAGCCGGGCGCCGACAAGCTGCTCGGCCAGGGCGACGGGCTCTTCCTGCCGATGGGCGTCTCGAAGCCCATGCGCGTGCAGGGCGCCTGGGTGAGCGAGGCGGAGATCGCCCGCGTCGTCGAGCACGTGAAGAAGCAGGCGCGCCCCGACTACCGCGAGGACGTCGCCGAGGAGGCGCCGAAGAAGCAGATCGACGGCGACATCGGCGACGACATGGAGCTGCTGCTCGCGGCCGCCGAGCTCGTCATCACGACCCAGTTCGGCTCGACCTCGATGCTGCAGCGCAAGCTCCGCGTCGGGTTCGCGAAGGCGGGCCGCCTGATGGACCTCATGGAGTCCCGCGAGATCGTCGGGCCGTCCGAGGGCTCGAAGGCCCGCGACGTGCTCGTCGGGCCGGACGGCATGGCGGATGCGCTCGCGAAGATCCGCGGGATGCCGGCCAACGGCGCCTCGGCGGGCGGCGGGGGAGCGGCGGCGCCGGTCGGCCGCTCGGACTACTTCGACGACGCCGAGGGCGGCGAGTCCGAGGACGCCTGGAGCCTCACCGGCCGCGACTGACAGCCCCGCTCAGCGACGCGCCGACCGCGCGAACGACGGAGTCCCTGCGCCGATCGGGCCCGGATCCGCATGGATCGGGCCCGCGGATGCGGTTTCTCCGTCGTTCGCGCAGTGTGGCTAGTGGTCGACCGGATGGGCGAGGGCCGCGATCCGCTCGACCTCGTCGGCGGCTGCCGCTGCGCCGCCCCGAGCCCGCAGGTCCGCGGCGATGCCGCGGGCCGTCGCGGCGAACGACGGCTCGTCGAGCAGCCGCCGCACCGCGGCGCCGATCGCCGCGGGTGCGGCGCGACTTCGGCAGCGTGAGGCCGGCCCCGGACGCCGCGACCGCGCGTCCGATCATCGGCTGGTCGAGCATCGGATGCATCGGCAGCACGAGCACCGGCACGCCGTGGGCCAGCGCCCGCACGGTCGTCGCGTGACCGCCGTGACCGACCACCGCCGAGGCGCGCGCGAGCAGCGGCGCGTGATCCGCGTACTCCTGCAGCACGGCGTTCGCCGGCGCCCGCAGCTCGGACGGCGCGATCGTGCGGCCTGTCGTCACCTCGACCCGGACGGGCAGCGGCGCGAGTCCGTCGAGCACCCGCTGCAGGGCCTCCCGCATCCGCGGGTAGGAGATGGAGCTGAGGCTCACGAGCACGGTCGGCGGCGTCGTCGGCACGGCGGCGGCCGCAGGATCCTGCAGCACCGCGCCCACGCGGACGGCGTTCGCGGGGAGCGGATCCGCCGGGTCGAGGCGGCGGTCGGTGAGCAGGAGGAGCCGGTCGGCCCGCGCGAGCACCGGCAGCGGAGCGGCGCCGCGCAGCCGGAGCGCGGCGGTGACGGGTCCGCCGCCCCAGCTGCGGCGGAGGTACTCCCAGGTGGTGTGGCCGAGCAGCACGGTCCGCAGCCCCGCGGCCTCGGCCTCGGCAGCGGTACCGGTCAGCAGGGCGTCGACCAGCACGACGTCGGCGCCGAGCGTCCTCGCGGCCGCGACGACGGAACGGCCACGCCCGCGGTCCGCGAAGAGGCGCGTGATCTCCCGCAGCGTGCGGAGCGTGCCCCGCGCCAGCAGCGGGTCGTAGTCGGCCCCCTCGGCGAGCAGGAACTCGCAGCCGGCGGAAGCGGCGCGGGTCCGGACGGCCTCGTCGGCGTGCAGCACGACGCGGTGGCCGCGGCGGGCGAGCTCGGCCGCGACCCCGAGCACGGGCGGCACGTTGCCGCCGAGATCGACCGTGACGATGAGGACGGTGGGCATGGCTGCTCCTTCAGGACGGGTGCCGCGCGAGGACCGCGTCGGTCATGGTGCGCATGCGGGCGACGACCACCTCGGCCGGCAGCGCGCGGTCGAGGTGCAGCAGCTTCCAGGCGTAGACGTCGGTCGCCACGACGAGGAGATCGACGAGGGCCTCGCGCTCGTCCCCGTCGGGCAGCCGGTCCGCGAAGACCGTCTCGACCCAGGAGCGGTGCAGGCGCTTGCCGCCGGTCGTGACCGCAGCGGCGCGGGCGTCGGTCCGCTCCCGCGCCAGCATCTCGAGCGAGAACGCTCCTCGCTCCGCGTAGTGGGTCGACCAGCGCGGCGAGCGCCGCGTCGTCGTCCCCGGGAGCGACGCGTTCGGCCGTCACCTCGGCCTGGCCCGCCTCGATCGCCGCGGCTCAGCAGGGCGTCCCGCGTCCCGAAGTGCCGGAGGACGGTCTGCACGCTCACGCCCGCGCGGCCCGCGATGCGGTCGAGGGTGGGATCGACGTCGAGGTCCTCGTAGCCGAGCGCGACCACGCCGTCGAGGATCCGCTCGCGGGTCCGCGCGACCCCGTCGGATCGCGCCCGCATCGTGTACGTCCTCGTCGCAGCCATCGCGACGCAGGTCTACGCCCTCGACACTTTCGTGTCAATGGGCGGTGACGCGAAAGTGGCGTCGTTCGCGCAGGTCGGCGGCGGGATGGTTGGGGGTCCGTCGGATGCTTCCGGATTACCCTGGGGAACGAGGCGCGCCGCCGATGGTGCAGCACGAGGGGGTCCGGGTGGGCGACGACCCAGCGGTGCGCACCGGCTACCAGGCGCGCGGGCGGATGATCTCGGCGGGCGACGGCCCGGCGAGCACCTGGAACGCCGCCAACCTCATCACCATCGGCCGCATCCTGCTCGTCCCCGTCTTCCTGTGGCTGCTCGCCCTCGACGGCCACAGCTACGGTCCGCTGCGGTGGCTGGCCACCGTGCTGTTCGTGCTCGCCATCGCCACCGACAGCGTCGACGGCCGGCTCGCCCGCGGCCGGGACCTCGTCACCGACCTCGGCAAGCTCCTCGACCCGATCGCCGACAAGGCCCTCACGGGCGCGGCGCTCATCGCCCTCTCCGTGCTCGGCGAGCTGCCGTGGTGGGTGACGGTGCTCATCCTCGTCCGCGAGGTCGGCATCACCGTCTACCGCTTCGCGGTGCTGTCGAAGCGGGTCATCCCCGCATCCAAGGGCGGGAAGCTGAAGACGGTGCTGCAGTCCGTTGCCATCGGGCTCGCCCTCGCGCCGTTCCCGCAGCTGCTCGGGACGTGGGTCGACTGTGGTGAACACGATCTTCATGGCCGCGGCCCTCGTCGTGACGCTCGTCACCGGTGTCCAGTACTTCATCGACGACCGCCGGCTCAACCGGCGATGAGCGTCGCCGCCGAGGTGCTCGCGATGCTCCGGGAGTCCGACCGCACGCTCGCGGTCGCGGAGTCCCTGACCGGCGGCCTGCTGACCGACGCCTTCGTGCAGGTGCCGGGTGCGTCCGCCGTGCTGCTCGGCGGCGTGGTCAGCTACGCGACCGACCTGAAGCACGAGGTGCTCGGCGTCGACGCCGGCCTGCTCGCGGACGAGGGCCCGGTGCATCCGGAGGTCGCGAGGCAGATGGCGGACGGGGTGCGCCGGGCGCTCGCTCTGCACGGCCGGATCGCCGACGTCGGCGTCGCGACGACCGGGGTCGCCGGCCCCGACGCGCAGGGCGGGTGGCCGCCGGGCACCGTCTACGTGGGCGTCGCGATCGGCACCCGCCGCGTCACGGCGTCCCGCGTCTTCGAAGGTGATCGGCAGGCGGTCCGGAGCGCGGCCGTCGGGCTGGCGCTCGACACCCTCGCCGCGCTCCTCTCCGCGGAATAGCGCAGGTTTCGATCCCGTTACTTCTGGCAGGTCGCAGCGCGGGGTGTCGGATGCGGGGCTTACCGTTGACCTGAACGCGACGGGGTACAGTGGCCGTCCCTCGGGGCGGACCACCGGACCGTGATCGACCACCAGGCAGGAGAAGGAGGGGGAGAGATGGTTCTCGTACGGCAAGAACTCGGCGACGTGCTGCGCGACTTCCGGTTGCAGAAGGGCCGCACCCTCCGCCAGGTGGCGAGCAAGGCCTCCGTGGCCCTCGGCTACCTCTCCGAGGTCGAGCGCGGTCAGAAGGAGGCCTCCTCGGAGATCCTCGCCTCCGTCGCCGACGCCCTCGACACCCCGGTCTCCGTCATCATGCGCGAGGTCGGTGACCGGCTCGCGGTCCTCGAGGGCCTCGAGGTCCCGGATGCGCTCCCGGCCGACTTCGGTGAGCGCTTCGGCCGCTCCGCCGACCGCCGACCCGACCTGGTGGCGCACTGATCGGTCGGCTGCTGCCGCGATGAAGATCAGCGAGTTCCGGCGAGCCGTCGACGAGGAGTTCGGCGAGACGCACGGCCGCGTGCTGGTGAACGAGCTCGTCATCGACGCGCTCGACGGCCGCACGGCCGCCCGGGCCATCGATGAGGGCGTGCCCACCGCCGAGGTCTGGGCCGCGCTCTGCCGGGCCAACGACGTGCCCCCGGAGCGGTGGCACGGCCGCGGCCGCGAGGTCGCACCCAGCCGGCCCTGACCCGCCGCATCCGCCTCGCCGGATCGCGCCGTTCCGGAGCTCTTGTGCGACACGCCGCCATCCGCGGCGCGGCGCCCGCGTGCGTCCGGTTCCTCCGGAACGGCGCGATGAACCGCCGGGGGGATCCGCGCGCACCCTCACGAGTACGAACACGTCTCCGCTTCGACGGAGTGTTCCCGGCGTGTCCCTCGAACCCGTGTTCGACGCGGCGTAGTCTCCTCCACAGGCGCTCACGAAGACCCGTTCTCCACCGGGCGCCTGCGGCGCCGAAGCGCTGTCGGTGGCCGCACGTACTGTCGGTCCCGACCGGCGGACGCACCGCCAGCCCTGTCGCCCGACATCTCGGGGACCGACAGCCGATGGGCAGCCGACGGCGCCTCAGCGCCACGAACGAGGAGACCTGCAATGCCATCCACCACCGACCGCGAGAAGTCCCTCGAGACCGCGCTCGCCCAGATCGACCGCCAGTTCGGCAAGGGCTCGGTCATGCGCCTCGGCAGCGACGAGCGCGCACCCGTCGCGGTCATCCCGACCGGATCGATCGCGCTCGACGTCGCGCTCGGCATCGGCGGCCTGCCGCGCGGCCGCATCGTCGAGATCTACGGCCCGGAGTCCTCCGGCAAGACCACGCTCACGCTGCACGCGATCGCGAACGCGCAGCGGGCCGGCGGCATCGCCGCGTTCATCGACGCGGAGCACGCCCTCGACCCCGAGTACGCGAAGAAGCTCGGCGTCGACATCGACGCGCTCCTCGTCTCGCAGCCCGACACCGGTGAGCAGGCGCTCGAGATCGCCGACATGCTGATCCGCTCCGGCTCCATCGACCTGATCGTCATCGACTCCGTCGCGGCGCTCGTGCCGCGTGCCGAGATCGAGGGCGAGATGGGCGACAGCCACGTCGGCCTGCAGGCGCGCCTCATGTCCCAGGCGCTCCGCAAGCTCACCGGTGGGCTCAACCAGACGCAGACGACGATGATCTTCATCAACCAGCTCCGCGAGAAGATCGGCGTGTTCTTCGGCAGCCCGGAGACCACCGCGGGCGGCAAGGCGCTGAAGTTCTACGCCTCCGTGCGGCTCGACATCCGGCGCATCGAGACCCTGAAGGACGGCACCGACGCGGTCGGCAACCGCACCCGGGTCAAGGTCGTGAAGAACAAGATGGCCCCGCCGTTCAAGCAGGCCGAGTTCGACATCCTCTACGGCGTCGGCATCTCCCGCGAGGGCAGCCTGATCGACTTCGGTGTGGAGCACGGCATCGTGAAGAAGTCCGGCGCCTGGTACACCTACGACGGCGACCAGCTCGGGCAGGGCAAGGAGAAGGCCCGCGACTTCCTGCTGAAGAACCCCGACGTGGCCCAGGAGATCGAGACGAAGATCCTCGCCAAGCTCGGCATCGGCGCGAACGGCCAGCAGGCGCAGGCCGCCGCGCAGGCGGCGGCTCCGGTCGAGCCCATCGAGGCCAAGCTGCAGGCGCGCCGCGCGTAGCCGATGGGAGTCCTGCGCTACTTCCCCGGCAGCGAGCCGCCGGAGCAGGGGCCGTCGCCGGAACCGGATGCGTCCGGTTCCGGCGAGCCCGGCTGGGCCGTCCCCGTCCTCGGGCCGGACGCCACGGCCGAGCCCGAGCCCGAGCCGACCGCGGCGGAGCGGCGATCCTCTCGTCGAGCGGAGAACGTGGCCCTCGCGGCGCTGACCCGGCACGACGCCTCCGAAGGGGAGCTCCGCGCGAAGCTGCTCGCCCGCGGCCTCGACGAGGCCGACGTGGAGGCAGAGCTCGACCGCCTGAAGGGCGCCGGCCTCGTGGACGACGCCGCGCTCGCGGACCGCCTCGTGCGGTCCCTCCGGGAGCGCAAGGGGCTCGGCGACGGCGCGCTCCGGCCCGCGCTCCGCGCCCGCAACCTGCCGCAGGCCGTCATCGACGCCGCCCTCGCGGCGAACGCCGAGGACGACGAGGCCGTCGACGAGCGGCTGCAGGAGGTCGCCGACGACCGCGCACGGCGGCTCGCGTCGCTGCCCGACGACGTCGCCGAGCGGCGGCTCGACGGCCTACCTGATGCGGCGCGGCTACGGCGGCTCCGTCGCTGCGCACCGCCGCGAAGGACGCGCTCGAGCGCGCCCGCCGCGGCTGACCGTCCCGGCGGTTCCTACACTGCTGGCATGACCCTGACCGCGCCGGCCCGCACCTACGAGGTGCGGACCTACGGCTGCCAGATGAACGTGCACGACTCCGAGCGGCTCGCCGGCTCCCTCGAGGCGGCCGGCTACGTCGCCGCGTCCGCCGGGGAGCAGGCCGACGTCGTCGTGATCAACACCTGCGCGGTCCGCGAGAACGCCGACAACCGGCTCTACGGCAACCTCGGTCACCTCGCCGCGGTGAAGCGGGAGCACGAGGGCATGCAGATCGCCGTCGGCGGCTGCCTCGCGCAGAAGGACAAGTCGGTGCTCCTCGAGCGCGCCCCCTGGGTCGACGTCGTCTTCGGCACCCACAACCTCGGCTCGCTGCCCGGGCTGCTCGACCGCGCGCGGCACAACGCGCAGGCCGAGATCGAGATCCTCGAGGCGCTCGAGGTGTTCCCCTCGACGCTGCCGACGAAGCGCGAGTCCACCTACAGCGGCTGGGTGTCCATCTCCGTCGGCTGCAACAACACCTGCACCTTCTGCATCGTCCCGTCGCTGCGCGGCAAGGAGCAGGACCGCCGGCCGGGCGACGTGCTCGCCGAGATCCAGGCCCTCGTCGACGACGGCGCCATCGAGGTCACGCTGCTCGGCCAGAACGTGAACTCGTACGGCGTGCAGTTCGGCGACCGCCAGGCGTTCGGCAAGCTGCTGCGCGCCACCGGATCGATCGACGGCCTCCGCCGCGTGCGCTTCACCAGCCCGCACCCCGCCGCCTTCACCCTCGACGTGATCGACGCGATGGCCGAGACGCCCGCCGTCATGCCGCAGCTGCACATGCCCCTGCAGTCCGGGTCGGACCGGGTGCTGAAGGCCATGCGGCGCTCCTACCGGTCGGACCGCTACCTGCGCATCCTCGACGCCGTCCGCGAGCGGATCCCGCACGCGGCGATCACGACCGACCTCATCGTCGGGTTCCCCGGCGAGACCGAGGAGGACTTCCAGGCCACGCTCGACGTCGTCGAGGCCTCCCGCTTCGCGTCGGCCTTCACGTTCCAGTACTCGATCCGTCCCGGCACGCCGGCGGCGACCATGGACGACCAGGTGCCGAAGGAGGTCGTGCAGGAGCGCTACGAGCGGCTGCTGGCCCTCCAGGAGCGGATCTCCGAGGAGGGCAACCGCGCCCTCGTCGGCACCGAGGTCGAGGTCCTCGTCGGCACGGGGGAGGGCCGCAAGGACGCGGCGACCCACCGGCTCTCCGGCCGCGCCGCCGACAACCGCCTCGTGCACGTGGGCCTGCCCGAGGGCGCCACGATCCCGCGGCCCGGCGACCTCGTCACCGCCCGGGTCACCGCGTCGGCGCCGGCGTTCCTCATCGCCGATCTGCCGGCCGGCGAGCCGGTCCGTGTCGAGCGCACCCGCGCCGGCGACGCGTGGGACGCCCGCGAGGCGGCCGCCTGCGCCGTCCACACGCCCGCCCCGGGCGGCCGGGCGATCTCCCTGGGCCTCCCCGCGCTCGCGCCGACCATGATCGTCCTGCTCGGCGGGGCCACCGGCACCGGGAAGACGTCGCTCTCGCTCGACGTGGCCGAGGCGATCGGCGCCGCCGGCGGCGCGGCCGAGATCGTGAACGCCGACGCCATGCAGCTCTACCGGGGGATGGACATCGGCACCGCCAAGCTGCCGGTCGCCGAGCGCCGGGGGATCCCGCACCACTGCTTCGACCTCTGGGACGTCACGGAGACCGCCTCGGTCGTCGCCTACCGGGAGGCGGCGCGCGACCGCGATCCGCGACATCGAGGCGCGCGGCGCCGTGCCGCTGCTCGTCGGGCGGCTCCGGCCTCTACGTCGAGGCGGTGCTCCGCGAGCTCGACTTCCCGGCCACCGATCCCGAGCTCCGCGCCGACCTCGAGCAGCAGGCCGACCAGCTCGGTCCCGACGCGATCTGGCGACGGCTGGCCGAGGCGGACCCGGTCGCCGCGGGCCGGATCCCCTCCGGCAACCTGCGCCGCGTCATCCGCGCGCTCGAGGTCGTCACGCTCACCGGGCGGCCGTACGCCGCCTCCCTGCCCGATCAGGGCGCGTGGTGGGCGCCCTCGGTCCGGGTGACCGTCGACGCCGACGGCGAGGTGCTGCAGCAGCGGCTCGCCGAGCGCGCGGGACGGATGTGGGAGGGCGGGCTGCTCGACGAGGTGCGGCGTCTCCTGACGAACGGGCTGGCCGAGGCGACCACCGCGGCCCGCGCGGTCGGGTACGCGCAGGCCCTGGCCGTGCTCCGCGGCGACCTGTCCGTCCAGGACGGGATCGAGGAGACGATCCGGCTCACCTGGCGGATGGTGCGCCGGCAGCGCGCCTGGTTCGGCCGGGACGACGGCGCGATCCGCGTCGACGGCGCCGATCCCGCCGCCTCCGGCGTCGTGCTCGCCGCGCTCGAGGCGGCCAGGACGGGTTCGGCCTCGATCTAGGCTGACGGCATGGCCGGTCTCCGCTTCACCAAGGGCCACGGCACCGGCAACGACTTCGTGCTCGTCGCCGATCCGGACGGCGAGCACGACCTCGCGCCGAGCGAGGTCGCGCGCCTCTGCGACCGCCGGTTCGGCGTCGGCGCCGACGGCGTGCTGAGGGCGGTCCGCGCCGCCGCGCGACCCGGAGGGCGCCGCGATCGCCGCAGGCGACCCCGAGGTCGAATGGTTCATGGACTACCGCAACGCCGACGGCTCGGCGGCGGAGATGTGCGGCAACGGCATCCGCGTCTTCACGGCGTTCCTGCTCGCCGAGGGACTCGCGGCGCTGCCGGCCGACGGCGTGCTCCGGATCGCCACCCGCGGCGGCGTGCGCCCGGTGCGGCGCGACGGCACCGGGTTCGCGGTCGATCTCGGCGGATACGTGCTCGGCGGCGGCCCCGAGGTGCTCGTGCAGGTACCCGGCGTGCAGGTCGCCCGGCCCGGCCTCGCGGTGACGGTGCCGAACCCGCACGTCGTCGTCGCCCTCGCCGAGGGCGACGAGCTCGACGCCGCGGACCTCACGCACCCGCCCCGCCTCGAGCCGGAGCCCGCGGCGGGCGCGAACGTCGAGCTCGTCCACCCGGCCGACCCCCTGGTGCGCGACGGCGCCGGCCGCATCCGCATGCGCGTGCACGAGCGGGGCAGCGGCGAGACGCTGTCCTGCGGCACGGGTGCGGCGGCGGCCGCCCTCGCCGCGCGCAGCTGGGCGGGCCCCGCCGCGCCGTCGGTCTGGCGCGTCACGGTGCCCGGCGGCGAGCTCGGCGTGCGGATGCTGGCCGCCGAGGACGGCGAGCACGTCGAGCTCTCGGGCCCGGCGGAGCTCGTCTACTCGGGCGTGTGGCCGGACGCGCTCCGCACCTCGAGCACCCGGTAGCCGCGGTCGGTGGCCGCGCGGCGCACGGTCAGGCCGTCGGCGGCGAACCGCTCCGCGATCCAGTCCTGCAGGGAGTCGCCCCCGAGCTGCTTCGCGACGACGAGCCAGGCGGACGCGCCGGGCTCGAGCCGCGGCAGCCACTGCTCCAGCAGCGCGTGCAGCGCCGGCTTGCCGATGCGGATCGGCGGGTTCGACCAGATGGTGGCGAACCGCAGACCCTCAGGAATATCCTGGGGCGATGCGCTCTTGATACTGATGCCGGCGATCCGGGCATTGTCGGCAGCGAGCGCGAGGGCGCGCTCGTTCACGTCCACCGCCCACACATCCGCCTGAGGAGAACGCAGCTTCATCGCGATCGCGATCGGACCC
The DNA here is from genome assembly GCA_963771645.1 of uncultured Actinomycetota bacterium. Lineage (GTDB taxonomy): Bacteria > Actinomycetota > Actinomycetes > Actinomycetales > Microbacteriaceae > Amnibacterium. The sequence goes on along the minus strand of CAVYUH010000014.1, from coordinate 243,834 downwards.
CACCCGCAGCCGAGGTCGAGCACGGCCCCGGCCGTCCGGCGGCGCGGGCACGCGCGACAGCAGCACCGCGGTGCCGCTGTCCAGCCGCTCCGGGCTGAACACCCCGCCCTGGGTCCGCAGCTCCAGCGTCTCTCCCCGCCAGCGTGACGCGGATCGTCCGCGGCCGCTCCTCCGAGCTCGGCCGGGCACTGAAGTAGTGCTCGTCGGCCATGACATCGATTCAACCAACATCGAAAGGTTCTTCGTGACGGAAACCCTGAACACCACCGCAGACGGCGCGTTCGACGCGCAGGACTTCGACGGTGAGCAGTTCGATCTCGAGGAGCGCCAGGCGCTCCGCCGCGTCACCGGGCTCTCCACCGAGCTCGAGGACGTCACCGAGGTCGAGTACCGGCAGCTGCGGCTCGAGCGGGTCGTGCTGATCGGCGTGTACTCGCGCAGCCAGGCGGATGCGGAGCAGTCGCTGCGCGAGCTCGCCGCGCTCGCCGAGACCGCCGGCGCGGTCGTGCTCGACGGGCTGATGCAGCGCCGCCCGCATCCGGACCCCTCCACCTACCTCGGCAGCGGCAAGGCGGAGGAGCTCCGCGACGTCGTGCGGCTCGTCGGCGCCGACACCGTGATCGCGGACACCGAGCTGGCCCCCAGCCAGCGGCGTGCGCTCGAGGACGTGGTGAAGGTGAAGGTGATCGACCGCACCGCGGTGATCCTCGACATCTTCAGCCAGCACGCGAAGAGCCGCGAGGGCAAGGCGCAGGTCGAGCTCGCGCAGCTGCAGTACCTGCTCCCGCGACTGCGCGGATGGGGTGAGTCGATGTCCCGCCAGGCCGGTGGCCAGGTGGGCGGCGCGGGCGCCGGCATGGGCTCCCGTGGTCCCGGTGAGACGAAGATCGAGCTCGACCGGCGCCGCATCCACTCGCGGATGGCGAAGCTGCGTCGCGAGATCGGCGACATGGCGCCGGCACGCTCGGTGAAGCGGCAGAACCGCGAGCGCACCGGCATCCCGTCGGTCGCGATCGCGGGCTACACGAACGCGGGCAAGTCGAGCCTGCTGAACCGGATCACCCGGGCCGGCGCGCTCGTCGAGAACGCCCTGTTCGCGACGCTGGACACCACGGTCCGCCGCACCGAGACGCCCGACGGGCGGCCGTACACGCTCACCGACACCGTCGGGTTCGTGCGGAACCTGCCGCACCAGCTCGTCGAGGCGTTCCGCTCCACGCTCGAGGAGGTGGAGGGCGCCGACCTCGTGCTCCACGTCGTCGACGCCGGCACCCAGGACCCGGCGGGGCAGATCGCGACGGTCCGTCAGGTGATCGCGGAGGTCGGGGCGAACGACGTGCCCGAGCTCGTCGTGTTCAACAAGGCCGACCTCGTCGACGACGCGACCCGGATGGTGCTGCGCGGGCTCGAGCCCACCGCGGCGTTCGTCTCCGCGCGGACCGGGGAGGGCATCGAGGAGCTGCTCGCCACCATCGGCGCGCTGATCCCGCTGCCCGCGCACGAGATCACCGCCGTGGTGCCGTTCGAGCGCGGCGACCTCGTGTCGATGCTGCACGAGCGGGGACGCGTGCTCGCGACCGTGTACGAGGAGGCGGGGACGCGGATCAACGCCCTCGTCGGCGACGGCGAGAAGGCCGCGCTCGAGCCCTACCTCGTCTGATCGTCAGAGCCACCGGCGCGAGGAGACGAACCGGTCCCCTCGCGCCGGCCTCGGTCCGTAGCCGTCCGAACGGACGGCGACGATCGAGCCGGTGATCCCGGCGACGGTGAGCAGCAGGAGCACGAGCAGCAGGACGACCATGGCAGGAACGCTACGGTCGTCCGGATCCTGCCGCGAGTGGCAGGAACGCCAGAACCGTGTTCTTCCTGCCAGACTGGGCGCATGCTCCGTCGCGTCGCCGTGCTCGCCGTGCCCACCATGAACCCGTTCGAGTTCGGGGTGCTCTGCGAGGTGTTCGGCGTCGACCGCACCGACGAGGGTGTGCCGCCGATCGACTTCCGGGTCGTGACGGCCGATCCCGGGCCCGATCCCCTTCCAGCACGGCCTCTCCATCACCGTCGAACGCGGTCTCGAGGACGCAGCCGACGCCGACCTCGTTGCGGTGCCGGCGCTGGACGACCTCCGGCACGCGGACGAGCGCGTGCTCGACGTGCTGCGCGCCGCCCACGCCCGCGGGGCCTGGGTGCTGAGCGTCTGCAGCGGCGCCTTCGTCCTCGCGGCGTCGGGGCTGCTCGACGGCAGGCCGAGCACGACGCACTGGCGCCACGCGGCCCGGCTGCAGGCGTTCCGGCCCGCGACACGGGTCGATCCGGACGTCCTGTTCGTCGAGGACGACAAGATCGTCACCTCGGCGGGGACCGCCTCCGCCATCGACGCGTCGCTGCACATCGTCCGCCGCGAGCTCGGTGCTGCGGCTGCGAACACCATCGCCCGCCGCATGGTGGTGCCGCCGCAGCGCGACGGCGGTCAGGCCCAGTACATCCCGCTGCCCGTTCCGGAGCACGAGGCCGACTCGCTCGCCGCCCTGCTCGACTGGGCGCAGGCGCACCTCGACGAGGACCTCTCCGTCGAGGTGCTGGCGCGTCGGGCGCTCATGTCGCCGCGCACGTTCGCCCGCCGCTTCCGGGAGGAGACCGGCACCACCCCTGCGGCCTGGGTCGTTCGCCAGCGCCTGCGCCGGGCGCAGCACCTGCTCGAGACGGCCGACCTGCCGGTCGACGAGGTGGCCAGGTCGGTCGGCTTCGGGACCGGCGGGGTGCTCCGCCACCACTTCACGACCGTGCTCGGCACGAGCCCGCAGGCCTACCGGCGCCGGTTCAGCCTCGCCGGCGCCTGAGGTGCACGAGGCGCGGCTCCGGCTGCCGTTCACGCCGCCGCTCGAGCCGTCGAACCTCTTCGGGCATCTCGCCGCGACGGCGGTGCCCGGCGTCGAGGAGTGGCGCGACGGCGCCTACCGGGCTGCGGTGCGGCTCGCCGGCGGCCCGGCGGTCATCGCCGTGGCCCCACCGGTCGGCGACGTGGTCGAGGTCGAGCTGCTCCTCGCCGATCCGGCGGATGCCGGCGACGCCGGAGCCCGCGTGCGGCGGCTGCTCGACCTGGATCTCGACCCCGCCAGGATGGGATCGGTCCTGAGCGCCGATCCGGTGCTCGCGCCGCTTCTGGCCGAGGTGCCCGGGCGGCGGGTGCCCGGAACGCTCGACCCCGAGGCGATGGTGCTGCGGGCCGTCCTCGGTCAGCAGATCGCCACGGCCGCCGCGCGGACCCTGACCGGCCGCCTCGTCGCGGCGCTGGGGGAGCCCCTGCCGGAGCCCGTGGGCGGCATCACCCACCTCTTCCCCGAGGCCGCAGCGCTGCTCGCCCGCGCCGACGAGGCGCGCGAGGTGCTGCGGATGCCGGAGGCGCGGCGCCGGACGGTGCTCACGGTGGCCGCTGCCCTCGTGGACGGGGCGGTCGACCTCGCGCAGCCCGCGACCGACGTCCGTGCGGCCCTGCTCGCGCTGCCGGGCGTCGGGCCCTGGACCGCGGACACGGTCCGGATGCGCGCGCTCGCCGATCCGGACGCGTTCCTCGCCGGCGACCTCGGGGTGGTGCTCGCCGCCCGGCGCCTCGGCCTGCCCGATCGTCCGAGCGCGCTGGAACGACGCTCGAGGGCCTGGTCGCCGTACCGCGCTCATGCGGTGCAGTACCTCTGGGCGACGGGCGTGCACGCCGTCAACATGCTGCCGGCCGGGGCCTGAAGCGCGGGCGGGCCGGTTCGGGCGTCGATGGGCGTCATCGGACGCCCGTCCTGCCCGGAGCGGCCCGTCGGGCGCTGGCGGCGGCCGGCGTCAGACCGCGCGGAGGATGGCGACGACCTTGCCGAGGAGCTCCGCGTCGTCGCCGAGGATCGGCTCGAACGCGCTGTTGCGGGGCAGCAGCCAGGTGTGGCCGTCCCGCTGCCGCAGCACCTTGACCGTGGCCTCGCCGTCCAGCATCGCCGCGACGATCTCGCCGTTCTCGGCCGTCTTCTGCGGTCCGCACGACGACCCAGTCGCCGTCGCAGATCGCGGCGTCGATCATCGACTCGCCGACGACCTTCAGCATGAACAGCTCGCCGCGCCCGACCAGCTGGCGGGGGAGCGGGAAGACCTCGTCGATCTGCTGCTCGGCCGTGATCGGGATGCCTGCGGCGATGCGGCCGACGAGCGGCACCATCGCCGCGTCGCCGACGGGCACGGTCGACGGGGTGTCGGTCTCGGACATCGGCACCCCGATGACCACCTCGAGGGCGCGCGGGCGCTTCGGGTCGCGACGGAGGTAGCCGGACGAGCTCGAGCTGCTTCAGCTGGTGGGTCACGCTCGACAGCGATGCGAGGCCGACCGCGTCGCCGATCTCGCGCATGCTCGGCGGGTAGCCCCGGCTCGCCACCGACCGCTGGATGACCTCGAGGATCGCCATCTGCTTGTCGCTCAGCGATCGGCGCCGGCGGGTGCCTGCTGCGACGGCTCGGGTCTCGGGCTGCTCGGCCATCGGTCGTCCTCCAGGCGCTCGCGTGCGTGTCGGTGCACGCGGTTCGTCGGCTCCGATGGTACCGGGAAGCCGACGCCGGATCAAACGCATGTTCGATCCGTGTCGGGCGCTGTCGGACCCCCGTTCGAAGATGCTTGCATCAGCCCCGATTCGAACCTATGTTCGACTGCAGGTGAGACCGAGCGGAAGGGGATCGCCGTGATCACGGTGGAGAACGACTGGATCGAGTACGCGCCGGTGGCCGTCCGGCGCACCGCTGTGCGAGGCGGCGCGACCTGCGCGCAGCGCATCCCGGTGGCGTCGTCACGCCCGGCTCGCCGTCGGCCTCCGTCGCCGCTGCGCGCGGTCGTGGCGCACCGCGCCGCGACCGAAGCAGGGCCGGCTGCGGCTGACGCGCCGCGGGCAGGATCGTGCTCGTCGTGCTGCCGGCGGTCCTCACCCTCAGCTCCGCCTTCGTCGGCGTCTCCGCGCCGTTCGCCCAGGCCGACCCCGCTGCCGCCCACGGCTCCGTGATCGTGGCGGACGGCGACACGCTCTGGACCATCGCCGAGCGGCTCGCACCCGCGTCCGACCCGCGCGACGCGGTGGCGCAGCTGGAGCGGGCCAACGGCCTCTCCGGCGCCGAGGTGGCCGCCGGGGCCCGCCTCGGTCGTCCCCGAGGGTCTCGGGCGCTGAGGTCCCGTCCCGGCGGCCTTGCCAGAATGAGGGGGTGACGACCCTCGCCGACCTGCCGCTCCGCTCCGACCTCGTCGGCCGGACGGCCTACGGCGCGCCCCAGCTCACGGTCCCCGTCGCGCTGAACGTCAACGAGAACACCCATCCGGTACCCGAGCGACGTCGCGGACGACATCGTCGAGTCGGATCCGCACGGCCCTGCTCGAGGTGAACCGTTACCCGGACCGCGAGTTCACCGCGCTTGCGGGAGGCCCTCGCGGGCTACCTCGGCGCCGGTCTCGACGCCTCGTGGATCTGGGCGGCGAACGGGTCCAACGAGGTCATCCAGCACGTGCTGCAGGCCTTCGGCGGCCCGGGCCGCACGGTCCTCGGCTTCCCCCCGACCTACAGCATGCACGCGATCATCGCCGCCTCCACCTCGACGACGTGGGTCGACCGCCGAGCGGGACGCCGACTTCGCGATCTCGCCCGAGACGGCCGTGGCCGCGATCGAGCGGGAGCGGCCCGACCTCGTGTTCCTCTGCGCGCCGAACAACCCCACCGGCACGCCGGTGCCGCTCGAGACGATCGCGGCGGCGTACGAGGCGACCGACGGCATGGTGTTCGTCGACGAGGCGTACGGGGAGTTCATGCCGTCGGACGCGCCGTCGGCGCTGACCCTGCTGCCCGGTCGGGAGCGGCTCATCGTCTCCCGCACCATGAGCAAGGCGTTCGCCTTCGCCGGCGCCCGCGTCGGCTACCTGGCCGCCGATCCGGCCGTCACCGACGCGATGCGGCTGGTGCGCCTGCCCTACCACCTGTCCGCGCTCACCCAGGCGGCGGCGCTGGGCGCCCTCGCGCACGCCCCCGAGATGCTGCGGATGGTCGACGACATCTGCGTGCAGCGCGACCGCACCGCCGCGCGGCCTCGCGGACCTCGGCTACCGCGTGTGGCCGAGCTGGACGAACTTCCTGCTGTTCGGCGGTGTCGACGACCCCGCCGGGCTCTGGCGTGCGCTGCTCGACCGCGGCGTGCTCGATCCGCGACCTCGCCATCCCCGGCTGCCTGCGCGTCTCCGCCGGCACCGCGGCCGAGACCGACGCCTTCCTGACCGCGCTCGCCGAGGTGTCCGGACGTGCGCCGGTAGGATCCAGGCCATGACCGGCGCCCGCACCGCCTCCGTGTCGCGCGCCACGAGCGAGTCGTCGGTCGCGCTGTCCCTCGACCTCGACGGCACGGGGGAGACCCGGATCGACACGACGGTGCCGTTCCTCGACCACCTGCTCACCGCCTTCGCGAAGCACTCGCTGACCGACCTGACCGTGACCGCCTCCGGCGACACGGCGATCGACGTGCACCACACCGCCGAGGACGTCGGCATCGTGCTCGGCGACGCGATCCGCGAGGCCCTCGGCGACAAGCGCGGCGTCAGCCGGTTCGGCGACGCGACCGTGCCCCTCGACGACGCGCTCACCATGGCCGCCGTCGACCTGTCCGGGCGGCCCTACCTGGTGCACGGCGGCGAGCCGGCAGGGTTCGAGTTCCACCTGATCGGCGGCCACTTCACCGGCTCGATGGTGCGGCACGTGCTCGAGTCGATCGTCGTGCACGCCGCGATCACCGCGCACGTCCAGGTGCTCGCGGGCCGCGATCCGCACCACATCGCCGAGAGCGAGTTCAAGGCGTTCGCCCGCGCCTTCCGCGCCGCGAAGGCGCCGGATCCGCAGGTGGTCGGCGTCCCGTCGACGAAGGGCGCGCTGTGACGCGTCCCACCGTCGTGGTCCTCGACTACGGCAGCGGCAACGTGCACTCCGCGAGCAAGGCGCTCGAGGCCGCCGGGGCCGACGTCCGGCTGACCGGCGACCGCGCCGCCGCGGCGGCGGCGGACGGGCTGCTCGTGCCCGGCGTGGGCGCGTTCGGCGCAGTCATGGACGGCCTGCTCGCCGCGCGGGGCCCCGAGGTGATCGAGCGCCGGCTGGCCGGCGGTCGCCCGGTGCTCGGCATCTGCGTCGGGATGCAGGTGCTCTTCGAGCGCGGCGTCGAGGGCGACGGCGAGCGGGAAGGGCCTCGGCGAGTGGCCGGGCACCGTCGACCGCCTCGACGCCCCGGTGCTGCCCCACATGGGCTGGAACGAGGTGCGCGTCCCGGAGGGCTCGCGGCTCTTCGCCGGCATCGAGACCGAGCGGTTCTACTTCGTCCACTCCTACGCGGCGCGCGAGTGGACGATGCCCGAGGACCCGCGACGCGCGGCGCCGAAGGTCACCTGGTCCGACCACGGCGGCCCCTTCGTCGCCGCGGTGGAGAACGGGCCCCTCTCGGCCACGCAGTTCCATCCCGAGAAGTCCGGCGACGCCGGCGTCCGCCTGCTCGCCAACTGGCTGGAGACCCTGTGACCGACCCGCTCGCCCGTCCCCTCGAGCTGCTGCCCGCCGTCGACATCGCCAACGGCCGGGCGGTGCGGCTCGTGCAGGGTGAGGCCGGCAGCGAGACCGGCTACGGCGACCCGGTCGAGGCCGCGGAGGAGTGGGCGCGGCAGGGCGCCGCCTGGATCCACCTCGTCGATCTCGACGCCGCCTTCGGGCGCGGCGAGAACGCGGCCGTGCTGCAGGCCGTGATCGACCGGGTGCCCGAGGTGCGGGTCGAGCTCTCCGGCGGCATCCGCGACGACGCGAGCCTGGAGCGCGCGCTCGGCACGGGCGCCGACCGCGTGAACATCGGCACCGCTGCGCTCGAGGACCCCGACTGGACCGCGGAGGCCATCGCGATCTACGGCGACCGGATCGCCGTCGGGCTCGACGTGCGCGGCACGACGCTCGCCGCGCGCGGCTGGACGAGCGAGGGCGGCGACCTCTACGACGTGCTGGCCCGCCTCGAGCAGGCCGGCTGCGCCCGCTACGTGGTCACCGACGTGCACAAGGACGGCACCCTCGGCGGCCCGAACCTCGAGCTGCTGCGGAGCGTGCTGCAGGCGACCGGGAAGCCCGTCGTCGCCTCCGGCGGGGTGTCGAGCCTCGACGACCTCCGCGCCCTGCGCTCGCTCACCGGCGAGGGCCTCGAGGGCGCCATCATCGGCAAGGCCCTGTACGCGGGGCGGTTCTCGCTGGGCGAGGCGCTGGCGGTCGCCACGGAGTGAGGGCCGACTCCGCAGGGCGGCCCTTCGCCGGCCGCACGTTCGAGGCGAGCCGCAGCCCGTTCGCCGGGGACGACGGCACCGCGCCGCCGGCGTTCGTCGCCGCGCACGCGGCCTTCGCCGCCGGTGCCGCGGGCCCCGAGGCGGTCGTCGACGCCCTGCGCGACGTGCGCCTGCTCGTGCCGCTGCTCGCCGACCTCGGTGAGGCGGGCGAGCAGGACGGGCACGTGATCGAGAAGAGGGCGGAGCTCGCGCTCGTGACGGTGGCGGGGCCGGACGGCCGCCGGGTGCTGCCCACGTTCTCCTCCGCCGCTGCGATAGCCCGCTGGAACCCGGCGGCCCGGCCGGTGCCGGCGCCCGCGCGGCAGGTGGCGCTCGGCGCCGCGAGCGACGGGACGGAGCTCGTGATCGTCGACCCCGCGTCCCCGACGCAGTTCGGGCTGCGCCGCAGCGCACTCGAGGCGCTCGCCCGTGACCTGCCGTGGTCGCCGCCGTGGCGGGATCCCGCGGTGGTCCGGGCACTGCAGGCGCCCGCCGAGCAGGAGGGCGAGATCGCGGGCGTGGACGTGACGACGGACGATCCGGCCTCGACCCTCGAAGGCGCGGAGGTGCGTGTCGTGCTCGCCGTGCGCGGCGGCCTGGACCCGGCGGAGCTCGACGCGCTGCTGCGACGGCTGCAGGCCGCCTGGGCGGCGGATCCGCTCGTGCGGGAACGCGTCGACTCGCTCGCCGTCAAGGTCCGCGCGGCCTGAGGCCCGGCCGAGGGCCTCGGAGCCGACCGACGCGGCGACCCCTACCGGTCACGGGCCGTGCGAGGGGCCTTGAGGACCGGAGCCGGCCTCGCCCGCTCGCAGAGCACCGCTGTACTCAGCAGCCGGAATCGTGCTGTCGAACATTGTTCGAATCGTGGTAGTATCTCTCCATGGCGGAGGACGTCGAGCAGCCGGAGGAGCAGGGGCTCCCGGCGCTTCGCGACGTCACCGCGTGGCTGGCGCACCTGGAACCGGCCGCTGGATCGACTCCACAGGATGCGTCCGATCGGGAGCTGCTCGACTCGGTCGAGGTGCTGCATCGGACGCAGGCGGCGCTCCATCTGGAGCGGGCGAGGATGTTGGCTCTGCTGTGGGGGCGGCGGCGGAGCAGCGTCGATGATGAGGCCGTCGTGCGTGAGGTGGCGATGATCAGCGGGGTCTCGCTGACCGGGGCCGAGCGGATGCTGACGACGTCGCTGGCGCTCGATCAGGGGTTCGCGGCCGCCACGGCGAAGCTGCTCGACGGGACGTTGCCGTGGTCGCATGTCGAGGTCCTGGTCGCGGGGGCGAAGCAGGTCGATCCCGAGTTCGTGGACCGGTTCGAGGTGGAGGCGATCCGCCTGATCACGGGTGCCGGGATCGGGCAGGCGAAGGATCGGGTGCGTCGGCTGGTGGATCGGATGAACCCGGACGAGATGGTCGAGCGGCACCAGAAGGCCCTCGCCGACAGCGACATGACCCTCGAGCCCGCGGCGAACGGGATGGCGTGGCTGCATCTCTACATCGATGCGGTCTCGGCCGTCGCGATCCGTGACCGGGCCACGCGGTTGGCCATCACGCTGCACGGTGAGGAGGGCGAGGATCGCTGCATCGGGCAGCTGCGCGCGGATGTCGCGGTCGACCTGCTGCTGGCGGTGCTGCCGGAGGCGGACGAGTGGAACCTCCTCGACCAGAGACGTCGGACCTGGCAGCCGCTCACGATCGTCCCGCAGGTGCACGTCACCGTCCCGGTCATGACCCTGCTGGGGGAGTCGAACGAGCCAGGCTCCCTGCGGGGCTACGGCCCCATCGACCCCGAGACCGCCCGCCGGCTCACCGCCCAGGCACCGAGCCTCTACCGGGTCCTCGTTGAGCCGGGAACCGACACCGTCGTGCAGGTGGGGCAGGAGCACTACGCGGTTCCGCCGGGACTGCGGCGGTTCCTGCAGCTGCGGGATGAGCGGTGCCGGTTCCCGGGCTGCAACCGAAGCGCCGACCTGTGCGACATCGACCACACGGTCCCCTGGGCGGGGCCCCCGGCGCGAGGGTCCCGCGGCGTCGCGCCAGCGACGTCGTGGGGAGCGCTGGGGAGGACGGCGAGACGAACGCCGAGAACCTGGCGCATCTGTGCCGAACGCACCATCTGTTGAAGGAACGCGGGTGGGGCGCGGAGCTGCAGGAGGACGGCACCATGGTCTGGACCTCACCGTTCGGGCGGAAACGCATCACCCTGCCCGCCGTCACACTCGCCGCCTGAGACGCGCGCGGCGACGCGTCGCGTCCTGCCTGCCCTCCTCAGACGGGCTGCGGTGTCGCGCAGCGGAGCCTCGGGGCGCGCGGCGGCGAGCAGCGTCTCGAGCGCGGCGACGGCCTGCTCCAGCGCGTCGGCGTCGGCCTGGTCGATGCCCTCGAGGAGCTCGGCCACCCAGGCGGATCGGGATGCGCGCGCAGCCAGCAGCTCCTGCTCGCCGGCCGCGGTGAGGCGGATCAGGGTGGAGCGCCGGTCGTTCGCGTCGGCGCTGCGCTCGACGAGCCCGCGCTGCTCGAGGTCGGCCACCAGCCGCGTCATGCCGGGCGCCGCGATGCCCTCGATGCGGGCCAGGTCTCCCGGGCGGACGGCGCCCACCCGGGAGATCGAGGCCAGCGCGGACAGCGCCACGAACGTGAGCCCGTCGGCCGGCGGCCGCAGCCGGCGGTTGATTGTGCCGACGACGAACGCCAGCCGCTGAGCCAGGTCGTGGCGGTCCGCGTCGCTCATCGGCTCGGCTGTCGCCGGTCGGCCTCGGTCCGCGCCGCATCCTCCGTGCGGGGGAGGCGGGCGTGGGCGACGGCGACGTGGTGCGCGTGGTCCTCGGCCTCGGGGGCCGCGGTCAGGCCGGCCTCGACATCATCCGCGTAGACGAACTTCTTCCCGCCGACGAACGACGCGACGCGCGCCGATGACCGACATGATCGCCGCGGCGAGGAACACGATCACGAGGCCGTCGTGGAACGGGCCGGAGATCAGGTTCGGGAAGAACTCCTTGCCCGTGAGGGCCGCGGTGTCGGCCTTCGGCAGCTGCGCCAGGATCCCGGTCGGGCCGAGCAGCGTCGCGATCGGGTTGTAGCCGAGGAAGGCGGCGAACAGGCTGCCGACCGGCGGCACGTTCGCGATCTTGTCCGCGGCGGCGGCCGGCACCGAGTGGCTGGTGAGGCCGTGGCTCAGCGCGGCGGGGAGCGAGTTGGACAGGCCCGCGATCATCAGCGAGAAGAAGATGCCGATCGAGAGCGATGAGCCGGCGTTCAGGACCGTGCCCGCCATGCCGGAGGCCGCGCCGCGCTGGTTCGCGGGGACGCTGTTCATGATCGTCGCCCGGTTCGGCGCACCGAACATGCCGGATCCGATGCCGTTCAGGAACGTGATGACCGCGAAGACCGGGTAGCTGAAGTCCACGGGGATGATCAGCAGCCCGATGAAGGTGGCTGCGGTCAGCAGCAGGCCGCCCGTCGCGAGCAGCCGGGCGCCCCAGCGGTCGGAGAGGGTGCCCGAGATGGGCCCGGAGATCAGGAAGCCGACGGTGAGCGGCAGCAGGTAGATGCCGGCCCAGAGCGGGGTGTCCTCGTAGGAGTAGCCGTGCAGCGGCAGCCAGATGCCCTGCAGCCAGATGATCAGCATGAACTGGAGCCCGCCGCGGCCGATGGAGGCGAGCAGCCCCGCGAAGATCGCCGAGGCGAAGCTGCGGATCTTGAACAGCCGCAGCTCGAACATGGGGCTCTTGACCTTCAGCTCGATGACGACGAACACGCCGAGCAGCACCAGGCCGCCGATGATCGAGCCGAGCACCCACGGGTTCAGCCAGCCGGTGGAGGAGCCGCCGTAGGGCTGGATGCCGTAGGTGATGCCGGTGAGCAGCGACGTGAGGCCGAGCAGGAAGGCGAGGTTGCCGGGCAGGTCGAGGCTGCCCGGGTTGCGGGTGCCGACCTCGTGCAGCGACTTGAACGACCAGATGGTGCCGATGATGCCGACCGGGACGCTCACGATGAACACCGCGCGCCAGTCGATGACGGCGAGCACGCCGCCGAGGATCAGGCCGATGAAGGAGCCGGCGATCGCGGCGATCTGGTTGATGCCGAGCGCCATCCCGCGCCGGTGCGTGGGGAACGCGTCGGTGAGGATCGCGGTCGAGTTCGCGAACAGCATCGCGCCGCCGACGCCCTGCACGACCCGCCAGAGGATGAGCCACATCGCGCCGGCCCCTGAGGTGAAGGGATCGAGCGAGAGGGCGATCGCCGCGAGGGTGAAGATCACGAAGCCGTAGTTGTAGATCTTGACGCGGCCGTACATGTCCCCGAGGCGGCCGAAGCCGACCACCAGCACCGCGGTGACGAGCATGAAGCCCATCAGCATCCAGAGCAGGTAGCTCGTGTTGCCGGCATCGAGCGGGTTCAGCTTGATGCCCTTGAAGATCGCGGGCAGCGAGATCAGCACGATCGACGCGTTGATGGTGGCCATCAGCATGCCGAGGGTGGTGTTGCTGAGCGCGACCCACTTGTAGTGCGGGTGGTCCTTGTCGAACATCCCCGAGCGGGGACGGGCGTCCTTCGTGGTGGTCATGGTGCTCCGTAGCGGCGTGGCGGGGGATCGGACGCCCTCGGCCGATTCGTTGCTTCCTGGTAAGCAACTCTACGACCGCGCCGACCTATTCCCCCGAATGCCCTGAGTCATGTCGGGCGGCTCGGCGTCAGGCGACGACGATGCCGAGCGCCTCCGCGAGCAGCGGCGCGAACCGCGGCAGCTGCTCCTCGGCGAGGATCGCGCCGGCGAGCGAGGTGCCGCCGTCGATCCGCTCGAGCTCCGCGCCGCGCAGGTCGAGCGCGGTCAGCCGGGCCCCCGCCAGCGAGAGGGTGCCGATCCGGCAGCCGGTCAGGGACATCCGCTGGACGGTGCTGCCGCGCAGGTCGAGGTCGCCGATCGTGCAGTCGGCGATCGCGACGTCGTCGAGCCGGCTGCCGGACAGGTTGAGGTAGTCGATGCGGCTGCCGTCGATCGCGACCCGCTGCCACTCGGCGTCGAACAGCTCGGCCGCCCCGATGCGGCTGCCCGAGATGTGCACGTCGCGCAGCACGGCCCCGGCCGCGCGCAGCGCCGGCGCGGTCAAGCGGCCGACGACGCAGTCGAGCAGCCGCGCGCGGTCCAGGTGCGCGTCGCCGGCGGTGCAGCCGTCGAGCGCGCAGCCGTCCAGCACGAGCCGTTCGAGCCGGAGCCCGTCGAGCGCGATGCCGGTGAACCGCAGCCCGTCGAGGTTCGCTCCGGCCTCGAGGTCGCCGGCGAGCCCCTCCGCGAGCTCGCCGAGCACCACCTCGTCGATCCGTGGGGTGATCGCATCGGGACGTCGCGCCATGCTCCGACGCTATCGCCGACCCCTCATCCCTCGGTCAGGCCGTTCCCCGGCGTGCGTCGTAGCGTCCGGCCATGAGCGAGCAGCAGGGCAGCGACCGCCTGAAGGCGGCGGCAGCGGACGGAGCGGTGGCGGAGCCGTTCGACCAGACGAACGGCGTGGCGCAGGGACTCGACGGCGACTCGGACGAGACCGCGGCGAGCGACACGGCGAGCGTCGCGGAGCGGGACGAGGGCGACGACGGCGCCGGCATCAGCGACACCGATGACGTGGCCGGCCAGGGCGCCATGGACGCCGGGTTCATCGTCGGCCGTCAGCAGTAGCGGTCAGCCCGTGATGCGGTAGCGGCGGTAGGCCGCGCCCGAGGCGAACCGGCGGTCGTCCGCGAGCTCGAGCCGCGACCGGATCCCGTCGGGCAGCCACCTGGTGCCGCCGCCGACGAGCACCGGCACGGCGATCCAGCGGAGCTCGTCGACGAGGCCGGCGGCGAGCGCCGCGGCCGCGAGGCCTGGGCCGCCGACGCTGAGCGGGGCGGACGCGGCCAGCTTCCAGCGGCGCACCTCGTCCGGCCTCGAACCGCGGCGACCAGTCGCGTCCTCGCCGTCGTCGCGGCGGCGAGGGTGCTCGAGAAGACCACCTTGTCGGCGGCACGCCAGATCGCGGCGTAGTCGCGGGAGACCGGCGAGGAGTCGATCTCGGGGGAGTCCTGCTCCCAGAACCGCATCGTCTCCCACATCCGACGGCCGTAGAGGTAGGTGCCGGCGCCGCGCTCGAGGTCGTTGACGAAGGCGTGCACCTCCTCGTCGGGAGCGGCCCAGTCGAAGCGGCCGTCGGCGTCGGCCACGTAGCCGTCGAGCGACGTGATGGCGGTGTAGACGAGCTCGGCCATGTCCCGCTCCTTCGCGGTGGGGTGCCCTCATCCTGCCCGGTCCTTCGGACAGCCGGTCAGTGCCTGGCCTGCGCCGCTGCGGTCGCCCGGACCGGCTTCGCCTCCTTCGGCAGCAGGGCCGCGAACACCACCCCGGCCACGCCGGCGACCATCAGCACCGTCATGGCCGCTCCGTACCCGCCACCGTTCAGCGCTGCGACGAGGATCGTTCCCGCGATCGCCGTGCCGAGCGACGAGCCCAGGTTCGACACGCTGCGGGAGAGGCCCGAGATGTCGCCCTGCAGCGAGTCGGGGAAGGCGCCCTGCACGATGTTCACGGACGGGGTGAGCATCAGGCCGAGACCCAGCCCGACCACGAGCAGCCCGGGCACGAACGCCCACGGCGACGGATGGTTGCCGACCAGCAGGATCAGGATCGCGATGCCGATCGCCGTGATCGCGAACCCGCCGATGATCAGCGTCTTCTGCGTCCGGCGCTGCGCGAACCGCCCCGCCAGCAGCGAGGAGCCGAGCAGGCCGACGGTCGTGGCGGTGAAGACGACGCCGGTCTGGATGGAGTCGTACCCGCGGACGACCTGCAGGTAGGTCGACACCGTGAACGAGGTGCCGAGCAGCATCAGCCACTGCAGGTTCTGCGTGACCAGGCCGAGGTTGGACGTGCGGCTGCGGAACAGCTTCGTCGACAGCAGCGGCTCCACGCCGGCGCGCTCCTTGGCCCGCACCGTGGCGAAGAACCAGACGAGCACCAGTGCGCCGGCGATCACCAGGATCACCGTCAGCCAGCCGTTCACGCTCGCGGCGAGGATGCCCGTGACGATCAGGACGAGCCCTGCCGCTGAGAGCACCGCTCCGAGCACGTCGAAGCGCCGGCCCGGATCCGCCGGAAGCGGGTCCTTCAGGTGCCGCGACAGCAGCACGATCACGGCCACCACCAGGGCCTGGAAGACGAACGCGGCGCGCCAGCTGATCGCCGTGGCGATGAGCCCGCCGATGAGCGGGCCTGCGGCCGCCCCGATGCCGCCGGCGGCGCTGATCGTCCCGAACGCCTTCGCCCGCGACGTGACGTTCGTGAAGTAGAGGGTGGTGAGGATGTAGACCGGCGGGATGAGCAGCGCCGTTCCGATGCCCTGGAGCAGCGAGTAGCCGAGGATGAGCACGCCGAGGCCCGGCGAGAGCGCGGCGATCAGCGCGCCGACGCCGTAGACCGTCAGCCCGATCGTCAGCAGGCGCGTCCGGCCGAACTTGTCGGTGAGCTTGCCGCCGGGGATCATCAGCGCGGCCATGACCAGCAGGAAGATCGTGATGGCGTTCTGGACGCCCTTCACGTCGGTGCCGAGCTCCTTGCTGATCGAGTTGATCATCACGTTCATGTTCGAGCCGGCGAAGCTGCAGATGAACTGCGCCAGCGCGAGCGGGGCGAGGACCGCCCCCAGCCTGCTGGTCGCCTCGGTGGTCGCATCGCTTCGAGCCACGGTGAACCTGCTTCCGTATCAGGGCGGGACGCTTCCCCGGCGACGCTCCGGCGAGCCGGCCGATCGGCGCGCCCACTCTCCCCGGCGGCCTAGGTGCCGCACCACCCGCACCGGGTGACCCGATCCGCGTCGGGAGGTACCCGGCCAGGGCTGCGGCCGGGACGTTCGTCACGCCTCCGTGCTCGAGCACGAGTACGGCCACCACGCGCAGGACCTGCTCGGAGTCGAGTCCGAGGTGCAGTCCGGCGTCACCGGCGCGAACAGCGGCAGCCTGCGGCTCGAGCTGCAGGCGGACCGCTTCGCCGGCACCTGAGGACGCCCGACGCATCCGGCGCCCTCGTCCGCGACGTCAGCGGAGACAAGTTCTCGGCCTCGACTCTGATCCGCGGAACAGCGCGAGGACCCACGAGGTTCACCCGTCCATGAAGCGGATCGGATTCCTCTCGTTCGGCCACTGGTCGCAGGCGCGCGGCTCGCAGACGAGGAGTGCCGCCGACACCCTCCTGCAGACGATCGAGCTGGCCGTCGCCGCCGAGGAGATCGGCATCGACAACGCCTCGGTGCGCGTGCACCACTTCGCGCCGCAGCTCTCGAGCCCGTTCCCGCTGCTCGCCGCGATGGCGGCGCGCACGAGCCGCATCGAGCTCGGCACCGGCGTCATCGACATGCGCTACGAGAACCCGCTCTACATGGCCGAGGAGGCCGCGGTCGCGGACCTCATCAGCGGCGGCAGGCTGCAGCTCGGCGGTCTCGCGGGGCTCACCCGAGACGGCGCTGAACGGCTCGCACGCGTTCGGCTACGTGCCGCCGGAGGGCGTCTCCGACACCGACCTCGCGCGGGAGAAGCTGCGCATCCTGCTCGCCGCGATCGACGGCGCCGGCGTCGTCGCATCCGACCCGCGCATGACCGGCGTCTCGCAGGCGCTCGCCGATCCAGCCGCAGTCGCCGGGGCTCCGCCAGCGGATCTGGTGGGGCAGCGGCACGCGCGCCACGGCCGAGTGGGTCGCCCGCGAGGGCCTGAACATGCAGTCCTCGACGCTGCTCACGCGAGGACACCGGGGTGCCGTTCGACGAGCTGCAGGCCGAGCAGATCGCCGTCTACCGCGCCGCGTGGGCCGAGGCGGGCCACGACTGGACGCCGCGGGTGTCCGTCAGCCGGTCCGTCATCCCGATCACGACCGACGTCGACCGGATGTACTTCGGCGGCGAGGAGGGCTCCGAGGACCAGGTCGGCTGGCTCGACGGCGGCAACGCCCGCTTCGGGCGCAGCTACGTCGGGGAGCCCGACCGCATCGCGGAGGAGCTCGCGCAGGACGCGGCCGTCCAGGCCGCCGACACCCTCCTGCTCACGGTGCCGAACCAGCTCGGCGTCGAGTACAACGCCCACCTGCTCTCGGCGATCGCCGAGCACGTCGCACCCGCCATCGGCTGGGTGCCTCCGGCGAAGCGCGAGACGATCCGCGCCTAGCGGCGGATCAGGTGACCGGGCCCGTCCACTTCTCGCCGGGCCCGAGCCCGATCGCGTCCGGGATCGGCGAGGCCTCCCGGAACGCGAGCTGCAGGGTGCGCAGCCCGTCGCGGAGCGGCCGGGCGTGCGAGTCGCTGAGGTCCGGCGCCGCGGCCGTCAGCAGGCCGGCGAGCGCGGTGATGAGCTTGCGCGCCTCGTCGAGGTCCTGCTGCTCGCCGGGGTCGTCCGCGAGCCCGCACTTCACGGCGGCCGCGCTCATCAGGTGCACCGCCGCGGTGGTGATGATCTCGACCGCCGGCACCTCGGCGATGTCCCGCGGAGCGCGTCCGCCACCTCGTCGGGGGAGTCGGTCGCCTCCGCCTCGCCCGGCAGGTCGAGGTCGTCGTCGAAGCCTCCGGGCACGTCGATCGGACCCGGGACGTCGGCGCTCTGCGGCATGCGCCCATTGTCGTGCAGGGCGGCCCCGGCCACCCGCGACGGCGACGGACCCCCTGCCAGTGAGATCGACGATACTGACGGGCTTCAGGATCGCCGGGCGCCCGCCGACGGCACCGGCACCCGACTCGAAGCCGCTGAGAAGGAGTCTCTCGATGAGAGCCGGCGCGAGGCGGATCTCGACGAAGACCGGGCCGATCGTCGTGACGCGCCAGGACATCGAGTCTCGTCAACCGGCGTCGGTCGGCGAACCGGCGCAGCCGGCAACGGGGCGGGGACCTCCTCATCGGCGCGTTCTGGACGTCGGTCGCCGCGTCCGTCGCGCTCTGGATCGCCGCCGGCGGCCTGCGCCGGATGCCCGACACCGGCGGCGTCCTGCTGGCCGTCGGGATCGTGTCGGGCCTCGTGGCGACCGATCTGCTCCTCGTCATGCTCGTGCTGGCAGCCCGGGTGCCGTTCATCGACCGGGCGATCGGCCAGGATTCGGCGATCGCGTTCCATCGCCGGCTCGGCACCCCTGCGATGGCGCTGCTGGTCGCGCATCTCGTGTTCGTGGTCACCGGCTACGCGATGATCGAGCCCGCGAACCCGGCCGCCGAGGCGATCACGCTCGTGGCGGCGGGCGCCGATCTCACCGCCGCGTACTGGGCGTTCGCGCTCATCGTCCTGGTCGTCGTCACGTCCGTCGTCGGAGCGATCCGGAGGCGCATGCCCTACGAGGCGTGGCATCTGGTCCACCTCCTCGCGTACGTCGGGGTGCTGCTGGCCGTGCCGCACGAGCTGGAGCAGGGCGACGTGCTCGCCCTCGGGACACCGGAGCGCCTCTACTGGGCCGGCGCTCTACGCGTTCGCGTTCGGCGCCCTCGCGCTCTTCCGCGTCGTCCTTCCCGCAGTGAAGAGCGTGCGCCACGGCCTTCGGGTGACCTGGGTCGAGCACGTGGCGCCGGACGCGGTGTCGATCCACATGGTGGGCAGGGACCTCGTGACGGCTGCGCGCGTCCGGGGGACAGTACGCCACCTGGCGGTTCTGGAGCTGGCGCACCTGGTGGCATGCGCATCCGGTGTCCTTCTCGTCGGTGCCGACCGACACCATCGCGCGGATCACCGTTCGGACGCTCGGGGCCGGAACGCGCCGTCTCGCCGATCTGCGGCCCGGCACCTTCGTGTCCGTGGCCGGGCCGTACGGCGTGTTCACCGAGCGGGCCCGAGCGGCGCCGTACCTCGCGATCGTCGCGGCGGGGATCGGGATCACCGGAGCGCGATCCCTGCTCGAGGACTCCACGCTGCGACCGGGAGAGGCGTCGGTGGTGCTCCGCGCGAGCGACGAGCGGCAGCGGTACCTCTGGGCGGAGGTCGTCGATCTGGTGCGGGAGCGCGGAGCCACCCTGCTGACCATGACCGGGCACCGCCCGCTCGGGCGTCGCCACGTGGATGTCCGCCTCGGCGCTCGACAACGGCCTCGATCTCGCTCGGCTGTTCCCGCGGCTGCACCAGTCCGACCTCTACGTCTGCGGCGCTCCTGCATGGGCGGATCTGGTGATCGCCGACGCCAGGCGGCTCGGCGTGCCTCGCGAGCGGATCCATGTCGAGCGGTTCGAGGCATGAGGCCGGCCGCCGCGCTGCTCGCCGTCTGCGGATCGACCGCCGCCGTGCTCGCCGGGTTCGCGCTCGCGGCGGCGGGCGCCGCGTCGTCGACGGCCCCCGTCCCCCTGCCGAGCGCGGAGGCCGTCGGCTCGGTCTCGAGCGCCGACGGCCTGAGGGTGATCGAGGGGCCGACGGTCCCCACGAAGTACGGACCGATGCAGGTCGCGATCGCCGTCCGCGAGAAGCGCCTCGTCCGCGTCTGGGCCGCTCAAGGTCGCGAACCGCTACGGACGGTCCGTCCGGGCGAGTGCGGCGGCTGTCCCCGTTCTCGAACGGAGATCCCTCGAGGCGGACTCGGCCGACGTCGACGTGGTGACCGGCGCCACGTACACGAGCGAGGGCTACAGGCGCTCCTTGCAGGGCGCCCTCGACCGCATCGAGTAGCGGCCGTCCCGTCCCCCTCTGCTACGATGCTGCGGTTCCGGGCATCGCCCGGCGAGCAAGTGGAGCGATCCCACCTGCGCGCCCGCTTCACCAGGGTGCACGGGTCAGTGCGCACTCCCTCTCCGGGATCCGGGGAGCGTCAGGGTGCGAGAACGGTACGGCCTCGCCGTGCCGTCGGGGAATCCCTCTGCCTGCCCGTCGGTTGATACAAGTGAACGCACGGCGTGACCGTGCCCACCATCCCCGTCTGTCAGGAGCAGCGCATCAGCGATCCCCGTACCAACGACAAGATCCGCGTCCCGGAGGTCCGACTCGTCGGCCCCGCCGGCGAGCAGGTCGGCGTCGTCCCCATCGAGATGGCCCTCAAGCTCGCGCAGGAGGCCGATCTCGACCTCGTCGAGGTGGCCCCCAACTCGCGCCCGCCGGTGGTCAAGATCATGGACTACGGGAAGTTCAAGTACGAGACGGCGCAGAAGGCCAAGGAGGCGCGGCGCAACCAGGCGAACACGGTCCTCAAGGAGGTCCGCTTCCGCCTGAAGATCGACAGCCACGACTACGAGACCAAGCGCAAGCGTGCCGAGGGCTTCCTCAAGGCCGGCGACAAGGTCAAGGCGATGATCCTGTTCCGCGGCCGCGAGCAGTCGCGCCCCGACCAGGGCGTGCGCCTGCTGGCCCGGTTCGCCGAGGACATCCGCGAGTACGGCACCGTCGAGTCGAACCCCACGATCGACGGCCGCAACATGGTGATGGTGATCGGCCCGCTGAAGAGCAAGGTCGACGCGAAGGCGGAGCAGAACGCCCGCCGCGCCGCCGCCAAGACTCCCGCATCCGCCGATGCGGAGACCGCCCCAGCAGCCCCGGCTGCCCCGAAGGAGCAGTAATGCCGAAGCAGAAGACCCATTCCGGCGCCAAGAAGCGCTTCAAGATCACCGGCAGCGGCAAGGTCATGAAGCAGCAGGCCGGCATGCGCCACAACCTCGAGAGCAAGTCGAGCGTGCGCACCCGCCGCCTCAACCAGGAGGCCGTGCTGTCCAACTCGGACGCGAAGAACATCAAGAAGCTGCTCGGCAAGTAGTCCGCGCCCTCTTTCGACACCAGCAGGAGAACAGTCATGGCCAGGGTCAAGCGCGCCGTCAATGCGCACAAGAAGCGTCGGGTAATCCTCGAGCGCGCCGAGGGGTACCGCGGCCAGCGGTCCCGCCTCTACCGCAAGGCGAAGGAGCAGGTCACCCACTCCCTCGTCTACGCGTACCGCGACCGCCGTCAGCGCAAGGGCGACTTCCGTCGCCTCTGGATCCAGCGGATCAACGCCGCGTCCCGCGCGAACGGCCTCACGTACAACCGCTTCATCCAGGGTCTCGGCCTCGCCGGGGTCGAGGTGGACCGCCGCATCCTCGCGGAGCTCGCGGTCAACGAGCCCGCGACGTTCGCGGGCCTCGTCGCCACGGCGAAGGCGGCCTTGCCCGCCGACACGTCGGCGCCGGTCGCCACAGCGTGATCGACAGCCCGCGCAGCGCCGCAGTCAAGCGCGTCGCGGGCCTCAAGCAGAAGCGAGCCCGGTCGGAGACCGGGCTCGCGCTGTTGGAGGGGCCGCAGGTCGTGCGCGAGGTGCTCGCGCACGCCCCCGAGAGCGTGACCGAGGTGTTCTTCACCTCGGAGGCGTTCGGGCGCTTCCCCGAGCTGGCCGCGGCGGCGGACGCCGCCGGCGTCGAGGTCGAGCTCGCGAGCGAGGAGGCCCTCGCCGCGATGGCCGACACCCGAACGCCGCAGGGCGTCGTCGCCGTCGCCCGGCAGGCGCCGGTGCGGCTGCGCGACGCGGTGCCGCCGGGCGCACGCCTCGTCGTCGTGCTGGACGAGGTGCAGGACCCGGGCAACGCGGGCACGATCATCCGCGCCGCCGACGCCGCGGGCGCGGACTCGGTGATCCTCACGGGCGCCTCCGTCGATCCCTACAACCCGAAGGTCGTGCGCTCGACGACCGGGTCGCTCTTCCACCTGCGGATCGCGACGGGCGCGTCGCTCGCCGACGCCCTGTCCGTCGTCCGCGAAGCCGGCCTCGCCGTCCTCGCCGCCGACATGGGCGGGGAACCCCTGCCGTCGCTCGGCGACGCGCTCGCCGCACCGACCGCGTGGCTCTTCGGCAACGAGGCGCACGGGCTGTCGAAGCCGGCGCGGGCGCTCGCCGACCGCACCGTCGCCGTGCCGCTCTACGGCCCGGCCGAGTCGCTGAACCTCGCGACCGCCGCGGCGGTGTGCCTCTACGCCTCGGCCTTCGCGCAGCGCGCCTGACCGCTCGAGTCAGGCGCGGGCGACCGCCAGCAGGGCGACGCCGGCGATGGCGAGCACCATGCCGGCCAGCTGGAACGGGCGCACCCGCTCACGCAGCACCACGATGCCGAGCACGACAGTGCCGACGGGGTAGAGGGCGGACAGGGCCCCGACGATCGCGAGCGCGGGCAGGTGCAGCGCGAAGACGAGCAGCACGCCCGCGACCGCCTGCGAGAGCCCTGCCGCCAGGATCAGGAGTGCGCCCGGCCGGTCGATCGGCGCCCCGCGGTCCACCCGGCGAAGGCGCTGGACGCCGACGATCGCGAGCAGCAGCACCGTCCCGACGACGAGATCGGCCAGGAGCGGCACGGCGCCCGAGTCCGTGGGCGAGAGCCCGATCACCACGAGGTAGAGCCCGTACGGGATGCCCGCGGCGAGGATCAGCAGCACCGTCGTGCGGTCGGGGCGGAGGTGCGCCTGCCGCTCGACGGAGAGCAGCGCGCCGGCGACGACCACGGCGAGCAGCGCGACCCCGGTGAGCGGCCCGATCGGCTCGCCGCGCACCAGCCCGACGAGCGCGGGGAGCACGGCCGCGATCAGGGCGACCGCCGGGGCGACGACGCCGACCGGGCCCCGGGCGAGCGCGGCGTAGAAGAGCCAGGTGCCGATCCCGCCGCAGAGGCCGCCGAGCGCGCCGGTGATCAGGGCCGGCGCCGACCACACCGGTGCGCCGACGGCGAGCACCGGGAGGTCCAGCACCGCGGCGATCGCGAGGGCGCCGATGGTCACGCGGAGCGCCGGCTGGCGTGCGGGAGGCGGCGCCGCCGAAGAAGTCGCTCACGCCGTACAGCAGGGCGGATCCGGTCCCGAGGAGCACGACGAGCACGTCCCAAGTCAACTGGACGGCGGCGACGCGTGCCGCCGCGGCTCGGCGGGCGGTTCCGGCCAGTGCGGGCGGGCGTGCCCGCCCGGATCGGCCGGCCGACGGCGGGAGACGGGTGGCGTGGCAGCGCGCGCTCGCGTGGTGCCCGATCGGACCACATCGGCGTGCTCCCTAGACTTGCTGACCGTGTCGAACGCCCCCGCCCTCGACGAGTCCACCGTGGAGTCGGCCGTCGCCGACGCCGTCGCCGCCATCGAGGCGGCCGCGACCGGCGCCGAGCTGAAGGCCGCGCGGCTCGCGCACACCGGTGAGTCGTCCCGGCTCTCGCGCCTGAACGCGGGGATCCGCGACCTCGCTCCCGCCGACAAGCCCGCCGCCGGCAAGCTGATGGGCGCCGCCCGCGGCCGCGTCAACGCCGCGCTCGCCGCCCGGGAGGCGGAGCTGGAGCAGACCGAGCGCGCGGCCCGCCTCGAGGCCGAGCGCGTCGACGTCACCGCCGCCCCCGTGCGCCGCGTGCCGGGTGCGCGCCATCCGCTCACGCTCGTGCGGGAGCACGTCGAGGACGTCTTCATCGCGATGGGCTGGGAGATCGCGGAGGGCCCGGAGCTCGAGCACGAGTGGTTCAACTTCGACGCCCTGAACATCGACCCCGATCACCCCGCGCGCAGCCCCCAGGACACGCTCTTCGTCGAGCCCGAGGGCGCGCACCTCGTGATGCGCACGCAGACGTCGCCGGTGCAGGTGCGGTCGCTGCTCGAGCGCGGCGCCCCGCTCTACGTGCTCGGTCCCGGCCGCGTGTACCGCACCGACGAGATCGACGCGACGCACCTGCCGGTGTTCAACCAGTTCGAGGGCCTGGCGATCGATCGCGGCCTCACGATGGCGCATCTGCGCGGCACGCTCGAGCACCTCGCGCGCCTCATGTTCGGCGACGCCGCGCGCATCCGGCTTCGTCCCAACTTCTTCCCGTTCACCGAGCCGTCGGCCGAGATGGACGTCTGGCATCCGAACGCCCGTGGCGGCGCCCGGTGGATCGAGTGGGGCGGATGCGGCATGGTCCACCCGAACGTGCTCCGCGCCGCCGGGCTCGACCCCGACGAGTTCCAGGGCTTCGCCTTCGGCCTCGGCATCGAGCGGACCCTGCAGTTCGAGGAGGGGCTGACCGACATGCGCGACATGATCGAGGGCGACGTGCGCTTCGCGCGCCAGTGGGGGCTGGTCCGCCGATGAGGATCCCGCTGTCCTGGCTGGCCGAGTGGGCCGACCTCCCCGCCGACTCGACGCCCGAGGCGCTGCACGCCGCGCTCGTGCGCGTGGGGTTCGAGGAGGAGACCGTCCACGGCGGCGACCTCTCGGGCCCCGTCGTGGTCGGCGAGGTGCTCGAGCTCACCGAGGAGCCGCAGAAGAACGGCAAGACCATCCGCTGGTGCTCCGTGCGCGTCGCACCGGACGGGCAGCAGGCCGCGGACGGCGGCGAGGCGGTGCGCGGCATCGTCTGCGGCGCCCGCAACTTCTTCGTCGGCGACAAGGTCGTCGTGACGCTGCCCGGCACGATCCTGCCCGGGCCGTTCCCCATCGCCGCGCGCAAGACCTACGGCCACGTCTCCGACGGCATGATCGCCTCGGCCCGCGAGCTCGGGCTCTCCGACGAGCACGAAGGCATCCTCCGGCTCACCGAGCTCGGCCTCGACCCCGAGGTCGGCACGGACGCCATCCGGCTGCTCGGCCTCGACGACGCCGCGGTCGAGATCAACGTGACGCCCGACCGCGGCTACGCCCTCTCGATCCGCGGCATCGCCCGCGAGTACGGCGCCTCGACGGGTGCCGCCTTCCGCGACCCGGCCGAGGCCGTGACGCCGCCGGAGGACCACGACACGGGGCCGTCGGCGTGACCGTCGACGACGCCGCGCCGATCCGCGGGCGCACCGGCTGCTCCGTGTTCGTCACCCGCGTGGTCCGCGGCATCGACGCGGCCGCACCCGGTGCCGCGGCTGGCTCGCCGCGCGGCTGCGTCTCGCCGGCATCCGCTCGATCTCCCTGCCCGTCGACATCACCAACTACGTGATGCTCGAGCTCGGTCAGCCGCTGCACGGCTACGACCTCGCCCGCCTCGACGGCGGCCTCGTCGTCCGCCGCGCGAAGCCGGGGGAGCGGCTCGTCACCCTCGACGACCAGGAGCGGACGCTCGACCCCGAGGACCTCGTCATCGCGGACGGCGGCGGCGCCGTCGGCCTCGCCGGCGTCATGGGCGGCGCCCGCACCGAGCTGTCCGCCTCGACCCGCGACGTCGTGATCGAGGCCGCGAACTTCGATCCCGTCTCGATCGGCCGCACCGCGCGGCGCCACCGGCTGCCGAGCGAGGCGAGCCGGCGCTTCGAGCGCGGGGTGGATCCGGCCGTCGCCCGCGCCGCCGCGGAACGCGCCGTCCAGCTGCTCGTCGAGCTCGCCGGCGGCACCGCCGATCCGGGCCAGACCTGGCTCGACACGGCCGAGCCGCTGCCGCCGGTCGTGCTGCCGCGACGGCGCCGTGCTCGGGCGCACCGGTGCGTCGATCTCCGAGACGGAGACGCGCGCCGCGCTCACCGCCCTCGGCTGCGTGCTCGAGCCCGTGGACGGCGGCCTCGCCGTCACGCCGCCGAGCTGGCGCGCCGACCTGAAGGAGACCGCGGACCTCACCGAGGAGGTCGTCCGCGTCGTCGGCTACGACCGGATCCCGTCGGTGCTGCCCGTCGCCCCGCCCGGCCGCGGCCTCACCCGCGCCCAGCGGCTGCGCCGCGCCGTCGGCACCGTGCTCGCCGCGAACGGCGCGGTCGAGGTGCAGTCCTATCCGCTCGTCTCGACCGCGGAGCAGGACGCCTTCGCGCCCGGTCCGTCCATGCGGATCGCCGAACCCGCTCGACGGCACCGCACCGCTGCTGCGGCGCAGCGTGCTGCCCGGCCTGCTGGCCGCCGCGCGCCGCAACCGCGGCCGCGGCCTGACCGACCTCGCGCTCTTCGAGGCCGGCGCCGTCTTCCTGCCCGCCGAGGGCGCGTCCTACGGCACCGCCGAGCTCCCGCCCATCGGGCAGCGGCCGCCGGCGGAGCTGCTTGCGCGCCTCCGCGACGACCTGCCTCCGCAGCCGACCCACGTCGGGGTGCTGCTGCTCGGCGACCGCGTGCCGAAGCAGCCGGGACAGCCGCCCGTGCCCACCGACTGGACGGACGCGGTCGAGGCCGCCGTCGCGATCGGCGCGGCGGTCGGCGCGGTGCTCGACCGGCGGCAGGCGACCGCGCCCGGGTTCCACCCGGGGCGCACCGCCGAGCTGCTGGTCGGGGGGACCGTGGTCGGCGTCGCGGGCGAGCTGCACCCGCGGCTCACCGAGGACGTCCCCGGCCGGGTTGCGGCGGTGGAGATCGACCTCGACGCCCTGATCGCCGCGGCGCCCGCCGCGATCGAGGTGCGGCCGATCTCGCCGATGCCCGCGGCCACACAGGACCTCTCCCTCGTGGTGCCGGTGCCGGTGCCCGCCGCGGATGTGCTCGCCGCCGTGCGGGACGGCGCAGGCGAGCTGCTCGAGTCGGTGTCGCTCGTCGACGACTACCGGGGGAGCGGCCTGCCGGAGGGGACGAAGTCGCTGACCTTCGCCCTGCGGTTCCGCGCCGACGACCGCACGCTCACCGCCGCGGAGGCGACGGCCGCCAAGGAGCAGGGCGCGGCGCTCGCGCGCGACCCGCACCGGCGCCCGCATCCGGGAGTAGGTCACCGCGAGGCGGCCGAGCGGACGCCGGGAGGAGGCTCCAGCCGCGCTGGGTAGGCTTGCGAGATGGTCCTGTCGGTCGCGGTCGCCGGTGCGAGCGGCTACGCCGGGGGCGAGGTCGTGCGCCTGCTCGCCGGGCATCCGGACCTCGAGGTCGTGACGGTGACCGGGCACGGCAGCGTCGGGAAGCGGCTCGGCGAGGTGCAGCCGCACCTCGCTTCCGCCGCGCGGCTCGTCCTGCAGGACACCACGCCCGAGGTGCTCGCGGGCCACGACGTCGTCTTCCTCGCGCTGCCGCACGGCGCCTCCGGGGCGCTCGCCGAGGCCCTCGGCGACGACGTCCTCGTCGTGGACGCCGGGGCGGACCACCGGCTCGAGTCCGAGGACGACTGGGCGGCCTTCTACCCGGGCGAGTGGCACGGCGCCTGGGCGTACGGCGTGCCGGAGCTGCTCACCGGCGGCCGCAAGCAGCGCGAGCACCTGCGCGGCGTCCGCCGCATCGCCGCGCCCGGCTGCAACGCCTCCACCGTCGCGCTCGCCCTCGCGCCGGCGGTCGCGGCCGGTCTCGTCGAGCCGACCGACCTCGTCGCCGTGCTCGCCGTCGGACCGTCCGGCGCCGGACGCACGCTGCGCACCGACCTGCTCGCCGCGGAGCTCCTCGGCTCCGCGCACGCCTACGCCGTCGGTGGCGCGCAT
This sequence comes from uncultured Actinomycetota bacterium, assembly GCA_963771645.1. Taxonomy (GTDB): domain Bacteria; phylum Actinomycetota; class Actinomycetes; order Actinomycetales; family Microbacteriaceae; genus Amnibacterium. The sequence goes on along the minus strand of CAVYUH010000014.1, from coordinate 216,272 downwards.
CGGCACGTGCCGGAGGTGCTGCAGGCCCTCCGCAACGCGGGCGGCGGCGACGGCACCCTCTCCTTCACGCCGGTGCTCGTCCCGATGTCCCGGGGCATCCTCGCCACCTGCACCGCCCGGCTCGCGCCCGGCGCGACCGCCGACGCGATCCGCGCCGCGTACGAGGCGGCCTACGGTGACGAACGCTTCGTCCGCCTGCTGCCAGAGGGCGCGTTCCCCGCGGTGCAGCACGTGCTCGGCTCGAACTCGATCGCCCTGGGCCTCGCGCGTGGATGCCGCCGCAGGGCGGCTCGTCGTCGTGGCGGCGATCGACAACCTCGGCAAGGGCACGGCCGGCGCCGCGATCCAGTCCGCGAACCTCGCCCTCGGCCTCGACGAGGCCGCCGGGCTCCCGATCGATGGAGTCGCACCGTGAGCGTCACAGCAGCAGCCGGGTTCGAGGCCGCGGGCGTCGTCGCCGGCCTCCGGTCCGGCGACGGGCCCGGATCTCGCCCTCGTCGTGAACCGGGGTCCGTCCGCATCGGCTGCCGCGGTCTTCACCTCGAACCGCTGCACCGCCAACCCGATCATCTGGAGCAAGCAGGTCATCCGCGACGGCGTCGTCTCGGCGATCGTGCTGAACTCCGGCGGCGCCAACTGCTACACGGGCGTGCTCGGCTTCCAGACCGTGCACGCCACCGCCGAGGCGGCGGGGGAGGCGCTCGACCTCTCCGCCGAGCGACGTGCTCGTCTGCTCGACCGGCCTGATCGGCGAGCAGCTCGACACCACGAAGATGGTCGACGGCGTCGGCCTCGCCGTGGCGGCGCTCACCGCGGAGAGCGGCGACGCGGCCGCGCGGGCGATCATGACGACCGACACCCGGCCGAAGCAGGCGGTCGCCGCCGGCGACGGCTACACGATCGGCGGCATGGCGAAGGGCGCCGGCATGCTCGCGCCGGGCCTCGCCACGATGCTCGTCGTGATCACGACGGATGCGGACCTCGAGTCCGCCGATCTCGACGCGGCGCTGCGCACCGCCACCCGCGTCACCTTCGACCGGCTCGACTCGGACGGCTGCATGTCGACGAACGACCAGGTGACGCTGCTCGCCTCCGGCGCGTCCGGCGTCACGCCCGACCTCGCCTCGTTCACGAAGCGCCTCACGGACGTGTGCCTCGACCTCGCGCTGCAGCTGCAGTCCGACGCGGAGGGCGCGAGCCACGACATCGCGATCGAGACCGTGCACGCCGCGAGCGAGGAGGACGCCGTCGAGGTGTCCCGCGCGCGTCGCGCGCAGCAACCTCTTCAAGGCCGCGGTCTTCGGCAACGACCCCAACTGGGGCCGGGTGCTCGCGGCCGTCGGCACCACCGGCGCCGACTTCGACCCCTTCGGCATCGACGTCACGATGAACGGCGTGCGGGTGTGCGCCGCAGGGCCAGCCGGACCAGCCGCGCGACCTCGTCGACCTCACGGCCGCGCGCGGTGCAGGTCGTCATCGACCTGCACGCGGGCGACGAGTCGGCGACGATCTGGACGAACGACCTCACCCACGACTACGTGCACGAGAACAGCGCGTATGCCTCCTGAGGTGCGCGCCGTCGACGAGACGGTCTCGGACGACGCGGCGGCGAAGGCCGCCGTGCTGATCGAGTCGCTGCCCTGGATCACGGGCTACGCCGGCCGGATCGTCGTCGTGAAGTTCGGCGGCAACGCGATGGTCGACGACGCCCTGATCGCGTCGTTCGCCGAGGACGTCGTCTACCTCCGCACCGTCGGTGTGCGCCCCGTCGTCGTGCACGGCGGCGGCCCGCAGATCTCCGCGATGCTCGACCGGCTCGGCATCGAGAGCGAGTTCCGTGGCGGCTACCGCGTGACGACGCCCGAGGTCATGGACGTCGTGCGGATGGTGCTGACCGGGCAGGTCGGCCGCGACCTCGTCGGGGCGATCAACCGGCACGGCCCGCTCGCCGCCGCGATCTCCGGCGAGGACGCCGGGCTCTTCGGCGGCCGCCGCCGCACCGCGCGTCGTCGACGGCGTCGAGGTCGACCTCGGCCAGGTCGGCGACGTCGTCGAGGTCGACCCGACGGCCGTGCTCGCCGCAGCTCGAGGCCGGCGGCATCCCCGTGGTCTCCACGATCGCGCCCGACCTCGACGATCCCGGCGCCTCCCTGAACGTGAACGCGGACAGCGCCGCCGCGGCGCTCGCCGTCGCGCTCGGCGCCGCGAAGCTCGTCGTGCTCACCGACGTGCCCGGCCTCTACGCCGACTGGCCCCGTCGGGATCGATCCTCGGCTCGCTCACCACCGCGGAGCTGACGGCGATGCTGCCGTCGCTCGAATCCGGCATGATCCCCAAGATGACCGCCTGCCTCGAGGCGGTCGCAGGCGGGGTGCCGAAGGCGGCGATCATCGACGGCCGGGTGCCCCACTCGGTCCTCCTCGAGATCTTCACGGGCGCCGGGATCGGCACGGAGGTGGTACCGGGATGACGGACACGACGACGCGGCCGCTGGCGCGAGCGCCAGGCCGAGGACCTGATGGCGAGCTACGCGCCCGCGCTGCGGCTGCTGGTGCGCGGCGAGGGCTGCTGGGTCTGGGACGACGAGGGCACCGCCTACCTCGACTTCCTCGGCGGCATCGCGGTGAACTCGCTCGGCCACGCGCATCCGGTGGTCGTCGCCGCGGCCGTCGAGCCAGGCGGCCACGCTCGTGCACGTCTCCAACTACTTCGCGACGCCGTCGCAGCTCGAGCTCGCCGAGCGCCTGAAGCGGATCACCGGGGCGGGGGAGGGCGGCCGCGTCTACTTCGGCAACTCCGGCGCCGAGGCGAACGAGGCCGCGTTCAAGCTCGCCCGCCGCAACGGCGGCCGCACCCGCATCCTCGCGCTGAAGAACGCCTTCCACGGCCGCACGATGGGCGCGCTCGCCCTCACCGGCAAGCCGTCGCTGCAGCGAGGCGTTCGAGCCGATGGTGCCCGGGCGTCGAGCACCTCGACTCGACGGTGGAGGCGCTCGAGGTCGCGATGCGCGACGACGTGGCGGCGCTGATCGTCGAGCCGATCAAGGGCGAGACCGGCGTCGTGCCGCTGCCCGACGGCTACCTCGAGGCGGCGCGGCGGCTCACGGAGCGCCACGGCGCGCTGCTGATCGTCGACGAGATCCAGACCGGCGTGGGCCGCACCGGCGCCTGGTTCGACTACCAGCACGCCGGGATCGTGCCCGACGCGGTCACGATCGCGAAGGGCATCGCGGGCGGGGTGCCGCTCGTCCGCGCTCGTCACCTTCGGCCGGGCGAGCCACCTGTTCCAGCGCGGCGACCACGGCAGCACCTTCGGCGGCAACCCGTTCTCCACGACGGTCGCGAACGCGGTGCTGCAGGAGATCGAGCAGGCGGATCTGATCGGCAACGCCGCACGCCGGGGCGTGCAGATCCGCGACGCCGTGCTCGCGATGGGGTCGCCGCTCGTCACCGAGGTGCGCGGCCGCGGGCTGCTGATCGGGATCGGCGTCGTCGAGGGCGCCGCCCACGCCGATCGCCGACGCGGCGCTCGAGCGCGGGCTCATCGTCAACGCCGATCAACCCGACCTCGCATCCGCATCGCGCCGCCGCTGATCGTCGGCGACGCCGAGATCGCCGAGTTCGCGGACCGCTTCGGCGCCGCCCTCGCCGCCTGCTGACGCCGACCGCCACTGGAGATCCCGTGACCCGCCACTTCCTCCGCGACGACGACCTCACCCCGGCCGAGCAGGCCGAGGTGCTCGACCTGGCCGTCGAGATGAAGCAGGACCGCTGGGGCGCGAAGCCCCTCGCCGGCCCGCAGACCGTCGCCGTCATCTTCGACAAGTCGTCCACCCGCACGCGCGTGAGCTTCGCGGTCGGCATCGCCGACCTCGGCGGCAGCCCGCTGATCATCTCGACGGCGAACAGCCAGCTCGGCGGCAAGGAGACCCCGTCCGACACCGCGCGGGTGCTCGAGCGGATGGTGTCGGCGATCGTCTGGCGCACCTACGGGCAGGCGGGCCTCGACGAGATGGCGGCCGGCACGACGGTGCCCGTCATCAACGCGCTGTCCGACGACTTCCACCCGTGCCAGCTGCTCGCCGACCTGCTCACGATCCGGGAGCACAAGGGCGCGGCTCGCAGGGCCTCACCGTCGCCTTCGTCGGCGACGGCGCGGACAACATGGTGCACAGCTACCTGCTCGCCTGCACGACCGCGGGGATGCACGTGCGCATCGGGTTCCCCGAGCAGTACCCGCCGGATCCGGCCGTCGTCGCGGACGCCGAGCGGATCGCGGCGGGCACCGGCGGCTCGGTGACCGCTCACGCACGACCCGTCCGAGGCCGTCGCGGGGCGCGGACGTCGTGGTCACCGACACCTGGGTGTCGATGGGCCGCGAGGACGAGAAGGAGCAGCGCGTCGCCGCCCTCGCCACCTACAAGGTGACCGAGGCGCTGATGGCCGAGGCCGCCGCCGACGCGATCTTCCTGCACTGCCTGCCCGCCGACCGCGGCTACGAGGTGGCGCCCGAGGTCATCGACGGGCCGCAGTCGCGTGATCTGGGACGAGGCGGAGAACCGCCTGCACGCCCAGAAGGCGCTGCTCGCCTGGCTCCTGGACGGCCTGACTCCGCGGCCTCGATAGGCTGGAGGCCACTTGCAGCACTCGGAGGGAGTCGCGTGGCGGATCGGGTCGTGCTCGCCTACTCGGGAGGTCTCGACACCTCCGTCGGCATCGGCTGGCTGAAGGACGCCACCGGCAAGGACGTGGTGGCCCTCGCCGTCGACGTCGGCCAGGGCGGCGAGGACATGGCCGACATCCGGCAGCGCGCCCTCGACTGCGGCGCGGTCGAGGCGGTCGTCGTCGACGCGAAGGACGAGTTCGCGGACGAGTTCCTCATGCCGGCGCTGAAGACGAACGCGCTCTACCAGAAGCGCTACCCGCTCGTCTCCGCGCTCTCCCGGCCCGCTGATCGCCCGGCACCTCGCGCGCACCGCGCTCGAGCTCGGCGCCGACTCCGTGGCGCACGGCTGCACCGGCAAGGGCAACGACCAGGTGCGCTTCGAGGCCGCGGTCGCCGCGATCGCGCCCGAGCTGACCTCCATCGCGCCGGTCCGCGACCTCGCGCTCACCCGCGACAAGGCGATCGTCTACGCGGAGGAGCACGGGCTGCCGATCCAGCAGTCGAAGAAGAGCCCCTACTCGATCGACCAGAACGTCTGGGGCCGCGCGGTCGAGACCGGGTTCCTCGAGGACCCGTGGAACGGCCCGATCGAGGACCTCTACGCCTACACCGAGGACCCGACCGTCCCGCGCGACGCGGACGAGGTGACGATCAGCTTCACCGCCGGCGTCCCGACCGCGATCGACGGCGAGGCGGTCACGCCGCTCCAGGCCGTCCAGCGGATGAACGAGCTCGCCGGCGCGCCACGGCGTCGGCCGGCTCGACATCGTCGAGGACCGGCTCGTCGGCATCAAGAGCCGCGAGGTCTACGAGGCGCCGGGCGCGCATCGCGCTCATCGCCGCGCACGAGGAGCTCGAGAACCTCACCATCGAGCGCGACCTCGGCCGGTACAAGCGCGACGTGGAGAACACGTGGGCGCAGCTCGTCTACGACGGCCTCTGGTTCTCCGAGCTGAAGCGGGCGCTCGACGCGTTCGTCGACAAGAGCCAGGAGCACGTGACCGGCGACATCCGGCTGCGCCTCTGGGGCGGCAGCGCCGTCGTCACCGGCCGCCGCAGCGCCGAGAGCCTCTACGACTTCTCGCTCGCCACCTACGACACCGGTGACACGTTCGACCAGTCGCTCTCCAAGGGCTTCATCGAGCTGTGGAGCCTGCCGAGCAAGATCTCCGCCCGGCGCGACCTCGGCCGCTGAGATGGCGAAGCCGGACGGCACCGTCGCGGGCGCGCTCTGGGGCGGCCGGTTCACCGCCGGTCCCTCGGACGAGCTCGCGGCGCTGAGCCGCTCGACCGCGTTCGACTGGGTGCTCGCCCCGTACGACATCGCGGGATCGAAGGCGCACGCGGAGGCGCTCGCCGCGGCCGGCTACCTCGACCGAGGCCGACCACGCGACCCTGCAGGCGGGCCTCGACGCCCTCGCCGAGCGCGTCGCCGACGGCACGCTGCTGCCCCGTCCCGCGGACGAGGACGTGCACGGCGCGCTGGAGGAGGCGCTCCTGCTGCAGGTCGGGCCCGAGCTCGGCGGCCGCCTGCGCGCCGGCCGGTCGCGCAACGACCAGATCGCCACGCTGATCCGGCTGTACCTGAAGGACCACGCGCGGGTGATCGCGCTGCGGCTGATCGACCTCGTCGACGCGCTCGCCGGCCAGGCGGACGCGTCCTTCGGCGCGATCCTGCCCGGCCGCACCCATCTGCAGCACGCGCAGCCGGTGCTGCTCGCGCACCACCTGCTCGCGCACGCGTGGCCGCTCGTGCGGGACCTCGACCGGCTCGCCGACTGGCGGCGCCGTGCCGACGCCTCGCCCTACGGATCCGGCGCGCTCGCCGGATCCAGCCTCGGCCTGGACGACGAGCTCGTCGCACGGCTCCTCGGCTTCGACCGGGTCGTCGAGAACTCCATGGACGGGACCGCGGCGCGCGACGTGGTCGCCGAGTTCGCGTTCGTCGCGGCCATGATCGGCGTCGACCTCTCGCGGCTCGCCGAGGACGTCATCCTCTGGTCCACCCGCGACGTCGGCTTCGCGACGCTGCACGACTCGTGGTCGACGGGGTCGTCGATCATGCCGCAGAAGAAGAACCCCGACGTCGCCGAGCTCGCCCGCGGCAAGGCCGGCCGGCTGATCGGCGACCTCACCGGCCTGCTCACGACGCTGAAGGGCCTGCCGCTCGCCTACAACCGCGATCTGCAGGAGGACAAGGAGCCGGTCTTCGACCAGGTGGCGACCCTCGAGGTGCTGCTGCCCGCGGTCACCGGGCCTGGTCGCGACCCTGCGCTTCGACACCGCGGCGATGGCCGCCTCGCGCGCCGCAGGGCTACTCGCTCGCGACGGACGTGGCGGAGTGGCTGGTGAAGCAGGGCCTGCCCTTCCGCGACGCCCACGAGATCACCGGCGCGCTGGTGCAGGCGGCGGAGCAGCGGGGCATCGGGCTCGACGAGCTGTCGGACGACGACCTCGCCGCCGTGTCGCCGCGGCTCACCCCGGAGGTGCGCGAGGTCCTCACCGTCGAGGGGTCCGTGGCGTCCCGCACCGGCGTTCAGCGGCACCGCCCCGGACCGGGTGCGCCAGCAGCTCGCCGCGCTCACCGAGCGGATCCGCGTGCTCAGGCGGGCGATCGATGGCTGACCGCCGGCGCTTCCTGCCGCCCGCGAAGGCGAAGCCGGCAGCGGCGCGGAGTCCGCGCATCCGTGGATCATCCCGGTGATCGTCGTCGTCGCGGCGGTCGTGGTGATCGGCGGCATCATCTGGGCCTCGGCGCTGGGGCACTTCTTCTGATCCCGCGCGCGCGTGTTCGAGTCGCCGGTGCTCGAGGTCGCGCCCCGGCTGCTCGGCGCGCTGCTGACCCACCGCACGGCGGAGGGCGACGTGACCCTGCGCCTCACCGAGGTCGAGGCGTACTCCGGCGAGGGGGAGGACCCGGGCTCGCACGCGCACCGCGGCCGGACGCCCCGCAACGCGGTCATGTTCGGGCCGGCAGGGCACCTCTACACGTACTTCACGTACGGGATGCACACCTGCGCGAACGTCGTCTGCCTGCCGGAGGGGCGGGCGGCGGGGATCCTGCTGCGCGGCGGCGAGGTGGTGGCGGGGGAGGAGCTCGCCCTGGAGCGCCGGCGCGGCGCGCCCCACCGCGACCTCGCCCGCGGGCCGGCACGGCTCGCGACGGCGCTCGGCATCACCCTCGCCGACGGCGGCGCGGACCTGCTCGATCCGGCCGGCGACTTCGCGCTCGAGCTCCCCGCCGTGCCTGCCGGCCCGATCGCGCGCGGTCCGCGCACCGGGGTGAGCGGTGCGGGCGGCGACGGCGAGCGGTTCCCCTGGCGGCTCTGGCTCGACGGGGATCCGACCGTGTCGCCGTACCGGCCGTCGGTGCCGCGGCGCCGCACGCCCACCGCCGGCTGAGGCGCGCCGTCAGGCGCGGACGGCGCCCGCGGTCAGGCCGGACACGATCCGCTTCTGGAAGACCAGCACGACGACGATCAGCGGCACGGTGACGACCGCGCCCGCCGCCATCGTCACGGTGTAGCCGGTGAGCTCGCCGGCGAAGTCCCCGATCGCGACCGTCACCGTGCGGGTGCGGTCCCCGGTCAGCACGGTGGCGAGCACGTACTCGTTCCAGGTCGCGAGGAACGAGAGGATCGCGGCGGTGAACACCGAGGGCGCCGCGATCGGCAGGATCACGTGGCGGAACGCCTGCCCGCGGGAGCAGCCGTCGACCCGGGCGGCGTCCTCCAGCTCCCACGGCAGGCCCTGGAAGAACGACTGCAGGACGAAGACCGTGAGCGGGAGGCTGAGCGCCAGGTACGGCAGCGCGATCGCCTGGTAGGTGTACGACCAGTTCAGCGCCGCGTACACGCCGTAGAGCGGCGTGGCGAGCGAGGCACCCGGCAGCATCGATGCGGCGAGCAGCGCGCCGAGCACGAGGTTCTGACCCTGGAACCGCCAGCGGGCGAGCCCGTAGGCGGCCGTCGCGCCGACGAGCAGCGACACCGCGGTGACGGCGGCGCTGATCAGGGTGCTGTTCACGAGGCCGCGCACCAGGAAGTTGTCGGGCTCGAAGGCGACGACGAAGTTCAGCAGGGTCGGATGCGTCGGCAGCGGGGTGAGCTCGAAGGTGTCGCCCGGGTCCCGGAAGGCGCCGACGAGCATCCAGTACACCGGCGCGAGGCACCAGAGGAGGATGATCCCCGCCTGGATCCCCGTGCGGATGGACCGGCCCCGGCGTCGGCGCCGCGCGACGCCGACAGGGGCGGCGACCAGCGCCGCCCGGGAGGTGACGGGTCCCGCGGTCGTGGTCATCGGGCCCGCCTCATCGCACCAGCAGCACGATGCCGGCGGCGGCCGCGGCCCAGATCCAGCTCGCGAGCGTGCCGACGATGAACCGTTCCCGGACCGCACCGGTCTCGAGCTCGGTGAAGCGGCCGACGCCCTTGATGGCGATGACGACCGCGAGCGCGTCCGGGAAGCCGGCGATGATCGCGCCCGCGACCGCGAACCGCTCGAGCAGGCCGATGACCTCGCCGCCGCGGAGCAGCTCGCGCCCGTCCGACTGCGAGCAGGCCGCCGTGCGCGCCCTCGGGCTCGTCGAAGGTCACCCGGTCGAGCACGGCGCGGGTCACGGGGCTGCCTCCGGCGACCGCGATCACCAGTGCGCCGATGGTGATCGCCGTCGCGAACGCGGCGGGTGCGCCGGCCGGCGGCAGGGCCGCCACGATCAGGGCGAGGACCGTCAGCCCGACCGCGGTGGACGTCACGGCGGTCCGCCGGCTGCGGCGGGCGAGCACGGCCGCCACCGCCGCCGCCACGACGAGCAGGGTGAGGAGGCTCCAGCCGACCACCGCGAGCGCGAGCAGCGGGCCGGATGCGTTCACCGGGTCAGCCTAAGCGGGGGCTCCGTCGAGCCGTTCGAGGGCGCGGACGAGCGCGGGCAGCGCGCGGGCCTCGAGCCGGAGCCCGGCCGTCCTCGCCCGCAGGCTGACGGCCTGCGGGCGTGATCCCGAGCTCGCGCGCGACCGCGACCTGGGTCGCGTCCCCGCCGAGGCGGTCCGCGACGGCCCAGCCCTCCGCCGATCGCCGGGCACGCACCTCCAGCAGCAGGTCGGTCAGCGCCTCGACGTCGGCGGCCTCCTCGCGGGCGGTCTCCCGGTCGGTCTCCAGGGCGAACCGGTGCGGCGCCCGCTTCGCCCGCTCGACCGCCGCGCGGGCGGCGACGAACGCCCCTCCCGCCGCTTCCCGCGTCGTCGCCGGCAGCGGGTCGGTCGACCTCGCCGACGCCCAGCCCGACGCTCCAGCCCTCGGTCCGCGTGAGCTCGAGCACGATGCCGAGGGCCGCGTCGGCGTCCGCCACCACGAGCTGGAACTCGTCGCCCGCGGTCCGGTCGGGGCCGAGCAGGATGCCGGGACGCCCATCGGTCGGCGAGCTCGGGCAGCAGCGCCGCGACGCGGTCACCGCGCCCTCGGCTGTCGACCTGGTCGATGGTGAGTACCAACATCGGTCAAGCCTATCGACTTGATGCGGACACATCAAGCCCAGCGGATTGATCCGGCGGGTACACGGTGCGCTGCTACCGTGGCGAGGTGCCGACGCAAGCCCTCGCGCGCCAGCGCAACGACGCCGAGTTCCCGACGATCTGGGACGAGCTGCGTGTGGCGCGGCCTCGTCCACGTCTCCACGGACCCGGACGCCCTCGCCGCCGCCCTGGCGACCGGACCGGTCACCGCCTACTGCGGCTTCGATCCGACGGCCCCCAGCCTGCACCTCGGGCACCTGACCCAGCTGCTCGTCCTCCGGCGCCTGCAGCTGGCGGGGCATCCGCCGATCGGGCTCGTCGGCGGGTCCACCGGGCTCATCGGCGACCCGCGGCCGAGCGCCGAGCGCACGCTCAACAGCCGCGAGACGGTCGCGGCCTGGGTCGAGCGGCTCACCGGGCAGGTGGGGCGCTTCCTCGACTTCGAGGGGCCGGCGCCGGCCCGGATGGTGAACAACCTCGACTGGACGGCGGGGCTGTCGGCGATCGACTTCCTCCGGGACATCGGCAAGCACTACCGCGTCGGCACCATGCTGAAGAAGGACGCGGTCGCCGCCCGCCTCAACTCCGACGCCGGCATCAGCTACACCGAGTTCAGCTACCAGATCCTGCAGGGCTTCGACTTCCTCGAGCTGTACCGGCAGCACGGCTGCACGCTGCAGACCGGCGGCAGCGACCAGTGGGGCAACCTCACCAGCGGCATCGACCTCATCCACCGGGTGGAGGGCGCGTCCGTCCACGCGATCGGCACCCCGCTGATCACCGAACAGCGACGGCCGCAAGTTCAGCAAGAGCGAGGGGACCGCGATCTGGCTCGACCCCGAGACGACGACGCCGTACGCGTTCTTCCAGTTCTGGCTCAACACCGCCGACGCCGACGTGGTGGGGCGCCTGAAGGTGTTCACCTTCCTCACGCGCGCCGAGATCGAGGCGCTCGAGGCGTCCGTCCGCGAGCGGCCGGGTGCCAGGGAGGCGCAGCGCCGGCTGGCGTGGGAGGTGACGGCGCTCGTCCACGGCGACGACGCGGCCGACGCCGCGCGCGACGCCTCCGCGGCGCTGTTCGGATCCGGGGACCTCGCCGCCCTGCCGGCCGCGATGCTCGAGGCCGCGCTGGCGGAGCTGCCGTCGGTCGAGGCGGGCCCCGGCGACGCGATCGCGGGACTGCTGGTCGCCACCGGGTTGACGGCGTCCGCGGGGGAGTCGCGCCGCGCGATCGCGCAGGGCGGCGTGTACGTCGACAACGAGCGCGTCACCGACGCCGACGCGGTGCTCGGCCCCCTGCTGCACGACCGGTTCGCGGTCCTGCGGCGCGGCAAGCGCACCCTCGCCGCGGTCGTCCGGCCCGCCTGAACGGGCGCGACGCGGCGACACGCCCGAGGTGTCCGGCGCGCTTGCACCGGCCGCCGGACGCACGTAATGTCTTCCCTCGTTCCCCCAAAGGTTCGGATGAGCGAAGCTCTCCCACCTCAAGCGGGGACCGCCCCTCTCCAGCACAGCGTCTGAGGCTCTCGCAGCCGCGGACGAAGGATGCGGGACAGGGGGCATCGGATCGCCTCAGGTCGCCGGACGCAAGTCCGGCGGGTGATGTGCGGCCGATCCTTGAGAACTCAACAGCGTGCACAATTGTCAATGCCAATAAACCTCGTCGGCCGATTCGTCGGTCGTTGAGATTCCTTTGGATTGAACGGATTGTCAGTAGACATCCATCAGTCTGGTTCGAACTCGCGGTCTGGCTCACTCCTTTTCCCGGGGTGGCTGGTCGCATCCGATGTGCCCGGCGCTTTCGAGTGTCGTGGCGTTTCAAGCATCTACGGAGAGTTTGATCCTGGCTCAGGACGAACGCTGGCGGCGTGCTTAACACATGCAAGTCGAACGGTGATGGGGAGCTTGCTCCTCTGATCAGTGGCGAACGGGTGAGTAACACGTGAGTAACCTGCCCTCGACTCTGGGATAAGCGTTGGAAACGACGTCTAATACCGGATACGACCCCGGATGGCATCTTCCGGGGTGGAAAGAGTTTCGGTCGAGGATGGACTCGCGGCCTATCAGCTTGTTGGTGAGGTAGTGGCTCACCAAGGCGACGACGGGTAGCCGGCCTGAGAGGGTGACCGGCCACACTGGGACTGAGACACGGCCCAGACTCCTACGGGAGGCAGCAGTGGGGAATATTGCACAATGGGCGCAAGCCTGATGCAGCAACGCCGCGTGAGGGACGACGGCCTTCGGGTTGTAAACCTCTTTTAGCAGGGAAGAAGCGAAAGTGACGGTACCTGCAGAAAAAGCACCGGCTAACTACGTGCCAGCAGCCGCGGTAATACGTAGGGTGCAAGCGTTGTCCGGAATTATTGGGCGTAAAGAGCTCGTAGGCGGTTTGTCGCGTCTGCTGTGAAAACGCGAGGCTCAACCTCGCGCCTGCAGTGGGTACGGGCAGACTGGAGTGCGGTAGGGGAGATTGGAATTCCTGGTGTAGCGGTGGAATGCGCAGATATCAGGAGGAACACCGATGGCGAAGGCAGATCTCTGGGCCGTAACTGACGCTGAGGAGCGAAAGCGTGGGGAGCGAACAGGATTAGATACCCTGGTAGTCCACGCCGTAAACGTTGGGCGCTAGATGTGGGGACCATTCCACGGTTTCCGTGTCGCAGCTAACGCATTAAGCGCCCCGCCTGGGGAGTACGGCCGCAAGGCTAAAACTCAAAGGAATTGACGGGGGCCCGCACAAGCGGCGGAGCATGCGGATTAATTCGATGCAACGCGAAGAACCTTACCAAGGCTTGACATACACCTGCAAAGGCTGGAAACAGTCTCCTCGCAAGACAGGTGTACAGGTGGTGCATGGTTGTCGTCAGCTCGTGTCGTGAGATGTTGGGTTAAGTCCCGCAACGAGCGCAACCCTCGTTCTATGTTGCCAGCGCGTCATGGCGGGAACTCATAGGAGACTGCCGGGGTCAACTCGGAGGAAGGTGGGGATGACGTCAAATCATCATGCCCCTTATGTCTTGGGCTTCACGCATGCTACAATGGCCGGTACAAAGGGCTGCAATACCGTAAGGTGGAGCGAATCCCAAAAAGCCGGTCTCAGTTCGGATTGAGGTCTGCAACTCGACCTCATGAAGTCGGAGTCGCTAGTAATCGCAGATCAGCAACGCTGCGGTGAATACGTTCCCGGGCCTTGTACACACCGCCCGTCAAGTCATGAAAGTCGGTAACACCCGAAGCCGGTGGCCCAACCCTTGTGGAGGGAGCCGTCGAAGGTGGGATCGGTGATTAGGACTAAGTCGTAACAAGGTAGCCGTACCGGAAGGTGCGGCTGGATCACCTCCTTTCTAAGGAGCATCTGCACCGGCTCGTCCGGTGCCAGAGCCATCATCGAGACGAACGTTCTCGGGTGGTCAGCTCATGGGTGGAACGTTGACGATGTTGCTGCCGGGTGAACCGGTAGAGCTCAGTACGGCTGTCTTCGGGATGGTCAGGAACGGGTCTGCTGGGGAAGGCCGGTGGCGTGCACGCTGTTGGGTCCTGAGGGATCGGCGCCCGCCGTAAGGCGGGGGACTGGTTTCTCGGACTTCGGTGCCGTCGGTCATGTGCCGGCGGGCTGGAGTGCCGACCGTACGTTGAGAACTACACAGTGGACGCGAGCATCTTCGAATCGCGTGCGAGGTCGTCCTTCGGGGCGGGTTCGAGCGTGGATTCATGAATGAATCTGATCTTCGGATCAGATCATTGGTCATGTCCGTGGCGGCGAGAGCTGCTGCAGATACGATTCATACTCATGTATGTGGTCAAGTTTCGAAGAGCAAACGGTGGATGCCTTGGCATCTGGAGCCGAAGAAGGACGTAGCAATCTGCGATAATCCTCGGGGAGCCGATAAGCGGGCTTCGATCCGAGGGTCTCCGAATGGGGAAACCCCGCCCGGCCTCGTGAGAGGACCGGGTGACTCCCGCCTGAAGATATAGGGCGGGTAGAGGGAACGTGGGGAAGTGAAACATCTCAGTACCCACAGGAAGAGAAAGCAACAGCGATTCCGTGAGTAGTGGCGAGCGAAACCGGAAGAGGCCAAACCGATCATGTGTTCAAGCCGGCAGGCGTTGCATGGTCGGGGTTGTGGGACTCTCACGTCGGTCTGCCGATCGACACTCGTATGAGCGCGTGGCATAGACGAACAGTCTTGAAAGGCTGATCATAGAGGGTGGTAATCCCGTAGTCGAAATGTCACGCCCGCGTGGAGATCATCCCAAGTAGCACGGGGCCCGAGAAATCCCGTGTGAATCTGCCAGGACCACCTGGTAAGCCTAAATACTCCCAGATGACCGATAGCGGACAAGTACCGTGAGGGAAAGGTGAAAAGTACCCCGGGAGGGGAGTGAAATAGTTCCTGAAACCGTTTGCTTACAAACCGTCGGAGCGGCCTTCAGGCTGTGACGGCGTGCCTTTTGAAGAATGAGCCTGCGAGTTAGTGATATGTGGCGAGGTTAACCCGTGAGGGGCAGCCGTAGCGAAAGCGAGTCCGAATAGGGCGGTCCAGTCGCATGTTCTAGACCCGAAGCGAAGTGATCTACCCATGGCCAGGTTGAAGCGACGGTAAGACGTCGTGGAGGACCGAACCCACCAGGGTTGAAAACCTGGGGGATGAGCTGTGGGTAGGGGTGAAAGGCCAATCAAACTTCGTGATAGCTGGTTCTCTCCGAAATGCATTTAGGTGCAGCGTTGCGTGTTTCTTGCCGGAGGTAGAGCTACTGGATGGCCGATGGGCCCTACAAGGTTACTGACGTCAGCCAAACTCCGAATGCCGGTAAGTGAGAGCGCAGCAGTGAGACGGTGGGGGATAAGCTTCATCGTCGAGAGGGAAACAACCCAGACCACCGACTAAGGCCCCTAAGCGTGTGCTAAGTGGGAAAGGATGTGGAGTTGCATAGACAACCAGGAGGTTGGCTTAGAAGCAGCCACCCTTGAAAGAGTGCGTAATAGCTCACTGGTCAAGTGATTCCGCGCCGACAATGTAACGGGGCTCAAGCACACCGCCGAAGTCGTGGGATTCGCACTACAGGCTAGCCTTCGTGGTTCAGCCGTGCGGATCGGTAGGAGAGCGTCGTGTGGCGAGTGAAGCGGCGGTGGAAACCAGCCGTGGACGCCACACGAGTGAGAATGCAGGCATGAGTAGCGAAAGACGGGTGAGAAACCCGTCCTCCGGAAGACCAAGGGTTCCAGGGCCAGGCTAATCCGCCCTGGGTAAGTCGGGACCTAAGGCGAGGCCGACAGGCGTAGTCGATGGACAACGGGTTGATATTCCCGTACCGGCGAAGAACCGCCCAAGCCAATCCAGTAATGCTAAGACTCTGAAACCTTCCGTACTGATCCCTTCGGGGTGAGGTGGAAGGCGTAGCGGTCGACCCGGTCTGGTGCGGCTAGCGTGTTAACAGGTGTGACGCAGGAAGGTAGCCGAGCCGGGCGATGGTTGTCCCGGTCCAAGGGTGTAGGGCGAGACATTGGCAAATCCGTGTCTCATACAGCCTGAGACCTGATGGGTACCCCTCACGGGGGAAATCGGTGATCCTATGCTGCCAAGAAAAGCATCGACGCGAGGTTCAAGCCGCCCGTACCCCAAACCGACTCAGGTGGTCAGGTAGAGAATACCGAGGAGATCGAGAGAATCGTGGTTAAGGAACTCGGCAAAATGCCCCCGTAACTTCGGGAGAAGGGGGGCCAGAAACGTGAACACCTTCGCGGTGGGAGCGTGGACGGCCGCAGAGACCAGTGGGAAGCGACTGTTTACTAAAAACACAGGTCCGTGCCAAGTCGCAAGACGATGTATACGGACTGACGCCTGCCCGGTGCTGGAAGGTTAAGAGGAAGGGTCAGCCGCAAGGCGAAGCTCAGAATTTAAGCCCCAGTAAACGGCGGTGGTAACTATAACCATCCTAAGGTAGCGAAATTCCTTGTCGGGTAAGTTCCGACCTGCACGAATGGCGTAACGACTTCCCAGCTGTCTCAACCGCGAACTCGGCGAAATTGCACTACGAGTAAAGATGCTCGTTACGCGCAGCAGGACGGAAAGACCCCGTGACCTTTACTATAGCTTGGTATTGGTGTTCGGTGTGGCTTGTGTAGGATAGGTGGGAGACTGTGAAGCCCGGACGCTAGTTCGGGTGGAGTCGTTGTTGAAATACCACTCTGGTCACTCTGGATGTCTAACTTCGGACCGTGATCCGGTTCAGGGACAGTGCCTGGTGGGTAGTTTAACTGGGGCGGTTGCCTCCTAAAGAGTAACGGAGGCGCCCAAAGGTTCCCTCAACCTGGTTGGCAATCAGGTGTCGAGTGTAAGTGCACAAGGGAGCTTGACTGTGAGACTGACAGGTCGAGCAGGGACGAAAGTCGGGACTAGTGATCCGGCAGTGGCTTGTGGAAGCGCTGTCGCTCAACGGATAAAAGGTACCTCGGGGATAACAGGCTGATCTTGCCCAAGAGTCCATATCGACGGCATGGTTTGGCACCTCGATGTCGGCTCGTCGCATCCTGGGGCTGGAGTAGGTCCCAAGGGTTGGGCTGTTCGCCCATTAAAGCGGTACGCGAGCTGGGTTTAGAACGTCGTGAGACAGTTCGGTCCCTATCCGCTGCGCGCGTAGGAAGTTTGAGAAGATCTATCCCTAGTACGAGAGGACCGGGATGGACGAACCTCTGGTGTGTCAGTTGTTCCGCCAGGAGCACCGCTGATTAGCTACGTTCGGATCGGATAACCGCTGAAAGCATCTAAGCGGGAAGCCGTCTTCGAGATGAGACTTCCATGCCCCTAGAGGGTGAGAGGCTCCCAGTAGACGACTGGGTTGATAGGCCGGATGTGGAAGCAGGGACTCAAGACCTGTGCAGCTGACCGGTACTAATAAGCCGATGACTTCATCACATACAACTTTCCAGTATCTGATGCTCGCGTCCACTATGTGGTTCCCGATGGACGGTCGGGACCAACCACACACCCCTTCGCGGGACTGTGTCGGTTGGACCACCAACAACACATCGAACGTGTTACGGCGGCCATAGCGAGAGGGAAACGCCCGGTCACATTCCGAACCCGGAAGCTAAGACTCTCAGCGCCGATGGTACTGCGGGGGAGACCCCGTGGGAGAGTAGGACACCGCCGGACTTCACTTCACAGACGAGGCCATCTTCACCCCGAAGATGGCCTCGTCGCATTTCCGGACCCAGAGGAAGGATCGGGCGTGGCCGACGACGACGACCGCACGCCGGATCGACCCCGAGGGGACCAGCCCGATCGGCCGCGGCGCGAGCAGCGGGCGGCCGGCCGCGTGACGCCGCTCGCGGCGACCGCCCGAACCGTGCGCCGCGATCCGACCAGCCCGGGCGCACCGATCGGCCGTTCCGGCCCAGGCAGCAGGGTGGCCCCGAGCGGCCGCGGCGAGCGGACCGGGCCGATCAGGGCGGACGGTCCGACCAGGGCGGACGTCCCGATCTGGCCAGCGGGTGCCGGCGGCAGAGCGGCCCCGAGCGGCCGCGCCGTGCCGACCGGTCCGACCGGCCGCTGCGCCCCGAGCGCGGCGACCGCACAGGGGAGCGTCCCCGTCGCGACAGCACCAGGGACGCAGGGGCGGCCCCTCGTCCGCGCGCCCGGCGATCGCAGCAGACATGCCGCGGGTCCCGCGCGACGACCGGCGGATGGACCGCCCTCCCGCCCACCGCGACGACGCGCGTCCGCGCCGTGACGATCCGCCGATCCCCGAGGACGTGCGGCCCGGCGACCTCGATCGGGCGGCACGCATCGAGCTGAAGACGCTTGACGAAGGAGAACGCCGACGAGGTGGCGCGGCACCTCGTCATGGCGGCACGGCTCATCGACGACGACCCGCAGCTCGCCCACCGGCACGCCCTGGCCGCCGCAGGTCGGGCCGGCCGCATCGCGATCGTCCGCGAGAGCCTCGCCATCACCGCCTACGCGATCGGCGACTTCGCCCTCGCGCTCCGCGAGCTGCGCACCTTCCGCCGCATCTCCGGCTCCGACGACCAGATCGCGCTCATGGTCGACAGCGAGCGCGGCATCGGGCGTCCCGACCGCGCCCTCGAGCTCGGCCGCTCCGTCGACCGCGAGCACCTCCCGCTCGAGGCGAAGGTCGGGCTCGCCATCGCGATGTCCGGCGCCCGCCTCGACCAGGACGACCCCGCGAGGCGCCCTCGACGAGCTCGAGCGCGCGCCGGTGGACCTCACGCACGTGCACCCCTGGTCGCCCGAGCTCTTCCTCGCGTTCGCGGCGGTCCACGAGGACCTCGGCGAGGCCGAGGAGGCCGAGCGCTGGAACCGGCGCGCCGACCCGCGCATCCGCGCTGCTCGACGAGGTCGGCGAGGAGTCCACCTCGGTCGAGGTCGTCGACGAGCCGATCGAGGCTCGCCGCGACGACGGAGGACGCCGGCAGCCCGCCGTCGACGCCGCACGGACGGCCCGGCCGACGGAGCCCGAGGCGGGCCGACGCCCGCCACCGGCCGGCCGAGCCGGGCGAGCCCCTGCCGTGAGCCTGACTTCCGCCGCCCGGCGCGGGCGCCGATCGACGGCGCCGACGTGCTGCTGCTCGACCTCGACGGCGTCGTCTACCGCGGCAAGGCGGCGATCCCGCACGCGGTCGAGACGCTGCAGCGGCTCCGCGGCGACGGGCTGCGCATCGGCTACATCACGAACAACGCGTCCCGCCGCCCCGACACGGTCGCCGAGCAGCTGCGCGGGTTCGGGCTCGACGTCGACGACGGACCAGGTCGTCACGTCGCCGCAGGCCGCGGTGCGGCTGCTCGCCGACCGCCTTCCGGCGCACGCCAGGGTGCTGGTGATCGGTGGGCGACGGCCTCGTGCACCGTCGTGCAGGAGGCCGGCTTCGAGGTCGTGCGCTCCGCCGACGACGCACCGGACGCGGTCGTGCAGGGCTTCGCGCCCGGAGCTCGGCTGGTCGGATCTCGCGGAGGCCGTCGTTCGCCCTCGCCGACCCGGACCGCCTCTGGGTCGCCACGAACACCGACTGGACGATCCCCGTGGAGCGCGGGATCGCTCCCGGCAACGGCACCCTCGTCTCCGCGGTGCACGCCGCCGTCGGGCCGGCTGCCCGATCGTCGCCGGGCAAGCCCGAGACGCCGCTGTTCGAGACCGCGGTGGAGCGGTTCGGCGGCCGAGCAGCCGTTCTTCGTCGGCGACCGGCTCGACACCGACATCGCCGGCGCGAACGCCGCCGGCATGCCCTCCGCCCTCGTGCTGACCGGCATCGACGGCCCGCGTGAGGTGCTCGCCGCGCCCGAGCGGGCCCGGCCGCCGTTCCTGCTCGCCGATCTCACCGGCCTGAGCGAGCCCTACCCCGAGGTGCGCCCCGCGTCCGGCGGCTTCCGCTCGGGCGACGCCGTCGTCCGCATCGACGGCCGGCGGATCGAGGTCGTGCGCGGCGGCGTCGGGATCGACGTGCTCCGCGCCGCGGCGGCGGCCGTGTGGGCCGCGGACGCCTCCGCTTACGCGCTCGACGTGCCGGACGCCGTCCTCGCCGCTCGCTAGTCTCGCTGCCGTGGACGAGATCGCACCGGCCCTGCCGCTGGCCGCCATCGAGGCGCTGCCGGCGGCCGATCGCGCTGCCGCCTACCTCGCGGTCCACGCCGAGCTGCTCGCGCGGCTCGAGGCGGTCCCCGGGCGTCCGTGAGCGACGCCCGGCTCGACACCGCCCTGGTGGACCGGGGCCTCGCGCGCTCCCGCACCGCCGCGGCTCGCGCGATCGCGGCCGGCGACGTCCGGGTCGACGGCACCGTCGTCACCCGGGCATCCGTCAAGGTCGCCGACGACGCGGTGCTCGAGATCGGCGGCATCCAGCCCGTCAGCCGGGCCGCGCACAAGCTCGAGGCCGCGCTCGACGCCTTCGGCCTCGATCCCTCCGGCCGGCTCGCGCTCGACCTCGGCGCGTCCACCGGCGGCTTCACCGCGCTGCTGCTCGAGCGCGGCGCCGCCCGGGTGGTCGCGCTCGACGTCGGCCACGACCAGCTCGCCCCCGAGGTGCGCGAGGACCCCCGCGTGGTGGTCGTCGAGGGGGAGAACGCCCGTGACCTCACGCCGGCGCGGCTCGCCGAGCTCGCCGGCACCGAGCAGGCAGCCGTCCCTGGTCGTCGCGGACCTGTCCTTCATCTCGCTCGCCCACGTGCTGCCGCCGATCGCGGCCGTGCTCGCGCCGGGAGGCG
Source organism: uncultured Actinomycetota bacterium (assembly GCA_963771645.1). Classification (GTDB taxonomy): domain Bacteria; phylum Actinomycetota; class Actinomycetes; order Actinomycetales; family Microbacteriaceae; genus Amnibacterium. The sequence goes on along the minus strand of CAVYUH010000014.1, from coordinate 195,873 downwards.
ATGCGATCTGCCTGGTCAAGCCGCAGTTCGAGGTCGGCCGGCAGCGCGTGCGCGCCGGGCTCGTGCCGGACCCCGCCGACCGCGTCGACGGCATCCGGACCGTGCTCGAGTCGGCGGCGCGGGCCGGGCTCGGCACCGTCGGGCTGATCCCGTCCCCGATCTCCGGCACCCACGGCAACCGGGAGGCGCTCGTGCACCTGCGGCACGCGCTCGGGTCCGATCCGGGAGGATGGGAGGACCGGATCCGCATCGCGGCCGGTGCCGTCGAAGGGGGAGACCATGGGCGATGAGCGTCGGTACGTCCTGGTGATCGCCCATACGGGCCGCCAGGAGACGCTCGAGGCCGCCCTGAAGGTGCTCCGCCTGCTGCAGGAGGGCGGCGTGACCCCGGTCGCCATGGAGCGTGAGCAGCGGCGACCTGGCCGAGGTCAGCGACGTCGCGCGCGACGTGGCGCTGCTCGGCACCGACGTCGACGTCGAGGAGCTCGAGCTCGTCGTCGTGCTCGGCGGCGACGGCACGATCCTCCGCGGCGCCGAGATCGTCCGCGGCACGCAGCGTGCCGCTGCTCGGGGTGAACCTCGGCCACGTCGGCTTCCTCGCGGAGGCCGAGCGGGAGGACCTCAGCGACACCATCCGCCGCGTCATCGATCGCGCCTGGGACGTGGAGGAGCGCCTCACGGTCGAGGTGCGGGTCCTGCGAGGACGCCACGGTCGTGCACACCGACTGGGCGCTGAACGAGGTGACGGTCGAGAAGGCCGCGCGCGAGCGGATGCTCGAGGTCGTCATCGAGGTCGACGGGCGCCCGCTGTCCACGTTCGGCTGCGACGGCGTCGTCGTGTCCACGCCCACGGGCTCGACCGCCTACTCCTTCTCCGCGGGCGGCCCGGTCGTGTGGCCGACGCTCGACGCGATCCTCATGGTGCCGCTGTCCGCGCACGCGCTCTTCGCCCGTCCGCTCGTCGTGCCGCCGACCTCCGTGCTGGCCGTCGAGGTGCTCCGGCGCACCGACGGCACGGGCGTGCTCTGGTGCGACGGCCGCCGCACCTTCGACCTCGCCGTCGGCGCACGCGTCGAGGTCGGCGCCTCGCCGACGCCCGGTCCGGCTCGCGCGGCTGCACCGGTCGGAGGACCGCTTCACCGATCGTCTCGTGCGGAAGTTCGACCTCCCGGTCGCGGGATGGCGCGGCCCCGCTTCGTGAGGCCCGCAGCATGATCGAGGAGATCACGATCCGGGGGATCGGCGTGATCGAGCAGGCGACCCTGCCGCTCGGCCCCGGCTTCACCGCGCTCACCGGCGAGACCGGCGCGGGCAAGACGATGGTCGATCACCGCCCTCGGGCTGCTGCTCGGCGGACGGGCGGACTCCGGGATGCTGCGGCGCGGGGCCGGCAACGCCGTCGCCGAGGCGCGCTGGCTCGTGCCCGACAGCGGGCCCGTCGCCGATCGCGTCACGCGAGGCGGGCGGCGAGCTCGAGCCGATCGGCGACGGCCGGGCCGAGCTGCTCGTCAGCCGCACCGTGACGGCCGAGGGCCGCAGCCGCGTCGCGGTCGCGGGCCGCTCCGTGCCCGTCGGGGTGCTGCAGGACCTCGGCAGCGAGCTCGTCGCCGTGCACGGCCAGTCCGAGCAGCTGCGGCTGAAGTCGCCGGCCGCGCAGCGGGAGATGCTCGACCGGTTCGCCGGCGCGGCGGTGGCCGGCCTGCTCGCCGACTACGGGCAGGTGTGGCGGCGCTGGCAGGCGGACCGGGCCGAGCTCGAGCACCTCACCGGCGACCGCGACGCCCGCGCCGCGGAGGCGGGGGACCTCCGGGCGGCCCTCGCCGAGATCGAGGGCGTCGCCCCGCAGCCCGGCGAGGACGCCGAGCTCGCCGCCCTCGCCGAGCGGCTCGGAGCCCAGGACGAGCTGCGCGTCGCCGCGGCGACCGCCCACGAGGCCCTGTCCGCCGAGGACATCGGCGCGCTCGACGCGCTCTCCCTGCTCGTCGAGGCGCGCCGCGCGCTCGAGCGCAGCGCCGCCCTCGACCCCGCGCTCGCGACGATCGCCGAGAGCGTGGCGACCGTCGCGTCGCTCGCCGCCGACGCATCCGCCGAGCTGGCCTCGCTACCTCGCCGCGCTCGACCCCGACGCGCCCGGGCGGCTCGAGGTCGTGCAGCAGCGGATCAACGAGCTCGCCGTGCTGCAGCGCCGGTACGGGCCCGACCTCGACGCGGTGCTCGCCTACGCCGACGCCGGCAGCCGCCGGCTGCTCGAGCTCGACGGCGACACGGACCGCATCGACGAGCTCGAGGCGCAGGTCGCCGAGGACGAACGGCTCGCCGAGGAGCTCGCGGACCGGCTCTCCGCCGCCCGCCGCGAGGCCGCCGACCGGCTCGCCGCCGCCGTCACGGCCGAGCTCGGCGACCTCGCGATGGCGAGCTCGGCGGTCCTCGTCGACGTCGGCAGCCGCGACGACCTCACCTCCACGGGCCGCGACGCGGTGCAGCTGCTGCTCTCCGCCTACCCGGGCGCGGAGCCGCGCCCGATCGGCCGCGGCGCCTCCGGCGGCGAGCTGTCGCGCGTGATGCTCGCCCTCGAGGTCGTGCTCGCCGGCTCCGATCCGGTGCCCACGTTCGTCTTCGACGAGGTGGACGCCGGCATCGGCGGCGCGGCCGCGATCGAGGTCGGGCGGCGCCTCGCCCGCCTCGCGAAGTCGTCGCAGGTCATCGCCGTGACGCACCTCGCGCAGGTCGCCGCGTTCGCCACGAACCACCTCCGCGTGCTGAAGGACGCGGACGGCGAGGTCACCGTGTCGACCGTCGAGCAGCTCGCCGGCGAGGCGCGCGTGGCCGAGATGGCGCGCCTGCTCTCCGGCCTCACGACGAGCGACTCGGCCCTCGCGCACGCCCAGGAGCTGCTGGACCTCGCCGGCGACGTCTGAGGGCCACGTATGATCGAAGCCCGTGGTGGATGGGCGCAGCGGATCTGACAGGACGACGAAGCACATCTTCGTCACGGGGGGCGTCGTCTCCTCGCTCGGCAAGGGCCTCACGGCCGCGAGCCTCGGCAACCTGCTGACCTCCCGCGGGCTGCGGGTCGTCATGCAGAAGCTGGACCCGTATCTGAACGTGGATCCGGGCACGATGAACCCCTTCCAGCACGGCGAGGTGTTCGTCACCGACGACGGCGCGGAGACCGACCTCGACATCGGGCACTACGAGCGGTTCCTCGACATCAACCTCAGCCAGTCCGCGAACGTCACCACCGGGCAGATCTACTCGCAGGTGATCGCCAAGGAGCGCCGCGGCGAGTACCTCGGCGACACGGTGCAGGTCATCCCGCACATCACCGACGAGATCAAGCGGCGGATGCGCCTCCAGGCCTCGGACGACCCGCAGCCCGACGCGATCATCACCGAGATCGGCGGCACCGTCGGCGACATCGAGAGCCAGCCGTTCCTCGAGGCGGCGCGGCAGGTGCGGCACGAGCTGGGCCGCCGAAACGTGTTCTTCGTGCACGTCTCCCTCGTGCCCTACCTGAACACGTCGGGGGAGCAGAAGTCGAAGCCGACGCAGCACTCCGTCGCGGCCCTGCGCTCCATCGGCATCCAGCCGGACGCGCTGGTGCTCCGCTCCGACCGCCCGGTGTCCGAGGCGAACAAGCGGAAGATCGCGCTGATGTGCGACGTCGACGAGAGCGCCGTCGTGAACGCGACCGACGCGCCCTCGATCTACGACATCCCCGAGATGCTGCACGACCAGGGCCTCGACGACACGATCGTCGAGGCGCTCGGGCTCGAGGCCGGCGACGTCGACTGGACCCGCTGGAGCACGGTGCTGAAGGCCGTGCACGAGCCGCGGCACGAGGTCGTCATCGGGCTCGTCGGCAAGTACATCGACCTGCCCGACGCGTACCTGTCGGTGACGGAGGCGCTGCGGGCCGGGGGCTTCGCCCACGAGACCGCGGTGCACCTGCGCTGGGTGCCGAGCGACGAGTGCGAGACGCCCGAGGGCGCCGCCCGCCACCTCGGCGACGTCGACGGCATCTGCATCCCGGGCGGCTTCGGGGTCCGCGGCATCGAGGGCAAGGTCGGGGCGCTCCGCTTCGCCCGCGAGAACGGCATCCCCGCGCTCGGGCTGTGCCTCGGCCTGCAGTGCATGGTGATCGAGTACGCGCGGAACGAGGCGGGGCTGCCCGGTGCCTCGTCGACCGAGTTCGATCCCGACACGCCCTTCCCCGTGATCGCCACGATGGCGGAGCAGGTCGCGATCCTCTCCGGCGGCGATCTCGGCGGCACGATGCGCCTCGGCCTGTACCGCGCCGACCTCGAGGAGGGCTCGCTCGCCCGGGACCTGTACGGCCGCGCTGAGGTCAGCGAGCGGCATCGCCACCGCTACGAGGTGAACAACCACTACCGGGAGCGCCTCGCCGGCGCCGGCCTCGCCTTCTCCGGCACCTCGCCGGACCACCGGCTGGTCGAGTTCGTCGAGCTGCCCCGCGACGTCCACCCGTACTACATCGGCACCCAGGCGCACCCCGAGCTGCGCAGCCGGCCGACGAAGGCGCATCCGCTCTTCCGCGGCCTGATCGGCGCCGCGCTCGACCGGCAGCGCGCCAGCCGCCTCTTCGACGACGACGCGGCAGCGGCCGGCCTCGACGCGAACGCCGACGACGTGCTGGACCCGATCGATGCATGAGCCCGCGGGGGCCGGGCGGATCGAGGACGTCCCCGAGCACCACCCCGTGATCGAGCGGCGGATGATCCACGAGGGCCGGGTGTGGAACGTCGCGTGGGAGCGGTTCGACTACGACGGCACGCCGATCGTGCGCGAGCTCGTCGACCACCCCGGCGCTGTCGCGGTGCTCGCGATCGACGAGGAGGAGCGGGCGCTGCTCATCCGGCAGTACCGGCACCCGATCCACGCGCGGGTCTGGGAGATCCCCGCCGGCCTGCTCGACGCGCCCGGTGAGCCGGCGCTCACCGCGGCGCAGCGGGAGCTCGGCGAGGAGGCGGACCTCGCCGCCGAGCGCTGGAACGTGCTCGCCGACTTCCAGAACTCGCCCGGCGGCAGCGACGAGACCATCCGGGTGTTCCTCGCCCGCGGCATCTCGACCCTGCCGGCCTTCGCCCGCCACGACGAGGAGGCGGACATCGAGACGCGCTGGGTGCCGCTCGACGACGTCGTCGACGCGGTGCTGCACCGCCGGGTGCAGAGCCCGTCGCTCGTGGTCGGTGCGCTCGCCGCCGTGGCCGCGCGGTCGCGGGGCTGGGACACGCTCGCGCCGGGCGACGAGCCGTGGATCCGTCACCCGCGCCTCGGCGGCGAGCCGTGGGTGCTGCCCGGCGACCGCCCGGAGACGACCCCCTGACGCCGGAGACCGCGATCGGCCGGTTCCTCCGGCACGTCGCGGTCGAGCGCGGCCTCGCCGACAACACGCTGGCCGCCTATCGCCGCGACCTCGCCCGCTACGCCGAGCACCTCGCGGCTGCCGGGCGCGCGGACATGGCGGAGGTGACCGAGGCGGACGTCGCGGCGTTCCTCGCGGCCGTCCGCCGCGACGCCGGGGCCGCGGCCTCGAGCGCGGCGCGGATGCTGTCGACCGTCCGCGGCCTGCACCGCTTCCTCGTCGAGGACGGGATCGTGGTCGACGACGTCGCCCACGCGACAGCGCCGCCGAAGCTGCCCATGCGGCTGCCGAAGGCGATCACCGTCGACGAGATGGGCCGGCTGCTCGCCGCCACCGACGGCGACGACCCGGTCCGCATCCGTGACAAGGCGCTCCTCGAGCTGCTCTACGCCACCGGCACCCGGGTCAGCGAGGCGGTGGGCCTCGACGTCGACGACCTCGCGACCGGCGAGTTCGTGCGCGTGCTCGGCAAGGGTGGCAAGCAGCGGCTCGTCCCGGTCGGCGGATACGCCCGGAACGCGCTCGGCGCCTACCTGACGCGGGTGCGGCCGGAGTTCGCCACCCGGGGCACGTCCACGCCGGCGCTGTTCCTCGGCCCGCGAGGCGGCCGGATGTCCCGGCAGAGCGCCTGGCTCGCCATCCAGGCCGCCGCCGAGCGCGCGGATCTCGCGGCGCACGTCTCGCCGCACACGTTCCGGCACAGCTTCGCCACGCATCTGCTGCAGGGCGGAGCGGACGTCCGGGTGGTCCAGGAGCTGCTGGGCCACGCGTCCGTCGCGACGACGCAGCTCTACACGCTGGTGACGATCGACGGCCTCCGCGACGTCTACACGACCTCGCATCCGCGCGCCCGCTGACCCCGCCCGCCCTCCTGCCCGCGACGCGCGGTAGCCGTGGCATCGCGCGGTAGGCATGCATACCGCGCGACGCCACACGTACCGCGCGACGTGGGCAGGGGCTGACTGGAAGCCGCGAGAGCGCCGGACGCGGCGTGTCGCTCGGGGGAGCGCGTGGCGCGCGGCGTGCCTCCCCCGATCGGGGGGCACCGTCGGTACCGTCGGGACGAGCCACCACCCAGCCGCGCCATCAGCTTGAGCAAGGACGTCGGGATGACGAACACCAGCACACTCGAAGACACCCTGATCACGACCGAGGTCGATCTGCCCCTCGGCCCGACGGGTCGCCCGCGCCGCGAGTTCCCGGTCCCGCCGGAGCTGCGCGGCCACGGACCGGCCCGGGTCATCGCCCTCTGCAACCAGAAGGGCGGCGTCGGCAAGACCACGACGACCGTGAACCTCGGTGCCGCGCTCGCCGACCTACGGCCGCCGCGTGCTGCTCATCGACTTCGATCCGCAGGGCGCGCTGTCCGCGAACCTGAAGGTCGAGACCGACGACGTCTCGACGATCTACGAGCTGCTGCTCGGCTCCGAGCGCGACCCGCAGGTCGCGATCCAGCAGACCCAGATCCCCGGTCTCGACATCATCCCCGCGAACATCGACCTGTCGGCCGCGGAGGTGCACCTCGTCAACGAGGTCGCCCGCGAGCACACCCTCGCCCGCGTGCTGCGCCGCGTCTCCGACCGGTACGACGTCATCCTGATCGACTGCCAGCCCTCGCTCGGCCTGCTCACCGTGAACGCGCTCACCGCGGCGCACGGGGTGCTGATCCCGCTGGCCTGCGAGTACTTCGCGCTGCGCGGCGTCGCGCTGCTCGTCGAGACGATCGAGAAGGTGCGCGACCGGCTCAACCCCGCCATCGAGCTCGACGGCATCGTCGGCACGATGTTCGACCCCCGCACGCTGCACTCGCGCGAGGTGCTCGACCGGGTGGTCGAGGCCTTCGAGAGCCAGGTGCTCGAGACGGTCATCAGCCGCACGGTGAAGTTCCCTGACGCCTCGGTCGCCCGCGAGCCGATCCTCGAGTACGCGCCGGAGCACAGCGCCGCGCACGCGTACCGGCAGCTCGCGTGCGAGCTCGTCGCGCGCGGCGCGATGGCTTGACCGAACCGCACGACAGCGGCTTCCGGGTCCGGATCGGCCAGTTCGACGGCCCCTTCGACCTGCTGCTCGACCTGATCGGCAGGCACGAGCTCGAGATCACCGAGCTCGCGCTGTCCACGGTCACCGACGAGTTCCTCGCCCACCTCGCGGAGCTCGGCGACGACCTCGACCTCGACCAGGCGAGCGGGTTCCTCGTCGTCGGCGCGACGCTGCTCGACCTGAAGATCGCCGGCCTGCTCCCGCAGGGCGAGGTCGTCGACGCGGAGGGCGCCGCGCTGCTCGAGGCGCGCGACCTCCTCTTCGCCCGCCTGCTGCAGTACCGCGCCTACAAGGAGGCGACCGCCTGGTTCGCGGATGCGCTGGAGCTCGAGGCGGCACGGCATCCGCGCCGCGGCGAGCTCGAGGACCGGCACCGGCCGCCCGTGCCGCCGCCGGACGTGCCGCTCGACCTCGCCGCCTTCGCCGCGCTCGCCACGAGCGCCCTGGCGGAGCGGATCCCGCCGTCGGTCGGGCTCGGCCACCTCCACGCACCGATGGTGAGCCTCCGTGCCGAGGCCGCGAACGTCGTCGCGCGACTCCGCCGCGGGGGAGGCCTGTCCTTCGTCGAGCTGACCGCCGACACCACGGACAGGCACGTCGTCGTCGCCCGGTTCCTCGCGGTGCTCGAGCTCTACCGCCAAGGTGCGGTCGGGTTCGAGCAGCTGGAGCCGCTCGGGGCGCTCCTGCTGCGCTGGAGCGCGCCAGACTGGGACGAGACCATGCTCGACCGACTCGGAGACCTCGAATGACGGACCGCCGCCCCCCACGGGAGCCCGTGGCGCTGCTGCTCGCCGGCATCGGCCTCGGCGACCCGGACCTGGGTGACTCCGTGCCTGCGGCGACGGCGACCCCCGAGGCACCGGCCGTCGCGCCGTCGCACCTGGCCGACCTCGACGCCCGCATCGAGGCGCTGCTGCTCGTCGCCGACGCGCCGCTGCCGCTGACGACCATCGCGACCGCGGTCGACCGCCCGGTCGCCGTCGTGCGCCAGGCCGCGGAGCGGATCCGCGACGACTACGAGGGCCGCGCAGGCGGCCGCCGCCGCGGCTTCGAGCTCCGCGAGGTCGCGACCGGATGGCGGCTCTACTCCCGGGTCGAGCACGACGAGCGCCGTGCGCGCCCTCGCCGAGGCGGAGTCGCCCGGTCGGCTCAGCCAGGCGGCGCTCGAGACCCTCGCCGTGATCGCCTACCGGCAGCCGGTCAGCCGGGGTCAGGTCGCGGCCATCCGCGCCGTGTCGGTCGACTCCGTCATCCGCACCCTGCACGCCCGGGGCCTGATCGAGGAGGTCGGCCGCTCCGAGGAGACCGGCGCGGTGCTCTACGGCACGACCGACGACCTGCTCGTCGCGCTCGGCATCCGCTCGATCGACGAGCTGCCGCCGATCGCGCCGCTGCTCGCCGGGGCGGAGGGGGCGCACGAGCATGCCGGATGAGCTGTCGACCGACGGCGTGCGGCTGCAGAAGGTGCTCGCCGCCGCCGGCGTCGCCTCGCGCCGCGTCGCCGAGGACATGATCGCGGCCGGCCGCATCCGGGTGAACGGGCGGGTCGTGACCGAGCCCGGCACCCGCGTCGATCCCGTCGGCCGACCACGTCGCCGTCGACGGCGAGGCGGTGCAGATCGACCCGACGCGCCGCTACGTGATGCTGAACAAGCCGACCGGCGTCGTCAGCACCCTGAAGGACGAGCACGGCCGGCCCGACCTCACGCGCTACACCTCGCAGTTCGAGGAGCGGCTCTTCAACGTCGGCCGCCTGGACGCGGACACGTCGGGGCTGCTGCTGCTCACGAACGACGGCGACGTCGCGAACGTGCTCGCGCATCCCTCGTTCGGCGTCACGAAGACCTACGTCGCCCGCGTCGACGGCAAGGTGCTCGCCGAAGACCCTCGGCCGGCTCACCGACGGCCTCGAGCTGGAGGACGGGCCGATCGCCGCTGACCGGGCGCGGATCCTGCCGGGCGGCTCGAGCGCGAACGCCACCCTCGTCGAGGTGGTGCTGCACTCCGGGCGGAACCGCATCGTGCGGCGCATGTTCGACGAGGTCGGCCATCCCGTGCAGGAGCTCGTCCGGCGCCGCTTCGGCCCCCTCGTCGCTCGGCGACCTGAAGGTCGGCGCCACCAGGGATCTCACGTCCGCCGAGCTCGGCGCGGTGCTCACCCTCGCCCGGCGGCGAACCCGAACGCCCCGCCCGGTAGGCTCGTCTCCCGTGTCCGCCCGTACTTCGGGGCAGGTCCGCGTCGTCGGTACCGGCCTGCTCGGCACGTCCATCGGGCTCGGCCTCACCGCGCAAGGTGTCGACGTCGCCCTCACCGACGCGTCCCCGTCGACGCTCGCCCTCGCGATCGACTACGGCGCGGGGCGCAGGGCGTCCGGCGGACGACCGGCCCGACCTCGTCGTCGTGGCGGTGCCGCCGGACCGCACAGCCGAGGTCGTCGCCGCCGAGCTGGCCGCGTGGCCGTCGGCGCTCGTCACCGATGTGGCGAGCGTGAAGAGCGCGCCCCTGCACCGGCTGCTCGCCGAGGGGGCGCCGGTCGAGCGGTACCTCGGCTCGCATCCGATGGCCGGCCGCGAGCGCAGCGGCCCGATCGCCGCCCGCGCCGACCTCTTCCTCGGCCGCCCCTGGGTCATCACGCCGCACGAGGCGAGCACCACGGAGCAGGCGGCCGTGCTCGAGGCCCTCGCCCTCGACCTCGGCGCGACGCCTGTCCGGCTCCCCGTGGAGCGCCACGACGACGCCGTCGCGGTCGTCTCGCACGCCCCGCAGCTCGTCGCCAGCCTGCTCGCCGCGCGGCTCGTCGACGCGCCCGGCGCACGCGACCGACCTCGCCGGGCAGGGCCTCCGCGACACCACCCGCATCGCCGCCAGCGACCCGGCGCTCTGGGTGCAGATCCTGTCCGCGAACGCGGACCGCATCCTGCCCGTGCTGTCCGACCTCCGCGACGACCTCGACGCGGTGCTCGAGGCCCTCGCCGATCCGGGCGCTGCCGGTGCGCCGCGCGCCATCGCCGATCTGCTCGCCGCAGGCAACGCCGGGGTGCAGCGCATCCCGGGCAAGCACGGCGCCGACCTCAAGCTCGCCTCGCTCGTGGTGCTCATCGACGACACCCCCGGCCAGCTCGCGCGCCTGCTCGGCGAGATCGGCGAGCTCGGCGTGAACCTCGAGGACCTCCGCCTCGAGCACTCGCCGGGCGCACCGATCGGCATCGTCGAGGTGCAGGTCGCGCCGGAGGCGGCGTCGGGACTCGAGGCGGATCTTCAGCAGCGCGGATGGCGGGTGGCGGGATGAGCACGGTGGTTGCGGTGGATGGGCCGGCGGGCAGCGGCAAGTCGAGCGTGAGCCGCGCCGCGGCGGCGAAGCTCGGCTTCGCCTTCCTCGACACCGGCGCGGCCTACCGCGCCCTCGCGTGGACCGTGCTCGAGCACGGCGGGAACCCGGAGCATCCCGAGGACGTGGTGCGGGCGCTCGACGGCTTCCGGTTCGAGAGCGCTGACGACCCGGCCGAGCACTGGGTGCGGGTCGGCGGCGCCGACGTGACCGACGCGATCCGCGAGCCCCGGGTGACCTCCGCCGTGAGCGGCGTCGCCCGCGTGGCCGCCGTGCGCGAGGCGCTGAACGTGGGGTTCCGTGAGCGCCTCGCCGCCGCCGACCCCGGCGTCGTCGCCGAGGGCCGCGACATCACCACCGTCGTCGCCCCCGACGCGGACGTGCGGGTGCTGCTGACCGCGAGCCCCGAGGTGCGCGCGGCGCGCCGCGCTCGGCAGCTGCCCGACCTGCACCACGAGACCGTGGCGCGGGCGATCGCGGAGCGCGACGCGAAGGACTCTCAGGTCGTCGATTTCCTGGAAGCGGCGGACGGGGTGACGACCCTCGACTCGACCGACCTGGACTTCGACGGCACCGTCGAGGCCCTCGTCGGCCTCGTGCTGGAACGGGTGCCCCGATGACTGACGACGACGACCTCGAGTTCGACAACGACGACCTCGGCGAGCGGCTCGCCGCCGTCGACGACGCGGCCGCCGAGCGCCGCGCAGCGGCCCTGCGCGCCGGCCTCGCCGAGTACGAGCTCGACGACGAGGACCGCGCCTTCCTCGAGGGCGTCGAGATCGGCGACGACGAGCTCCGTGCGACCCCGGCGCTGCCCGTGCTGGCGATCGTGGGCCGGCCGAACGTCGGCAAGTCGGCGCTCGTGAACCGCATCCTCGGCCGCCGCGCGGCGGTCGTCGAGGACGTGCCGGGCGTCACCCGCGACCGCGTCACCTACCGCGCCGAGTGGGAGGGCCGCGAGTTCACGCTCGTCGACACCGGCGGCTGGGAGCCCGACGCGTCCGGCCTCGACGCCGCGGTGGCGGCGCAGGCCGAGATCGCGGTCGAGCTCGCCGACGCGGTGCTGTTCGTCGTCGACGCCACCGTCGGCGCGACGGCGACCGACGAGCGGGTCGTGCGGATGCTCCGCGCCGGCCGCAAGCCCGTGCGCCTGGTGGCGAACAAGGTCGACGGGGAACGCATGGAGCCGCTCGTCGCCGACCTCTGGTCGCTCGGGCTGGGGGAGCCGTGGCCCGTCTCGGCGATCCACGGCCGTGGGGTCGCCGACCTGCTCGACGACGTGATGAAGGTGCTGCCGCTCGAGTCGGCGGTCGCCCGGCCCGAGCTCGGCGGACCGCGCCGCGTCGCGATCGTCGGCCGGCCGAACGTGGGCAAGTCGAGCCTGCTGAACAAGGCCGCGCAGGAGGACCGCGTCGTCGTCTCCGACGTCGCCGGCACGACCCGCGACCCCGTCGACGAGCAGATCGAGCTCGGCGGCCGCGTCTGGCGCTTCGTCGACACGGCAGGCATCCGCCGCCGCACCCACCTCTCGCAGGGCGCCGACTTCTACGCGTCGCTGCGCACGCAGGCGGCGCTGGAGCGCGCCGAGGTCGCGGTCGTGGTGCTCGACGTCTCCCAGCCGATCAGCGAGCAGGACGTGCGGATCGTCGACCTCGTGCTCGAGTCGGGCCGCGCGCTCGTGCTCGCGTACAACAAGTGGGACCTCCTCGACGACGACCGTCGCCGCTACCTCGAGCGCGAGATCGAGCAGGACCTCGGGCACGTCTCCTGGGCGCCGCGGGTGAACATCTCGGCGCGCACCGGTCGGCACCTCGAGAGGCTCGTGCCCGGCGCTCGAGACCGCGCTCCAGTCGTGGGACACCCGCATCCCGACGGGCCGCTTCAACGCGTTCCTCGCCGAGCTCGTGGCCGCGCACCCGCACCCGGTGCGCGGCGGCAAGCAGCCGCGCATCCTGTTCGGCACGCAGGCGAGCACGCGGCCGCCGACGTTCGTGCTGTTCACGACCGGCTTCCTCGACCCGGGCTACCGCCGGTACATCCAGCGGCGGCTGCGGGAGCTGTTCGGCTTCGAGGGCAGCCCGATCGTCGTCAACATGCGGGTGCGGGAGCGCCGCTCCCGCTCCTGACCGCGCATCGCTCGTGGTCGCAGCTGTCGCCGCCGCAGCAGGTGGCGCGGCACGAGCTGCGACCACCCGCCGGGTCGCGCGGGCAGGGTCGCAGCTGTTGCCGGTCGGGCACTGCGGGTGGCGGCACGAACCGCGACCGGTTCAGGCGGATCCGAGGGCGTGCGGGCTCGGAGGCTCCGTCGTTCGCGCGGTCCAGGCGGCCGGATGCCTGGGCTGAGGCTCCGGGCACCGTCGCGGCGTCGCGGTCCATCGCGCGCCAGCTGCGCCGCACGAACGGGTCGAGCGTGACGAGGCCGTAGACGGCGCCGAAGCCGAGCAGGGTCGGTACGAGCCCCACCAGGTTCACGACAGCTCCGGCCAGCAGCGCGCCGAGCGGGATGCCGGCCCAGGCGATCGCGTTCACCGCCGCGAGGGCGCGGGCGAGGAGGCGGTCCGGGATGGCCGCGTACTGCGCGGTCGCGAGCGCCGGGTTGATGGCGCCCGCCGCGAGGCCGCCGACGGCCCAGACGACGAGCACCGCCCAGAAGGGCAGGGGGAGCGCGAGGGCGAGCAGGCGCGGCGCACCGGTGATGAGGAAGGCGGTCGCGAAGGTCCACCGTCGGGGGAGGCGTGGCCCCACGACGGCGTAGAGCGTGGCGCCGGTGAGCGCGGCGACGCCGAACACGGCGAGCACGACGCCGAGGCCGGTGGTGCCGACGCCGGTCGAGCGTGCCCAGAGCAGGAGCAGCAGCCCGCTCACCGCCGCGTCGACGAGGTTGGTGAACAGCACCATCCCGGCGATCGAGCGGGTCAGCGGGTGGCCGAGAACGAACCGCAGCCCCTCACGGACGTCGCGGACGTAGCCGCGCACGCCGGCGTCCCGAGGCGGGCACCGCCCGGACGACGGGCACCGCGGCGAGCAGGAGGGCGCCGATGAAGAAGCTGGCCGCGTCGAACGCCACGACCGTGGCGGGGCCGAGCACCGCGATGAGGGCGCCCGCGATCGCCGCCCCGACCACGCCGGCGAGCCTCTCGGCGCCGTCGACGAGGCCTGCGGCGCGCTCGAGTGGCGCGCCGGCCCGCTGCGCGGCTCGAGGGATGAGCACCTGCGTTGCGGCGTCGGCGGGTCCCCTGGCCGCTCCCGCCACGAACACGAGGGCGAGCACGGCCGGGATCGGGAGCGCGCCGGCGGCGTGCAGCACGGGGATCAGCGCCATGGCGAGTCCCGCGACGACGTTGCCGACCCAGGCGACGCGGCGTGCGCCGACCCGGTCGACGACCGGTGCGCCGAGCAGCTGCAGCACGACGTAGGGAGCGATCTCGGCGGTGCCGACGAGGCCGGTGAGCACCGGGTCGTGCGTCGTGGTGAGCACGAGCCAAGGGACGGCGAGGTGGGAGATGCGGGTGCCGGCGGTCGAGACGACGGCCGAGATGAGCAGGGCGGGCAGCCCGAGGCGATCACGCATCGCTGGACGGCGGCGTCTGCCGAGGCTCCGGGAAGAGCTGGTACTGGAAGCTGACGATCGCGCTGCCCGGCGTCTGCGGCTGCGCGGGATCGTGCCGCCGGTACCGGGCGAGCACCGCGGCGATCTCGCGATCGAGCTGCCGGACCTCATCCACCGTCAGGGACAGGGGGATGTCGCTGAAGTCGTCGAGCTGCTGCCACTCCTCGGGCCACTCGGGCTCGATGTCGAGCCAGGCCCGGGCGTTGCCGAACATGGCCTCGAGCACGACGGCCAGGTAGTCGCGCACGACCGCGTCGGCCGCATCCGCGGTGCTCGTCGCGGTGACGAAGGTGGACCGGGCCGCAGCGCGCCACCAGCGCTCGCGGCCGCCGCGCCGGCGGTCCGCCACCTCCTCGTCGTCCGCGTCCTCGACGAACCCGGCGGCGTGCAGCTGCCGCAGGTGGTAGCTGGCGAGGGCGGACGACACGTGCAGCAGCTCGGCGAGGCGCGTCGCGGTCGCCGGTCCCTGCCGACGCAGCTGTCCGAGCAGCTGCAGCCGGAGCGGGTGGACGAGCCCCTGCAGGGCGACGGGATCCGTCGCGCGATCGATGCGGGGATCGAAGAGCGGGCCGGCGTCGTCCTCAGGCATGCGAGGACGCGTACGCCTATCGAAGGATTCTTTGCAAGGATTCCTTCGATGCTCTTCTCATCGGCACCGCCTCAGCCCGCGTTCGGCAGCAGCACCTCCACCAGGTCGCCGGTGACCCGGGTCTCGAACGCGGGCTGCGGGCTCGTCGCCGGGCCGTGCACGACCTCGCCGTTGCGCAGCGCGAAGACGCTCTGGTGCCACGGGCAGGTGACGCACGCCTCGCCCTCGGCATCGGTGCTCAGCTCGCCCTCGTTCAGCGGCCCCGACAGGTGGCTGCAGACGTTCGAGATCACGTCCACCTGGTCGCCGTCGCGGTGGACGAGCAGCGGCTGGCCGGCGACGTCGCGGCGGGTCAGCGTGCGCTCGGGCAGCTCGGCGAGCGGCGCGAGCGGCTGCCAGCCGGAGGGGAAGCGGTGCGGCACGTCCTCGGTGTGGTTCGCGCCCGCGGCCTGGCGGTAGCTGAGGTGGCCGCCGAGGTAGCCGCCGGCGCTGATCGCGGTGATGCCGGCGAAGCCGAGCAGCTTGCCGAGGCCCTGGTTCCCGCGCCGCCGCGCCAGCCAGGAGCCCGTGTAGAGCGCGATGGCGGTGAGGTTCACCGCGGCGTGCACGACGCCGACCCGCATCTGCTGCTCGTGCAGCCGGGACCAGTCGGCTTCGCCCGTCGCGACCGTGGGCACCGCGGCGAGCAGCCCGGTGCCGACCAGGAGCTGCGCCGCGCGCTCGTTGCCGGGCAGCACGTCGAGCACCGCGGCCGAGAGCCAGGCGCCGGCAGGCACGAGGATCAGCACCGGGTGCAGCGGATGACCGACCGGGGTGCCGTGCAGGACGTCCTCGAGGGGCCGCGACTTGGACAGCAGGCCGACGATCGCCGACTTGACCGGGTTCACGATCGCGTCGAGGGCCTCGACGTCCTCGAGCTTCGCGATGGGCTTCAGGATCCGCAGCTCTCTCATGTCCTCAGCGCACCCGCTCGGCAGCGCTCGCGCAAGCCGAGCGGCGAAGTCGCAGCGTTCCCGCAGTCTCGCGGGGCGACCGCGCACGAGCGCTCGGACCGGCGCCCGAGCCGCGGTCGGTACGCTCGCGACGTGGATCCCGTGCTCGCCCGTTTCCAGGACCGCGTCGCGATCGTGACCGGTGCGAGCCGTGGCATCGGCTTCGCGGTCGCCGAACGCCTCGTCGCCGAGGGCGCCCGCGTCGTCATCACCGCACGCCGCGAGGAGGCGCTCGCCGAAGCCGTCGAGCAGCTCGGCGCAGACCGTGTGCGTCGGCATCGCCGGCCCCGCCGACGACCCGGCCGCCCGCGAGGCCGCGTTCGCCGCCGCGGAGGAGGCGTTCGGTCCCGTCGACCTGCTCGTGAACAACGCGGGCGTGAACCCCGCCTACGGCCCCGCGCTCGAGATCGACGAGTCGGCCGTCCGCAAGCTGTTCGAGGTGAACGTGCTCGGCGCGTTCGCCTACGCCCGCGAGGCCGTGCAGCGCGGCATGGGGGAGCGGGGCGGCGCGATCGTGAACATCGCCTCCATCGCCGGCATCGGCGCCAGCCCGAACATCGGCTTCTACGGGGTCTCGAAGGCCGCCCTGATCTCGCTCACGTCGCAGCTCGCGTACGAGCTGGCACCGCGGATCCGCGTGAACGCCGTCGCACCGGCGGTCGTGAAGACCCGGTTCGCCCGCGCGCTCTACGAGGGCCGCGAGGCGCAGGTCGTCGCCGCGTACCCGCTCGGCCGCCTCGGCGAGCCCGCGGATGTCGCCGGCCCCGTCGCCTTCCTGCTCTCCGAGGACGCCGCGTGGATCACCGGGCAGACGATCGTGATCGACGGCGGCGGCTCGCTGCCGATGCCCGGCTGACCCGTCTCAGGCGATCCGGCGGTACGGGTACGGCCCGCGGATGTGCATCTCGAAGTAGCGGCCCCGTGACTCGGCCTCGAGCATCGCGAGCACCTCCTCGGGCGGCACGCCCTCGTAGTCGTACACCGCGCCGGTCACGAACTCGAGCTCGAGCAGCTTGTTCGTCGGGTCGTACCCGAGCGACGAGATGGCGCTGCTGTCGATCCTGTACCGCTTCATTCCCGTGTCCCCCCGCCGCCCAGCGTGCGCCGCGGACCGGGGCCCGTCAAGCACCTCGGTCAGGCGGATCACGAGGGGGAGCGGCGCACCTCGGCGCGGCCGAGCGAGGCGAGGTGCACCTCGTCGGGGCCGTCGGCGATCCGCAGCGTGCGGACCCCCGCATACAGCGCGGCGAGCGGGGTGTCGCCGGAGACGCCCGCGCCGCCGAACAGCTGGATCGAGCGGTCGAGGATCCGCTGCACGGCGCGGGGCACCGCCACCTTGATGGCCTGGATCTCGGTGCGCGCCGCCTTGTTGCCGACGGTGTCCATCAGCCAGGCGGTCTTCAGCACGAGCAGCCGCACGCGCCTCGAGCTCGATCCGCGCCTCTGCGAGCCATTCGCGCACCACGCCCTGGTCGGCGAGCGGTCGACCCGAAAGCGGTCCGCACGCCCACCCGCTCGCCGCACCAGGTCGAGCGCCCGCTCGGCCATCCCGATCGCCCGCATGCAGTGGTGGATGCGGCCGGGGCCGAGCCGCGCCTGGGCCATCGCGAAGCCCTCGCCCTCGCCGCCGAGCAGGTTCGCCACCGGCACCCGCGCGCCGTCGAACCGGATCTCGGCGTGGCCGCCGTGCTCCCGGTCGTCGTAGCCGAAGACCGTGAGCGGCCGGACGATCGTGACGCCCGGGGTGTCCCTGCGGCACGAGCAGCATGCTCTGCTGCCGGTGCCGGTCGCCCTGCGGGTCCGTCTTGCCCATGACGATCAGCAGCTTCGCGTCGGGGTCCATCGCCCCCGTCGACCACCACTTCACGCCGTCGACGACGTACTCGTCGCCGTCGCGGCGGATGCGGGTGGCGACGTTCGTCGCATCCGAGGACGCGACGTCGGGCTCCGTCATGCAGAACGCGGAACGGACGGTGCCCTCGAGCATCGGCGTCAGCCACCCCTCGTGCTGCGCATCCGTGCCGAAGTGCGACGAGCAGCTCCATGTTCCCGGTGTCGGGCGCCGCGCAGTTCATCGCCACGGGCGCGAGGCGTGGGCTGCGGCCGGACCGCTCGGCCAGCGGCGCGTACTGCAGGTTCGTCAGGCCGGCGCCGAGGCCGAGGGGGTTCGGCGGCAGGAACAGGTTCCAGAGGCCGAGAGCCCGCGCCTCCGCCTGCAGGTCGCCCGATGACCGGCGTGGGGCCCCATCGGCCGGGTTCGGCGGCGAGCTCCGCCTCGAGCACGGGCTCCGCGGGCAGCACCCGCTCGGCGAGGAACCGTCGCGAGCACGGCGTCGAGCTCGGCGGAGCGCGGGTCGGGTGCGAAGTCCAAGGGTCTCCTTCAGTCCTCGTCGGCGAACCGGGCGCGGCCGTGCGCGGCGAGCAGCGGGACGAGCGCCCCGATCGACTCGAAGCCCGCGCCGACCGTCGCGCCCTGCAGGTAGCGCGCGTGCACGCCCTCGAGGATGACCGCGAGCTTGAAGGCGGCGAACGCGTCGTACCAGCCGAGGTCGGCGACCGTCGTGCCCGTGACGCGGACGTAGTGCTCGACGAGCTCGTCGGCGTCGGGGTAGCCGGCGCCCGGCACGACGGCCGTCGCGAACGGCGCGCCGGCCTCGGCCGCGATGCGCACCGATGCGCCAGTAGAGCGTGCAGAGCGTGAGGTCGGCCAGCACGTCGCCGATGGTCGCCATCTCCCAGTCGAGCACCGCCGCGATCGACGCCCCGCCGGCGCCGTCGGGCGTGAGGATCGCGTTGTCGAGCCGGAAGTCGCCGTGCAGCAGGCCGCTCGCCGCCGTCGCCGGCACCCGCTCGGCCAGGGCGGCCGCGAGCGCGTCGAGGTCGGGCAGGTCGCGCGTGCGGGAGCCCGCGTACTGCGTGGTCCAGCGGGCGACCTGCCGCGCGAGATAGCCGTCCGGCCGCCCGAGGTGTGCCGAGGCCGACCGCATCCGGGTCGAGGGTGTGCAGAGCGGCGAGCACGTCGATCAGCGCGAACGCGACGGCGCGGCGGCCGGACGCGTCGAGCGCCGCGTCGTCGCCGGGCGACCGCACGACGAGCCCGTCGACGTGGCCCATCAGGTAGAACGGCGCATCCACGCCGGTCTCCGGCTGCGCTTCGGCGATCAGGTCGATCGCCGCCGGCACGGGCACGGCGGTGCCGGCCAGCCCCGAGATCGCGCGGAACTCGCGCCGCATGTCGTGCGCGGTGGCCTGCACGTGGGCGAGCGGCGGCCGCCGCAGCACCAGCGGGGCCGCCGCACCGTCCCGCCGGGTGCCGTCGAGCCGGTAGGTGAGGTTGCTGCGGCCGCCGGCGAGCACCGTCGCGGCCAGCCCCGTCCCCGGCGAGCTCCGGATGGGTGCGGTCCAGCCAGGCGGCGAGTGCCGCCACATCGAGTCCGGGAACGGGTCCCGTCACGAGCCGTACTCGCGGGCGAGCTCGCGCTTCAGCACCTTGCCGGACGGGCCGAGCGGGAACTCGTCGACGATGTGGACGACCCGCGGGAACTTGTAGGCCGCGATCTGCTCCTTCACGAAGTCGATCGAGCTCGTCCTCGGTCGCCTCGGCGCCGCGGCTTCAGCACGACGGCGGCCTCGACCTCCTGGCCGTGCATCGTCGTGCGGGCATGCCGAAGACGGCCGCGGCCTGCACCGCCTCGTGCCGCATCGATCACGTTCTCGACCTCGGTCGGGTACACGTTGTAGCCGTTGCGCACGATCATGTCCTTCTTGCGGTCGACGATCGTGAGGTAGCTCGTCGTCGCCCATCGTGCCGAGGTCGCCGGTGCGGAACCAGCCGTCGACGACCGCCTCCGCGGTTCGCCTCCGGGCGTTGCCGAGGTAGCCCTTGAACAGGTTGTGGCCGCGGACCACGATCTCGCCGAGCTCGCCGCGCGGCAGCTCGACGATCCGGTCGTCGACCTCCGCGTCCGCGATCATCGACGTCGACGCCCCAGATCGGCGTGCCGATCGTGCCGGGGCGGATCGGCTCGCCGACGGGTTGAACGACGCGACCGGGCGACGTCTCGGTGAGGCCGTAGCCCTCGTGCACGACCGCGCCGAAGGTCTCCTGCGAACGCCTCGAGGACCGCGAGCGGCAGCGGCGCGCCGCCCGAGATCGCGTACCGCAGCTGCGGCTTCGGCGCGCCGGCGCGCGGCGCCGGCGAGCAGCGCCGACGTACATCGTCGGCACGGCGGTGAAGATCGTCGCGCTCGTGCTCGACCATCGCCTCGAGCGCCGCACGCGGCTCGAACTTCGGCAGCAGCACGATCGTGGCGCCGCGTGCGGAAGGCGGTGTTCAGCACGCAGGTCTGCCCGAAGGTGTGGAAGAGGGGCAGGCCGCCGAAGACGACGTCGTCGTGCTCTTCATGTCGAACGAGTCGATCAGCGACGCGTTCACCTGCTCGACGAGCGAGAAGTGGCGAGCCGACGGCGCCCTTCGGCGTGCCGGTCGTGCCGCTCGTGTACAGGATGCGTGGCGGGGTCGAGCGGGTTCGTCGCCTCACGTGCCGGGCGATCGGCGTCGACTCCCCGCTCGCGACGAGCTCCTCGAGGCGGGGGATCGGCACGAGGTCCCGGGCCGCCTCGGGCAGCAGCACCGAGACCGCGTCGACGCCCGAGCGCCAGCCGCGGCGGGCAGCGCCTCGCCGAGCGACGGGGCCGCGATCACCACGAGCTTCGCGCCGCTGTCCTGCAGCACGTGCTCGATCTCCTCCTTCTTGAACAGGAGGTGGATCGGCACGGCGACCGCGCCGAGCGCGAGGATCGCGTAGTAGACGCGCGGGAAGTCGGGCACGTTCGGCACGAGCATCGCGACCCGGTCGCCGCGGCCGACGCCGCGGTCGCGTCAGCACGCCGGCGACCGCCTTGCGTCGCGCCACAGCTCGCCGTAGGTGACCCGGGCGTCGCGGGCCGGTCTGGCCCGCCCAGATCACGGCGGTCTTGTCCGGGTAGCGGTGCGCGGACTCGGCGAGGATCGTGGCGACGGAGAGGGTCGCGTTGCCGGGGCCGGTCAGAACGTCGTCGTTCATTCGGTGCTTCTCCTTCGAAGTGACGCGTGCAGGATGCTCCGTCGTGCGGTGCATGCGCTAGCAGTTCGGCGGCGATGCGGTCACGGACGGCATCCGGCACCGGGATCGGCCGTCGGGTCGGCGCGGTCGACGAAGACGTGCACGAAGGTGCCGGTGGCGAGCAGCTCCGCGTCGGACTCGCGGAAGATGCCGAGGCCCCACGACACGCTCGTCGTGCCGACCCGGTCGGCCCGCAGCCCGACGACGAGCGTGTCGGGGAACGCGCCGGAGGCGAAGTAGCGGCAGGAGGACGCGACCACGACGGCAGGGTCGCTGTGCGTCGACGTCAGCGCGTGACCGCCGGGGCCGAGCAGCCAGCTCGTGACCGTGGTGTCCATCGCGGCGTAGTAGATCGTGTTGTTCACGTGCCCGAACACGTCGTTGTCGTGCCAGCGGGTCGGGAACGGCCGGTCCAGCGGTAGTCGGTCGAGCGTCTCGGGCGTCGTCGGTCATCGCGGCTCCTCCTGGTCGGGGCGAGCACGAGCGCGAACGCGGCCGCGGCGGCGCGGTCGGCGTCGGGGCGCTCGCCGGCGATCAGGTCGGCGTAGGTGAACGACTCGGCGACCCGCACGAGCACGGTCGCGAGGTCGTGCGGCGGCAGCGGGGTGGCCATCCGCCCGGCCGCGATCTCCTCCTCGAGCAGCGTCTCGACGATCGCGACGAAGCGGCGGTGCACCGGGGTCGCGGCGCCGGTGAGGATGCGGAGCGCCCGGGACGGCTCCCGGGTGATCCAGTCGCGGAAGTAGTCGGCGCGTGATGAGGTCGCGCACGAAGCGGGTCAGCGCGCCCTCGACGCGGTCGGCGCCCCTGCCGGACACGGCGGCGTCGGCGGCGTCGAACGTCGGCACGGCGAGGCTCCAGAGCATCTCGCCGAGCAGCGCGTCGCGGTTGCCGACCCAGCGGAACAGGGAGGTGCGGTCGACGCCGAGCTCCGCCGCGAGCGCGGACATGTCGATCCGCTCGCCGGCGATGAACCGGTGGCGCGCCGCGAGGAAGGCGCGGGTCGCGTCGCGGGTGCGTGTCGAGCCGCACCGACAGCGCGCTCGGCACCAGCTCCGTGCCGTGGCTGCCGAGCCGCGCGGCGCGAGGGGGCGCAGCGGCGGGGACCATGACTGGATGCTAGCCGCGGGAGCGGGGCATCTCCGCAACATTTCTCGAATGTGATGCGTACACTGCTGCGGGGCGCCGCCGCCGCGGCCGTGCGCCGAGTCGACGAGGAGCAGCGATGACGATCACCACCACCGACGAGTCGATCCTGGACGAGGCCGGCGAGACCGTCGTGCCCACCTCGTGAGCGACTTCTACCACTTCCAGGACTTCCTCACCCAGGAGGAGCGGGAGAACGTCGCGCGGGTGCCGGGAGTTCTTCGAGGCCGAGGTCCGGCCGATCGCGACGACTACTGGGAGCGCGCGGAGTTCCCGAAGCAGATCATCCCGAACCTCGCCCGGCTCGGCGCTCCTCGGCTCCTTCATCCCCGAGGTGCGCCAGTTCGAGAACAGCGCCGTGTACCGCGGCTGGATGGCGCTCGAGATGGGCCGCGTCGACGCGTCCGCCTCGACCTTCGTCGGCGTGCAGAGCGGCCTCGCGATGGGCGCCGATCGACGTCGGCGGATCGCCCGAGCAGCGCGCGGAGTGGCTGCCGAAGATGGCGACCGCCGAGGTGCTCGGCGCCTTCGGCCTCACCGAGCCGTTCTCCGGCTCCGACTCGGCCCGCGGCCTGCGCACGACCGCCCGCCGCGAGGGCGACACCTGGATCCTGAACGGCGCCAAGCGCTGGATCGGCAACGCGACCTTCGCCGACATCGTCGTGATCTTCGCGAAGGACGAGGCCGACGGCCAGGTCAAGGGCTTCCTCGTCGACACCGACCTCCGCGGGCTTCTCGGCCACGAAGATCGAGGGCAAGATCGCGCTCCGCAGCGTGCAGAACGCCGACATCACGATGACCGACGTGCGAGGTGCCCGAGTCGATGCGGCTGCCCGGCATCCGCTCGTTCCGCGACGTCGCGCCACGTGCTCCGGCTGACGCGCTGCGAGGTCGCCTGGCAGGCGATCGGCATCGCGATCGGCGCCTACGAGGCCGCCCTCGCCTACGCCAAGGAGCGCGTGCAGTTCGGCAAGCCGATCGCCGCGCACCAGCTCATCCAGGACCTGCTCGTGAAGTGCGTCGGCAACATCACGGCCTCCATCGCGGTGTGCCTCCGCGCCTCGCAGCTGCAGGACGCCGGCGAGCAGAAGGACGAGCACTCCGCGCTCGCCAAGGCGTTCGCGACCGCGCGGATGCGCGAGACCGTCGCCAACGCCCGCGAGATCCTCGGCGGCAACGGCATCGTGCTCGACAAGGGCGTCGCCCGGTTCTTCGCCGACGCCGAGGCCATCTACTCCTACGAGGGCACGCGCGAGATGAACACCCTCATCGTCG
This sequence comes from uncultured Actinomycetota bacterium, assembly GCA_963771645.1. Taxonomy (GTDB): domain Bacteria; phylum Actinomycetota; class Actinomycetes; order Actinomycetales; family Microbacteriaceae; genus Amnibacterium. The sequence goes on along the minus strand of CAVYUH010000014.1, from coordinate 172,400 downwards.
GCCGCGCCATCACGGGCTCCGCCGCCTTCGTCTGAGCCGTCACCCGCAGTCGAAAGGGATCCGGATGCCTGAAGCAGTTCTCGTCGCCGCCAAGCGGTCGCCCATCGGCCGGGCCAACAAGGGGTCGCTCGTCGGGTTCCGGCCCGACGACCTCGCGGCGCTGCTGGTGCAGGAGGCGCTCGACGCGGTGCCGGGCCTCGACCCGCGCCGCATCGACGACCTGATCCTCGGCTGCGGCATGCCGGGCGGCGAGCAGGGCATGAACATGGCCCGCATCGTCGCCGTGAAGCTCGGCTACGACTTCCTGCCCGGCACCACCGTCAACCGGTACTGCTCGTCCAGCCTGCAGACGACGCGGATGGCGTTCCACGCGATCAAGGCCGGGGAGGGGTCGGCGTTCGTCTCGGCGGGCGTCGAGTCCGTCACGCACTCCGCGAACGGCAGCGCCGACTACATCCCGGACCAGGACCCGCACACGATCCTGAACCCGGTGTTCGCGGATGCGGAGCAGCGCACGAAGCAGCGGGCCGAGCAGGGCGGCGAGTGGCACGACCCGCGCGAGGACGGGCTGCTGCCCGACGCCTACATCGCGATGGGCCAGACCGCCGAGAACGTCGCCGGGCTCACCGGGACGAGCCGCGCGCGGCAGGACGAGTACGCCGCGCTCAGCCAGAACCGGGCCGAGGCGGCGATCGCGGCCGGGGTGTTCGAGCGCGAGATCACGCCCGTCACCACGCCGGACGGCCGCACCGATCAGCCGCGACGACGGCCCGCGCGCCGGCGTGACCGTTCGAGACGCTCTCGCAGCTGCAGCCGGTGTTCCGCAAGGACGGCACCGTCACCGCCGGGCAACGCCTGCCCCCTCAACGACGGCGCCGCCGCGCTCGTGATCGTGTCCGACACGCTCGCGAAGGACCTCGGCCTCACGCCGCTCGCCCGCATCGTCTCGACCGGCGTCAGCGCGCTGTCGCCCGAGATCATGGGGCTCGGCCCGGTCGAGGCGAGCCGCAAGGCGCTCGCGCTGGCCGGCATGTCGATCGACGACATCGACCTCGTCGAGATCAACGAGGCGTTCGCCGCGCAGGTCGTGCCCTCCGCCGACGCAGCTCGGCGTCGACTGGGAGAAGCTCAACGTGCACGGCGGCGCGATCGCGCTCGGCCACCCGTTCGGCATGACGGGCGCGCGCATCACCACCACGCTGCTGAACGCCCTGAAGACGAAGGACGCCACCTTCGGCCTCGAGACGATGTGCGTCGGCGGCGGCCAGGGCATGGCGATGGTGATCGAGCGCCTCAGCTGAGCCGCTTCGCGTCGCGATTCCTGCCGCGATCCTCGAGCGGGAAGCGGCACGAATCGCGACGCGAGTGGGCCTTCGCGGGCGGCTCAGGCGCCGAGCGCCGCCATTCGCGGGACGACGCGCTCGCCGAGCCGAGCCGCGGTGCCGGCCGGGTCGGGTGCCGCCGCGCGGATCCACACCTGGTCGATGCCGAGCTTCGCGTAGGCGTCCATCTTCGCGAGGAACCCGTCGGTCTCCGCGTCCTCGCCGCCCGTCGTGAGCGTCAGCTGGATCGCGTCGAAGTCGCGGCCGACGTCGTCGCAGTGGCCGCGCAGCACGTCGATCTTGCGCCCGACCTCCTCCGGCCCGAGGTCGAAGAGGTTGCAGGCGTCGCCGTGCTCGGCGACGAGGCGCAGCGTCTTCTTCTCGCCGCCGCCGCCGATGAGGATCGGCGGCCGCGGGCGCTGGATGGGCTGCGGGTTGCAGATCGTCGCGCCGAGCCGGTAGTGGCGGCCCTCGTAGGGCCCGTCGTTGTCGCTCCACATCTGCTCGCAGATCTCGAGCGCCTCGGTCAGCCGCTCGAACCGCTCCTTCAGCGGCGGGAACGGCACGCCATAGGCGTCGTGCTCCTGCTCGTACCAGGCGGCGCCGATGCCGAGGAAGGCGCGGCCGTTCGACAGCACGTCGAGCGTCGTCACGGTCTTCGCGAGCAGTGCCGGGTAGCGGTAGGTGACGCCGGTCACGAGCGTGCCGAGCCGGAGCCGCTCGGTCAGCGCGGCGAGGTAGCCGAGCGTCGTGTACCCCTCGAGCATCGGCTCGGCCGAGCCGCCCATCGGGATCATCTGGAACCAGTGGTCCATCACCGTCATCGCGGCGAACCCGCCCTCATCGGCGGCACGGGCCGTGTCGCCGAGCAGGCCGCGCAGCGTGTCGGGGGCGCCGGGCATCGTGAAATTCGGGAAGTGCAGCGCGAGCTTCATGGGCTCATGCTGCACCTCCCGGATGAGGCGTCCGCTCAGGCGGGCACGAACACCGTGAGGGTCTCGGCGACGAGGGCCGGCCGCTCAGCTCCCTCGGCCTCGAGCGTCACCGACTGGCGCACGCGGACCCCGGTGGGGATCCGCTCGGCCGCCGTGATCGTGGCATGCGCACGCACGCGCGTGCCCGCGGTGACCGGCGTGAGGAAGCGCACCCGGTCCGAGCCCGGCGTTCACCACGAGCGCTGTGCCGTCCACGTGCAGCAGCTCGAACATGAGCGGCGCGAGCAGCGACAGCGAGAGGTAGCCGTGCGCGATCGGCTTGCCGAACGGGCCGGATGCGGCCCGCTCGGGGTCGATGTGGATCCACTGGTGGTCGTCGGTCGCGTCCGCGAAGCGGTCGATCCGCTCCTGGCCGACGGTGATCCAGTCGCTGACGCCGAGGTCGGTGCCCACGGCATCGAGCAGCGCCTCCGGCGAGGGGAACACGGCGCTCATGCCTTCGGCCCGCCCGCCACGTAGAGCACCTGGCCGGAGACGAACGACGACGCCTCCGAGCAGAAGAAGCTCGCGGCGTTCGCGATGTCCTCCGGCTGCCCGACGCGTCCGACCGGGATCTCCCGCGCCGCCCCCTCGAGGAACTGCTCGAAGCTCACCTTCATCCGCTCGGCCGTCTGCCGCAGCATGTCGGTCGCGATGAAGCCCGGGGCGATCGCGTTCGCGGTGACGTTGTACCGGCCGAGCTCGATCGCGATGGTCTTCGTGAACCCCTGCAGGCCGGCCTTGACCGCGGCGTAGTTCGCCTGGCCGCGGTTGCCGAGCGCGCTGGTCGAGGAGAGGCTCGACGATCCGGCCCCACTTCGCCTCGACCTGGTACCGCTGCACCTCGCGCGTCATCAGGAAGGCGCCGCGCAGGTGCACCGCCACGACCCGGTCCCAGTCCTCGTCGGTCATCTTGAAGAGCAGGTTGTCGCGGAGGATGCCGGCGTTGTTGACGAGCACCGTCGGGCGCGCCGAGGCCGTCGGCGACGGCCTGCACGGCTCGCTGCACCTGCTCGGAGTCGGTCACGTCGGCGCCGATGCCGAGCGCGCGGCCGCCCGCGGCCCGGATCGCCTCGACGGTCTCCGCTGTCGCGTCCTCGGCGAGGTCGATCACGCCGACGGCCATGCCGTCGGCGGCGAGCCGCTTCGCGATGGCTGCGCCGATGCCGCGGGCGGCGCCCGTCACGATCGCCACGCGCGCGGTGGGGGAGTCGGTCATGGATCAGTTCCTCTCGTCGAAGGTGATGAGCTGCCGCAGCGCGGCCGCCGGATGCGAGGGCGTCCATCGCCCCGTTGATCTCGCGCAGGGGGAGGGTCGCCGAGACCAGCCGCTCGACGGGCAGGCGTCCAGCGCGCCAGAGGTCCGCGTACACGGGCACGTCGCGCTCGGGGACGGAGGAGCCGAGGTAGCTGCCGATCACGGTCCGGGCCTCCGCGGTGAAGGTGAGCGGCGGCAGTGAGGCGCGCGCGGCGGGGGAGGGCAGGCCGACGGTGACGGTGCGTGCCGCCCGGCGCGGTGGCGGCGAACGCCGTCTCGAAGGCGCGGGCGGAGCCGGCCGCCTCGATCACGACCGCGGCGGTCGTCGAGTCCGAGCTCGTCCGGCGTCGCGACCCGCTCCGCGCCGAGCGCCGCCGCGGTCTCGAGCTTCGCGGGCAGCGCGTCGACGCCGATCACCGGATGCCCGAGCGCGCGGGCGACGAGCACGGCCGCGAGTCCGACGCCGCCGAGGCCGACGACCATGATCGGCTCGCCGGGCGCGGCGCCCGAGGCGTTGCGGACCGCGCCGCCGCCGGTGAGCACGGCGCAGCCGAGCAGGGCGGCGACATCGGGCGGGACGTCGGCGCCGACCGGGACGACCGAGCGGCGGTCGACGACGGCGTGGGTCGCGAATGCTGATGCGCCGAGGTGGTGCGCGACCGGAGCCCCGTCCCGGGACAGCCGGGTGCCGCCGCCGAGCAGCTCGCCCGCCGCGTTCGAGGCCGACCCGCGCTCGCAGGGGAGGCGGCCGTTCGTCCGGCAGCCGGCGCACTCGCCGCAGCGCGGCAGGAAGGTGAGCACGACCCGGTCGCCGACCGCCACGTCGCCGACCTGGTCGCCGACGGCCTCGACGATGCCGGCGGCCTCGTGTCCGAGCAGCATCGGCACCGGACGAGGCCGGTTGCCGTCCACGACCGACAGGTCCGAGTGGCAGATCCCCGCCGCCTCGATCCGCACGAGCAGCTCGGTCGGGCCGGGATCCGCGAGGTCGAGCGCGCCGACGGTGATCGGCAGCGAGTCGCGGTACGGGTCAGGCCGCCCGATCTCCTCGAGCACGGCGCCCGTGATCCGCATGCGACCTCCCCGTCGCGGACATCCTATGCACCCTCGTGCATCAACTTCCGAGACGTTGCAGCACCCGGGACGCAGGCTTTCGCAGGCGAGCGGCGGAGATTTGCGTCTCGATCCGGCTAGCGTCGGAGACCGTGACCGACGTCGTCCACACCATCCAAGCCCCTGCCGTCCGCACCGAGACCGACAGCCTCGGCACCGTCGACATCCCTGCGACCGCGTACTGGGGCGCCCACACCGCTCGCGCGCTGGAGAACTTCCCCATCTCGGGACGCCCGATCTCCATCCATCCGCGTCTCGTCGACGCGCTCGTGATCGTCAAGCAGGCCGCCGCCCGCGCGAACCGCGAGCTCGGCGTGCTCGGCGAGGAGAAGGCCGAGCTGATCGAGCAGGCGTGCCGCCTCATCCGCGACGGCCGGTTCCACGACCAGTTCGTCGTCGACGTGATCCAGGGCGGCGCGGGCACCTCGACGAACATGAACGCGAACGAGGTCGTCGCCAACGTGGCCCTCGAGCTCGCCGGGCGCCCCCTCGGCGACTACGCCTTCATGAACCCGATCGACGACGTCAACCGCAGCCAGAGCACGAACGACGTCTACCCGACCGCCGCGAAGATCTCCATCGCGCTCGCGCTGCGCGACTTCCTCGGCGAGCACGAGGCGCTCCGCGAGTCGTTCGCGGCGAAGGGCCACGAGTTCCACGACGTGCTGAAGGTCGGCCGCACCCAGCTGCAGGACGCGGTGCCCATGACGCTCGGGCAGGAGTTCCACGGCTTCGCCACCACCCTCGGCGAGGACGAGGACCGGATCCGCGAGGTGCTGCCGCTGCTGCGGGAGATCAACCTCGGCGCGACCGCGATCGGGACCGGCATCACCGCGGATCCCCGCTACCCGTCGACGGTGCGACGCCACCTCAGCGAGCTGCTCGGCGAGGAGTACATCACCGCCCGCGACCTCGTCGAGGCCACGAGCGACACCGGCGTCTTCATGCAGATGTCCGGCGTGCTGAAGCGCGCGGCCGTGAAGCTGAGCAAGATCTGCAACGACCTCCGGCTGCTGTCGTCCGGCCCGCAGGCCGGCTTCGGCGAGATCGTGCTGCCGCCCCGCCAGGCGGGCTCGTCGATCATGCCGGGCAAGGTCAACCCGGTGATCCCCGAGGTCGTCAACCAGATCGCCTTCGCGGTCGTCGGCCACGACGTGTCGGTCACGATGGCGGCCGAGGCGGGCCAGCTGCAGCTGAACGCGTTCGAGCCGCTCATCCTGCACTCGATCCTCACGAACGTCTCCTGGCTCGGCGCCGGCTGCAACACCCTCCGCGTCAACTGCGTCGACGGCATCCAGGCGAACATCGACCGGCTCGACTCGATGGTCCGCACCTCGGTGGGTGTGGTGACGGCCCTCACGCCGTACATCGGGTACGCGGCGGCGTCGGCGCTCGCCAAGGCGGCGCTGCTCACCGGGCCGCAGCGTGGCGGACCTCGTCGTCGAGTCGGGCCTGATGACCCGCGATCGCGTCGAGTTCCTCACCTCGCCAGCGCGGCTGTCGGGCATGGACAACGCCACAGGACCGGTCGCCGTGGTCGGCTCCGACGGCGTCGCGCAGGCGCTGCTCTCGGCCGACCGAGGCCGACTCGATCTGAGCGCGGCAGGCCTTCACCGCCGCCGCGGACACCGCCCGCCGCGCCGTCCCGGTGGAGCGGAGCCCCGCGGCGTAGCCCTGACCCGCGTCCGTAGCCGGAGAACGAGCGGCGGTCGCGCCTGGAGCGCAGCGCGACGTTCGTCTCCACCCAGTCCCGCACCTCGGCGTCCCGCGAGGCGACGACGAGCGCGGTGCCGGTCGTGACCACGGCCTCGTCCCTGGCGGTCTTCAACCGTTCAGCAGCGCCCGACGCCGAACGACTGCACGAAGGCGCAGCGTGCGAGGTGCGCGTCGTACCTCGGGATGCCCCGGTGCCGCGGCTCGCTCCGCCACCAGGAGCGCATGGCCAGCACCGCCTGCGTGTGCAGCGACTCGAGCAGCGGCAGCGCGAGCGCCACGTCGGAGCGGAACCCCGTCACGCTGAGCACGACGTGCGGATCCTCGCCGTCCCGCCGCAGCCACGGATCCGCCGAGCGCCGGTCCGAGTAGTACGGCACGAGGCCGAGCGACCGCGCCACCGCGCTGAGCCCCAGCACGACGTCGACCGAGACGGTGCCCTTCCCGCCGGCAACGACGATCGACGCCGTCTCGATCGGTTCGTGCTCCGCTCGCCGCGCCCCCTCGACGTCGAGCGTGAGGCGGTCGATCGCGTGCTTCGCGAGCAGCCGTTCCGCCTCCTGCCCCGCGGTGTCGCGCTCCGCCTGCGTCGCCGCCGCGTCCTGCGAGACGCGCAGGAAGTGCGCGATCCGCTGCTCGATCCCCATCTTCTCGGCCATGTGCCCTCCTCATCGGTCCGGCACGGACGGAGGGAAGGTGATCACACCCCTCCGACAGCGCGGAGGGCGCCGATACGGTGGAGCGGTGACGGTCCGACTCGCCGTGGCCGCCGACGCGGCGGCGCTCGCCGAGGTGGCCGCGGTCACCTTCCCGCTCGCCTGCCCGCCGACGACCACCGAAGCCGCGACCCGGGACTTCATCGCCACGAAGCTCAGCGCCGCGCGCTTCCTCGAGTACCTCGCCGACCCCGAGCGCGTGATCCTCGTCGACGACGCCGGCGACGGATCGCCGCTCCGCGGCTACACGATGCTCGTGCTCGGCGAGAGCACCGACCCCGACGTGCAGGCGGCGGTCCGCCTCCGGCCGACGAGCGAGCTCTCCAAGTGCTACGTCCGGGCCGACGACCACGGCCGGGGTACCGCCGCGGCCCTGCTCGGCCGCACCCTCGAGGAGGCGCGCGCCCGCGGTGCGGCCGGGATGTGGCTCGGCACGAACGTCGAGAACGCCCGCGCGATCCGCTTCTACGAGAAGCACGGGTTCGTGAAGGTCGGGTCGAAGCGCTTCAAGCTCGGCGACGAGTACGAGCACGACCACGTGCTGGAGATCGCGCTCTAGCCGATCGGCCAGGATGGACGCGTGAGTCGCATCGATGCGTGGTGGAAGCAGGCCGTCGTCTACCAGGTGTACCCGCGCAGCTTCGCGGACTCGACCGGCGACGGCTTCGGTGACCTCGGCGGCATCCTCGCCCACCTCGACCACCTGCAGGCGCTCGGCGTCGACGTCGTCTGGCTCTCGCCGATCTACCGCTCGCCGCAGGCCGACAACGGCTACGACATCAGCGACTACCAGGACGTCGACCCGCTGTTCGGCACGCTCGAGCAGCTCGACGCCCTGATCGCCGGTCTGCACGACCGCGGCATGAAGCTGCTGATGGACCTCGTCGTCAACCACACGTCGGACGAGCACCCCTGGTTCGTCGCCTCGGCCGTCGGGCCGCGACGACCCGAAGCGCGACTGGTACATCTGGCGCGACGGCCGCGACGGCGCCGAGCCGAACAACTGGGGCTCCTTCTTCTCCGGCTCCGCATGGCAGCTCGACCCCGCATCGGGCCAGTACTACCTGCACCTGTTCCACCGGAAGCAGCCCGACCTCAACTGGGAGAACCCGGACGTCCGCGAGGCCGTCTACTCGATGATGCGCTGGTGGCTCGACCGCGGCGTCGACGGCTTCCGGATGGACGTCATCAACTTCATCTCGAAGCAGCAGGACTTCGCGGATGCGCTCCCGGTCGCCGGCGAGCAGTACGTGAACGCGTTCGAGCTGTTCGCCAACGGGCCCCGCATCCACGAGTTCCTCGCCGAGATGCACCGCGAGGTGTTCGGCGGACGGGAGGGGAAGCTCCTCACGGTCGGCGAGATGCCGGGTGTCACCACCGACGAGGCGGTGCTCTACACCGACCCCGCCCGGGGCGAGGTCGACATGGTCTTCCAGTTCGAGCACGTCAGCATCGACCACGGCGGCAACAAGTGGGACTACATCGGCCTCGACCGGGTCCGGCTGAAGCAGAGCCTGCACCGCTGGCAGGTGGCGCTCGCCGAGCGCGGCTGGAACAGCCTCTACTGGGACAACCACGACCAGCCCCGGGCCGTCTCGCGCTTCGGCGACGACGACCCCGAGTACTGGGCCGACTCGGCCAAGGCGCTCGGCACGATCCTCCACGGCATGCGCGGCACGCCGTACGTGTACCAGGGGGAGGAGCTCGGGATGACCGACTTCCCGTTCACCTCGCCCGACCAGTTCGAGGACGTGGAGTCCGTCAACCGCTGGAAGGACGTGGTCGCCCGGGGCCTCGACCAGCAGATCGAGCTGCGGTCGATGGCGCGGGTCGCGCGGGACAACGCCCGCACGCCGATGCAGTGGGACGCGACCGAGCAGGCCGGCTTCACCACGGGCACGCCCTGGTTCCCGGTGAACCCGAACCGTTCCTGGCTGAACGCGGCGGCGCAGGTGGACGACCCGACCTCCGTGTTCGCGCACTACCGCGACCTCATCCGCCTGCGGCACGAGCACGAGATCTTCGCCGACGGCGACTTCGCCGGCGTGCTCGAGAACGACCCCGACCTGTGGGCGTACACGCGCTCGACCGACGCGCAGCGGATGCTCGTGATCGCGAACTGCAGCCGCACCCCGCGGGCACTCGAGCTCGGCGACGGCTGGACCGGTTCGCAGCTGCTGCTCGGCACGCATCCGGGTGTCGACGAGGCGCTGCGCACCGGCGAGCTCGAGCTCGCCGCCTGGGAGGCGCGGATCTACCTGCTCGGCTGACCGCCCTCACCCGAGATCCAGCGAACACTCGAGGTTCTCGGCAGCGACGTTCGTACGGTGTCCGGCGTGACCGACCAGTACACGTTCCAGGACCCGACGAAGCAGTACCCGACCCCCGACGACAGCTGGAAGCAGGAGCAGCCCGGCGCCGGCCTCGAGCAGCGGATGCATCCCACGCCCGACGCGGGGGAGTCCACCTACCGCGGCAGCGGCCGCCTCACCGGACGCAAGGCGGTCGTGACCGGAGCCGACAGCGGCATCGGGCGCGCCGCCGCCATCGCGTTCGCCCGGGAGGGCGCGGACGTCGTGCTGTCCTACCTGCCCGAGGAGGAGGACGACGCGCAGGAGGTCGTGAAGCTGATCGAGGAGGCGGGCCGCAAGGCGATCGCGGCCCCGGCGACCTGAAGGACGAGGCCTACTGCGTCAGAGCTCGTGCAGACCGCCGTCGACGAGCTCGGCGGGATCGACCTGCTCGCGAACGTCGCGGGCAAGCAGCAGAACCAGGCCTCGATCCTCGACATCACCACCGACCAGTTCGACGAGACCTTCAAGACGAACATCTACGCGATGTTCTGGCTGTGCAAGGCGGCCGTGCAGCACATGCCCGCCGGCAGCACGATCATCAACACCACGTCGATCCAGGCGTACGAGCCGAGCCCGATCCTGGTCGACTACGCCAGCACGAAGGCCGCGATCAACGCCTTCACGAAGGGGCTCGCCGGCCAGCTGGCCGAGAAGGGCATCCGGGTGAACGCGATCGCGCCGGGGCCGATCTGGACGCCGCTGCAGCAGGCGGGCGGCCAGCCCGAGGAGGCGCTGTCGAGCTTCGGCACGCAGACGCCGCTCGGTCGTCCCGGCCAGCCGGCGGAGCTCGCGCCGGCCTACGTGTTCCTCGCGAGCGCCGAGTCGAGCTACGTCTCGGGCGAGACCCTCAACGTGAACGGCGGCATGCCGACCCCCTGACGTCCTACCCCTCACACGGTTGCCACTTTCTGCGGTCATGAAGATGAAATGACCGCAGGAAGTGGCAACCGTCAGGTCGGCGAGCGGATGAGTGCAGCCGGGATCACTCCTCGATCGGCGGCCCGAACGACGAATCGGCGATCCGCTCGACGCCCATCACGTCGGCGAACAGCCGCCGGTCCAGGGGCCGGGACGGGTCGCGCCGGGCCACGCTGATCGCCCCGTTCGGTTCGAGCACGGCCGCGACGACCTCGGACGGGCTCGCTACGCCGGCGAGCCGCAGGGCGACGCGCAGGTCCGCCTCGCTCACCGCCGACCGGCGCACGTGCTGCTCGATCGGGCGGCCGTCCGCGAGCAGCAGCACCGGCCTGGCCGCGACAAGCCGGCGGAGGCGGGACCGCTCGAGCCGGCCCGCGAGGAGGCGCAGGAGGATCAGCACGGCCAGGGCGATGATGCCCCCGACGAGCGTCGGTCGCTGGCCGAGGATGGCCCGGCCGAGCACCGCACCGATCACCAGCAGCACCGCGACATCCGCGGTCCGCAGCCGGGTGGCGGACCGGATGCCCGCGACGCGCAGCACCGCGAGCGCGAGGGCGAACACGACGACCGCCGCGATCACGATGGCGACCCCCTCCATCGCGGTCACTCCGAGCAGCTGCCCCATGGACGTCTCCCTTCCGGCGGTCGCTCAGCCCGGGCGAGATAACTTGGCCGAAGCCAACTGTTTCACTGAGCGGAGAAAACATGAGCTCGCTCCCGATCTGGCTGCTGCTGCTGATCTTCCTCGCCGCAGCGGCGGTCGTGTGGATCTCCGGCGTGCAGCTCAGCCGTCAGACGGACGTGCTGTCGACCCGGTTGCACCTCGGCGAGGCACTCGGCGGCACGATCATGCTCGCCGTCGCCACGAACCTGCCCGAGACGGCCATCACGGTGAGCGCCGCGATCTCCGGCGACCTCTCCGTCGCGATCGGCAACATCCTCGGCGGCATCGGCATCCAGACCGTCGTGCTGGTGATCCTCGACATCGCGGGGAGGAAGCCGCTGACCTACCTGGCGGCGTCGCTCTCCCTGATCGTCGAGGCCGCGGTGGTCGTCGTCGTGCTCGCGATCGCCGTGATCGGCACGCAGCTGCCGAAGGACCTGATCCTCCTGCATGTCGGTCCGGCCGGGATCCTCATCGTGCTGGCCTGGGTCGGAGGACTGCTGCTGCAGCGCCGGGCCGGGAGGTCGATGCCCTGGCACCAGAACGGCAAGGCGCCGGACTCGCAGGACCAGCCGCAGGGCAGCAGCCGCACGAAGACCGAGCAGCACGAGCGGCAGCGCGGGCACGAGCACCGCGAAGTCGGCGGTGATCTTCGCCGTCGCCGCCGTCGCCACCCTCGTCGCCGGCGCGGCGCTCGAGGTGTCCGGCGACGCCGCGTCGAAGCAGGTCGGCCTCTCCGGCATCCTGTTCGGCGCCACGGTGCTCGCCCTGGCGACCTCCCTGCCCGAGATCTCCACCGGTCTCACGGCCGTGAGGAACGGCGACTACCAGCTGGCGATCTCCGACATCTTCGGCGGCAACGCCTTCCTGCCGGTGCTGTTCTTCGTCGCCACCCTGATCTCGGGCAAGGCGGCGCTCCCGCAGGCGGGCAAGGCCGACATCTACCTCACCGCGGTCGCGATGGTGCTGACCCTCATCTACCTGTTCGGCGTGCTGTTCCGGCCGCGCAAGCAGATCCTGCGGATGGGCGTCGACTCACTGGCCGTGCTGGTCGTCTGGATCGTCAGCGTGGGCGGCCTGTTCGCGATCGTCGGCGCCGGGGGCGGCGGCTGAGTCAGGCGAGGGAGGCGATCGCGTCCGAGATGCTCTGATCGCCGCTCGTGAGGTCGAACTGCAGCCCGATCGTCGAGTCGTCCTCGAGCACCGCGACGATCACGGCGGCGACGTCGGCGCGCGGGATCTCGCCCGACGGCAGGCTGCTCCCCATCCGCACCGCATCCGTCGCGGGCCGTCCGTGAGGCGCCCCGGTCGGATGATCGTCCAGTCGAGGTCGCTCGCGCGGAGCGCCGCGTCCGCGTCGCGCTTCGCCTCGACGTAGGCGCGCCAGACGGGGTCCGTGCCATCGGGCAGCGGCTCGTCGACGCCCATCGCGGAGACCTGCACGAACCGCCGGATGCCCGACCGCTGCGCGGCCTCGATCGACTTCAGGGAGCCCTCCAGGTCGACGGTCCGCTTCCGCTCGGCGTTGCCGTCCGAGCCGCCGCCTGCGGCGAACACGACCGCGTCCGAGGAGTCGAAGGCGTCCGCGAAGTCACCCGCGTCGCTGCCCTCGATGTCGAGCAGATAGGGCACCGCGCCGGTCGCCTCGATCTCCGCGCCCTGGTCGGTGCTGCGGATGAGGGAGCGGACCACGTGCCCCTGCTTGTCCAGTGCGGATGCGGTCAGGAGGCCGACCCGGCCGTGCCCGCCGACGATCACGAAGCTGCTCACGCCGGGCACGATAGCCACCGCGGATGGGCGCGGCCCGCAGGGAATGCGCGCCCTCCCGAGCGGTTGGATATCGGGCATGGCCACTCAGACCCTCACGCTTGAGAACCACAACGAGACCGTCGAGAAGGGCACCGTCCTCATCGACTTCTGGGCCGCATGGTGCGGTCCCTGTCGCCAGTTCGCCCCTGTCTTCGAGCAGTCGAGCGAGCAGCACCCCGACATCACCTACGCGAAGGTCGACACCGAGGACCAGCAGCAGCTGGCCGGCATGTACGGCATCACCTCGATCCCGACGCTCGTCGTCTACCGGGACGGCATCCCCGTGTTCGGTCAGCCCGGCGCGCTGCCGGGGCAGGCGCTCGAGTCCCTGATCGAGCAGGTGCAGGCCCTCGACATGGACGCCGTCCGCGAGCAGTGGGCCGCCCAGCAGGCGCAGATGGAGACGCAGGACTCGGCCTCGGTCGAGGCCTGACCCTCGTTCAGCCCCCACTGGGCCCGCTCGGCTTCGGCCGGGCGGGCCCTCTCGTCTGCCGCCCCGTCCGCTCACGGGGCGTCCAGGCTGCGGGGCGCAGGCTGGGGATCGTGACTGACACGACAACCATCCCGGACACCTTCGCCATCGGCGACCTCACCATCCACCGCCTCGGCTTCGGCAGCATGCAGCTGACCGGCCCCGGCGTCTGGGGGCCGCCGAAGGACGTCGACGAGGCGAAGCGCGTGCTGCGGCGCGCGGTCGAGCTCGGCGTCGACTTCATCGACACCGCCGACTCCTACGGCCCCTACGTCGCCGAGGAGCTGATCGCGGAGGCGCTGCACCCCTACAAGGACGGCCTCGTCATCGCCACGAAGGCCGGGCTGACCCGCACCGGCCCGAACGTCTGGCCGCCCGTCGGCCGGCCCGAGTACCTCCGCCAGGAGGCGCTGATGAGCCTGCGCCGGCTGAAGCTCGACGTGATCGACCTCTTCCAGCTGCACCGCATCGACCCGAAGGTGCCGCTCGAGGACCAGGTCGGCGAGCTGAAGAAGCTGCAGGACGAGGGCAAGATCCGCCACATCGGCCTCTCCGAGGTGAGCGTCGACGAGCTCGCAGGCGGCGCAGAAGATCGCGACGATCGTCTCGGTGCAGAACCTCTACAACCTCGCCAACCGCGACGCCGAGCCCCTGCTCGAGTACTCCGAGGCGAACGGCATCGGCTTCATCCCGTGGTTCCCGCTCGCGACCGGCCGGCTCGCCAAGGAGGGCGGCAAGCTCGACCAGCTGGCGAAGAAGCACGACGCGTCGCCGTCGCAGCTCGCGCTCGCCTGGCTGCTGCACCGCTCGCCGGTGATGCTGCCGATCCCCGGCACCTCCTCGGTGGCGCACCTCGAGGACAACATGCGGGCCGCCGAGCTGCAGCTCGCGTCCGACGAGGTCGCCGAGCTCGAGGCCGCGGTCTGAGCCCGTCTCCTCGCCGAATCCGGGCGGCTTCCGACATTCCGGGCGTCGAAACGCGCCCGCTTCGCCGGAAGCCGCCCGCTTTCGTCGTGGCTCAGCCGGCGATCCGCTCGGGTCGGATGCCGTAGACGAAGATCCGCGGCAGCAGCCGTGACACCGGACCGGCGAGCAGGGCCCGGACCGGTGCCGGCGGTTGAAGCGACCGCCCGGCCTCGGTCCGCGTCATCCCGATCACCCGGTTCTGCGCGGCCACCTGGATCCGCTGCGTCACCTCCGCGGGAAGGCGCCGCCGCCGCTCGACCCGCTCGACGATCGCGGGGTTCAGCGTGCGCTCGAAGCGCTGCGGATCCGCCTGCGCGGCCAGCAGGTCGGCACCCAGGAGGTTGGCGGTCGCGACCGCGTCGCCGATCGCGAGGTTGATCCCGATCCCGCCCATCGGCGACATCGTGTGCGCGGCGTCGCCGATGGCGAGGATCCCGGGCGCGGACCAGTGCTTCAGCCGCTCGACCCCGACCGACAGCAGCTTCACGTCGTCCCAGTCGCGTGACGGCCGGCAGCCGGTCCGCGCATCCACGGCGCGACCCCGCCCACGCGCTCGCGGAACGCCTCGAGCCCGGCGGCGCGGATGGCGGCGTCGGCGCCCTTCGCCACGAGGAACGCCACCTGCCAGTAGTCGGCGCGGTTGATCGCCACCGCCGCACCGCCGCGGCCGAGCACGCCGCGCAGCTCGGCCGGGTCGCCGGCGACGCGAGGGATGCGGAACCACTCCACGTCGATCGCCGAGCCGAGGTCGAGCACGTCCGTGTGCAGCTCCGGGCGGAGGCGCGATCCGCGGCCCTCGGCGTCCACGGTGAGCACGGCGCGCAGCTCCCGCTCCTGCCCGTCCTTGCGGTAGCGGATGCCCCGGACCGGGCCGGTGGGGGAGCGGAGCACGCCGACGGTCTCGGCCTCCATCTCCAGCCGGAAGGCGGGGTAGGTGCGGCGCGTGCCGCACGAGCAGGTCGAGGAGGTCCCACTGCGGCGCGAGCGCCACCTCGTGGAACGGATGGCGGCGGGTTCACCTCGTCGAGCGGCTGGTGCACCAGCGGACCGTCGGTGGTGCCGAAGTCGATCGCGGTCATCCGGCCGAGCGCGATGGTGTCGAACTCGGCGAGCAGGCCGAGCTGGTCGAGGATGACCTGCGTCGACGGATGCACCGTGTCGCCGCGGAAGTCGCGGAGGAAGTCGGCGTGCTTCTCGAGCACCGTCACCTCGACGCCCTGCCGGGCCAGCAGCAGCCCGAGCATCACGCCCGCCGGCCCGCCGCCCGAGATCGCGACCGTGGTGGTGTCGCCCGACTCCGTGTCCGTCACCGGGCCAGTGTGCTCCTAGCCGAGGGTCCCCTGCCCAGGGATCTCCGGCAGCCCGAGGATGGACGGGTTGAGCCGGTCGCTGCCCGGCTCGTACCGCGGCTGCAGCCAGGCGTTGTAGCGCTCGAGGATCGTCCCCACCGGCAGCGTCTCCGCGATCTGCGCGAGCCCCTCGGCCGTCGCGTTCAGCCCTCGCACGCCGCTCGGCAGGCCGCGCAGCGCATCCTGCACCGCGTCGGCGTAGCGCTCGGGCGTCATCGCCTCCAGCTCGACCACCTCGGCCGTCGTCGTCATACCGAAGGACGCGACGCCCACGAACATGATGGAGCAGCTGCAGTAGCTGTGCTCCGGCTCCAGGCCGCGACCGCACGGCTCCGCGATCCACACCAGCTCGCCCTCGACGCAGTCGTCCATGTCGAGCTCCCGCTCACCCTGCGACCGTCGGGTCGCCACCAGCACCTTCATCGCCGTTCCTTCGTCGGGAGGGGTTCGGAGCAGGCGGGCGACGCGGTGCGGTCCGGCGCGCCAGCGAAGCCCCTCGACGAGGATGACGGGCGAGGGCCCGGCGCGGTTCATCCGCTCGGCACGGTTCGAGCGGATGGGGGCGCGGTCGTCTCGGAGACGCCTCCGGCCCGGCTACACTGTCGGAGGCTCGCGGGGGCTCCACCCTCCGCGAGTCGCCACGGGCTGTGGCGCAGCTTGGTAGCGCACGTGACTGGGGGTCACGGGGTCGCAGGTTCAAATCCTGTCAGCCCGACAGAGTGTTTTCGCTGGTGGCGGCCGCCTTTGCGACCGGTCGGATGCCCGGCGCTTCCGGCTGTCTCGGCGCTTGTACCCCACGGGTACCGGATCCCCTCAGCCGAGGTGGTGATCGTGCCGGAATCGTATGATCACTCCGTCGATCCTGCGGGCACCGCGCGGAGTCGCCGCGCGCCGAGCGCTTCGGCGCTGCCCTGGACCGTCGGCTCAGGAGGGCCTGTCGGGCGGTCCCCGGCCGAGGCGCAGCAGCTGGTCGAGGGAGCCGGCTGGAGCCCCTCGAGTCGCTCGACGTGATGGCGCCGTCACGACGGACCTCCGCCCTCGACGAGTCACGCTGTGGGTCGACGAGGACCACATCGTGCGGAGCGTCACCGCCGGGTAGGACCGGCGTCATCGACACCAGCACCGTGGTTTTCTGGACGCCGTCCGGACGCGGGATCACGAGACCCGGGTGAGCCGGCCAGGGGCGACCTGGAACATGCTTGCCCCCATGACCTCTGGAGAGGTTGACCAGGCGACGTCGTCGCCGGATCACCCCATCACGGGCTCCCCATCGCTGCCGGGCCGGTCCCGCGACCGCCGGTCTCGCCGCCTCGAGGGCCTCGCGGCGAGAGAACGCGCCCCACGCCGTGATCTGGGCCGCTGGGACACGCTCGCCCGCCCGCGGGATGCCCTGGCCGTCCTGCTCGGGCAGAACGCGATCCGCGCCGAGGATCTGCTGCCGATCCGGCACGCCAGGATGGCGACGACCCCCTGGACCTACTACCGCGGAGCCGCCGCGGTGATGGCGACCGATCTCGGGTCCTTCCCGCACAGCGGGCTCACCGTGCAGCTCTGCGGCGACGCCCACCTGCTCAACTTCGGGCTCTGGGCCACCCCTGAACGGAACCTGTCGTTCGACCTGCGGGACTTCGACGAGACGCTGCCGGGGCCGTTCGAGTGGGACGTGGCACGGCTCGTCGCCAGCATCGTGGTCCTGGCCCGTACCTACGGCGTGCCCGCCCGCCGCGCGGACGAAGCGGTCGCCGCCTGCCTGCGCGCCTACCGGGAGCGGATGGCCGACTACACCACCGCCGGCTGGCTCGACATCTGGTACGACCTGATCGCCGTCGACCGATTCCTCGGCGTCTTCTCCGAAGCCGACCAGATCCGCGCCGTCGCCCATATCCGGCGGAAGGCGCGCAAGCGGACCCACGGCGGAGCGTTCAAGAAGCTCACGGAGTACCGGGGCGGCCACCTGCGGATCACCGAGGATCCGCCGGTCCGGGAGCATCGCGCCGACGGCCTCGCGGAGGAGCTGTTCGCCGCCTACCGCGAGTCCCTCCCCGACGAGCGGCTCCACCTCCTCGACCGGTTCGCCCTCGTCGACACCGTGCGTCAGGTGGTGGGGGTCGGCAGCGTCGGGATGCGGGTGCACCTGGTCCTCCTGGAAGGCCGCAACGGGAAGGATCCTCTGTTCCTGCAGATCAAGCAGGCGGCCTCCTCGGTCTACGAGCCGTGCTGCGGAGCGAGCCGCTACGACAACCATGGCCGGCGGGTCGTCGAGGGCAAGCGGCTGGTGCAGAGCGCCACGGACATCTTCGTCGGCTGGACCGCGGGCCGTGGGCACGACTACTACGTGCGCCAGTTCCGGGACATGAAGGTCATCGCGGACGGCGAGCTGATCGCCCCGCGGCTCACGCAGTTCGCGATCGCCTGCGGCAGGGTGCTCGCCCGGGCGCACGCGCGCACCGGCGACCCCGTCGCGATCGCGGCCTACATCGGCAAGGGCCGCGCCTTCGACGAAGCCCTGGGGGCGTTCGCGGACGCGTACGCCGATCAGACCGAGCGCGATCACCGCCAGCTGGTCGACGCCATCGCGGCCGGCCGCCTGTCCGGCGTCCCCGACCGGTGAGCTGGACCGGGGTATGGGCTCGGATCGATCGCGGCCGGGTCCGCGAGCACGTCGTCGACACCAACGACGGGATCATCGCCTCGGCGGGGATCGTCGAGGGCCTGCTCGGCGTAGGGGCGAGCAGCACGATCCTGCTCGTCGGCTCCCTGGCCGCGATGGTCGGAGGCGGGCTCGCGCTCAGCGCCATGCGATATGCCGAGACGGCCGATGAGCGCGACGCCCGGAAGGCGATCCTCGAGGCCGAGCGCCGCAGGATCGACCTCACACCGGCCGAGGAGGAGGCCGAGCTGGCAGTCCTCTACCAGGACAGGGGACTCTCCCTTCGACTCGCCCGCGCCGTCGCCGCCGAGCTGAGCGCGGGCGATGCGCTGGCTGCTCACGCCGAGGCCGAGTACGGCATCTCGCTCCGCAGCCGCCCGGCCGCGCCGTGGACCATCGCCGTGGTGGCCGGGCTGGCGTTCGCGCTCGGGGCCGGTGTCCCGCTGCTCGTGATCCAGCTGGCCCCGCCGGCATGGCGCAGCGCCGCGACGGTCCTCGCGGTCGTCGCTGCGCTGTGCCTGACCGCATCGGTCAACGCCTCGATCAGCGAGACGAGCATCGCCCGAACCACGCTCCGCACCGTCTCGATCGGGCTGGTGACGATGGCGCTGACATTCGTCGTGGGATCGCTGCTCGGCTGAACCCCGGCGGCCGACTCGCGGTCCGCTCAGCACGTCGTCCCCGGGATCGGGCCGCGCCCGAGGATCGCGGCGCGCTTCGCCTCATCCAGCAGGGGGATGAACCCGCTCTCGGGATCCTCGAGCAGCCGTTGTGTCGCCATGGCGTGTGCTCGGGTCGCGATCGAGCCGGTTGCAGCAGCAGCAGCCAGGGGCGGGGCGGACGCCTCGCCGAGCGCGACGAGCGCCCGGCTCAGACTGCGTTGCAGATCCGGGTTCCCACGTCCGAGGTGTCGGGCGAGCTCCCGCGCGAGCGCCTCCTCGCTGCCGGCCGGGACGAGGGCGACCGCGGCCCGCCACGCGCTCCGCGCCACCTCGTCGTCGCTGTCGTGCAGCAGGTCCCCGAACACTGCCGGCCAGGCGCGGCGGGCGCCGAGCTTCGACAGCGTGTGCAGCGCCTGGCTTCGCGCCTGCGGCATCGGTGATCCGAGCTCGTCGAGCAGCCGAGGCACCACGAGGTCGGCCGGATGGCGGGTCAGCGCCCAGGTCAGCATGTCCCGGACGAAGAAGTCCGGCTCGGCCGCACAGCGCTCGACCAGCACTTCGATCGGCACGGTCCCGGTGTTCATGCCCGCCCACAGCGCGGCCTTCATCCGTACCGAGGGGTCGGGATGGTCCGGACCGAAGCCCGCCGGCGCATTCGTCATCGGCTCCTGCATGAGGAGCATTCAAGACCTTCATACCGCGGCGAGGTCAACGGCGCTGTTCGAGCCGATGCGGATCCTGACGCCCAGCCGACCACTTCAGCCATCCCCCGGACGGAAGCATCGAGGGACTCGCTGACAGGACCGTCTCGTCGCGGCCCTTCCGCCGGTACCGTCGCAGCGTGCGAGCGCGGTCGTCGGTCCCCTCCATCGTCGTCCTGCTGCTCGGGTTGTCGCTGGCCGGATGCACCGCCTCCGCGCCCGCTTCGACCCCCACGCCATCGAGCTCCGCGGTCGCGGGCGCCCCCTCCTCGGCCACGACTCCGTCCGATGCCACGACTCCGTCAGCTGCACCGACGCCGAGCTCGGCGCCGACCGTCGCCCCCGCGGGCGGCTGCCCCGCCAACAGCGTGCGCGTGCCGTCCGGCGCGACCACGGTGTCGGTCGGTGACCTCGACGGCGACCAGCGCAGCGACACCGCGTTCTACTCCGAGGCGGGGCCGTTCGAGTACGGCATCCACACCGCCTCCGGCGCGACCGTCGTGCTCCGCGACGACCTCGCCGGACCCGGTGTGCACAGCGGCTGGTCCGCGAAGCTCGACGGGCCCGCGATCGTCGCCACGGTGCTCGACGACGGCCGCTCGGCCTCGCTGCACGCCTTCATCGGCTGCCGCTTCGTGACGACGAAGGGCCCCGACGGCTCCCCGTACCGCTTCGCCCTCAACGGCTTCGGCACGGCCGGCACCGGCGTCGCCTGCAACGACCGCAACGGCGGCACCCTCATCGAGGGCGCGCTCGCGGTGAAGCGCAGCGACGGCAGGTACGACATCCGCTGGACGCAGATCAACCTGAGCGCCGATGGCAGGAAGGCGTCGAACGGCACCACCGAGACGCGGTTCAGCGGCCTCGCCGCGAGCGACCCCCGGGTGAAGCAGGCGATGGGCAGCTACTGCGGCACCGTCCCGAAGGTCGGCACGTCCGGCAAGTAGGCCGCACCGCAGATCCGGGCGGCTTCCGACAAAGCGGGCGCGAAAAGTCGCCCGGATCGTCCGAAGCCGCCCGGAATCGCGTCGGGGCGCGGGGACGGGCGCGGGGACGGAAATGCCTACTTGCGCAGCTCCAGGTAGCGGCGGATGAGCGACTTCGTCGACGGGTCCTGCTGCTCCAGGGCATCCGGGTCGCCGGTGACGGCCGGGGTGATCTCCTGCGCCAGCTTCTTGCCGAGCTCGACGCCCCACTGGTCGAACGAGTCGATGCCCCAGACGGTGCCCTCGGTGAAGACGATGTGCTCGTAGAGCGCGATCAGCTGCCCGACCACCGACGGCGTGAGCGCCGGCGCGAGGATCGACGTGGTCGGCCGGTTGCCGCTGAACACCCGCGCGGTGACGACCTTCTCCGCGGTGCCCTCGGCACGCACCTCCTCGGCCGTCTTGCCGAACGCGAGCGCCTTCGTCTGCGCGAAGAAGTTCGCGAGGAACAGCGCGTGCACGTCGGTGCCGGGCTGCACGGCGCCGCCGTCGCCGACCTCGTCCTTCAGCGGATGCGGCGGGTTCGCGACAGTGATGAAGTCGGCCGGGATGAGCCGGGTGCCCTGGTGGATCAGCTGGTAGAACGCGTGCTGCCCGTTCGTCCCGGGCTCGCCCCAGAACACCTCGCCGGTGTCGGTGACGACCGGGGAGCCGTCCCACCGCACGGACTTGCCGTTCGACTCCATCGTGAGCTGCTGCAGGTAGGCCGGGAAGCGGTGCAGGTACTGCGTGTACGGCAGCACGGCGTGCGTCTGCGCGTCGAGGAAGTTCGTGTACCAGACGTTCAGCAGCCCCATCAGCACGGGCACGTTCCGCTCGAGCGGCGTCGTGCGCATGTGCTCGTCGATCGCGTGGAAGCCGGCGAGGAACTCGGCGAACCGGTCCGGGCCGATCGCGATGGCGACGGAGGTGCCGATGGCGGAGTCGACGGAGTAGCGGCCGCCCACCCAGTCCCAGAAGCCGAACGCGTTGTCGGGGTCGATGCCGAACGCCTTCACCTTGTCGAGCGCGGTCGAGACGGCCACGAAGTGCTTGCTGACGGCGGCCGTGCGGGACTCGTCGGTGTCCTCGATCGCGCCGGCCTTCGCCAGCCCGTCCCAGAGCCACTGGCGGGCGAGCCGTGCGTTGGTCAGCGTCTCGAGGGTGCCGAAGGTCTTCGACGCGACGATGAAGAGCGTCGTCTCCGGGTCGAGGTCGTGCGTCTTCTCGTAGACGTCCGACGGGTCGATGTTCGAGACGAAGCGGACCTCGAGGCCCTCCTGCACGTACGGCTTCAGCGCCTCGTAGACCATCACCGGACCGAGGTCGGATCCGCCGATGCCGATGTTCACGACCGTCGCGACGCGCTTGCCGGTCACGCCGGTCCAGCTGCCGGAGCGGACGGCGTTCGCGAACTCGGCCATCTTGGCCAGGACGGCGTGCACGTCCCGGTCGACGTCCTGCCCGTCCACCTCGAACGGCCGCGGCGGCTCGAGGTCGCCGGACTCGGGCCGGCGCAGCGCGGTGTGCAGCACGGCGCGGTCCTCGGTCACGTTGATGTGCTCGCCCGAGATCATCGCCCGGTAGCGGCCCGGGACGTCGACGTCGTTCGCGAGCTGCAGCAGCGCCTGCAGGATCTCGTCGGTCAGGAGGTTCTTCGAGAGGTCGACGGTGAGGTCGGCCGCCTGGAACGTGTAGCGCTCGGCGCGACCCGGGTCCTCCGCGAACCAGCCGCGCAGGTCGGGCTCGAAGCCCTGCTGCACGCGGGCGAGAGCCGACCAGGCGTCGGTCGTGGTGGGGTCGACCGGGCCGTTCGTGCCGGTCGTGTCGGTGGGGGTGGTCGAGGTCACCGGGGCTCCATCGGTCGAATCGATTCAGGCCGCACGCAGCGGGCACGCGCGGCGTCTTCTGCCGGTCCAGAACGTACGCCCAACCGCTGCAGGCTCGCTCCGGGTTGCCTACCAGGACGGGATCGACGCGTCCGGCTGGATGAACTCGAGCCGGTTGCCCACCGGGTCGTCCGCGTAGAAGCGCCGATGCCCCGGGAACGCGTCGGTGTCCCAGCGCACGTCGACCCCGTGCTCGGCGAACCGCTCGGCCAGCGCGTCGAGGTCGCCGACGCGGATGCCCGGATGCGCCTTGCGCGCCGGCCGGAAGTCGTCCTCCACGCCGAGATGGATCTCGAGCCCGTCGCCGCGCACCCACAGGCCGCCGCGGGCGGCGAGCACCGGCGGCTTGACGAGCTCCACCATCCCGAGCGCACGCGTGTAGAAGGGGCGGACGGCATCCTCGGATCCACGGGGGATCGCGAGCATCACGTGGTGGAGGCCGAGCGCGAGGCCGGTCTCGTGGTCGGGGCCGTAGCCCTGGCTGGACGTCGACATGGCCCGATCGTCGCAGGCCGCCCTTGCCGTGCGCGCAGAGGAGCGGTTACCGTCGAAGGGTGAGGCACTGACACTCGATCCAGGTCCCGCGCCCGAGGCGCCGTCGACCGTCGAGCAGTCCACCGCCCACCTCGATGGGTCGCTGCTCGCGCGCACGGCATCCGCCCGGCGGGACTCCGCTCGAATCCTCGAGAGGAGCCGTCATGGCTCGCACCTCCGTCCTGCCCACCTCGCTGCACGCCGCGACCGACCAGCTGCGTATCGATGGGGTGAGCCATCTCCACGCCGATCGGCGCGTGCTCACCGACGTGTCGTTCGTCGTCGGACCGGCGGCACCGGTCGGCCTGATCGGCGAGAACGGATCCGGCAAGTCCACGCTGCTGCGCATCGCCGCAGGGCGGCTCGAACCGGATGCGGGCCTCGTCGTCCGTCCGCCGGCGACCGGGCTGCTCGAGCAGGAGCCCTCCTTCCGGCCGCACGACACCGTCGATTCGGTGATCGCCATCGCGCTCGAGGAAGCGGTGGCAGCGGAGAGGGAGGTGGAGCGGGCGTCCGCGGCGGTCGCCGCCGAGGTGCCCGGTGCCGGGGACCGGCTCGCTGCTGCGCTCGCCGAAGCCGATCGGCTGAGCGTGTGGACCGCCTCCAGCAGACGGGGCGAGGTCCTCGCGGGCCTCGGCCTCGCAGCCATCCCCGGCGACCGGACCGTCGGTGCGCTCTCGGGCGGACAGCGCTCACGCCTGGCGCTCGCGGCCCTGCTGCTCGCGCGCCCGACCGCGCTGCTCCTGGACGAGCCGACGAACCACCTCGACGACGAGGCCGTCGACTTCCTCGCAGGGACGCTCACCGGATGGACCGGCCCGGTGCTGTTCGCGAGCCACGACCGCGCGTTCCTCGACTCCGCCGCGACGCGCATCGTGGACCTCGACCCCGCGCCGATGGCCTACGCGTCCGTGGTCGCCGCCGACGACGGCGGTGCCGGCTACGGCGTGCGCTCGACGCGGGGGAACTACAGCGACCACCTGCAGCAGCGTCGTGCCGAGCGGGAGCGCTGGGAGCAGCGCTTCGCGGCGGAGCAGGAGGAGCTCTCGGCGCTGCGCCACGAGGCGGCCGTCACGGCGAGGACGACGAACCGGAAGTCGACGCCGCGGACCGAGGGCAGGGGCGCCAAGAAGTTCTACGCCGACCGGGACGCGAAGGTGACGGCGCGGCGGGTGCGCAACGCGACCGTGCGCCTCGAGGGGCTGGAGCGGGAGCAGGTACGCAAGCCGCCGGCGCTGCTGGCGTTCGGCGGCCTCCCACCTGCGCCGCGCGCGACGATCGACGGGCCGCTGCTCGTCGCCTCAGCGGTCGCGGTGGCGGGTCGCCTGGCGCCGACGGACCTCACGGTCGGCGCCGCGACGCGGCTCCTTGTGACGGGCGGCAACGGGTCGGGTAAGTCGACGCTGCTCGGGGTGCTCGCGGGGGAGCCCCTCCCGACCGGCGGATCCGCCTATCGGGCGCCGGGCATCCGGACCGCGCTCCTGCAGCAGGACGTCGTGTTCCCGGATCCGCTCCGCTCGCCACGCGCCATCTACGACGCGGCGCTGGGGGAGGAGCGGTCGGCCGCGACCCCGCTCAGCTCGCTCGGCCTGATCGCGTCCCGGGACCTCGGCCGCCCGGTCGGGGCGCTGAGCGTCGGCCAGCAGCGCCGGCTCGCCCTCGCCCTGGTGATCGCCGATCCGCCGCACCTGCTGCTGCTCGACGAGCCGACGAACCACCTGTCGCTCGCCCTCGCGGAGGACCTGGAGGCGGCTCTCGACCGCCACGCCGGCGCCTTCGTGATCGCCAGCCACGACCGCTGGCTTCGGAGGCGCTGGCGCGGGGAGGTGCTGCCGCTCGCGGCGCCAGTCGACTGATCGCCAGCTCGGTATCGTTCGGGCATGGCACCGCGGCCCGTCGTCCTCGTGCACGGGCTGTGGCATCAGCCGGAGCACCTCGCCCCACTCGTCGAGGCGCTCGCCGAAGCCGGCCTCACCGTCTCGGCGCCCCGACTGCATCGCGGCTCCTTCGAGGCGGACGTCGAGGCCGTGCAGCAGGTGGTCGACGCCCAGGCCGACCCGCCCGTGCTGCTCGGCCACTCCTACGGCGGCGCGGTCATCACCGATGTCACCGGGGCGGCGCACCTCGTCTACCTCGCGGCCTTCGTGCCCGACGTGGGGGAGAGCAGCGTCTCCCTGAACGGCCGCGACGGACTGATCAACGCCGCCCTCCGGGTGGTCGACGACGGCTCGACCGAGGTGCGGCCCGGGCTCGCGGACGACCACCTCTACGCCGATTGCACGCCGGAGCAGCAGGCCTGGGCGCGCTCGCTGCTCGTGCCGCAGTCCGGCCGCGCGGGTCGTGGGTCACCCACGAGGACCGCCTGGCGCGGGACCCCGTCGACCTACGTGGTCTGCACCGAGGACCGCGCCGTCGCGCCGGACATCCAGCGGCGGATGGCGGAGCGATGCGGATCCGTGGTCGAGCTCGAGGCGAGCCACTCCGCGTTCCTCAGCCGCACGGCCGAGGTCGCGGCGATCCTCGTCGCGCTGGCGGACGGGGAGGACCGGTGAACCCGTTCCGCTCGATCGGCGGCTGCATCACGAGATATGCGCTGTTCGTCGGCCGCGCTCCCCGGCCCGAGTTCTGGTGGTGGGCGCTGCTGCAGGCGGTGGTGACGAGCCTGCTGTCGCTGAACGGCCCGCCCGGTGCGCTCGACCTCTGGCTCCTCGCCACGATCACCCCGACGCTCGCCGTCGCGGTGCGTCGGCTGCGGGATGCCGGATGCTCCTGGGTGCTGCTCCTGCTCGCCGTCGTCCCGATCCTGAACGTCACCGTCCTCTACTTCCTCTCGCTCCCCAGCGCGTCCGTCCGGGTCGAGGAGCCGCTCCCGGCCGCGGCGGCGCAGCAGTGAGCACCGCCGACCGCTACCGGTCGTTCGCCGCGATCGAGGCGCACGGCAACTCGGCGGTGTACGAGGACTGGGCAGCATCCATCGGGGAGGACGTGCAGGTCCTCGCGAGGATCGACGGGCTCCCGGACGGGAAGCGGCAGCCGAACCTCGTGCTCGCCGCCGCCCGCTTCCTCGGAGCCCCGATCGGGCCCTATCGGGACTTCCGCGACTGGCTGCTGGCCCACTGGGCGGACGTCGAGAGCGTCGCGCTCGCCCGCGCGACGCAGACGAACGAGGCCGGGCGCTGCGCGGTGCTGCTGCCGGCGCTCGCCGCGATCGAGGGTCCGATCGCGCTGCTCGAGGTCGGGGCATCCGCCGGGCTCTGCCTGTTCCCCGACCGCTACAGCTATCGCTATGCGACGGATGAGGGCGAGGTCGGGCTCGATCCGGCCGGCGGCCCGAGCGCCGTGGTCCTCGACTGCCGGATCAGCGGGACGTCCCCGCCGCGATCGCTTCCGGATGTCGTCTGGCGGGCCGGGATCGACCTGAACCCGCTCGACGTGCGCGACGAGCGGGACCGGGCCTGGCTCGAGTCGCTCGTCTGGCCGGGCCAGGAACGACGGCGCGAGCGCCTCGCCGCCGCAGCCGCGCTGGTGGGCCATCAGCCGCCGCGGCTGGTCCGCGGGGATGCCGTCGACGAGCTGCCCGCGCTCGCCGCGACGGCGCCTGCGGACGCGACGCTCGTGGTGATGCACAGCGCCGTGCTCGCGTACGTCGAGCCGGAGCGCCGCGCCCGGTTCGCCGATGCGGTGCGGGCCCTCGGCGCGGTCTGGTTGAGCAACGAGGCGCCGGGCGTGCTGCCGGATGTCGCCGCCGGCGTCCCCGCGGGCATGGAGACGAGGGGCCTGTTCGTGCTCGCGCGGGACGGCGTCCCGATCGCACTCACCGGCCCGCACGGCCAGTCCTATCTGCCGCTCGGCGGATGAGTCGAACGGCGACGAATTCTTCTCGTCGGTGAATTCATCGCGAATTCTTTCGAAGGACGTCACCCGAAAAGGGGCAGGTGGTTCTTCTCGTCGCCATTGTGAGCGGAATTCGAATTCTGACAGCATCGTCGATGTGATTCGACCCCTCTTCCCCTCGTCCAGACGCGCCGCTGCAGGAATGCTCGCCGCGGCGCTGTCCGCCGCTCTGCTCGGCTCGGCCGCGCCGGCTGTCGCGGACCCGACCGACACCCTCACTGCCGTGGTGACCGCCGGCCACCGGAGCGTCACGATCGACCTCTCCTCGACGGTGTACGCCCTCCCGCCGACCGGCCTCCACATCCAGGCGCTGCGGAACGGCTGCACCGACCCGGGCAGCACGCCCTGCTGGTCCGAGCAGGATGCCGCGCTCGATGTCTCGAGCGACTTCAACGGGGTGTACACGGTGACGGGCCTGAAGGCGGACACGCTCTACGACATCTCCGGCTTCGCCTACAACGGGGTCGATCAGCCCCGGTTCTCCGAGTTCGTCACCACCGCGTCCGAGGTGCCCGCTGCGCCGAGCGCTGGAGCGTTCGCGCGACAGTCGGCCGATGGGCTGCACGCATCGGTCGAGGCGCAGGCCGAGTACGTCAAGTGGAACGTGAACGACGGGACCCCGCTCGCCTCGCTGCGCTACAACGTGTACGCGTACATCGGCGGCAGGCTGTACAAGAAGGTGCTGTCGAATGCGGCGGCCGGCGTCACCCACACCGTGTCCGGTCTGCCGCTGCACAAGGCCATCACGTTCCTGGAGACCGACGTGAACTCGGTCGGCGAATCGCCGTCGAAAGCCGGCACGACGCTGACGCTCAGCCCTGCCGCTCCCGGCGCCTTCTCCGGCGTCACCTACACCGGCCGCACCACGACGGATGTCGTCTGGCACAAGCCGGCGGCCGGTGCGGGAACGATCACGAGATTCGTGCTGCAGCTCGAGCAGTCCTCGAGGAGGGTGTACTCCCACACCTATGCGGGTTCGGTCCGCAGCGCGGAGATCACACACCTGAAGCGGAGAACCCATTACGTGGTCTTCCTCACCGCCTACAACTCCTACGGCGTGCATCGGACGATCCAGGGCGTGCTGACGACGAAGTAGGTGCATCTCACGAGGCGCCGTCCGTCTCGTGGCTCGCTGAGAGGCGAGATGTGTCCCGATGGCACGCAGCAGGCCGTCCTGATCCGTCAGGACGGCCTGCTGCGTGAGCCGAGCACGTCGGCGTGGTTCCAGCGCGAGGTCAGGGCCTCAGCCTGCGCGAAGCCCGGTGATGCGGTCCTGCTCGTCGACGTCGACCGTGATGCGGCCGATGCCGTACTCGAGCGTGGTCGCGCCGGTGGGATGCACGACCTTCATCCGCAGCCCGGCCGCCTGGACGGCCGGCTCGGCGTCCGCGAGGGGGTGTCCGACCAGCTCGTCCGCATGCAGCGCGGCCCAGCGCTCCGCGTCAGCGGAGCGCCGGGCCGCGCCGTCGGGATCGGTCATCAGTTGGCGGGGCCGGCCGTCAGGGTGACGGTCACGGTGTGCGAGGCGCCGGACTGGTCGGTGTAGCCGACCTTCACGGAGTCGCCGGGGGAGTAGCTCTTCAGCAGCGCCGTCAGCGCGGACGCGGAGCCGACGGTCTTGCCGTCGACCGACGTGATCACGTCACCCGCCGTGATCCCGGCGGATGCGGCGGGGGTGCCGTTCAGCGCCTGCGCGACACCGGCGCCGTCGACCGAGGCGCTCGGGTCGACCTGGATGCCGAGGAAGGCGGGGTAGCCGAGCGTGATCCTGCTGCTCGTGCTGCCGGAGATGATCGCGTGCGCGACCTGCGCGGCGTCGGCGATCGGGATGGCGTAGCCCTGGACCGCGGCGGTGCCGGAGCTGGCGGCGGTGTCGATGCCGACCACGGCGCCGGAGCTGTTCTCGAGCGGCCCGCCCGAGTCGCCCGCGACGATGCCGGCGTCGGTCTCGATGAGGTCGGTGAGGTTCTCGGATGCGGCCGAGCCTTCGGCCTCGGTGGTGATCGACTGCTGCAGGTCGGTGACGGAGCCGCTCGCCTGGGACAGCGTGCCGGTGCCGCCGGCGTTGCCGACCGCGGTGACCTGGTCGCCGACCGCGGCGGGCGTGGTCGCGAGCTGCGCCGGGGTGAGGCCGGAGGCGTTCTTCAGCTGCAGCACCGCGATGTCGTCCGAGGCGTCGGTGCCGACGACGTTCGCCGTGTAGGTCTTGCCCGTCGACTCGACGGTGACCTTGATCGAGGTCGAGCCCGCGATCACGTGGTTGTTCGTGAGGATCTGCCCGGAGGAGGTGAGCACGATGCCCGTGCCGGCCGCCTCACCCGACTCGTAGCCGAGGTCCGAGACGATCGTGACGACGCCGGCCTGCTGCGCCGCAGTCGCCGTGGTGCCGCCGGAGTCCGAGGTGGAGCCGGAGCCGAACCCGCCCGTGGAGCCCGAGCCGAACCCGCCGAAGGTGCCGTTGTTCGGGTCGAAGCCGTTGCCGCTGGTCGAGCCGGAGGATCCGGACGAGCCGGACGAGCCGGACGAGCCGGACGTGCCCGACGAGCCCGTCGAGGTCTGGCCGAACCCGTTGGTCGTGCCCAGGGCCGCAGTGGCCTGCTCCGAGGCCTGGAAGCGCTCGACCGCGAGCGCGCCGCCACCGGCGCCGACGCCGAGGAGCACGACCGCGGCGAGGCCGAATCCCACGACCTGCTTGGTGCGCGACCGCGGCTTCGGCGCCGCCGCCGGCACATCCGCCGTGTCCGTCGGAGCGGCGGCCGCAGCCGGCTCCTGCTCAGCCTCGGCGGTGAAGGGGCTGTGCTCGCCCTGCTGGCCCGACTCGCCCTGGTCAGTGGGCCCGGAGATCTCGACGCCGTCCGCGTCCTGTGCTTCGTTCTCGTTCATGGGGAGCATTGCACGCCCCCCGTTCGAGGATCGTCATTGCGCCGTCCATGCGATTCCTATGAGCCGATCGGATGGCGCCGCCGCGTCCCCGGAGTGCCCGAGAGGCGTCGGCGGCGGCGTCGACCGGCCTCCGCGCGCGCCGGGCGGGTACGCTGCCGCGGTGATCCCCGCGCCGGTGCAGTGGCTCTCGCCGCGTGCCGCGAGGGCCGCGATCCTGACGGGCGCCGGCCTGCTCGCCGGCTGCTGGCTCGCGGGCTTCGCGGTCTCGCGCCTCGGGGGAGTACCCGGCATCCCGCTCGATTCCGCCATCCGGTCGGCGCTCGAGCCGTTGCAGGCCGTGGGACTGATCGAGGTGGGGTCCCAGGTGCTCGCGGTCGTCGGCGAGCAGCCCGTCAGCATCGTCGTCGCCGCGGCGCTCGGCGTCGCGATCGTGGTGCGGTGGGGCCTCGCTCCCGGGCTCGCCTTCGGGCTCGCCTCGGCTGTCAGCGCCGGTCAGGTGATCGCCATGAAGGCGGTCGTGCAGCGCCCCGGCCCGGTGATCGCCTTCTTCGAGGGGCTGGGCTCGTTCCCGTCCGGGCACACCGCGAACGCCGCCGTGATCGCCACCTTCGGCGGATTCCTCGTGCGCCGCCGCTGGATGCGCGTCGCGGGCGCGGTGTACGTGGCGCTCGTCGCGGCGAGCCGCGTCGTGCTCGGCGCCCACTGGTTCACCGACACGATCGTGGGTGCTGCGGAGGGTGTCGGCGTCGCGCTGCTCGTCCTGGGCGATCTGGAGCGCGATCCGCCGCCGGCTGGGAGGGACCCGTGCCTGAGGCGCCCATCCGCACTCGCGTCCGCCGCCCGGAACCGCCGCCCGACCGCATGAAGGTGCTCTGGGCCGTGCTCACGGCCGTGCTGATCACGGTCGTCTTCGTGGCCGCGGTCTTCACGTTGAAGGGCGGGTTCGCGGCGCTCGTGCTGATCGCCTATGTGATCTGGCTGTTGTGGGTGCTGCGCCGCTTCCGGTCCCGTCGCCGGCGCCGCTGACCGCGCGGATCAGCCGCGTTCGGCGCCGCCGTGCGTGCGGCTGGCGCGCTCGTGCTGCTGCTGGTTCTGCTCCACGTAGCGCCGCCAGGCCGCGGTCGCGGCGCTGTCGCCGTCGGGGTAGTACCCGATCAGCTCCCGGCCGCCGGACTTGGGCGCCCACGTCACCGCCCGGAACGTCACCCGGCCGGCGAGCTTGAGTCGGCGGATGACGGCGACCGGTTCCGGATGGCCCGGGACGGTGAGCACCCACTCGACCGGCCGGACGAGACGCCGGGGATGCCACTCCGCCACGGCCGGAATCGTAATCGAACACGTGTTCGAGATGCCACTTCCGGCTGCACTTCCGTGTCGCGCCGGCTGCTGGCAGCATCGGCCCATGGCCGATCCGCAGCGCTACTCGACCCGGATGCATCTCATCGGCCGGAACACCGGTGTCCCGGTGCCGGACGAGGTGCTCGAGGCCCTGGGCGGTGGCCGCCGGCCCGCCGTCGAGGTCGCCGTGAACGGCTACCGGTACCGCAGCACGGTCGGCATCATGGGCGGCAAGGCGCTCATCCCCTTCTCCTCGGAGCACCGGGCCGCGAGCGGCATCGCCGGCGACGATCCCGATCGACGTCGAGCTCGCGCTCGACGCCGCTCCTCGCGATGTCGCGGTGCCCGCGGACTTCGCGGCCGCGCTCGAGGCGGCGGGAGTGACCGACGCCTTCGGCTCGCCTGGCGCCGAGCCACCGGAAGGCGCACGTGACCGCGATCGAGGGCGCGAAGGCCGCCGAGACGCGGCAGCGACGGATCGAGGCGGCGGTCGAGAAGGTGCGCGCAGGGGGCTGAGTCCGGCTGGGGGCGCCGGGAGGGCGCTGTCGTGGTGGCAGGCGGATCCGCCGACAGCACGCCGACCAGCTCGGCTCGCACTGAGGCCGCGTCCCGAAGCAGCCGCGGACCTGATCGCGACGATCACGTTGTCAGGCTGGCTTGACAGATCGTACGGCGTCAAGTCAGACTGACGTTCATGGACTCCTGGAACATCGAGGGGCTGCGTACCGCCGACCCGGCAGTCGGCCTGCGCGCCGTGGGTGCGCTGCACCGCCTCGCCGAGCGCGTCGAAGCCGTCCACGTGGCGGAAGCTCGGCGGGCAGGCTGGTCGTGGGAGCAGATCGGTGACGCCCTCGGCGTCACCCGCCAGTCGGTCCATGCGAAGCACGGGAGGCGAGGAAACGATGTTTGAGCGGTTCGCCCGTTCGGCCCGGAGCGCGGTCGAGCATGCGCGAGGCGAAGCGGAGCGCCGCGGCGACAGACGGATCGGCACGGAGCATCTCCTGCTGGCCCTCCTGCAGGACCAGGCGATCGAGCGCCTCGTGGGCGTCGATGGTGGAGCCGCCCATGAGGCCGCGGACCGACTGGACCGCGACGCTCTCACCGCCATCGGGCTCGACCTCGGAAACCTTCCAGTCGGCCGGCGACCCCCGCTCGGTCGACACGTCCTGCGGATGACCTCGGGTGCCAAGGCGGTCCTCCAGCAGAGCCTCGCCCACACGGCTGCGGAGAAGGCGCCAGCCATCACAGCCCGGCACATCCTCCTCGCGCTCCTCGACCAGCAGCAGCCCGACCCTGCTGCCACCCTCCTTGCAGCGCTCCCCATCGACCAGGAATCGCTCCGAAAGCGCCTGGCGTCGGCCGCACGACCCTAGGTCGACCGCCGGCGCACCCTTCGCGGATCGGTCGGGGGCGGTGGTCGCAGGCAGCCCGAGTGTGACGATCACTCGAACATGATGTTCGAATGTTGTGATAGTATCAGCGCATGGGGAGGACGTCGAGCAGCCGGAGGAGCAGGGGCTCCCGGCGCATCGCGACGTCAGCGTGTGGCTCGCCCACTTGGAGCCGGCTGCTGGATCGACCCCCGAGCGACGCGTCCGATTGGGAGCTGCTCGACTCGGTCGAGGTGCTGCACCGGACGCAGGCGGCGCTCCATCTGGAGCGGGCGCGGATCCTCGCGCAGGTGTGGGGACGGCGCCGGAGGAGCAGTGCCGACGACGAGGCCGTGCTGCGTGAGGTCGCGATGATCTCCGGGGTCTCGCATGGCCGCGGCCGAGCGGATGCTGACGACGTCGCTGGCGCTCGATCAGGGGTTCGGAGCCACCACGGCGAAGCTGCTCGATGGGACGCTGCCGTGGTCGCATGTGGAGGTGCTGGTCGAGGGCGCGAAGCAGGTCGATCCGGATCTCGTCGAGGAGTTCGAGGCGGAGGCGATCCGCCTGATCACGGGTGCGGGGATCGGGCAGGCGAAGGATCGGGTGCGCCGGTTGGTGGATCGGATGAACCCGGACGAGATGGTCGAGCGGCACAAGAAGGCGCTCGCGGACAGTGACGTGACGCTCGAGCCGGCCGCGAACGGGATGGCGTGGCTGCATCTGTACATCGACGCGGTGTCGGCGGTCGCGATCCGTGACCGGCTGACCCGGGCGGCGATCGCGTTGCACGGCGAGGAGGGCGAGACCCGGTGCATCGGGCAGCTGCGCGCGGACGCGGCGGTCGATCTGCTGCTGGGCGTGCTGCCGGAGGCGACGGATTGGCAGGTCCTGAACCGGGAGCGCCGCACCTGGGGTGCGCTCACGATCGTCCCGCAGGTCCACGTCACCGTCCCGGTGATGACCCTGCTGGGCCACTCGAACGAGCCGGGCTACCTGCGGGGCTACGGTCCGATCGACCCCGAGACCGCCCGGCGGCTCACCGCGCAGGCGCCGAGCCTCTTCCGGGTCCTCGTCGACCCCGGCACCGACACCGTGGTCCAGGTCGGGCGCGAGCACTACGAGGTGCCGCCAGCGTCTACGCCGGTTCCTGCAGCTCAGGGATGAGCGGTGCCGGTTCCCGGGCTGCAACCGCAACGCGGACCTCTGCGACATCGACCACACCATTCCGTGGGCCTGGAACGGGGAGACGAACGCGAACAACTTGGCGTGTCTGTGTCGGGCGCATCACCAGGTGAAGGAACGCGGCTGGTGCGCCGAGCTCGACGACGACGGCGTCATCCACTGGACCTCACCCTTCGGCAGGAAACGCATCACCCTGCCCGCCATCGCACTCGCCGCCTGACGAGCGCGCTCAGCGCTGCCCGGACGCGCTCAGCGCGGCCAGTCCGCCACGAGGTGGTCGGCCACCCGGTATGCGTTCGCCACGATCGTGAGCGTCGGGTTCACGCTCCCGTTCGTCGGATGCAGCGACGAGTCGCAGACCACGATGCGGCGGGTGCCCCAGGGGCGACCGAACGGATCCGTCGCCGACCGGGCAGGGTCGGTCCCCATCCGAGCCGTCCCGCACGAGTGCTCGCCCGCCGCCGACGCCGTCGCGGTACCGCGCTGCCGATGGATCTCGCTCGGGCGCCGGCGGCGAGGAGCCACTGCTCACCCATCACGGCCATGCCGTCCTCGACCTCGACCGAGGTGCGGTGCACGTTCTTGCGCAGGGCCGCGCCGGGACGGCCCCACCGGTCGCGCACCTCGGCCAGCGTCACGCGGGAGGTCGGCATCGGGATCTCCTGCCCCATCCCGAACACGCCGAACATCCGCGGGCCGGTCCTCGCGCATCCACGTCTTGTGGCCCTGCCCCCAGCCGGGCACGCCCGGCATGGGGTTCGCCGCCGAGGTGAGGGGGAGCAGCCCCATCAGGTCGACCAGCACGCCGCCGCCCCACGGGATGGTCGTGGCGTGCACGTGGTCCAGCGTCGCGACCGAGTGGCCGGGGCCGACGTACCGCTTCACCGGCTCGTCGACCATCGAGAGCATCGTCACGAACCGGTGGTCGTGCAGATGCCGGCCCATCTCGTCGTTGCCGATGCCGCTCGCCAGCAGGAGCCGGGCGCTCTCGACGGCGCCGGCGGACACGACGACGACGTCGGCGCGCACGACGAGCTCGACCGGTTCCGCTGTCGAGGTCGCGGCCATCACCGTGACCTCCGCGGATCCGGCGCCGTCGCGCACCTGGATCGCCTCGGCGTCGTAGAGCACGTCGCACCTGCCGGTCGCGGCCGCGCGGGGCAGGAAGGTGTTGTGGGACCCGTTCTTCGCGTTCACGGGACAGGCGTGCCCGACGCACTGCGGGCAGCGCACGCAGGCCGGCCGGCCGTCGTGCGGCACGCTGTTCAGCGCGAGCGGGATGGGCCCCCAGCCCCAGCCGAGCCGGTCCGCGGCGCTGCCCAGCAGCTCGCGCGCGGGCTCCGTCCCGAACGCCGGCATCGGGTACCCGGCCGACCGCGGGGTGCGAGAGGTGAGCCCGCCCTCCTCGCCCGCGACACCGAGCTGCTGCTCGGCGCGGGAGTAGTACGGCTCCATCTCGTCGTAGTCGACCGGCCAGTCGGCCAGGCTCGCGCCCTCGGGGCTGCCGTACTCCGTGCGCATCCGGAAGTCCTCGGGCAGGAACCGCCACGCCATGCCCTGCCAGATCCGGGTGCCGCCGCCCATGGCGTCGGCGTTCAAGCCGTAGAGCCAGGCGTCGTCGGTGCCGTCGAGCACCCGGTCGCCCTCGGGCAGCTGCGCGACCCGCGGATGCCCGGGGCCGGGGCCGACCGTCGGGAAGTAGACGGCGTTCCGCTTGCCGTGCAGGTGGTCGCCGCGGAGGGCCGCGTTCGGCAGCCGCTGCGCGCGCTCGAGCACGAGCACGTGCTTGCCGGCTCGGGTGAGCACCTCGGCGGCGACTCCGCCGCCCGGGCCGCTGCCGATGACGATCGCGTCGTAGGCGGGCCGCACGCCGGCGACCCCGATGTCGGGCACGAGGTCCGGCTCGACCGGGGTGACGCCCGCTGGCACCGCGCGGAAGCCGACCATGTCGATGCCGGCGGGCACGCGTCCGTCGGACGACGCGTAGTAGCCCTCCCAGCAGAGCCGGCGGAGCGCGGCGAGCTCCTCAGCCCCGACGGGATCCCGGGCGATCTCCGAGAGCGTGCGGTCCTGCGCGTCGGCGGTCAGCTCGGCGAAGCCGGGACCGAGCCGGTCGGCCAGGGCAGCGATCGCGGGCCGGGCCCAGTCGAGGTCCGCACCCGCATGAGCGAGGTAGGCCGAGACGCCGCCGTCCCACCCGCCCGGCCAGCGGTCGGCCGGGATGATCCGGTCGACCGCGGCGCGGACCGCGGGTGGGACGACGAGGGCAGCGGACCCGTCAGCGTCCGGCAAGCGAGCCGCCGATGCCTCCGACACTGAAGTACTTGTTCAGCACGGCGAACAGCAGCACGGGCGGCACCATCATGACGACGGCGACGGCCATGACGGAGCCCCAGTCGGCGGCGTTCTGCTGGAAGAACGTCTGCAGACCGATGGGCATCGTGTACTTCGAGGAGTCCTGCAGGAACAGGAGGGCGATCAGGTAGTCGTTCCACGCGAGGAGGAACGAGAAGATCGCCGTCGACAGGACGCCCGGCAGGGAGTTCCGCAGCACGATCCGGCGGAAGCCACCGAACACGCTCGCGCCGTCCATCCAGGCGGCCTCCTCGAGGGAGATCGGGATGGAGTCGAAGTACGCCGCCATCATCCAGATCGCGACCGACATGGTCGATCCGATGTAGACGATCGCGACGCCCGGCAGCGTGTTCACGAGGCCGAGCACCGAGAAGGTGATGAACAGCGGGATGGCCGCAGTCACGACCGGGAGTGCCTGGACCACGAAGAGCACCAGTGAGTACCCGGACACGAGCCGGTTCCGCAGGCGAGAGAGCACGTAGCCGGCCGGCGCGGCGATGGAGACCGAGAAGAGCACGGTCACCAGCGCGACGATCAGGCTGTTGCCCAGCCAGAGGAGCACGTCCGTGCCGCCGAAGATCCGCACGAAGTTCTCGAACGTGAACCCTGTGACCTTGCTGTTCTGCCCCGGCTGCGTGGCCAGGTAGAACACGGCCAGGATCGGGGTGATCACGACCAGCGTCACGACCAGGATGAGCAGGAAGCGCCACCACTGGCCCTTCTGCTCCCGCGACTTCGCGCTCGTGCGCTTGACCCTGCCGAGGGTGGCCGAGGGCGCGCCGCCGATGGCGATGGGCTGACCGCTCATTCGATGTCCGCCTTCTTGATCCGCTGGTACAGCAGGGTCGAGATGATCACGAGAACAGCCGTCATCATGAACGCGACCGCGGTCGCAGGGCCCGTCTGCAGGTTCTGGAACGCGTACTGGTACGACAGGATGATCAGGGACGTGGTCGCGCCGCTCGGACCGCCCTGCGTGAGCAGGAAGATCGTCGGGAAGTCGTTGACGCAGAAGATCGTCATGAGGACCCAGCTGATGTACGTGGTCCTCGAGATGATCGGCAGCGTCACGCCGGTGAACGCCTGCCAGGGGCTGGCACCGTCCATCCTCGCGGCCTCGTAGACGTTGTTGTCCACGCTCGCGAGCGCCGACGCCATCATCATCATCATGAAGGGGAAGCTGATCCAGACCTTGAAGACGCAGACCAGGATCTTGGCGAGGATCGGGTCGCCGAGGAAGTTCACGTCCCCGAGCCCGAAGTTGGCGAGGATCATCGGGATCGGGCTCTGCGGCGTCGCGACGAGCCAGTTCCACGAGGTCGCCGAGACGACCACCGGCACGATCCAGGGCAGCAGCAGCAGCACCTTGAAGAGCCCGCCGGCCGGGATACGGGTGCGCAGCAGCAGAGCGAGCGCGAGGCCGACGAGCCAGGACCCGAACACGCCGACGACCGTGAAGATGACCGTGAAGAGCGTGGACTGGAGGAACTGGTCGGACGTGAGGACGTTGACGTAGTTCTGCAGTCCGACGAAGTTCGCCTCGGTCGGCAGCGTCGACGGCGTTCCGTCCTGGAAGGACTGGATGAACGAGTAGATGACGGGGAAGAGATTCAGCAGGAGGAGCAGGACGAGCGACGGCAGCGCGAACAGCACCAGCGTCAGTCCCGCGCGCCCCAGCGGCGACCGACTGCGACGCGCACCGGGGGTGCCCGGCCCACGGCCGGACACCCCCACGCCACGCTTCGCCTTGTCAAGCCGGCCGACAACCGTGTCGACTGCCATTCAGGACTCCTTCTCAGGTGCCGCGTCCAGAGGACGAGGCGACCGGATCATGCGGACGCGAGCGAGCTCTGCAGCTTCTGGAGCGCCGCCTTCGCGGTCGTCTTCCCCGAGAGTACCGCCTGGGTGAAGTCGATCCCAGGCTGCGTGCCGTCGACCTTCGTCACACCGAGGAACACCGTGTTGCTGCCGGGGGCGCCCCACGTCTTCGAGATGGGCTGCCACTCGTTGATGATCTTCGTCGAGATCGGGTCGTTGGCATAGGCCGCCGTCGCGATCGACTTGAGCGGAGGAAGGCCGATGCCGGTCTTCTTCGTCCAGAGCGTCTTCATGTTCTGGTAGTAGTACGTGAGGAACGCCTCGGACGCCTTCTGGCTCGGGGTGTTCTTGTACATCATGATGTTGTTCGGGAAGTACAGCGCACCCTTCTTGCCGCTCGGGCCGCTCAGCGGGCTGGCGACCTGGAGCTGCGGCGCCGCAGTCGCGCTGACGCTCGCGGGAGCACCGGCCCCGTCCCAGGCCATGCCGAACTTGTTCGGCGCTGATCTGGTCGTAGAAGTTCTGCGACGTGTACGTAGCGCTTCGCGGGTCGACGTAGCCGTTCTTGACGAGGCCGAGCACCCAGTCGATCGCCTCGATGTTCTCGGGGGTGACGCAGTTCGGCTTCTGGTCGGGCCCGTACAGACCGCCACCGTTGTTGATCATGTGCGACACGAGCACGTGGAATCCCGTGAAGGCGCCGGCCCCGGAGCGGGTGCCGTAGCCGTAGACGCCGATCTTCTTCAGCTTGGCGCATGCCGCCTCGAAGGACGTCCAGTCGGTGGGGACGGTTGCCCCGGCCTTGTCCATGAGGTCCTTGCGGTACCAGAGGAGACGCATGTCCAGGTTGTAGGGCACCGCGGCGTAGCCGTTCGAGGTCTTCAGGGTGTCGACGAGGCCCGGGAGGAAGTCGTCGTAGATGCCGTTCTTCTTCCAGCTGTCGAGCAGGTTGTCCGCGTAGGCGATCTTGCCCTGGGACTCGAACTCGAACGCCGTCGTGCCACCGCCGGAGCTGACCGCCGGGCCGTTGTTCGCGGCGACCGCCGTGGAGAACGTCTGCGTGAAGTTCGCCCACTGGATCTGCTGGTAGGTGACGTTCCCGAAGCCGCTCTTCGGCTTGTACGCCGCGACGATCCGCTTGTCCTCCGTGAGGAAGGCAGCCGGGCCCCAGGGCATGTTCCAGAACTTCAGCGGCTTGGAGGCGTTGCCGCTTCCGCCGCTCTTGCTTCCTCCGGTGCTGCACGCGGCGAGCAGCGTCGCCGCAGCGACTCCGCCTGCACCCGCGAGCAGGGTGCGCCGGCTGAAACCGGCGCCGTTGGGCTGTGATGCCATTACAGGATCCTCTCCGATGGCCGCGCCTCTGCCGATCCATCGCATTCGTCGTCGAATAGAAAGTTTCGAAGGGTCGGGGCGCGAACGTCCACGGGCGTCCTCCTGCGTGCACAGTCTCTGTCGCAGACCGCCCGGTGTCAACGAACGACGCGCCCCGGAAGGTTGCGATTCGAGCACTTCGGGCGGCCGATTGGGCCCTCTTCCGCGCCGTTCCGGGGCGAGAGGCCTCCGATAGTTTCGAAAAATTGTCGCCTCGTTCTATCGGAACGAGGGCTGCTGGAGGGCGTTAGCGTCGTGGGATGGTCGATCGGGTGCAGCAGCCGACGGTGCACGAGGACGGGTCCATCACGGTGACCGCGGCGATCCGCATCCGGGTGGCGGACCCGCTGGGCCTGCGGGCGCGCGTCGCGCTCCCGCACGTGAACGAGGACGGCGAGGTCTTCGTCGGGGACGACGGCGACCACGCCGCGCTCGCGCGGGCCGTCTCGATCGTGCTCGACGCGGCGCCGTTCGCCGCCCTCGGTATCGAGCTCGTCCACAACGCGGTGTCCGCGCCGGGTGCAACCGCGTTCCATCCGCACCTGCCCGACTGAGCGTGCGGCGCGGCCGTCAGTCGCGCTCGGCCGGGACGAGGATCCAGAGCACCAGGTAGATCACGGCCTGCGGCCCCGGCAGCAGGAGCGACGCGAGGAACAGGGCGCGGACGAGCCAGGGCGAGAGCCCGAAGCGGCGGCCGAGCCCGGCGCAGACGCCCGCGATCACGCGGCCGGAACGGGGGCGGACGAGGTCGTGTGCCATGCCGCGAGTCAACCCCGTCGAGCGCGGAGCGATCCCCGATTCAAGGAAGAATCTGCGGAATCCCGGCGTGGCGGCTTGCATTCTGTACCATTCCCGGGTGCCCACTACCCCCTCGGGGCGCCGGATAGGGACGATGCTGTCCTCCCTCCTCGCGTTCTTCGCCGTCGCCGGCATCGCCGGCGTGCTCGTCGCCGTCCTCCTCACGCCCGCCGTCGCGCTCTCCGGCGCGGGCGCGAAGCAGGGGATCGGCCTCTTCGAGGCGCTGCCCGGCGACCTGAAGATCGGCGCGCTCCAGCAGCGGACCTCCATCTACGCCACCTCGCACGGCAAGCCGGTGCTCCTCGCGTCCTTCTACGCGCAGAACCGTGTCGTCATCCCCTGGGACTCGGTGCCGCTCAGCGTGCAGGACGCGGCGATCGCCGGCGAGGACGTGCGGTTCTACCACCACGGCGGGGTCGACGCGAACGCCATCGTGCGGGCCGCGGTCGCCGACGTGCTCGGCAAGTCGCTGCAGGGCGCCTCGACGATCACGCAGCAGTACGTGAAGAACGTGTGCGTGCAGCAGTCCGAGACGATCACCGACGCCACGAAGTCGCAGGCGGCGTACGAGGAGTGCATCGATCCGTCCGCAGGGCGCAAGGTCCGGGAGATGCGGCTCGCCATCGGGCTCGAGAAGAAGTACACGAAGAACGAGATCCTGCTCGGCTACCTCAACATCGCCGGCTTCGGCGGCCGCGTGTACGGCATCGAGGCCGCGGCCGAGTACTACTTCGGCGTCCAGGCGAAGCAGCTCACCGTGCCGCAGGCCGCAGCGCTGATCGCGATCGTCAACAACCCCGATCACTTCCGGCTCGACGACAAGGCCAACCTGCCGGCCGCGACCGACCGTCGCGACCACATCCTCGCCGTCGAGCGGGAGCAGGGCATGATCTCCGCCGCGGCCTACCGCGACGCGGTGGCAGCGCCCATCACCACCCACCTCACGGCGCCGCCCACCGGCTGCGACGCGGCCGGCGTCGCAGGGTTCTTCTGCGACTACGTGAAGAACGTGCTCGAGACGGATCCGACCTTCGGCGCGACGCCGACGATCCGTGAGGCGAACCTGCAGACGAAGGGCTGGAAGGTCACGACGACCTTGAACCTCGACCTGCAGCGCACCGCGCAGAAGGTCATGGACACCTACGTGCCGAAGTCGACGAACCACTTCGACGTCGGCGGCGCCGCGGTGTCCGTGCAGCCCGGCACGGGCGGGTCGTCTCGATGGTCCAGAACAAGGACTACGACGCGAGCGGATCCCGTGGCGGCAGCGAGCTCGCGCTACTCGGCGGTGAACTACAACGTCGACATGGCGCTCGGCGCCGGCGGCGGCCCGCAGCCGGGATCGACCTTCAAGCTCTTCCCCCTGATCGACTGGCTGAAGACGGGGCACACGCTCTACCAGACGGTGAACGGCAACCCGCGGACCATCCCCGCGTCGACCTTCGCGAAGTGCGGATCGCCGGACTACGACGACAAGGCCTGGCACGTCGGCAACGACGAGCCGAGCGAGAAGGGCAACTACACGGTCATGGCCGGCACCGCCGGCTCCGTGAACGGCGTCTTCGCCTCGCTCGGCGAGGAGAGCGACCTCTGCCACATCCGCGACCTGGCGCAGTCGATGGACGCGACGAACGCGCGTGGCGGCAAGCTCTCCACCGTGCCGGCGATGGTGATCGGCGGTGCGAGCTCAGTCGCTCCGATCGACATGGCCACCGCGTACGCGACCATCGCGAACCACGGGGTGACGTGCGACCCGATCGCGATCGACGCCATCACCGACCCGGACGGCCACACCGATCGCGGTACCGAAGGCGCACTGCCGCCGCACCGTGCCGGCCGGCGTCGCGACCGCCGTCGCGTACGCCCTGCACGGCGTGATCGCCGGCGGCACCATGTACGGCGACCAGACGGCCGACGGGCTCTACGAGTTCGGCAAGACGGGGACGACGGACAACGCGAAGGACACCTGGGCGATCGGCAGCACCTCCAAGGTCACCACGGCCGTCTGGATCGGCAACGCCAACGGCTTCGCGAACCTCCGCGACGTCTACGGCTTCCCGTACTGCGGGCTGAGCGGGCAGCACCCAGTCCGCGATCGAGCGGCACTGCGTCTGGAAGGGTATCCAGACCGCGGCGAACCAGATCTATGGCGGCGCCACCGGCTGGGCGTTCCCCGACTCGCAGTACCTGTACGGGGGCACGCGCCATCCTGCACGCCGACGCGCTGCCGCACTACGCGCCGAAGCCGACAGGCCGCCCCGGCCGTCGCCCACCCCGACGCACTCGCCTGCGCCCTCGCCCACCCCGTCACCGAAGCCGGTGCACACGCCGCCGCCGAAGCACTAGCGCAGCAGCAGCAGCCACCCCGCACCGGCGGCGAGCACGACGAGGAGGCGTTGAGGCAGGCGAACGCCATGCGGCGGCGCCACCGGTCCGTGCCGCCGCCGATCAGCTGACCGACGGTGGCGACCGCGGTGAGCAGCAGCAGCTGGGCGAGCCCGACGCCGCCGAAGAACAGCGGTGCGGTGCCGTCGATCGAGGGCGAGAGCACCTCGAGCGCGATCAGCGCCAGCCCGAGCAGGTGGAGCGGCAGCGTCGCGAGCATCAGCACGAACGCCGAGGCGAAGCCCCAGCGGCGCCGCGCGAGCGACGGCGACGCCGCCGGACGACGTCGTGCAGGAGCGACGACGGCGCGCGGGACGGGCCTCGGGGCCTGGCGCGATGTGGCGCGCGGGACGGGCCGCGGCGCCTGGCGCGGGATCGGCAGCGTGCTGTCGCTCACCGCAGGCACTATCGGCCCCGGCCGCCCGGCTCGCCGCCCGTCGGCTAGCGTGGACGGCAGACGACTGGCGTGGGTAGGTGACTACCGGGGAGTGGAGTCGGAGCATCGCCCGCCTGGGTGCTCCTCGCAGGAGGAGACGGCATGCCGGCTGACCTGATCGACGGTCGCGCCCTCGCCGCGCGCACGCTGGAGGGCGTCGCCGAGCGCGTCGCCCGGCTGCAGGCGGACGGGCACCGGGCGCCCTGCATCGCGACCGTGCTCGTCGGCGACGACCCGGCGTCGCACTCGTACGTGCGGATGAAGGTGAACCGGGCGGTCTCGGTGGGGATGGAGCCGCGGCGGCTCGACCTGCCCGCGTCCATCGACACCGCGACCCTCGTCGCCGAGATCGAGGGGCTCTCCGCCGACGACGGGGTGGACGGCATCCTGCTGCAGCATCCGGTGCCGCCGCACATCGACGAGCGGGCCGCGTTCGAGGCGATCGACGTCGCGAAGGACGTCGACGGGGTGACCCACCGGTCGTTCGCCACGATGGCGTTCGGCGAGCCCGGGTTC
This sequence comes from uncultured Actinomycetota bacterium, assembly GCA_963771645.1. Taxonomy (GTDB): domain Bacteria; phylum Actinomycetota; class Actinomycetes; order Actinomycetales; family Microbacteriaceae; genus Amnibacterium. Next base: position 129,022 of record CAVYUH010000014.1, on the reverse strand, counting down.
GCCTCGGCGACGCCCGGCGGCATCCTGCGGCTGCTCGACGCCTACGACGTGCCGCTGCAGGGCACGGAGGCGGTCGTCGTCGGCCAGGGGCCGATCCTCGGGCGGCCGCTCAGCGTGCTGCTGCTCGCCCGTGACGCCACGGTGACGATGTGCCACGTGCACACCCGGGATCTCGGCGAGCACGTCGCTCGAGCCGATCTGGTGGTCGCGGCGGTGGGTCTGCCGGGCCTCATCCGCGGGGAGTGGATCAAGGAGGGCGCCGTCGTCATCGACGCCGGCTACAGCCCCGGCGGCGTCGGCGACGTCGAGTTCGACGTCGCGCGGGAACGGGCGCGTCTGATCACGCCGGTGCCCGGTGGGGTCGGCCCGATGACGGTGGCCGTGCTGCTCGAGCAGACCGTGCTCGCCGCTGAGCGACGAGCACGGTCCGTGGAGAGCGCCTAGGCCGCGAGCGCGGCCGCCTGGTGCTCGAGGGTGGCGACGATCTCGCCGTCGACCGCGTCGATCGCGACCGTGTCGCCGTCCTCGAGGTCGCGCGTGACCATCAGGTCCGCGATCCGGTCCTCGACCTCGCGCTGGATCAGCCGGCGCAGCGGGCCGGCGCCCGTACTCCGGCTCGTAGCCGTGCTCGGCGATCCAGGTCCACCGCCGCCTCCGTCACCGTGCAGCACGATGTGCCGGCTCGCGAGCCGCGCCGCGGTGTCGGTGAGCAGCAGGCGCACGATCTGGCGAGATCTGCGCGGCGTCGAGCTTGCGGAACAGCACGATCTCGTCGATCCGGTTCAGGAACTCGGGACGCATCGCCTCGCGCAGCTTGCCCATGCACGCGGTCGCGCAGGGCCTTGTCCGAGCCGAAGCCCGACCCGTCGTCCCGACGCCGGACGAAGCCCAGCGCCCCGCTCCGCGACGGCGAGGAACTCGCCGCCGATGTTCGACGTCATGATGATCACCGTGTTGCGGAAGTCGACCGTGCGGCCCTGGCCGTCGGTCAGGCGACCGTCGTCGAGCACCTGCAGCAGCAGGTTGAACACGTCGGGGTGCGCCTTCTCGATCTCGTCGAGCAGGATCACCGAGTACGGGTTGCGGCGCACGCGCTCGGTCAGCTGGCCGGCCTCGTCGTAGCCGACGTACCCGGGAGGGGCACCGACCAGCCGGCTGACGGTGTGCCGCTCGCCGAACTCGCTCATGTCGAAGCGCAGCATCGCGCTCTCGTCGCCGAACAGGCTCGACGCGAGCGCCTTCGCCAGCTCGGTCTTGCCGACGCCGGTCGGGCCGAGGAACAGGAAGCTGCCGACCGGACGGCGCGGGTCGCCCATGCCGGTGCGGCTGCGCCGGACGGCCTTCGCGATCGCCGCGACGGCGTCGTCCTGCCCGATGACCCGCGTCGTGCAGCTCGGTCTCGAGCTTCGCGAGCCGCGCGCGGTCGCCCTCGGTGAGCCGTGAGGCCGGGATGCCGGTGGCGCGCGAGATCATCTCGGCGATCTCCGCCGCGCCGATCTCACCTCATCGGCGGGGTCGGCCGGGTGCGCCGCTGCGCGATCCGCTGCTGGACGCGCCTCGATCTCGTCGCGGAGCCGCGACGCCTCCTCGTAGCGCTCGTCGGCGACGGCCGTGGTCCTTGTCCGCCTCGAGGTCGGCGAGCCGGGCGGCTGCAGCGACGGCGACGTCGACCCGGCCGCCGAGGGCGAGGCGACGGCGGGCGCCGGCCTGGTCGATCAGGTCGATCGCCTTGTCGGGCAGGAACCGGTCGGTCACGTAGCGGTGCGACAGCTCGACCGCGGCGCGGACCGCCTCGTCGGTGTAGCGCACGCCGTGGTGCTCCTCGTAGCGGGGCTTGAGGCCCGTCCAGGATGCGGACGGCGTCCTCGACGGAGGGCTCGCCGACCGTCACGGGCTGGAAGCGGCGCTCGAGCGCGGCGTCCTTCTCGATGCGGCGGTACTCCTTGAGCGTCGTCGCGCCGACGAGGTGCAGGTCGCCGCGGGCCAGGCGGGGCTTCAGGATGTTGCCCGCGTCCATGCCGCCCTCGCCGCCGGAACCGGCGCCGACGACGGTGTGCAGCTCGTCGAGGAAGACGATCAGCTCGTCCTTGTGCGCGGCGATCTCGTCGACGACCTTCGTGAGGCGCTCCTCGAAGTCGCCGCGGAAGCGGGTGCCCGCCACCATGCCGGCGAGGTCGAGGGCGACGACGCGCTTGCCGCGCAGCGCCTCGGGCACGTCGCCGTCGGCGATGCGCTGGGCGAGGCCCTCGACGATCGCGGTCTTGCCGACGCCGGGCTCGCCGATCAGCACGGGGTTGTTCTTGGTGCGGCGCAGCAGGATCTCGACGGTCTGCTCGATCTCGAGCGCGCGGCCGATCACCGGGTCGAGGCCGTCTCGCGGGCGCGGGCGGTGAGGTCGCGTGCCGAACTTGTCGAGCGTCGGGGTGTCGGTCTCGGACTCGGCGCCCTGCGGCGCGCCGGTCGCGGCGGCGCCCTGGGCGATGCGCTGCAGCGACTCGGGCGTGACGCCGAAGGCGGCGAGCAGCTGGCCGGCGGCCGCTGCTGGTTCGCGACGAAGGCGAAGAACAGGTGCTCGGGGTCGACGTAGGTGGAGCCGAAGGCGCGCGCGACCTGCGCGGCCTCGAGCAGCGCGCGCTGCCCGTCGGCGGTCAGGCGGGGGTGCCGGCCGACGCGCTCGCCACCGGCGGGCATGCGCTCCTCGATGGCGGACAGCAGGCCGTCCACGTCGATGCCGGCGGCGCGACAGGGCCGTGCGGCCCTGCTCGCCGAGCACGAGGGCGCGCAGCAGGTGGAGCGCGTCGACCTCGCGCGTGGCCGTGCTCGACGGCGAAGCGCACGGCGCGCCGACCACGACTCGTGGGTCCGCTGGCTGAGCAGGCGGCTGATGTCGATGGGCCGGCCCGTCGATGCGGACCGCTGGCCTGAGAGCATGCGGGGCGAGGAACTCGTCGAACGAGCCGTCACCGGCAGCAGAGCCGAAGTACTCAGGCAAAGGATCCTCCTGTGGAACTTGAGTGCCTTCGACTCAAGTCAACGCAGGAGGGGCGCGGCATTCCCGATCCGGGACGAAAGTGAGCCGACCCGGCTCAGGTCTGGAGCGGCGCGATCAGGCGCCGAGCAGGCGCAGCGCCTCGGGCGCGGAGGGCACGATCTCGGGGGAGAGGCGGCGCAGCATCTCGTGCCAGCTCGCGTCCGCGTCGATCGTCTCCTTCAGCAGCACGAGCCCGCGGTCGGACATGCCCGCGGTCGATCAGGCCGAGGCCGGCCCAGAACCTCAGCTCGACGGTGTCGGGCGCGGACTCGTAGCGCTGCGACGTACCGGTCGGCGGCAGCGGCGAAGTCCCCGCCGGCCAGCAGCTGGTCGCCCTGGTCGGCGAGCAGGTAGGCCCCGTTCAGCGCCACCAGGCGGTGCAGCTCCTGCGAGCGGCTCGGGCGAGTCCTCGACGCGCACGTCGAGCAGGCGGTCGGCATCCGCCCCCTCCGCCGGCACGATGAGGATCGCCGCGGCCTGCCGCCCGCGGAGGTCGCCGCCGGCCAGCTCGGCGGCGTCGAGCGCGGCGAGCAGCGCGGCGCCGAGGCCCCGGCCGATCGTCGCCTCGTACGCCTCGGCCATCGCCGGCCACACGTCGGCCGAGCGCATCATGTTCGCCTGGCAGACGTAGCCCTCGCCGCTCGCCTGGCCGGCCGCCGGCGACGCAGGACGCGCCGGTGTGCGCGACCGCGAGACCCTGACGCGTCGACGACGGCGAACTGACGGTAGGCGGAGGCCGGGTCGCCCTCGACGAGGGCGGCGATGATCTCCGCCGCGGAGCGCCCGTCGCGGAGCATCGCGAGCGCGCGGGGCTTGTGCTGCACCTGCGGCATCGCCTGGGTCGCGACTGCGCCGAGCCCGGCTGATGCCGCGCGGACGACCGAGCCGACGCCGAACCAGTGCGACTGCACGGCGACGCCCATGGCCCGGTCGCGGGATCCCGCGCGACGATCGAGTAGGTCACCGGCTCAGCCGACCACGGCGGCGACGACCGCGGCGCCCGCGGCGACGGCGAACACCGACTCCCACGCCCCGAGCCGCTTCGCGAGCGGATGGGAGCCGCCGAACGCGCCGAGGTACGCGGCCGTCACCGCGCCGGCGCGGACCGGGCCGACCGCGCGGTTCACGACGACGAAGGTACCGGCGCCGAAGACGGCGAGCACGACGCCGCCGAGCGCGCGGACGCCGGTCGCTCTGGCGGTGCCGTAGCCGGCGAGGAGGCCGCCGGTGGTGAGGGCGGGGGCGAGGACTCGGGAGAGGGTGTGGACGGTGGTCACGGCATCGATCCTGTCAAATCCGGGGCGGGCGAATCAGGCACGGTGGATCCGCACGGTGGCGAAGCGGAAGGGCGGCAGCGGGATGCCGGCGGCCGGGTCGGCGGCATCGGGCAGCGAGCGCTCGCGGAGGTCGACGAGCTGCTGCCCTGCGGCGTCGAAGCCGAGCCGCAGCCGGGCGGTGCGCCGGCCCTCCGCGGCGTTGTGCAGCCGGACGACGACGTCGCCGGAGCCGTCGAACGCGAGCTTCACCGCGTCGATCACGACGTCCGGGTCGTCGCTGCCGACGAGGGCGGCGGCCGGGGCGCCCGCCTGCCGCAGGGGGTGGGCGAGGCGCCAGCCCTGCTCGACCACGTCGCCGATCCCGGGGGCGGCGCCGATCGACCACGCGAACCGGTGCTCGCCCCGGTCGGTGTCGGGATCCGGGAAGCGGGGTGCACGCAGCAGCGAGAGCCGGGCGACGGTCCACGGCTCGGCGTCCATCCCGCTCACCCGGCGCACCTCGTGCCCGTAGGTGCGCCGGTTCGCGATCCCGATGCCGAACGCGCCCTCGCCGAGGTGGATCCAGCGGTGGGCGCAGGCCTCGAACTTCGCGGCGTCCCAGCTCGTGTTCGCGTGGGTGGGCCGGTGGATGTGGCCGAACTGCGTCTCCGCGGCCCAGGTCTCGGGCGCGATGTCGAGGTCGTGCGACGCCTTCAGGATCCGCTCCGTCTCCTGCCAGTCGACCTCCACGCCGAGGTCGAGCACGGCGGCGCCGGGGCGCAGCCGGAGCGTCTGGAGGATGCGGGTGTCGCCGACCGAGCGGCGGACCCGTACGACGGCGCCCTCGTCGTCGGTCGTCGCCTCGATCGCGTCGACCGCGTCGAGGTCCTGCACGGTGTTCCGGTAGTAGCCGTCGAGGTCCCAGGCGTCCCAGCGCACGGGATGGTCGGGGTGCAGCTGCAGCAGCCCGACGCGGCCGCCCGGAGCGACGAGCTCCCGGCCGGATGCGGCGTCCACGAGGGAGCGGACGAGCCCCGCGCCGTCGATCCGGACGGTCAGGCGGGCGTTCGCGAGGCGCCAGCCGGCGCCGTCCGGGTCGACGGAGACCGGGTCGGCCGGTGCCGCCCGGTCCGCGACGGACATCGGCGGGACGCCGTCCTGCGCGAAGGGGGAGGGGTTGGCGACCGCGTCGCCGGGCCCCAGGTGCCCGAGGGCGGTGGCCGTCAGGGCTGTCGGCCTCGGCGCGGATCGCCCGGAACTCGCAGCGGGCCTCGTCGTGCACCCAGGCGATGCCGGAGCCGGGCAGCACGTCGTGGAACTGCAGCAGCAGCAGACGGCGCCAGAGCGCCCGGAGCTCCTCCTGGGGATAGGCGGACCCCTGTGCGGACCGCGGCGGTCGCGGCCCACAGCTCCGCGTCGTGGAGCGCGGCCTCCGCGGCCCTGTTGCCCTCCTTCATCGCCGCCTGCGAGGTGAGCACGCCGCGGTGGAACTCGAGGTACAGCTCGCCGGACCAGACGGGCGGCTCGGGGAACTCCCGCTCGATCGCGGCGAAGAACGCGGCCGGGGCCTCGACCGCCACCCGCGGCGAGCCCTCGAGGTCGGCGGTCCGCCGGGCGCGGGCCATCATCTCCCGCGTCGGGCCGCCGCCGCCGTCGCCGTAGCCGAACGGCACGAGCGAGCGGTTCGAGCCCGCCTTGTCGGCGAAGTTCGCCTCGGCCCAGGCGAGGTCGTGCCCCGAGAGGTCCGAGTTGTAGGTGTCGGCGGACGGGAAGTGGGTGAGCACGACGCTGCCGTCGATGCCCTCCCAGCGGAAGGTGTGGTGCGGGAACCGGTTCGTGCGGTTCCAGGAGATCTTCTGCGTGACGAAGCGGCGCGCGCCCGCCTGCCGGAGGATCTGCGGCAGGCCCCCCGGGTAGCCGAAGGAGTCGGGCAGCCAGCCGATGTCGGTGCCGTCGACGCCGAGCTCCCGCTCGAAGAACTCGCCGCCCTCGACGAGCTGACGCACGAGGGACTCGCCGCTCGGCATGTTCGTGTCCGACTCGACCCACATGCCGCCGACGGGCAGGAATCGGCCCTGCTCCACGTAGGGGCGGATGCGGGCGAAGAGGTCGGGCGCGTCCTCCTTGCAGCCATGCGAGCTGCTGCGCGGACGACATCGTGAAGCGGAGCTGCGGATCCGTGTCGAGCAGGTGCAGCACGTTCGCGATCGTCCGCGCGACCTTGCGCCGGGTCTCCCGGAACGGCCAGAGCCAGGCCGAGTCGATGTGCGAGTGGCCGATGGCGCTGATGCGGTGGCCGTGCGGCGAGGCGGGGGAGTCGACCGCGCTCGCGAGCACGGCACGCGCGCGGCCCACGGTCCCGGCGATCGGTCCGCCGTCCAGCACGTCGAGGCAGCGCTCGATCCCGGACAGCAGGGCCCAGGCCCGGGTCGACCCGGGCTGCAGCTCGGCCTCGAGCTGCAGGGCGACCTCGAGGTCGGCGAACAGCTCGACGACCGCCGGGTCGCGGCGCACGACGTGCACGCCCTCGAACCGGTACTGCGGATCGTCGCCGGCGGTCGCCGGGTCGCCGAGCAGGGTCGGGCGGAACGCGACCGGGATGCCGTGCGACGACACCGGGAGCACGACCGGGTTCGCGGCGGCCTCGATGAGCAGGTCGATCGCGCCGCGGTCGTCGAGCACTCGATCCGCGGGGATCCAGCGAGACGCCGGATGCACGCCCTTCACCCGCCGTCCGTCCGGCGCGTACGCCAGGCCCTCGAGCTGGAAGCCGGTCTGCTCGGCGCGGAACCCGAGCTCGGCGACCACCTCGACGTCCTCGAGCGGCCAGCCGTCGGGAATCCCACCGCGGATGCGGAACCACCGGGTGGACCACGGGGTGCCCCACCAGTCGCCCGCCGCAACGGGCGCGAACGGGCAGTCGAGCGCCTCGGCGAACGGCACCGGCTCGCCGGGGACGTCGCGCGCGGTGACGGTGAGGGACATCGCCTCGGGGGTGCGGGCCGGCCCGATCCGCTCCTCGAGCGTGCGGGCGGCCCGGCCGCGGATCTCTGCCGCATCGAGGTGCATGGGGCCACCCTGCACCCGGACGGCTGGAAGCGGCATCCGGTACCGTCCGTCCATGCTTGTGGCGTTCTCGGTGAGTCCGACGGGTGGCGTGGGGGCGGGCGGCTCCGTCCACGACGCGGTGGCGGCCGCGGTGCGGATCGTCCGCGAGTCGGGGCTCCCGAACCGCACGGACGCGATGTTCACGACCCTGGAGGGGGAGTGGGACGAGGTGTTCGCCGTGGTGAAGCGGGCGACCCTGGCCGTCCAGGAGTACGGGCCGCGGGTCTCGCTGGTGCTGAAGGCCGACCTCCGCCCCGGGCACACCGGCGAGCTGACGGGGAAGGTCGAGCGCCTCGAGGCGGCGCTGCAGGAGGCGCGCGGCGACGCATGAACCGAGGTACCAGCCGGCGGGTGGCAGGCTGAGGGGGTGCGGCGCACGACGGAATGCACGGGCTGCGGACTCGTGCTGCCCGTCGAGGCGGCGGCCCCGGCGATCCCGATGAACGCCTCAGCAGAGTGCGCGGCCATCTACGCGGAGGTGTCCGGCTTCGAGTTCCAGCACCCGGTGATGCTCCGCTACCACCAGCTCTCGGTCGACGCCTACGGGGCGCAGCACGCGGGCCGCCCGACCACCCCGATCCGTCTCGGCTACGCGCTCGCCGGGCTCTGGCTCGCCCTGGAGCACGGCTTCTCGGGCGACGAGGTGCGGGTGATCCACCACTCCATGGGGCACGCGGAGGAGTGGTGGCCGATCTTCGAGCCGCCGGTCGGCCGCGCCCGGTTCACCGTGCGGGACGTCGCCGAGCAGGGCGTGCGCATCGGCTCGAGCACCGGGCACGCCACCGCCACGCGGGCGTGGGCCGAGGACGTCTGGCGGGTCTGGACCGAGGAGCGGCCGCGGGTCGCTGCCGACGTCGAGGCGCTGCTGCGCCGCATCTTCGTCTGCGACGGGCGGCAGCCCCTCCGCGGCACCGTCGGCCCGGCCGGCGCGGTCTACCGGCTGGTCGGGCTGCTCGACTGAATCGCCCGGCCAGGCTGCTGCGTCAGCCCAGGATCTTGGGCGGCATGAGCACCACCGGGCACTCCGCGTTGTAGATCAGGCGGCGCGCGAGCGTCGGGCCTTCGGGCAGCTCGAGCCGCGACGGGGCGTCGAGCACGAGCAGCTCGGCGGTCTCGGACGCCTGCAGGAGCACCCGGAAGGTGCTGCCGTGGACCACCTCCGTCACGACCTCCACCTCGTCGCCGAGCGCGTCGCGCACCTGATCGGCGAGCCGGCTGCGCGCCTCGTCGACCGCCTGACGGGAGTCGTACGTGATCGCGGGCGGCCGCCCGCCCGGTGCGATCGGCGCGCGGGGAGGGCGCCAGGCGCTCAGGGCGACGAGCGGCGCACCGAGCCGTCCGGCCTCCGCCGCGCCCCACCGCAGCGCGGCGGGGGATCCGCTGGTCGGGCTGACCCCGACCACCACCCGGCCCGAGTGGTTCTGCTGCTCGTCGCTCATTTGGCGTCCGCCATGAAGTTGATGTCGCTGATCTCTTCCAGGCTCTTGCGTTCAGCGCTGACGCCGAAGAGCAGCGCCACGATGCCGCCGACGATCATCATCCCGGCGCCGAAGTAGTAGCCGACGGCGAGCGGATTCCGGTCCTTGCCGGCCCCGACGAGGATGCCGAAGATGGTCGGCGCGAAGGCCCCGACGAGCTGGCCGATCGAGAAGAAGTACGAGATCGCCTGGCCTCGCACCTGCAGGGGGAAGGTCTCGCTCACGGTCAGGTACGCCGATGACGCACCCGCCGAGGCGAAGAAGAACGACACGCACCAGAAGATCGTCTGGGTCACCGCGTTCAGCGCCCCGGCCTGGAACAGCGCTCCGGAGATCGCGAGGACGACACCGGCGATGCCGTAGGTGGCGAAGATCATCTGCTTGCGGCCGATCGTGTCGAACAGCGGCCCGAGCACGATCGGCCCGAGCAGGTTCCCGATCGCGAAGGGGAAGAAGTAGTACCCCACGTTGCCGCCCGGGATGCCGTAGAAGTTCGACAGCACGAGGGCGTAGCTGAAGAAGATCGCGTTGTAGAGGAACGACTGCGTCACCATCATCGTGAACGCGACGATCGTGCGCTTCGGGTAGAGCCGGATGAAGACGTAGGCGACCTTGCTGAAGGGGATGCTCTCGCTCTGCGTGATCTCGATGGCCTTGTCGTCCGGCAGCTGCTCGAGCCGCGTGCCGGACTCGGCCTCGACCTCCTGCTCGATGCGGCGGACGTTGCGCTCGGCCTCGTCCTCCTGCCCGTGCGTGATCTGCCATCTCGGGCTCTCGGGGATGTTGCGCCGCAGGAAGATGATGAAGAGGCCGAGCACCGGACCGATCCAGAAGCCGATGCGCCAGCCCCAACCGCTCGACTCGAGGAACGAACCAGGGGCGAGGAGGAACAGGTTCGCCGCGGCGCCGAGCGCCGCTCCGCCCCAGTACGTGCCGTTGATGGCGAGGTCGACGCGGCCGCGGTACTTCGACGGGATGATCTCGTCGATCGCGGAGTTGATGGCCGTGTACTCGCCTCCGATGCCCATGCCCGCGATGAAGCGGAACACCCAGAGGAACCACGGCGCGAAGGCGAAGCCCGCGATGCCCGACCCGATCAGGTAGATGAACAGGGTGAGGATGAAGAACCGCTTCCGGCCGAGCCGGTCGGACAGCCGTCCGAAGACGAGGGCACCCACCACCTCGCCGAGGAGGTAGATCGAGCCGGTAGACCGACCTCCGCGGAGTTCATCCCGAGCTGCTTGGCGTAGCCGTTCTCGGAGACCATCTGGATCTCGAGCCCGTCGAGGATCCAGGCCGTCCCGAGGCCGAGCACCACGGTCCAGTGGAACTTCGCCCACGGCAGCCGGTCCATGCGGGCGGGAATGAGGCTCCTCACCGATCCGGTCGATCGGGTGCTCGTCGCTGTCACCGCTGCTCCATCTCCGCCCGGCTCCGCTGCCGAGACGACAGGACGCTAGGGAGCGATCCTGGGAGTCTCCGAGAGGTTCGCAGAGTGCTTCCAGGTTGCGGGCGGGGCGTGCGCCGTGCTGTCGACTGCGGCGTGGAACCGGACCTGCTCGTCGTCGCGCGACGCGGCCGCCTGGGAGGCGTGGCTGGAGGCGAACCACGCCGCATCTCCGGGCGCGCGGCTCGCCGTCCCGAAGCAGCGCAGCGGTGCGGCCGGGCCCGTCGCTGGTCGAGGCGATCGAGGTCGCGCTCTGCTTCGGCTGGATCGACTCCCGCATCGGCCGCGTCGACGAGCGGTACACCGGGGTCGTCTTCACGCCGCGGCGAGCGCGGAGCTCCTGGTCGGCGCGCAACCGCGGCATCGCGCTGCGACTGATCGCCGAGGGCCGGATGCGGCCCGCGGGCCTGGCGCAGGTGGAGCGGGCGCAGGCCGACGGCCGGTGGACTGCCGGACTAAGCGGCGATCCGCGCCGTCAGGCTGATCGGCAGGTGGTCCGACGCACCCTGCGGGAGCACGTCGATCTCGTCGATCTCGAACCCGGTCGAGGTGACGAAGTCGAAGTAGCCGCTGAAGTAGCGGTAGCGCACGTAGGTCGGCGCGTTCGTGCGGGTCAGCTGGTACCCGGTGGTCGACAGCCGCCGCTCGAGGCCGCGGACGAACCACGGGTAGTTGAAGTCGCCGACCATGACGGCGGGGATGTCCGCCTTCATGGTGCGCATGCCCTCATGGGCGGCCGCGATCTGCTTGCGGCGCAGCGAGTTCGAGGCGGTGAGCGGCGCGGCGTGGAAGTCGCCGACGAGCACCTCGCATCCGGTCGACACGGTCGGTGAGGTGCGCGGCGAGGAGGCGTTCGTGTGCCGGCGCCATCACGCGGTCGTGCAGCGACTTGCGCAGGGCGAAGACCTTGGTGCGGTGCACCTCGAACCGGTCCTGGCGCAGGTACATGGCGAGGCCGAGCCGGTTCCCCTTCGTCTGGTCGACGAGCGTCATCGATCCGAGGTGCTCCGGCATGTCCGTGGAGTCGCACTCCTGGAGGCAGAGCACATCGGCGTCGTACTCGTCCGCGATGCCTGCGAGCTCGCCGCTCGCGGTGTGCTCGCGCAGGTTGTAGCTGATGATCTTCGTCGGTCTGCCCTCCGGCCGCGGCTGCGGATCGACCCTACTTCGCGAACGCCGGGACGCACGGACGGCGCACGCCGCGCTCGCCGCAAGCGGGGGCGTCAGGCGAGGACGTCCCGGGTCGTGAAGCGCCCGTAGGCCAGCGCGCCGAAGACGAGCACGTAGGCGCCCTGCAGGAGCGCGTTCGTGCCGAAGGTCGACCAGAGCGGCGGCTGGCGCAGCAGGTCGATGAGGCCGAGCCACGAGTCGGTGAACAGCCACGGGTGCAGCCAGGCGATCTGCGGCAGCTGGTCGAGCACCTCGGAGGCGACGGCGAGCACGACGGTCGCCGCCATCGCGCCGACGGGCACGTCGGTGATGGTCGAGACGAACAGGCCGATCGCGGTCATCCCGAGCATCGCGACGGCGACGTAGAGGCCGATGAGCAGCAGCCGCAGCAGTCCTTCGGCCACCGGGCACCTGGTCGCCGGACAGCAGGGTGACCGGCCCGATCGGGAACAGCGCCCAGCCGATCAGCGTGCCGGCGAGCACGACGGCGAGCGGCGCCGCGATCGCGAACGCCGCCGCGCCGAGGAACTTCACGACGAGCAGCCGGGTGCGGCCCGCCGGCACCACGAGCAGGTAGCGGAGCGTGCCCTGGCTCGCCTCCCCGGCGATCGTGTCGCCCGCGACCACCCCGATCGTGAGCGGCAGGAACAGCGGTATCGCGAGCACGAGGGACGCGACCCCGACGAACAGCCCGTTCCCCGCGATCGCGCCGATCAAGGCGGGCCCCCGGCCGTCGCCGCCGCGTCCCTCGGAGATGCGCACCGCGACCGCCACGAGCACCGGCACGGCCGCGAGCGCGATCAGCATCGCCCAGGTGCGGCGGCGTCGGAACAGCACGGACAGCTCGCTGCCGAGCAGGTCAGCCCTCCACATCGAAGCCCTCCCCGGTGAGCGCGACGAACCGGTCCTCGAGGCTCGGCTCGTCGACGGCGAAGCCGCGCACCCGCACCCCGGCGGCGACGAGGGCCGCGACGAGCGCCTCGGGGGCGAGGCCGTCCGGCAGCACGCCCCGCACGTCGCCGGTCGGGACCGTCGGGCAGCGCGGGCGCCATGCCGCGGTCGGCGAGCACGCGGGCGGCGGCGCCGGGATCGGGCGTCGTGATCCGGACCATCGCCGTCCCGGGGCCGCGCAGCTCGTCGAGCGTGCCCTGCGCGACGATCCGGCCGGCCCGCATCACGCCGACGTGGCTGCAGAGCTGCTCGATCTCCGCGAGCAGGTGGCTCGAGACGAAGACCGTCGTGCCGTCGCCGGCGAGCGCGCGCACGAGGGCCCGCACCTCGCGGGTGCCCTGCGGGTCGAGGCCGTTCGTCGGCTCGTCGAGCACGAGCAGGTCCCGCGGCCGCAGCAGGGCGTTCGCGAGGCCGAGCCGCTGCTTCATGCCGAGCGAGTACGCCTTCACCTTCTTGCCGGCGGCGGCGCTCAGGCCGACGCGGTCGAGCGCATCCGCGATCCGGCTGCGAGCGGGTGCGGCCGTCGGCGCGCCGATCCGCGGAGTCGAGGCGGCGGAGGTTCGCGGCGCCCGAGAGGTACGGGCGCGAAGCCGGGGCCCTCGACCAGCGCACCGACCCGGGGCAGCACGGAGGCCCAGCGGTCGGGCATCGGCTCGCCGAGCACCTCCACCGAGCCGCTCGTCGCCCCGATCAGGCCGAGGAGCATCCGGATGGTCGTGGTCTTGCCGGACCCGTTCGGCCCGAGGAACCCGAACACGCTGCCGGTCGGGACGGCGAGGTCGATGCCGTCGACGGCGTTCCTCGATCCGAACCGCTTCGTGAGGCCGTGCGTCAGGACGGCGTGCGCGGCCTCTCCCACCCGCGGCTCAGCCCTGGGCGGCGAGCGCCTGCAGGCGGCTGAGCGGCACCGCACCGGCCAGCACCCGTCCGTCGGACGTGACGCAGCACGTTCACGAGCGAGGTCGAGAGCGCACGGGCACCGTCGCCGACGTCCGTGGTGAGGTGCATGAAGGTCGCGTTCGAGGCGAGCGAGGCCGGGACGTCCGCCGCGGGCACCGTGACGACCGCGTCCCAGCCGGAGCCGGTCACCGTCGGCTTCGCCGCGGGCTGCTGCGCCGGTGGACGGGCGCTGCGCACCGGGCGTCACCGTGTGCTGCTCGACCTTCGCGCCGGACGGTGCGGTGAAGTCGAAGCGGGAGGCCGCGGGCACGCTGTAGTCGAGCTGCGAGAACGCCACCTCGAAGGCGGGTGATGCGGCGCCCTGGGCGAAGAGCTGCACGCGCAGCGGCAGTCCGGTCGTGCCGTCCACGGCGATGCGCACGGAGCCGACGGTCGTGTCCGACGCCTTCGGGGTGAGCACGAGCGTGTAGGCGTCGTGGCCGGCGACGCTCGTGGTGGTGTCGACGGTCACGTCGGTCGAGGGCGTGATCCGGGCGATCGCCTCCTCCGCGGCCGACTGCGGCGTCATCGTCGTCCCGTCGTCGGGAGCGGTGCGGGCGCCGGAGGCGGTGACCTGCTCGGCCGAGCTCTTCGCGGAGTCCCAGAACCAGACGGTGCCGCCGTTGCGCACGACGTCGCGCTCGCCCATCGAGTCCTGCACCGCGATGCGGCTCCTCGACGTGCCGTCGACCGCGATCGAGGCGCGGTGGGAGCCGGTGAGCAGGTTCAGGGTGGAGGCGGTCTGCGAGTCGGAGCCGGCGCCGGTGCTCGGCAGCTGCGGCAGGCCGAGGTCGGAGGTCTGGCTGATCTCGCCGGTGTAGCCGGGCAGCGAGCGCGCGTGGGCGACCAGCGCGAGCACCTGGGCGGCGGACCTCGCCGGCAGGTCGGTCGATGCGGTGGCGGCAAGGGGCAGCGCGACGGCGCCCGCGACGACGACGGGGGCGATCACGGCGGGCAGCCAGCGGAGGGCGCGGTGCGTCATGACGGGACCTTCTTCCTCAAGCCGCCAGGGTACGCGCGGTGCCGGGCTCGGATGCGTGGCAGCGGCTGGTCATATCCGTCTTTCAGGTCCGGGGGCCGTCGTCCTCGGCGAGCGCCGCGGCGTAGCCCCGGATCGACCGCTCGTAGCGCTGGAGATCCGCGGCAGGGACGGCGTCGGCGGCGAGCAGCAGGAGCTCCGCCACCGCGGCGCCGGACCGGCCTGCCGCGTGCAGGGACAGGGCGTGGAACGCACGGAGCGACTCCGACCCGGGGAACCGGGCGCGAGCGTCCTCGAGCACCCGCAGCGACTCGTCGACGCGCCCGAGGTTCCGCAGCGTGCTGCCGTGCTGCAGCAGGACCCGGCGGAGGTCCTCTCCGGCGAGGCCCGCAGCGAGGGCGCGCTCGTAGTAGGAGGCGGCCGTCGCCTCCTCCCCGGCGGTGTCGTAGCCGCCGCCGACCTCGGCGAGCGCGAGCGCCTCGTTCGGGAACCGGTCGAGGACCGCATGCAGCGCTGCGAGGGTCTCCCGCATGTCCTCCGGATCCCACGGGCGGGGGATCCGGGCGAGCGCCTCCCGGAGGGCGAGGTCCGTGTCGGTCATCCCGCGATCCTCCCAGCGGCCCGGCAGGAGCAGCGGCGCGCCGCCTTAGGCTGAGCGCATGGCTCGCATCCACTCGTCCATCACCGAGGCCTTCGGCTCGACCCCGCTCGTGCAGGCTCAACCGCGTGACCGACGGCGCAGGCGCCACGGTGCTCGCGAAGCTCGAGTTCTACAACCCGTCGTCCAGCGTGAAGGACCGGCTCGGCATCGCGATCGTCGACGCGGCGGAGCGCGCCGGCGCGCTGCAGCCCGGCGGCACGATCGTCGAGGGCACGAGCGGCAACACCGGCATCGCCCTCGCGATGGTCGGCGCCGCCCGCGGCTACAAGGTCGTGCTCGCCATGCCCGAGTCGATGTCGATCGAGCGCCGCAAGCTGCTGCGGGCCTACGGCGCCGAGCTCGTGCTCACGCCGCCGTCGGAGGGCATGAAGGGCGCCGTCTCCCGCGCCGAGCAGATCGCCGCCGAGCGGCCGGGCGCCGTGCTCGCCCGCCAGTTCGAGAACGAGGCGAACCCCGCGATCCACCGCGCCACGACCGGCCCCGAGATCTGGGCGGACACCGACGGCGCCGTCGACGTCTTCGTCGCGGGCATCGGCACCGGCGGCACGATCACCGGCGCGGGCAGCTACCTGAAGGAGCAGAAGCCCGGCCTGCAGGTCGTCGCCGTCGAGCCGAAGGAGTCGCCGATCCTGAACGGCGGCGCGCCCGGCCCGCACAAGATCCAGGGCATCGGCGCGAACTTCGTGCCCGACGTGCTCGACCGCGCCGTCTACGACGAGGTGATCGACGTCGACATCGCCGAGTCGGTCGCGATGGCCCGCCGGCTCGGCCAGGAGGAGGGCATCCTCGGCGGCATCTCGTCCGGCGCCACGGTGCACGCCGCCGTGCAGCTCGCGAAGCGGCCGGAGAACGCCGGCAAGACGATCGTCGTCATCCTCGCCAGCTACGGCGAGCGGTACCTCTCGACGGTCCTGTACGAGGACCTGGACGTGTGAGCGGTCGCTCCTTCCTCGGCATCCGCGAGGACCTCGAGGCCGCGAAGCACCGTGATCCCGCGGCCCGGTCGCGCGTCGAGGCCGCCCTCACCTATCCCGGGCTGCACGCCGTCTGGTCGTACCGGGTCGCCCACCGCATCCATGCGTCCGGGCACCGCTTCGCCGCACGGCTGCTGTCGCAGCTGACCCGCTTCCTGACCGGGGTGGAGATCCACCCCGGCGCGACGATCGGCCGCCGGCTCTTCATCGACCACGGCTCGGGCGTCGTGATCGGCGAGACCGCCGAGATCGGCGACGACGTCACGCTGTACCACGGGGTCACCCTCGGCGGCACGACGTGGCGGCATGTGAAGCGCCATCCGACCGTCGGCGACCGGGTGCTCATCGGCGCGGGCGCCACCCTGCTCGGACCGATCACCGTCGGCGCGGACAGCGTCGTCGGCGCCGGCGCGGTCGTCGTCCACGACGCCCCCGCCCACTCGCTCGTGCTCGGCATGCCGGCGACCGCCCGTCCGCGCTCGCCGTCCGACGCGTCCGAGCACAACTGGGTGATCTGATGACGGTGTTCCGGCTCGGCAGCATCGAGGCGGTGCCCGCGGGGGAGCGGCCCGATCTGCTCGGCGCTCCGGTCGCCGCCTTCGTCGCCGCGCACGGGCTCGGGGACGCGATCGGCGTGTTCGCCATCGACCCGGCGATCTCGGAGACGGCCGCGACGCAGGAGGTCTTCGGGCTCGACCCGGCGACCCTCGTGAACTGCGTCGTCGTCGCGGGCCGCCGCGAGGGCGCGGAGCGCGTGGCGGCCTGCCTCATCCCCTCGACCAAGCGGGCCGACGTCAACGGCGTCGTGCGCAAGCGCCTCGACGTGCGGAAGGCGTCCTTCCTGCCGCAGGACGACGCCGTCGCCCGCAGCGGCATGGAGTACGGCGGCATCACCCCGATCGGGCTGCCGGCCGAGTGGCCGATCCTGCTCGACGCCGACGTGGTCCCGCTGCCGCTGGTGCTGATCGGATCCGGGATCCGCGGCTCGAAGCTGCTCCTCCCCGGCGCCGTGCTCGCCGGGCTGCCCGGCGCCGAGGTCGTCGAAGGACTCGGCGAGAGCCGCTACTCCTTGACGGCGCCGGTCGCGGTGTTCGTGATCCGCTTCTGGAAGACGATGAACAGGACCGCGACCGGGATCGTCATGATCGCCGCCGCCCCGAGCTGCACCGGGTAGCGCTTCGCGGAGCCGACCGCACCGGACGAGAGCGTCGCCACGCCCTTCGTCAGCGTGAAGAGGTTCGGGCTCGAGGTCGAGACGATGAAGTGGGCCAGCTCGTTCCAGGAGCCCTGGAACGACAGGATCACGATCGTGACGAGCGCGGGCCGCGCCATCGGCAGGATCACCGACCAGAACAGGCGCACGCGTGCCGGCCCCGTCGATCCGCGCCGCCTCCTCGACGGCGACCGGGATCGACTCGAAGAAGTTCTTCATGATGAAGACCCCGGCGGCGTCCGCGATCAGCGGCACGATCATGCCCGAGTAGGAGTCGTACATCCCGAGCTGGTTGATGACGAGGAACTTCGGGATCAGCAGCACGACGCCCGGGCACGGCCATCACGGCGATGAGGCCGGCGTAGAGCGCGTTCCGGCCGCCGAACCGCAGCCGGGCGAGCGCGTAGCCCGCGGCCGAGTCGAACAGCGTGCGGCCGATCGTCACCGCGACCGTCACGATCGCGGAGTTGCGCGAACCAGAGCGGGAAGTCGGAGTTCGCGAACAGGTACGTGTAGGCGGCGGTCGTCCAGGTGGGCGGGATGAGGGCGAGCGGGTCGGTCGCCGCGTCCGTCTCCGTCTTGAACGACGTGGAGAGCTCGATGAGGAACGGGAAGATGTAGATGATCGCGATGACGATCAGCACGAGGTAGAGCAGCGCCGCCGCCGAGGCGGAACCGCCGCCGGCGCGGCCGCCCTGCGGCGGAGGCGGTCGTCGACGGGCGCGACGGCACGCGCCGGGCGCGGTGGTGGTGGCGGTCACAGGGTCCCTCCGACGAGTCCCGGTCGATCGGCGCCGCGATGGCCGCGGCGGCGAGCAGGCGGTCGGCGGCGGTCGTACGTCGCCGTCGCCCGCTCCGCCGAAGCCGCTCGCGGCGCATCCGGCGGTTCGAGACGCCCCGCTCACGGAGCACCCAGCGCTGCAGCAGCGTGAACGCGACGATGATCGCGAACAGGATGAAGGCGATCGCGGCCGCCTCGCCCCACTCGTTGTTCGTGAAGCCGGCGACGTAGGAGAGGTACGCCGGCGTCAGCGTGGTCTTGCCCGGGTCGCCCTGGCTCCCGACGAGCACCTGGTCGAAGACCTGCCAGGTGCCGATCAGGCCGAGGGTCAGCACGGTGAAGAGGGTCGGCGCGCAGCTGCGGCAGCGTGACGAGCCGGAACCGCTGCCAGGCGCTCGCGCCGTCGACCATCGCCGCCTCCTCGACCTCCTGGGAGAGGTTCTGCAGCGCCGCGATGAACAGCAGCATGAAGGTGCCGCTGGTCGTGAAGACGACCATCGTGATGATGATCATCATCCCGACGGACGGTCCGGACAGCCAGTCCCACCAGCTCACGCCGAGGAAGCCGCCGTTCGACGAGGAACGCGGGGCCGTTCTGCACGCCGACCAGCGCGAGCAGGTTGTGCAGCACGCCGTTCGCATCCGCCGGCCAGTTCGGCCCGTGCAGCCCGATCGCGCCGAGGAGCTGGTTCACGGCGCCGGTCGGGTTGAAGAGGAAGAACCAGAGCACCGTGATGGCCACGGAGCTCGTCACCGACGGGAAGTAGAAGGCGGTGCGGAAGAAG
The DNA here is from genome assembly GCA_963771645.1 of uncultured Actinomycetota bacterium. Classification (GTDB taxonomy): domain Bacteria; phylum Actinomycetota; class Actinomycetes; order Actinomycetales; family Microbacteriaceae; genus Amnibacterium. The sequence continues at coordinate 110,249 of CAVYUH010000014.1, read as the reverse complement.
CCGCGGCCCTTCAGGATCCGGTTGTTCACGAGCACCGCGAGCAGCAGCGCGAGCACGGTCTGCGGTCGGGACCACGACGATCACGAACCAGAGGTTGTTGCGCAGCGACGTGCCGAAGTCCTGCTCGGCGAGCCCGCCGCCGGAGGTGATCGCCGGCGTAGTTCTTCAGGCCGACGAAGTGCACGTCGGGGGAGAAGGGCGAGCCGCGGCCGCCCCAGTCGCTGAAGCTGACCCAGAGGGCCATGAAGATCGGGATCACGAGGAAGACGGCGAGCACGATCACCGCCGGTGCCGTGAAGAGGTAGCCGGCGGCCGCCTGCCCGCGGCGGATGCCCGCCGTGTGCCGGCGGACCGGCGTGGGCCCGGTCGCGGTCGTCATCGCTCGCCTCCTCGTGATCCCGGTCCGTCGGCTCAGCCGGTCACGACCGCCGAGAGGTTCTTCTGCTCGGCCGTCGAGCAGCGACTCTGATGTCGAGCGTCTTCAGCGCGGCCATCTTCGAGTTCAGGTCCGTGACCACGTCGGCGCTGCCGACCGCGGTCGGCACGCCCTTCGCGTAGGCGGCCGCGTCGAGGAACGGCGCGAACTGCGGGAACTGGCTGACTTCCAGTCGCTCGCGGCGGACTTGATGGACGGCATCACGCCGAACGCCTTCGCGAACGCGAGCTGGTCCTTCGCGGTGGTCAGCTGCTCGACGAGCTTCAGCGCCGCCGCCTGGTTCGGGCTGTCCGCGGCGATGCCCCAGCAGTTGGTGAACTGCAGGGTGCCCTTGCCGGCGGGACCGGCGGGCAGCGGCACGACCTTGTAGTGCACCTTCGGGTAGTCCGTCGTCATCGCGCCGGCGATCCAGTTGCCCTCGATCGTCATCGCGGCGAGCCCCTTGCCGAACGCCTCGCCGCCCCATCCGGCGCCGACGTCCTTCGTGAGCTTCCACCAGCCGGCCTTCAGGCCGTTCTGCGCGTAGGTGAGGGCCTGCACGTTCGCGGCCGAGTCGACGGTCGCCTTCGTGTTGGCGTCGTTCGTGAGGTTGCCGCCCGCCTGCACCATGAAGGCGCCGAGCCGCTGGTACTCGTTGCTCGTCACGAGGCCGGCGTGCTTGCGCGGTGGTGAGCTTCTTGGCCACCGTCGCGAGCTGGTCCCACGTGGTCGGGATGTCGCTGTCGGTCAGGCCCGCGGCCTTCCACATGTCGGTGTTGATCTCGAGCTGCAGCGTCGAGAAGTCCTTCGGCGCGCAGTAGAACTTGTTCTGATAGGTGAAGTTCGTCACGAGCGACGGGTAGTAGTCGCTCCTGTTCTTCAGCTGGTCGCCGTAGGCGAGCAGGTCGCCCTGCTTCGCGTAGGAGGCGAAGGTGTCGGAGCCGAGGTAGAACACGTCGGCCGGCTTCTTCGCGGCGAAGCCCTGCGACGAGCTGCTGCGGCAGGTTGCTGGCGGCCTGCACGGTCGCCTTCGTGCCGGAGGAGCTCGACCAGTCGGCGACGGCCGACTTCACGGCCGCGGTCTCGGCGTCGCCGGACGAGCCGATCAGGACCGTGAGCGCGGACTTGCTCGAGGTGAGCCCGCCCGCGGCCCCGCTGCTGCCGCCGGAGGAGCCGGACGATCCACCGCTGAAGCCGGAGCCGCAGGCGGTGAGGGCGAGCACGCTCGCTGCGGCGGCGATGCCCGCCGTGATCCGCTTCGATGCGTCGTTGCATGGGTGCCTCTTCCTTCTATTCGGTGGCGGACGCCGGGACGGCGCCCACCGGTGCTGTGGAGCCGGACGAGTCGGGGGTGAGCGCCGCGCGCGGCGACGACCGCTGCGGCCGCGGACCAGGCCTGCGGCCGGCAGGCGGCGGGATAGGGCACGGGGCGCCGGCCGAGGCGGGGTCGCCGCCGTAGAGCTCGGGCATCCGGTACGTCGAACGCGGTGGCGGCGGCGACGCAGCCCGCGGCGCAGCTGCGCGCGCCTCGTCGGGGTAGCCGGCGCGGAGCAGGCCGTGCACGGCGATCGCGGTGTCGTGCGCCCAGACGCTGCCGCAGTGGTAGCTGAGCGGCCAGTAGCCGCGGTCGTCGGTCGACATGGTGCGCAGGCCGTAGCCGGAGTCGAGGCGGGGGTCGACGAGCAGGGCCGCGACGCGGGCCTCGTCGGCGGCGTCGAGCATGCCCGTGCCGAGCAGGTGGCCGATGTTGCTCGTCAGCGAGTCGACCGCCGCCCCGTGCGCGTCGAGCGCGATGGCCGGACGGCCGCCGTCCGCGTCGTCGATCCAGAACGCGTCGCGGAACCGCGCCTTCAGGTCGCGGCGGCCCACGTCGCCCAGCGGGCCGCCTCGTCGGCGGCGCCGAACGCGCGTGAGCAGCACGACGGCGGCGAGCGCCGCCTCGTGGGCGTAGGCCTGCACCTCGCAGAGCGCGATCGGGCCCTCGGCGAGCCGGCCGTCGTGCCAGCTGGATGCTGTCGCCGGAGTCCTTCCAGCCCTGGTTCGCGAGCCCGTGGCCGCTCTCGTCCTGGTAGGCGAGGAAGCCGCCGGCGCGGCACGGCGTCCGCGAGCCAGCCGAGCGCCGCGGCGCAGCGCCGGCAGCAGGTCCCGCACCGTCGCGTCGTCGAGGCCCGCGCGCCAGGCGTCGTGCAGCAGCAGGATCCAGAGCGGGGTCGCGTCGATGGTGCCGTAGTAGCGGGGCGGCAGCACCGATGCCGCGAGCGCAGCGGGTTCGTCGTCGCGGCGCAGCTCGTGCAGGATCCCGCCGGGCCGCTCGCCGGTCTCGCGGATCGATCGCGCTCGCCCTGCAGCCGCGCGAGCACGCTGAGCGTGCCGTCGGCGACGCGCAGCGCCGGTGGGCAGCAGCATCCGCGCGGCCCAGATCGAGTCGCGGCCGAACAGCGTGAAGAACCAGGGGGCGCCGGCGGCGAGGAAGACGTCGTCGGGCGCGTCGGGGAGCGCGAGCTGCAGCCCCTCGAGGTCGGCGAGCGCGCGGTCTCCAGCCAGCGGTCGAGGTCGGGGATGCCGCTCGTCGGGCACGGGGAGCGGGATGCGGTCCTCCGGCGCGCGCACGACGGCGGCCTCGTCGGTGGCGCGGAGCGTCCAGGACGCGGTGGCCGAGCCGTGCGGCGGGACGACGGTGCGCCACGTGAGCCGCAGCGTCGTGCCCGTCGGCGACGGCGTCGAGGCCCGCCGACCCCGACGGTGGCGCGCACGCTGCCGCCGCTCCAGCCCGCGCGTGCCGTCGCCGACGGCGACCGCGACCGGCTCGCCGCGCGCACCGGTCTTCACGGAGCGGCATCGTCGCGAGGTCGGTCGCGAGCTCGCACGGTGAGGTCGAGCTCGACGGGCACGTCGCGCGCGGAGACGACCCGCAGGGTCTCCGTCATGCCGTCCGCGGTGACCCGGCGGTCGCGGTCGAGGCGGACCCGCGGGTCCGCGCCCTCGCCGTCGAGGCCGCGCAGCAGGCCGACCAGGCGGATGCGATCGGCCCGCGACCCGGTCGGTGCGCACGTGCTCGACGGCGGCTGCCCGGCGACGGTCGTCTCGAGGCGGCGCGAGCACGCGGACGTCCGACACGTAGAGGCCGTCGATCGCGGTCCGACATGCGCCGTCGGACCGCGTCCAGAGCTGCGCCGGAGCCCGGAGCACGACCTCCGCGTCGTGCAGGAACGGTTGCCTCATCGCCACGCCGGAACCGTAACCGGCAGTCCTTTGATCGATCAAATACGTCGCGTCGGCGATTCACAGCGTGTTCTACGATTCGAGGACCGACCGTGAAGGAGGGCCGCATGCGCCGTCAGCCCACGGTGACGGACGTCGCCGAGGCGGCGGGCGTCTCCCGGCAGACGGTCTCGAACGTGCTGAACACCCCGCACATCGTGCGCGCCGAGACGCGGGAGCGCGTCGAGGAGGCGATCGCCCGGCTGCACTACCGGCCCGCACGCCTCCGCCCGCCGGCTGCGCACGCGGCTGAGCGAGACGATCGGCGTCCGGCTGGACCCCGTCACCGACGGGATCTCCGGCTCGCTGCTCGACCGGTTCCTGCACGCGCTGGCGGAGCGGGCGGGCAAGGCGCGGCCTCCGCGTGCTGCTCTACACGGCGGCGGACGAGGCGGCGGAGATCGAGCAGTTCGGCCGGCTGGTCGACGGCGCGGACGTCGACGCCTTCGTGCTCACCTCGACGCATCACGGCGACACCCGCATCGACTGGCTGATCGAGCACGAGGTGCCGTTCGTCACCTTCGGCCGCCCGTGGGGCGTCGCCGACATGACCGATCCGGTGCACCTCTGGGTCGACGTCGACGGCCGGCACGGCCTCACGCTCGCGACCGAGCACGTGCTCGCCGCCGGCGCGCGCCGCATCGCGTTCCTCGGCTGGCCGGCCGGATCGGGCACGGGCGACGACCGTCGCGCGGGCTGGCGCGCGACGATGGCGGCACGGACCGACCTGACGGAGGCGGAGCTCGCGACCCTCGACCTCGACGGTCGACGAGGATCCGACGCGACAGCACGATCGCGACACGCCTGCGTCGCGGCGCTCGACCCGACGCCCGACGCGGTCGTCTGCGCGAGCGACTCGCTCGCGCTCGCGGCCCGGCTGGCGCTCGGCGACCGGCGTGCCGATCGTCGGCTACGACGACACCCCGGTGGCGCGGGCGCTCGGCCTCTGCAGCGTCGCGCAGCAGCTCGACGAGGTGGCGGAGGGCGTCCTCGACCTGCTCATCGGCGCGCACCGCGGCCGGGCGGGCGGCGCCGACGGCGTCGACGACCCGCAGCACCGGCTGGTGAAGCCGCGCCTCGTCGTGCGCTGAGGCTCAGCGGGGCTGGATCGCGACCGGGTGCAGCGGGGTGCGCCACTGCATCTTCAGCGTCAGGGCGCCCTGGCGTGCGATCGAGCGCCGCGATCCCGACGGCCGCGAGGGCCGGCACGGCGCCGGAGAGGAACATCGCGTCGCGGGGGCCGATCGCATCCACGATCCAGCCCATCACCGGGCCGCCGATGCCCTGGCCGCCGAGCAGCACGAGGATCCAGACGGCCATCACCCGGCCGCGGATGCGGGTGCTGCTCGTGGTCTGGATGAGCGGGTTGGCCGCCATGAAGAAGTACTGGTTCGCGATGCCGATGCCGACGAGCGCGACGCCGAAGGCGATCTCCGAGGGCATCAGCGCGGCGATGGCCTGCACGATGGCCCAGACGCCGCCGCAGACGATCACGGTGCGGAGGCGGATGACCGTGCGCCGGGTGGTGAGGATCGCGCCGACGAGCGCGCCACCGGCGACCAGCGAGTTGAAGAGGCCGTAGCCGGCCGCGCCCTGGTCGAACACGTTCTTCGCGTAGGAGGCGAGCAGCACCGGCATGGTGATGGTGAAGACCGAGAGGAAGCCGACGAGCACGATCGGCCAGCGGATCGCGGGCCGCGCGGCGGCGTACTGCACGCCCTCCTTCAGCTGGCCCTTGCTGCGCGGCGCCGGGGTGATGGGCGTGAGCGCGCTGACGTCGAGGCGGGTGAGCATGAAGACGGTCACGGCGCACGCGAGCGCGTTCACCGCGAAGGCGAAGCCGCCGCCGATCGCCGCGATCAGCGCGCCGCTCACCGCGGGGCCGATGAGGCCGCCGAGCTGGAACACGCCGGAGTTGATCGTGATGGCGTTGCGCAGGTGCGTGGGGCCGACCAGCTCGTTCACGAAGACCTGCCGCGCCGGGTTGTCCACCACGGTCGCGAGCCCGACGCCGAGCGCGGTCGCCCAGACCGCCCACACCGTCGCGGTGCCCGGTCAGGGCGAGGATCGCGAGCACCGCGGAGAGGACGTCCGACGGTGCTCTGCGTGATCATCAGCAGCTTGCGCTTCGAGGAGCGGTCGACGATCACGCCGCCGTAGAGGCCGAAGACGAGCATCGGGCCGAACTGCATCGCCACCGTCACGCCGACGTCCGCGACGCTGCCCGTCAGCTGCAGCACCAGCCAGTCCTGCGCGATCCGCTGCATCCAGGTCGCCGTCATCGCGAGGATGTTCGCGCCGGCGAAGAGGCGGAAGTTGCGCACGGACAGCGACGAGAAGCTGTCCCGCCAGGTGCGGGCGGGCGGTGCGGAGGAGGCGGATGTGGAGACGGGGGGTTCGATGTTGCGCTCATGCCTCGATCAATGGTACGCAGATCGCGCCCATTACCGATGTCAATGCGGACTATAAATGACATCGGTGTTTCGAATGAGGGGGACCCGTGTACGACCCGGTGCTGCTCCGTACGTTCCTCGGCGTCGTCGACGCCGGCAGCTTCACGGGCGCCGGGCAGCGCCTCGGGCTCAGCCAGCCGACGGTGAGCCAGCACATCAAGAAGCTCGAGACGGCCGTCGGCCGCTCCCTCGTGCTGCGGGACACCCGGGACGTGCGGCTCACCGACGCCGGCGACGCGCTGGCCGGGTTCGCCAGGTCGATCCTCGCGGCTCACGCTTCGGCCGAGGCGTACTTCGCGGGGCCTGCGGCGCGCGGGCGGCTGCGGTTCGGCGCCGCGGACGACCTCGCGATCACGCAGCTGCCGCGCATCCTGCGGCACTTCCGGCAGCAGAACCCGCAGATCACCCTCGAGCTGACGGTCGGGCAGTCCGGGCCGCTGGTGCGCCGCCTCGCCGCCGGCCAGCTCGACCTCGTCTTCGTGAAGGAGCCGGCCGAGGCGCCGGGCGAGGGCACGCTCGTGCTCCGCGACCGCTTCGTGTGGGTCGGTCAGGAGACGACCGTGGTCGAGGAGGGCAAGCCCGTGCCACTCGTGATGTACCGGGCGCCGAGCCTCAGCCGGACCATGGCGATCGAGGCGCTGGAGCGGCAGGGCCGCCGGTGGCGCGTCGTCTGCACCGTCCGCGACGTCGGTGCGCTGGTCGCCGCGGTCCGGGCCGGCCTCGGCGTCTCGGTGTTCCCGCACTCCCTGATCCCGGGCGACCTCACGAAGGTGACGAACCGGTTCTCGCTGCCCGACCTCGCGGAGGTCGACTTCCGGCTGCTCGCGAACCCCGCGGCGCCGCGCGAGCCGATCGCCGCGCTGTCGGCCGCGATCCAGGCGCAGACGTTCGGCCCCGCCGAGCCGTCGCGCGCTGACCCGCCCTCCCGAATCCGGGCCGCTTCGGACAATGCGGGCGGAAGAAGACGCCCGGAATGACCGAAGGCGCCCGGATCCCGGGCGGGCACGGCGCGGAAGCGGGCCGGCCCGTCAGTCGCTCGTCGCCTCGCGGCGGCGGTTCTGCACGAGCTCCTTCGTGCGGACGAGGCGGAGCGTCGTGACGAGCAGCACGCCCCCGAGCACGTTGAAGAGCAGCGTGGGCCCGAACCAGCCGAGCCACTCGCCGTAGGTGACGCCGGCGCCCTCGTCGATCGCGCCGAAGATCAGCAGCGAGTCGAGGATCGAGTGGAACAGCGAGAAGCCGGCGAGGAGGAAGCCGCCCGCGACCGATGCCACGATCTTCGCGACGTCGGAGTCGGTGCCGGTCTGCATCCGGGTCATCAGCGTGATCGTGCTGCCGGCGAGCACCGCGAGGACGACCGACTGCGCCGAGAACCCGGCCTCGGTGAAGTGGCGGCCCGATGAGAGCACCGTGTCGTGCCATTGCGGGAAGGCGATCACGACGAGCCACATGACGACCCAGCCGCCGACGAGGTTGGCGAGCAGCGTGCCGACCCAGAGCCGCAGCAGCTGGGCGACCGTGCCCTCGTGGGCTGCGACGGCCGCGACCGGCATCAGGAAGTTCTCGGTGAAGAGCTCGCTGTGGGCGAGCATCAGCGCGATGAAGCCGATGCTGAACGCGAGGCCGGCGAGCAGATGGCTGCCGGTCTCGTGCAGGACGCCGAGGTAGGCCATCACCCCGGTGCCCACCTCGAGGCCGCCGAAGAGCCCGGTGATGATCACGTCCCGCAGACGGCGGTTCACCCGCTGCGCGCCCGCGCTGACCGTGGCGTCGAAGCCCTCGGCGACCTCGTCCTCGATGGGCGCGTCGGAGCTGCCGAGCTCGCGCCGGCGGTCGTCGCTCATGACGCCGCGCTGAGGCCGTTCGGTGCGGCGTCGAGGTGGCGCTCGTCCGGTCCGACGTACTCGGAGAGCGGGCGGATGAGGGCGTTCGACTCGAGCTGCTCCATCACGTGCGCGGTCCAGCCGACGACCCGTGCCGCGACGAACAGCGGCGTGAACGTCCACGTGTCGAAGCCGAGCAGGGCGTACGCGGGGCCGCTCGGGTAGTCGAGGTTCGGGCGGATGTGCTTGCGCTCGAGCATCGCCCCCTCCAGCCGCTCGTAGAGCTCCGCGACGCCGTGCGCCTCGCGCTTCGCGACGAGCCGGTCGAGCGCCGCCTTCATCGTCGGCACCCGGGAGTCGCCGTTCTTGTAGACGCGGTGGCCGAAGCCCATGATCTTCCGCTTCTGCGCGAGGGCGGTGTCGAGCCACCCGTCGACCGCGTCAGGGCTCCCGATCTCGTCGAACAGGTGCATCACGGCCTCGTTCGCACCGCCGTGCAGCGGGCCCTTCAGGGCGCCGACCGCCGCGGTGACCGCCGAGTAGAGGTCGGCGAGGGTCGACGTGACGACGCGGGCGGTGAACGTGGAGGCGTTGAACGAGTGCTCGGCGTACGAGCACCATCGAGATCCGGAACACGTCGGCCTCGACCTCGTCCGGCTCCTCGCCGAAGGTCATCCAGAGGAAGTTCCGCGCGTAGTCGAGGTCGTCCCGCGGCGGGACGAGCTCCTCGCCGTGCCGGCGGCGCTGGTCGTACGCGACGACGGCGGGCAGCATCGCGAACAGGCGCACGGACTTCGCGAGGTTCGCCTCGCGGCTCGAGTCCTCGGCATCCGGGTCCAGCGCGCCGATCACGCTGACCGCGGTGCGCACCACGTCCATGGGATGCGTGCTGGTCGGCAGGCCGTCGATCACCGTCTTCAGCTCCGGCGGCAGCGCCCGCTGGGTGCGCTCGTCGGCCTCGAAGGCCGTCAGCTCGTCGTCGGTGGGCAGCTCGCCGTGCCAGAGGAGCCAGGCGACCTGCTCGACGGAGCACGACGCGGCGAGCTCCTGCACGGGGTAGCCGCGGTAGAGCAGCGAGTTCGTCTCGGGGTTGACCTTCGAGATCGCGGTCGTGTCGACGACGACACCAGCGAGCCCCTTCTTGATGTCGGCCATGCCGCTCCTGTCCCTCTGTGGGTCGATCGGCCGGTGATGTCCCGTGCCGTCTTCACGGATCGTAGGGCCGAGCGCCTGCCTGTGACCTCGGATGCGCCCGGTACCGTCTCGCCCGTGACCCTCTTCGAGAGCCCGGGCGCGCACCGCCTGCGCGCCCGCCGTCTTCGGCGCATGGTGATCGTCCTCGGCGTGCTCGCTGTCGCGCTCGTCGTGGTCGCGCTGCTGCCCCAGGACCGGCACAGCGGGTCGCTCGCCGTGCCGACCGCAGCGCGGAGCGGGGACGGCAAGGCGACCGGCGTGGTGCAGGGGGTGCTGCGGGGCGCGCGCAGCGGGGACCGCGTGTGCTTCTCGGTCGACGCCCTGCAGGGCCACGTGCTCCTCGTGCTCCCGCCCGGGTGGAGCGCCGACACCCGGCTGCGGCTGCTCGACCCGTACGGGCAGACGCGCGCGAAGGCGGGCGCATCCACCTCGTTCCTCGGCACGCCGGGCGCCGTCGGCACGGTGCCCGGCTGCACGACGCCGGGCCGCATCTGGTACACGACGGAGGTCCGCCGCCAGGTGAGCGGCGGCGCTAGCTCCTGACGCCCCACCCGCCGTCGGAGTCGATCGTCTGACCGGTGATCCACTGCGCGGCGTCGGAGACGAGGAAGGCGACGAGGTCGGCGGCGTCGGCGGGCGTGCCCCATCGGGACCGCAGCGGCATCGCCGCGGCGACCTCGGCGCGGGTCGCGTCGTCGGCCCAGCCGGTGTCGTTCGGGCCCGGGTTCACGCAGTTCACCGTCGCACCCGACGGCGCGAGCGCGGCGGCGAGCGTCGCCGTGACGCCCTGGATCGCGGCCTTCGACACGACGTACGGGATCTCGTCCGGCATCGGCCGCTGGTGCACGCCGGTCGTGAAGAGCACCACCCGGCGGACGCCGGCCGAGGCGGCGGCCTGCACGAGCAGCACGGTGGCGCGGGCGTTCACCGCGAACGAGGCGTCCAGCTCCGTGGCGGTGACCATGGCGAGGTCCTGGTCACTCGACCGCGCGTGCACCGCGACGAGCGCGTCGATGCCGCCGGCGCGCGCCACATGCGCGGCCGCGAGCCGGGCGGGCGCCTCGGGGTCGGCCAGGTCGGCGGCGAGCCACGGCATCGCCGGGGCGGCGACCGAGTCCTCGCCCCACGTCTGCTCGCGGTCGTGCCCGGGCCAGCCGGAGGCGGTGACGTCCCAGCCGTCCGCGGCGAGGCGGTGCGCCACCGTCCACGCGATGCCGGCCCGCCTGCTGACCCCGGTGACGAGAGCGCTCGGCATGGCCTCGAGTATGCCGGGGGCCGCCTCTCGTCGGCCCGGCTACTCGCGGGCCTTCCTGGTCTCCTTGGCGTTCGCCTTCTGGATGGCGTCGACCAGCTCGTCCTTCTTCATCGTCGAGCGGCCGGGGACGTCGAGCTCCTTGGCCACGTCCTCGAGATGCGCCTTCGACGCGTTCGCATCGACGCCCCCCTTCGTCTCGTGCCGCCCCGGGCCGCCCTGCTTCGCGCCCTCGTCGGACGGGCCCTTGTGCTCCTTCGGCTCCCAGTGGTCGCCGACCTTCTCGTAGCTGTGCTTCAGCGACGCGTAGGCCGTGCGGTGCGCCCGCTCGCCGTCGCCGTAGGTCTCCTCCGCCGACTCCAGCGTCTCGCTGTAGATGTCCTGCGCGTGCTCGTCCGACCGCTCGATGGTCGACGGCAGCTCCCTCTCGTCCTTGGGCACGGTGCTCCCTCCGTCGATCCGGACGGTAGCCCCGGCCGGATCAGGCGATCTGAGAGCGGCTTGAGAGGATGCTGGACGTGCTCAGCCCTGCACCTCGCTGCGCCAGGAGTGCGTCGGCTCCCAGCCGAGCAGGCGGCGGGCCGTGTCGATCGAGAGCAGCGTCTCGGTGCCCTGCACGTCCTTCTTCAGCGGCACCCCAGGGAAGACCTCCGCGGCGAGCTCGGCGCTCGGCCGCTCCATCACCGTGTCGGCGTTCGCGATGATCATCCGCTCGAAGCCGGGCCCGCGCACCTCGAGGGCCTTCAGCACGGCGTCGGCGGCGTCACGGGCGTCGATGTAGCCCCAGAGGTTCCACTTCCGCAGCATCGGGTCGTCCTGGAACGACGGGAAGGCGGCGTAGTCGGCGGGCTCCATCACGTTCGAGAAGCGCATCGCGGTGATCGAGAGCTCCGGGTCCCAACGGCAGAGCTGGATCTCCATCTGCTCCTCGAGGTGCTTGCCGAGCGAGTACGTGCTCTCCGGCCGCGCGTCGTACGCCTCGTCGACGGGGATGTAGGGCGGGGCCACGTCGAACGGCAGGCCGAGCACGGTCTCGCTCGACGCGGCGACGATCTTCTTGATGCCCGCACGGCGGGCGGCCTGCAGCACGTGGTAGGTCGACGGCACGTTGTTGTCGAAGGTCGCGACGTCGGGCACGATGCCGGGCGCCGGGATCGCGGCGAGGTGCACGAGCGCGTCGACGCCGTCGTGGTTCTCCTCGATGCCGAGCACCGCGTCGAGCACCTGGCCGTAGTCGGTGAGATCGACGGGGAAGTAGCCGGGCTCGCGGGCGGCCACCTTGTCGAACACGAACACCTCGTGGCCGTGCTCCTTCAGGTGGGCGACGACCGCGCGGCCGAGCTTCCCGTTGCCTCCGGTGACGATGATGCGCATCGCGACTCCTTCTCGTTCGCCCGCCAGGTGCAACGGGTCGAGGACGATGGTCGCATGACGCCACGTCACCTCTCCTCCGGGTACTCCGCCGCGCAGATCCGCGAGGCCGAGCGGCCCCTGCTCGAGGCCGGGGTGCCGCTGATGGCCCGCGCGGCCGCGGGGCTCGCGGACGTCGTCCGCGAGGTGATCGCGCAGCGGCCGGAAGCGCAGGGCCGTCTGCTCGTGCTCGCCGGCAGCGGCAGCAACGGCGGCGACGCCCTCCTCGCCGCCGCCGAGCTCCTCGCGGACGGGTGCACGGCGGTCGTCGTGCGGCTCGGGTCCCGGATCCACGAGGCGGGGTTCGCGGCAGCGGTGGATGCGGGCGCGACCGTGCTCGAGGACGCTCATCCGGACGCGGTCGCCCGCATCGCCGCCGCCGTCGACGTCGTGCTCGACGGGGTGCTCGGCACCGGCGCGAGCGCGAGCCCGGCCCTGCGGTCGCCCGCGAAGGAGGTGGTGGCGGCGCTGCTCCCGATCGCCGACCACGGCGGGCCCGCCGTGGTGGCGGTGGACCTGCCGAGCGGCATCGGCGCGGATGACGGCGCCGTCGGCGGCCCGGTGCTGCCCGCCGATACGACCGTCACGTTCGGGGCGGTCAAGGCCGGGCTGCTCCTTCCGCCCGGCCGCGACCTGGCAGGCACCGTGCGGCTCGTCGACATCGGGCTCGGGCCGGCCCTCGCCCGCGTCCGCCCGCTCGTCGACGCACCCCGCTGACCGCCAGCAACCGTCCAGGTGGCGGTGGGACGGTGCACGCATGCCACGTGCGCGATCCAAGATCCTGGTCCTCGGCGGCGGCTACGTCGGCCTCTACGTCACGTGGACCCTCGAGAAGCACACCGAGGTGGACCTCGACATCACCGTCGTCGAACCGCGCGCGTACATGACGTACCAGCCGCTGCTGCCCGAGGTCGCCGGGGGCCACGTGGACGCGCGGAACGTGACCGTCGACCTGCGGCAGGCCTTCTCGCACGCGAAGGTCGTGCGCGGATCCGTCACCGGTCTCGACTCCCGGCGCCGCGTCGCCACGGTGCAGACCATCGACGGCCAGGAGCAGCGCCTCGAGTACGACCACGTCGTGATCGGCATGGGCGCGGTCAGCCGCGTCTTCCCGACCCCGGGTCTCGCCGAGCGCGGCATCGGGTTCAAGACGATCGAGGAGGCCGTCGGCACCCGCAACCGGGTGCTCGAGAACGTCGCCCGCGCGGCGGCCGCCACCGACCCGGAGGAGCGGCAGAAGTACCTCACCTTCGTCTTCGTCGGCGGTGGCTACACCGGCGTCGAGGCGCTGTCGGAGCTGTCCGACCTCTCGAAGAAGGCCATCGCCGCGCAGCCGGCGCTCCGCGGCGTGGAGCCGAGGTGGGTGCTGATCGAGGCGCTCGACCGGGTCGCCCCCGAGGTCGGGCCGGAGCTGTCCGCCTGGACGCTCGGCGAGCTGCGGAACCGGGGCATCGACGTGCGGCTGAAGACGACCCTGAAGTCCTGCGAGGACGACGTCGCGCAGCTGTCCGACGGCGAGTCGTTCCCGTTCGGGATGCTCGTCTGGACCGCCGGCGTGAAGCCGAACCCCGCGCTCGACGCCATGGACCTGCCGCGCGGCCCGAAGGGCCACGTCGTCGCGAACTCCCGGCTCCAGGTCGTCCGCGAGGACGGCTCCTGGGTGCGCGGCGCGTGGGCGGCCGGTGACATCGCGCAGATCCCCGACACCACCAAGAAGCAGCAGCCGGCGTTCTACCCGCCGAACGCGCAGAACGCGCTCCGCCAGGCGGTGCTGCTCGGCGAGAGCATCCCGAAGGCCATCCGCCGCCGGCGCCCGCGCCCCTACGTGCACTACACGCTCGGCACCGTCGCGTCCTACGGGATCCTGAAGGGCGCCGCGAACATCCACGGCATCCAGCTGAAGGACACGTGGGCCTGGCTCGCGCACCGGGGCTACCACCTGCTGGCGATGCCGACGACCGACCGCAAGATCCGCATCCTCGCCGGATGGGCCGCCGACGCGCTCGGCCGCATCGACCTCACGCCGACGGACGACCTCGAGGATCCGCGCCACGACTTCCGCGTCGAGGCGGAGAAGGCAGGAGCACCACGATGAGCGACGTCAACGACGACAACGACCTCGGCCACCCGTCCCAGGCGGAGGGCGAGGACCCGGCGGACGACCAGGAGCAGGAGATCGTCCTCGAGCCCGAGGGCAAGCCGTCGCAGGCGGAGGGGGAGGACCCCGACCACCGCGACGAGCACGAGGTGCTCGACCCGGCCGAGCCCGACTGAGCGGATCCGAGCGGTGGCCCTCGACGTCGGCGCTGTCGTGCTGCGGGTGCGCGCCCTCGAGCGCGAGGTCGCGTTCTGGAGCGCAGCGCTCGACTACGTCCCACGCGAGGGCAGCGCGACCGAGGACTGGGTGAGCCTGCGGCCGCGGACCGGGAACGGCGTGAGCCTCTCGTTCGACCTGAAGCACTCCGAGTACGACCTCCCGCCGCGCTTCCACCTCGACCTCTACGCCGACGACCGCGCGGCCGAGGTGCGACGGCTGGTGGCGCTCGGCGCGACCGAGATCCCGCTGGAGCACCACGACGAGGTCGACTGGACCCTGCTGGAGGACCCGGAGGGGAACCGCTTCGACGTCTGCGATCGACCGGCGGACGCCGGTCAGTAGCCGCGGAGGCGGGTGATCGCGCGGCGGTCGCGCTTCGTGGGGCGGCCGGCGGCGAGGTCGCGCAGCACCTGCGCGGGCGTCTCGACGCGGGGCGGAGGGGGCGGAGTGCGATCCTCGAACGCGGTCGCGGCGACCTCCGCGCTGCCCCGCTTCTCGAGCAGCCCGGTGACGCCGAGGATCTTCTCGTGGGCGACCTGCGCCCGCACCTCGTCGCCGATGCGCACGACGTGCGACGGCTTCACCTTCTCGCCGTTGACCGACACGTGGCCGGCCTTGCAGGCGGACGTCGCCATCGAGCGGGTCTTGTAGACGCGCACGGCCCAGAGCCACACGTCGACCCGCACCCGATCCGCCATCGCGACGCAGTGTAGACGCAGGTCAGGCGAGGCCGAGGTGCGCCGTGAGGAAGCGGACGGTCGCGGCCAGCAGCCGCTTGCGGGAGTCTGCGCGGCGGTACTCGTGACCCTCGCCCGCGAGCTCGAGGTAGTCGACCTCGCGGCCGGCCTCCCGCAGCGCCTCGACCACCTGCGTCGCCTCGTTCAGCGGCACGTTCGTGTCGAGCTCGCCGTGGGCGACGAGCACGGGCACGTCGATCTCCGCTGCCCGCGCCAGCGGTGAGATCGCTTCGAGCAGCGCCCGGTCGCGGGCGGGATGGCCGTACTTCGTGACCGCCGCGGCACCGATCCACGGCTCGGTGTCGCGGTAGAAGGTCGTGAGGTCGCTCATCCCGCAGACGTCGACGCCCGCCGCGAACCGGCCGGGGGAGAAGACGAGCGAGGCGAGGGTGAGGTACCCGCCGTAGGACCGGCCGCCCACCGCGATCCGGTCCGCCGCCGCCACGCCGGCCTCGACGAGGTGGTCGGCCGCGGCGCGCACGTCGGCGATCGCGTCCCAGCGCCGGTCGAGGTCGTCGGCGTGCACGAACTCGCGCCCGAAGCCGGAGGAGCCGCGGATGTTCGGGGCGAGCACCGAGATCCCGGCCATCACGAGGGCCTGGTACTGGGGGCTGAAGGTGGGCCGCTCCTGCGCCTCGGGGCCGCCGTGCAGCATGACGAAGGCCGGCCCGTCAGCGCCGGCATCCGCCGCCCGGTAGAGCCAGCCGGTCAGCGGCAGGCCGTCCTCGCCCTCGAACCGCTCGAGCGTCGGCGTCACGAGGCCGGTGACCTCACCGGGTGCGGCGGTCACCCGCCGCCAGCGGGACGCACGGATGTCGAGCTGCCACAGCTCCCTCGGGCGCGTGGGGCCCTCGACGCCGAGCACCACGCTCTGCCCGTCGCGGGACAGCACGGGCGTCGTGGCGACGAGCCCTGGCAGGCCGCCGACGGGAATGCGCTCGTGGGTCGTCGTGTCGAACAGCTCGAGCTCGCTCGATCCGGCGACGTTCCAGACGAGCAGCAGCAGCCGGCCGGCGTCGTCCGCGTCGACCGCCTCGAGCTCGGCGTCGTCGCGGCGCGCGAGCGTGCGCGGTTCGCCGCGGTGGCCGTTCGGACCGAACGGCAGCCCGATCAGCTGCTTCCGCGGGAGCCCCACGTCGGATGCGAGGTACACGTACAGGGGCCCGGTGTCGCCCTCGGGGGCCGGGCGGATGAGCGCGGTCTCGGTCGAGCCGGTGCCCGCGGGCAGCAGCGGCACGTGCCGGTCCTCGAGCCGGTCGACCACGACGCAGAACCGCCTGCCGCGCTCGCCGTCGGCCATGACGATGAACCGCTCCTCGAGCGACAGGTCGAGCACGTGGATGAGGTCGCCGGCCGCGATCTCGTCGAGCCGGCCCGTGCGCGGATCGGCGAGGAACGACCGCGCCGGCCTTCCCTCCCCGGGCGAGGGCAGGGTGACGACGACGCGGTGGCCGCTGCGGGCCCAGGGCCCGAGCTCGGCGTGCACGTCCCGGTCGCCCGCGATCCGCCGCGCCTCGGTGCCGTCGGGCCGCACCACCCACACCTGGGTGCGCACCCCGCCGTCGGTCGCCACGACGCAGGCGAGCCAGCGGCCGTCGGCCGACCAGGACACCTGGAGCACCGGATCCGCCGACAGCGGGATCCGGCTCGCGGCCTGCGGCTCGCCCTCCGGCGTCACGTCCTGCACCCAGACCTCGGGCACGCCCGAGCGGTCGCTGATGAACGCGATGCGCATGCCGTCGCGCGTCATGCTGGGGCCCCAGCTGCCCCAGGCGTCGACGAGCGCGAGCCCGGTGGTGAGGGCGGCGTCGACGCGGGCGGCGGTGTCGGGGATCATCGCCCCCATCCTCGCGGGCTCATCCGACCGCGTGCCGCTGCAGCCACAGCTCGAGCAGCCCGAGCTGCCAGAGCGCGTTGCTGCCGAGCGGTCGTGCGCTCGGCGTTCGGGTCGGCGAGCATCCGCTCGATGCGGTCCGGGCGGAACAGGCCGCGCCGCACGGCGACCGGGTCGGTGAGGGCGTCGCGCACGCGCGCGAGCAGCGGTCCGTCCAGCTGCCGGATCGCGGGGACGGGGAAGTGGCCCTTCCGCCGGTCGAGCACGGCGTCGGGCACGAGGCCGCGCGA
This sequence comes from uncultured Actinomycetota bacterium, assembly GCA_963771645.1. GTDB lineage: Bacteria > Actinomycetota > Actinomycetes > Actinomycetales > Microbacteriaceae > Amnibacterium. Next base: position 93,263 of record CAVYUH010000014.1, on the reverse strand, counting down.
CGCCCGCTTCAGCACCCCCTTGCCACCGTCGGCGAGCTTCAGCTCCGGGGGCACGGCGGCGGCGAGCTCGACGAAGTCGTGGTCGAGGAACGGCACGCGCGCTTCGAGACCCCAGGCCATCGTCATCTGGTCGACGCGCTTCACCGGGTCCTCGACCAGCATCACGGTCGTGTCGATCCGGAGCGCGGCGTCGACCGCGGTCTCGGCGCCGTCCGCGGCGAACCGGTCGTCGAGGAAGCGGCCGGGCGGATCGTCCGGCGGCAGCCAGCCGGGGTTCAGCAGCTCGCGCATCGCGGGCCAGGTGCGGTCGGCGAACACGGCGGCGTACGCGTCCACGGCGTCGGCGCGGTCCACGCCGACCAGCGGCGGGTACCACTCGTAGCCCCCCAGCACCTCGTCCGCGCCCTGCCCAGACTGCACGACCTTCACCGACCGCGCCACCTGCTCGGCGAGCAGGAAGAAGGCGACGCAGTCGTGGCTCACCATCGGCTCGCCCATCGCACCGATCGCCGCGTCGACCGCGGCCAGCAGCCGGTCGGTGGCGACCGGGATGCGATGGTGGTCGGTGCCGAAGGCGTCCGCGACGAGGTCGGAGTAGGCGAACTCGTCCCCGGACTCGCCCCCGGCGTCCTCGAAGCCGATGCTGAAGGTGGCGAGGTCGCGCTGGCCCGCCTCGGCGAGCAGCGCGACGACGAGCGACGAGTCGAAGCCGCCGGACAGCAGCACGCCGACCGGCACGTCGGCGACCATGCGGCGGCGCACCGCGCCGCGCAGCGCCTCGAGCAGGGCGTCCTGCCAGTCGGCCTCGGACCAGTCCGCGTTGGCCGGGTCGCGCGTGAACGAGGGCGCCCAGTAGACGTGCTCCCGGCTGCTCCCATCCGCCTCGATCACCCGGACGGTCGCGGGCGGCAGCTTCCGGACGCCGGTGAGCACGGTCCGGGGTGCCGGCACGACCGCGTGGAAGCTGAGGTAGTGCGCGAGTGCCGGCCCGGTCGAGGCTCGTGTCGACGCCGCCGCCGGCGATGAGCGCCTGCGGGGTCGAGGCGAAGCGGAGCAGGCCGGGGCGCTCGTCGAGGTAGAGCGGCTTGATGCCGAGCCGGTCGCGGGCGAGCACGACGCGGCCGCTGTCGTGCTCGGTGATCGCGAGCGCGAACATGCCGCGGAAGTGCTCGACGAAGTCCTCGCCCCACTCCCGCCAGGCCTTCAGGACCACCTCCGTGTCCGAGGTCGAGGAGAAGCGGTGACCCGCTGCGCGCAGCTCGTCGCGGAGGGTCTCGTAGTTGTAGATGCAGCCGTTGAAGACGATCGTCGCCCTGGCCTCCTCGTCGACCATCGGCTGCGCGCCGGCCGGCGGAGAGGTCGATGATGGCGAGCCGTCGGTGCCCGAGCGCCGTGCCGCCGTGCTGCCAGAGGCCCTCGCCGTCGGGACCGCGGTGCACGAGGCAGGCGGTCATCCGCTGCACGGCGTCGGTGTCGGGCCTCCTGCCGTCGAACCTGACCTCGCCCGCGATGCCGCACATGGTCCCTACCGCTCCGTGTGGGGCTCGTGGAGCAGCCAGGTGTCCTTCGCGCCGCCCCCGCGCGAGGAGTTGACCACGAGGCTGCCGTCGGGCGCGACGCGGGTGAAGGCCACAGGTGGTGAGCACGACGTCGCGGCGGCGCCGGCCGGTCGCGTAGACGAAGGCGCGGAGATCGACGTGCCGCGGCTGCAGCAGCCCGTTCCCGATCGAGGGCACGCTCGACAGCGGCACGACCTCCTGCGCCACCCAGCCGCCCGGGTTCGCGGCGATCTCCACGCGGCGGGCCGCCACCTCGACCGCGCTCGCATCGGGGCCGATCAGCACCCCGTGGCCGCCGGACCGTCGACCGGCTTCGTCGACGAGCTCGCCGACCCGTTCGAGCACCGCCTGGCGCTCCAGGTCGTCGCCGGTGCGGTACGTCGGCACGCCCTCGAGGATCGGCCGCTCGTCGAGGTAGTAGCCGATCAGCTCGGGCACGGACCGGTACATCGCCTTGTCGTCCGCGACGCCGTTGCCGGGCGGCGTTGACGAGCCCGACGCCGCCCTGCGCCGCGACGTCGAGGATCTCGGCGCCGATGGGACGCCCGGTCCCGTCGACCAGGTCGGCGAGCTCGACATCGAGCCGCAGGTAGAGGGCGCCGATCGCCGCGCGGTCGCGACGGCGGACGACGCGGCCGCCCACCAGGTCGAGGTCGTCGCGCCTGCACGAGCAGCAGGCCCGCGCCCTCGGCGAGCCGTCGGTGCTCGAACCAGGCGCTGCTCTCGGGCCCGCTCGACAGCAGCGCGCCGCGCGTGCCGGGCCGCGCCTGCGCGAGCACGGTGCGGCGCAGCTGCTCGAAGACGACCGCGGGATCCATCAGCCGCGCCGGCCTCGGAAGGTCGGGCAGCACCTCGTCCAGCAGCTGGCGCACCGCGACGGCGTAGGCGATGCCGGACGGGTTGCGCAGGTTGTCCTCGAGCACCCGCCAGCCGCCGTACTCGTTGCGCACGACGTCGAAGCCCGCGATCGGGACGCGGAGGACGCCGGGCGGCAGCCGCGTCGCCTCGGGCCGCCAGCCGGGGGAGCGGAGCACCTGCTCCTCCGTCAGCACCCCGTCCTTCACGATCCGAGCCTCCCCGTACACGTCGTCGAGGAAGGCCTCGAGCGCCCGGGCCCGCTGCACGAGTCCGGCCTCCAGCTCGGCCCATTCGTGCCGGTGCAGCAGCCGCGGCACGAGGTCGACCGCGAAGGGCTGCTTCGTGCCGCCGACGCCGAACTCGAGCCCGTGCTCCGCAGCCCAGGCGTCCCGGCGCTCCTCGCGTTCGGCCACGCCCGAGGGGCCGAGCCGGGTGAAGAAGCTCGACGACGTCCTCGTATGCGGCGCGCGGCACCGCGTCCGGGCCGACGCCCTCGTCGCCGGCGCGCGCGCGGTAGCGGTGCAGCGCCGGGACGCTCGGCACGCCGCCGTCGGCCGGGCCCTGGGTCTCGGCGACCACGAGCCGCATCACGTCCGACGAGGTCGCCCGCGCCGACGAAGGCCGCCCGCTGGCGGTCGGCGGAGTTGCCGCGCGCGAGCACCGACTCCGCCAGCTCGGCGACCTCGTCGTCAGTCGCCGAGCCTCCTCGAGGGCGTCGCGGACCCGGTCGATCAGCGTGCGCACCGCGGTCGCGGCGAGGACCGGTTCCGGATGGTCCGAGTCGTCGAGCAGCCGGCCCGCGAGGCCGCCGCGGGCCGCCTGCCAGAGCGCCGCCCGGTGCAGGGGGAGCGCGCGCAGCCGGCGCGGGGCGCCTGAGGCGATCTCGACCTCTGCGGTGCGTACCACCGCGCGGAACAGGCCGGCGAGCAGCACCGCGTCGTCGACGAGCGGGCAGGCGTCGCACACCCGCAGCTCGAGGGTCGGGGCGTGCGCGGAGGGCCGCACGTCGAAGTAGGCCATCTTCGCGTCCGCGATCACGCCGGAGCGGATGAGGTCCGCGAGCAGCCGGTCGTACTCGGCGGCGTCCTCGAGCGGGCCGGTCGCGCCGGCGCTCGGCCAGCGCTGCCAGATGATCGTGCGGATCGATGCGTAGCCGGTGTCCTGCCCGTTCCAGTAGGGCGAGCTCGCCGACAGCGCGAGGAGCACGGGGAGGTGGCGGGCGATCCGCTGGGCGACGTCGACCGCGAGCTCCCGGTCGGCGACACCGACGTGGATCTGGGTGCCGCAGATCAGCTGCTCGTCGACGAGCAGGCGGTACTGCTCCTGCATCCGTCCGTAGCGGCCCGTCGCGGTGAGCTCGAAGTCGCGGAACTCGCTGCGGGCTGCGGTCCCGACCGCGGCGATGCCGAGGCCCTCGCGGGCCGCCACCTCCATCACGCCGCGCGCGCAGCCGCGGATCTCGCGGCGCAGACCGTCAAGGGTCGTGACCACGTCGGTGTTCGTCTCGACGGTCGTGCGCTGGATCTCCGCGGAGTAGTTGGCGGCCGGGAGCCTCGCGAGCAGCTGCGGTGCACGGGCGGCGAGCTGCCACCGCTCCAGTGTCGATGAGGTGGAGCTCCTCCTCGGCGCCGAGCGTCGAGGGGGCCGCCATGGCCACACCATATCGACGGCTTCGCGGCGCCTGCGAGGTTCATGGCCGCCCGTCAGGTCCGGTTCACCCCATTGCGGCGACCCCGAGACCGACCGCCGCCAGCAGCACGGTCACCACCGGCACGACGAGGCCGTTCACGAGAGCGAGGCCGCCGCGGCGCCCCGCGAGCAGGGCGACCGTCTCCGCGCTCGCCGCGCTGAACGTGGTGTAGCCGCCGAGGAACCCGGTGCCCGCGATGAGGTGCAGGGTCTCGGGGAGCACCGCGCCGGGCGGCGAGTCCGACGATCAGGCCGAGCAGCAGGGATCCGGTGCAGTTGATCAGCACGGTGCCGAGCGGGAACGCGGTGCTCGCACGGGCGCGGATCGCGCGGTCGAGCAGGAACCGCACCGTCGCTCCCGCGCCGCCGGCGAGCGCGACCAGGACGAGGAGCGGCGGCGTCACCGCGTGCCGCCGAACCGCGATCCCGCGGCGGCCGCCGCGAGCCCGGCGAGCACCGTGCCGGCGCAGTACAGCAGCGCCTCCAGCGGCTGCCCCGGCCGGCCAGCACCGCGGTGTCGACGGCGAGGGCGCTGAAGGTGGTGAAGCCGCCGAGCACGCCGGTGCCGAGCAGCAGGCGGAGGGTGCGACGGCGGCCGGTGTCGGGTCCGCGCCGGCCGAGCACGGCGAGCAGGAGTCCGAGCGCGAAGGCGCCGACCACGTTGATGCCGATGGTCGCGACGGGCACCCCGTGCACCGAGGGCACGATCAGGCCGATCCCGGCCCGGAGCGCGGTGCCGACGGTGCCGCCGGCGAACACCGCCAGGGCGAGCGGCAGGGTGCGGGCGGGGGCGTCGGGCACGTGCCCGATCCTGCCGCAGCGTTACGCGATACCCGCGGTGCCGAGCAGGTGGCCGATGAGGAAGGTGAGCAGCAGCGCCAGGCCGCCGCCGACGACCGTGCGGAGCGTGGGACGCAGGGCGCGGGCGCCGCCGAGGCGGGCGCCGATCGCGCCGGTGAGGCCGAGGGCGATCAGCACGACGACGACGGTGGCCGGGATCCGGATCGACGCGGCGAGCAGCGTGATCGCGAGCAGCGGCAGCACCCCGCCGCAGAGGAACGCGACCGCCGACGCGGACGCGGCGCTCCACGGGTTCGCCTCCTCGTGCGGCCGGCGGCCGCGGGCGGCCCGCTGGCTGTCGCGCTGGCTGCTCACCGAGACGTACTCGCCGAGCGCCATCGAGACCGCGCCGCCGACCAGCGCGGCGAGACCGGCGGCGAGGATGGCGCCGCCGTTGCTCGTCGCGCCCGCGACGCCGACGACGATGGCGGCGACCGACACGATGCCGTCGTTGGCGCCGAGCACGCCGGCGCGCAGCCAGTTGGCGCGGCGGGTGGCGGCGCCCTCGTCGTCCCCGCCCGAGGCGGGGTCGATCGCGGCGGCGTCGTCCGTCAGCTGCGTCATGTCCCTATCGTGCGCGTCGCGCCGGGTGCCCGCCAGCAAGGCAAGGCGACCCTTCCCCGCGCCGTTCAGGCCCGCACCAGCCGCGCGACGGCGGCGGACGCCTCGGCGAGCTTCGCCGCGGCGTCGTCGCCGCCTGCGATCGCGTCGTGCACGCAGTGGGCGAGGTGGTCGTCGAGGAGCGTGAGTGCGACGGACCGGAGCGCGCTCGTCATCGCGCTCACCTGCGTGAGGATGTCGATGCAGTACTGCTCGTCCTCGACCATGCGCTGCAGGCCGCGGGCCTGGCCCTCGATGCGCCTGAGCCGGGCGAGGACTCGGTCCTTCTCCCCGATGTAGCCGGGATGCGTCAGGGCGCTGTCGGTCATGGCGGCCTCCGTTCAGATCCATGGTACCCCTGGGGGTATCCTGCCGTCGTGGATGCGGTGACCTTCCTGCTGACGGCGATCGGGGACGCGCTCGCGAAGGCCGCGTCGATGGGGTGGCAGATCCTCTGGCCGCTGATCCTCGGCTTCGCCCTGTCCGCCGTGATCCAGGCGGTCGTGCGCCGCGAGCGCGTCACGCGGATGCTGTCGAACGACAGGCCGAAGGCTCTGGCGATCGCGACGGGGCTCGGGCGCCGCCGCCTCGTCGTGCTCCTATGCGGCCGTCGCGCTCGCTCGAGCGCTGTTCCGCAAGGGCGCGCTCGTTCACCTCCGCGATGACCTTCGAGATCGCCTCGACCAACCTCGTGCTCGAGCTCGGGATCATCCTCGCCATCAGCCTCGGCTGGCGGTTCACGCTCGCCGAGTTCATCGCCGGGCCGCTGATGATCCTGTTCGTCGCGCTCGGCTTCCGCCTCTGGCTGCGCCGGCGCATCGTCGAGGCCGCCACGGAGCAGGCCGAGCGCGGCGTCCCGGGTCCATGGAGGGGCACGCCGGCATGGACATGTCGGTGCAGCGCGACGGGGCGTTCCTGCGCGCGGCTGCTCTCGCGGGACGGCATCGTCTCGACGAGCCGGTACTTCGTCATGGACTGGGCCGCCGTCCTCCGCGACATCGTCATCGGGCTGCTCATCGCCGGCGCCTTCGACGCCTGGGTACCGCGCGAGTGGCTCCGCGGCGTGTTCCTCACCGGACGACCCGTCCGCGGCGTTCCTGCTCGGGCCCGCTGATCGGCCCGCTGATCGCCGTCGTCAGCTTCGTCTGCTCGGTCGGCAACGTGCCGCTCGCCGCGGTGCTCTGGAACGGCGGCATCAGTTTCGGCGGCGTGATCTCGCTTCATCTTCGCCGACCTGATCATCCTGCCGATCCTCGTGATCTACCGCCGCTACTACGGCCGAGGGCGACTGCTCGTCATCGCCGGCACCTTCTACCTCGCGATGGCGCTCGCCGGCTACCTGGTCGAGCTGCTCTTCGGCGCCGCTGCACCTCGTCCCGACCGAGCGGAACGCGCACGTGCTCGACGGCGGGATCACCTGGGACCACACGACCTGGCTGAACATCGCGTTCCTCGCGCTCGCCGCGTTCCTCGTGATCGTGTTCGTCCGCTCGGGCAGCCGGCCGATGCTGAGGATGATGGGCGGCTCACCCGACGCGGGGCACGCGCACGAGGGGCACGGGCACGCCGCTCAGGAGAGCGCCGGGCAGCAGCACCACCACTAGGAGCGGCGCGCCCCCACCACGAGCAGGGTGCCGGCGACGGCGATCTGCACGAGCGCGGCACGGCGCCAGCGGCGGGACAGCAGCGCGACCGGCACCATCGAGGCGAGGTGCAGGCCGTCGACGACCGCGCCGAGGGCGCTCCAGCCGGTCGCGGCCGTGACCAGCGCCTGCGCGGCCTGGCGGGCGCCGAGCACCCGGTAGACGACGACGTCCGCCGTGCGCGGAGCGGACCCGAGCTCGGTGGCCGCGACGACGCGCGGCGCGGTGAGGTCGAGCACCCCTGCCGTGAGTCGGACGAGTTCGCGGGGCGCCACGTGGTCATGCAGCCACTGCACCAGAGAATCCTGGGCCGACCCCAGGAGCCGGCCGATAGCGTTCGGCGGGCGAGGGAGGTCCCATGGCACCGCACCATCCGTATCCGGCGGCCAAGCCGCCCCAGGTCGTGCTGCTCCGGCACGGGGAGACCGAGTGGAGCCTGAACGGCCGGCACACCGGCGTGACGGATCTGCCGCTCACCGAGGAGGGCGAGCGGAGGGCCCGCGCGGTGGGCCCGGTGATCGCCGGGCGCGACTTCGGTCTCGTGCTGTGCAGCCCGCGGCGGCGCGCGATGCGCACGGCGGAGCTCGCCGGCTACGGCGAACGCATCGAGACCACCGAGGACCTCGCCGAGTTCGACTACGGCGCCTACGAGGGCCTCACGACCCCGCAGATCCACCAGCAGCGGCCGGGGTGGGACCTGTGGCGCGACGGCACGCCGCCCGGCGAGACGCCGGGTGAGACCGCCGGCCAGGTCCGGGTGCGGGTCGAGCGGGTGCTGGCCCGCGCGCAGCCCGTGCTCGACGAGGGCCGCGACGTGCTGCTCGTCGCACACGGCCACGTGCTCAGGGCGGTCGGCGCTGCGTGGATCGGGCTGCCGCCGGATGGCGGTGCCCGGCTCGTGCTCTCGACGGCCGGCCTCGCCGAGCTCGGCTTCGAGCACGACCAGCGCGTGATCGACCTCTGGAACGCGGTGCCCTGAGCTCGGCCAGACTTGGTGCCGTGCCGATCCTGCCGAGTCATCGCGATCCCCGTTTGATCACGGTCCGCCGCGGCGGGACGCTGAGCGACGAGGACCACCGGCTGCTCGCGGCCTGGGCGATCGAGTGCGCGGAGCACGTGCTGACGCTGTTCGAGGCGGTGGCACCGGACGACACGCGGCCCCGGGATGCGCTCGATGCCGGCCGGGCGTGGATCCGTGGCGAGCTGCGGATGAGCGACTCGCGGCAGGCGGCGTTCGGCGCCAACGCGGCCGCGCGGGAGAAGCCCGATCCCGCCCGCCTCGCGGCGCTCGCCGTCGGCCAGGCCGCCGCCGTGCCGCACGTGGCCGCGCACGAGCTCGGCGCAGCCGCCTATGCGATCCGTGCCGCCCGGGCGGCGGCCCTCGCCGCAGGGGAGGACGGCGAGGTGGCCCGGCGGGCCGAGCGGGACCGGCAGCGCGCGCGGCTGCCCGACCGCGTCCGCGCGCTCGTGCTCGACGATCAGCGGCAGCGCAGCAGCATCTGCTGGGGTGCCTTCGATGACTGATGCGGAGCGCACGGCCCGGGCGACGTCCTTCGGCGGCGCGGCGGCCGCCTACTCGACCGGACGGCCCACCTATCCCGACGATGCGGTGGCGTGGCTCGTCGAGGGCGCGACGCGCGTCGTCGACGTGGGCGCCGGGACCGGCAAGCTCACGGCCGGGCTGGTCGCCGCGGGGGTGGACGTTGCCGCAGCGGTGGACCCCGACGCGGCGATGCTCGCGACGCTGCAGCGCGACGTCCCAGGGGTGCCCGTGCTCGTCGGCACCGCGGAGGCCGTGCCGCTGCCCGACGCCGCGGTCGATGCGGCGGTGCTCGGCCAGGCGTGGCACTGGGTGGATCCCGACGCCGCATCGGCGGAGCTCGGCCGGGTCGTACGGCCGGGCGGGGTGCTCGGCCTGATCTGGAACATCCGCGACGAGTCCGAGCCCTGGGTCGCCGAGCTCGGGGCGCGGATGCACGGCAGCGACGCCGAGCAGATGATCGGGGACGCCGCGGTGCGGGTCGCGGCGCCGTTCGGGCCGCTCGTGGAGCGACGGTTCCCGTGGACCGCGGTGCGCACGCGGGACGAGATCGTCGCGATGGCGGCGTCCCGCAGCTACCTCATCGCGCTGCCCGACGAGGAGCGCGCGGCGGTGCTGCGGTCCATCCGGGACCTGCTGGCGACGCATCCGGCGACGGCCGGCCGCGAGCGGGTGGAGCTGCCGTACATCACGTACGCCTACCGCGCCCGCCGCGGCTGACCGCCGGGCTACGCGAGCCGCTCGCTCGCGTAGACCGCCATCGCGTCCCGGAAGTACGCGGCGACGCCCGGCGCGACCCGGTCGTAGGTGGCGCGGAAGCGCTCGTCGTCCACGTACATCCGGCCGAGGTTCGTGAACGCGGCGGCGTTCGGCGTCCACATCCGCGTGATCGAGGCGTGGAGCCGGTCGATCTCCTCCTGCACCGCAGGCGCGTCGACAGGCGTGCCCGCCGCCTGCAGCTCCGCCATCCGGATGATCTGCGCGGTCGTCTCGCGCTGCATCCGCTCGACGTCGGCCGGCGTCAGCGCGTCGGTGAACCGCTTGGAGGAGGCGTGCTCCTCCGGCCAGCGCTCGCGCGCCTCCTCGTCGTACCTGCTCGTGTCGAACCCCTCGAAGAGGTTCTCCGGTCGCTCGATCGTCATCCGACCGCTCCCTTCCTGCTCGGACAGCTCCCGGATGGTGCGTTCGACGGTGTCCGCCATGCGACCGAGCCGCTCCCGCTCGGCGAGCAGCCGGCCGTGGTGCTCGCGGAGCGCGTCGAGCTCGTCCCGCTGCTCGTCGAGCAGCGCGGCGATCTCGGGCAGCCCGAGCCCCAAGGCCTTCAGCACGAGGATGCGCTGCAGGCGCAGCAGCTCCTCGTCGCCGTAGTAGCGGTAGCCGTTGGCGCCCACCGAGGACGGCAGCAGCAGCCCGATCGACTCGTAGTGCCGCAGGGTGCGGGCCGTGACGCCCGCCATGCGGGCGACGTCCCCGATCGCGACCTCGGCCACCGTCGAACGCTCCTTCCGTGCCGGACCCTCCGGCTGGATCGACGGTAGGGACTGCCGTTACGGCAGGGTCAAGGCGCCGTCACGTCGATCAGCACCTTGCCCGTCACGCCGTCCTCGACGGCGCGGTGCGCATCAGCGGTCCGCTCCAGCGGGAAGCGGTGCACGGGCAGGCCGGCGTCCGCCCCGATCCGGAGCGCCCCCGCCTCGACGGCGGCCGTGACGCCCGCGACCGCGGCGTCCTTCGCGTCGTCCGGCGCGGTGTAGGTGAGCAGGAACCGCCAGGTGAGGTTCTTCGTCATCGACGGACGCACCTCGAGCGGGATCGGCTCCGAGCTGCTCGACGCGTAGACGACCACGGTCCCGTCCGGGCGGAGCACCTCGGGGTCGATGGGCGCGTTCGCGTGCGGGTTCACCTCGACGACGAGGTCGACGCCGCCGGGGACGAGCTGCTTCACCCGCGCGGCCACGTCCTCCTCGTGGTAGTCGATGACCTCGTGCGCGCCGGCGGCCCGCGCGAGCGCCGCCTTCTCCTCGGACGAGACCGTGGTGAGCACCCGCGCGCCGGACCAGACGGCGAGCTCGATCGCCGCGTGGCCGACCGCGCCCGCGCCGCCCGCGACCAGCACGGTGCGGCCGTCGAGCGTGCCGGGGCCGAGCGGCGCAGCCGGGCCGTCGGCCTTCAGCGCGAGGTGGGCGGTCAGCGCGGGGATGCCGAGCGACGCGCCGAGGTCGAACGAGGCGTGCTCGGGCAGCGGCACGACCTGCCGCGCGGGCAGCACCGTGTACTCCTGCGCGGTCCCGTCCGGCCGCTGGTAGGCGGCGTCCCACACCCAGACGCGGTCGCCGACCGCGAAGGGCGCCCCGGCGCCGACCGCGTCGACGACCCCGGCGCCGTCCTGGTTCGGCACCTGCTCGCCGTCCGGATCCGTGCCGGCTCGGCTCTTGACGTCCGTCGGGTTCACGCCGGAGACGACGATGCGCACCCGCACCTCGCCGTCACCCGGCTCCGGCGCCGGCCGGTCCGACTCGAGTCCCAGCACCTCGGGGCCGCCCGCGGCCCGGTAGACGATCGCACGCATGGAAAGGATTCTCCTTCCTCGTTGCTGAGGCGGCGCCGGTGGAACGCCTTGCCTGCGCACGGCGGGCGCCCAGCCCTGCCACACTCGGCAGGTGGCGAAGCGGCTCCTCATCGCGGCGAACCCCGCCGCGGGCGGAGGCCGTGCACCGGCGCTCGCCGAGGCGGCGGAGCGCCGCTTCCTCGACGCCGGGCACACCGTGCAGCGGGTCGAGGAGCGCGACGCCGCGGCGCTCGAGCGCACCCTCCGCGCCCGCGTCACGCGCGACCCGCCCGACGCCGTCGTGGTCGTCGGCGGCGACGGGATGGTCTCGATCGCCGTCAACGCGATCGCCCGCTCGGGTGTGCCGCTCGGCATCGTTCCGGCCGGCACCGGCAACGACATCGCCCGCTGCCTGGGCCTGCCCGTCGACGACCCGGACGCCGCGGTCGGCCGGCTGATGGAGGCGCTCTCGGCCGATCCGTCCCGCACGCGCAGCGTCGACGCGGTGCGCACGAGCACCGGGCGATGGTTCGCCGGGATGCTGTCGGCCGGCTTCGACGCGGCGGTCAACGAGCGGGCGAACCGGATGGCGCACCCGCGCGGCCGGTCCCGCTACGTGATCGCCGTGCTGCTCGAGCTCGCGCGGCTCACCCCGCACCGCTACCGCATCACCATGGACCGCGACGCCCGCCAGGTCGACGCCGTGCTCGTCACCGTGGGCAACACCGCGAGCATCGGCGGCGGCATGCGCCTCACGCCGGACGCCCGGCCCGACGACGGCCTGCTCGACGTGCTCGTGGCCACGCCGCTGCCCCGGCGGCAGCTCGTCCGGCTGCTGCCGAAGGTGTTCTCGGGTGCGCACGTCGGCGACGAGCACGTCTCGATCGAACGCGGCAAGGTGATCACGATCGACGTGGCCGATCGCCGCGCGCCGGTGCCCGTCGTCTACGCCGACGGCGAGCGGATGGGGGAGCTGCCCGTCACCCTCGAGGTCGTGCCCGGGATCCTGCGCATCCTCGTCTGAGTGTGTCGTCGCGTGAAGCGCCCTCCGTGCCCTCGGCACGAGGCCCGCCTAGCGTTGCTGCATGACGCTGCTCGCCGCCCCCGACCTCGCGCTCCCGCTGCTGCCGGTGGTCGGGTCGGACATGCGGGTGCCGCTCGTCGGCGGCGGTGAGGCGCGTCTCGTCGACCTCGACATCGCGGCGACAGCGCCCGCGCTCGCGGCGGTCGCCGACCACGTCACAGCCGTCCTGCCGCACCTCGGCAGCGTGCATCGCGGCGCAGGCTGGCGCAGCACGCTGGCCACCGCGGGCGTGGAGCAGGCTCGTGCGACGGTCGCGGACCTCCTCGGCGCGCGGCCCGCCGACACGGTCGTCTTCACCCGGAACACCACCGAGGCCCTCAACCTGCTCGCCTCCGCGGTGCCGGGCGCGGTGCTGGTGCTCGACATCGAGCACCACGCCGACCTGCTGCCGTGGATCGGGCGGCCGGCGGATGCACGGTGCTGCCCGCCGCCGACACGCTCGAGGCGACCCTGGGGCGCATCGCTGCGGCCCTCGAGTCTCTACGGCCCGCGCTGCTGGCGGTGACGGGCGCATCGAACGTGACCGGGGAGGTGCTGCCGCTCGATCGCCTCGCGCGGCTCGCGCACGCGGCCGGCGCACGGCTCGCGGTCGACGGGGCGCAGCTCGTGCCGCACCGGCGGCTCGACCTCGCCGCCACCGGCGTCGACTACGTGGCGTTCTCGGGGCACAAGGCGTACGCGCCGTTCGGGGTCGGGGCGCTCATCGGCCGCGGGGACTGGCTCGACGCGGCGAGACCGCATCTCGCGGGCGGCGGCGCGGTCGACTCCGTCGTCGTGGCGGGCGACACGGCGGTGGCGGTGTGGCGCAGCGGCGCCGACCGGCATGAGGCCGGAACCCCCGACACGATCGGGGTGCTCGCGCTCGCCCGCGCGCTCTCCGAGCTCGCGTCCCTCGATGAGGCGCGCTGGGTCGCGCACGAGACGGCGCTGCGTGAGGCGCTCGTCGCCGGCCTCGCCGCGGTGCCGGGCGTCCGCGTCCTCGAGCTCTTCGGGGACGTGACCGATCATGTCGGGGTGGTGGCGTTCACGATCGCCGGGCTCGAGTCCCGGCTCGCGGCCCTCGCGCTCTCGGCGGAGTGGGGCATCGCCGTCCGGGACGGCGGCTTCTGCGCGCATCCGGCGCTCGAGAGGCTGACCGGCGGCCGGCCGCGCTCCGCGCGAGCATCGGCGTCGGCACGACGCGGGCCGACGTGGCAGCCCTGCTCGGTGCCGTCGCCGCGCTGGCCGCGAGCGGCCCGCGGGGCGACTACGTGCGGGACGCCGACGGGTGGCGGCTCGCGGTCGACGACCGGCCGCGCCCGGCGTGGGCCCGCGACGGCCGGGCCGCCGGCGGCTGCGGGCTGGGGCGGTGACGGGGATCGAGGTGCGCTGGGTCGCCGCCGACGACCCGCTGCTCGACCCGCTCGTCGCCGACCTGGCCCGTGACTACGACGCCCGCTACGAGCCGACGGACGGCGTGCCGTCGAGCGCCGAGCTCACCCGCTACCCCGCGAGCGCGTTCACCGCTGCGGAGGGCGGTGCGTTCGTCGCGCTCGTCGAGGACGCGGAGGACGGATCGCCCCGTCTCGTCGCCGGCGGGGCCCTGAAGCGGGGGAGGCCGGGACCCGACGGGCAGCCGCTCGGCGAGCTGAAGCGGATGTGGACCTCGCGCGAGCACCGGCGCCGCGGGCTCGCCGGGAGGGTGCTCGCCGAGCTCGAGCAGCGCGCGGCGGACCTCGGCTACACCGGGCTCGAGCTGACGACCGGCGCCCGGCAGCCCGAGGCCGTCGCCCTCTACCTGCGGCACGGCTGGACGCCGGACTTCGACCTCGACGACGACTGGGAGGCGGTCTCCTACCTGCGCTTCAGGAAACGAGCGCCGACGAAACGAGCACCTACGAGACCAGCACCAGTGCGGCGCTGAGCACGAGCTCGTCCGCGGAGAGGCCGGAGTCGATCAGCTCGGCGAGGCGCGCCACGACGGGCGCGGTGCCGGCACCGAGCACCTCGGTGCGGCCGCGGAGCAGGGACGCCGCGTGCAGCACCTCGATCGCGAGGACCTCGAGCAGGAGGTCGGACGCCTTCTGGCCCGCCTCCGCCGCGGACCAGGCGAAGGTCGCGTAGTCCTCGACGCCGGACAGCGGCGCGGCGCCGAGCGTCACCGGGGTGGCGAGCGCCCGCAGCGCGGCGAGGTCCGCCGCCGCGGTGTAGGCGAGCAGGCCGGGGATGCCGGCGGTGTCGGCGGCCCGCAGCGGCGCGGACAGGCCGGACAGCACCGAGATCCGACGCTCCGCGATGCCGCCGAGGTGGGCGAGCGCGATCCGGGCGCGCTCGAGGTCGAGCGCGAGCCCGACCGGGGCGAAGTTGCCGTTCGGGGTGATCGTGCCCGACTCGGCGTCGACGAGCGGGTTCTCCGGCCGCACCGCCAGCTCGCCGTCGACCGCGTCGAGGAGGTCGGCGGCGGTGTCGGCCAGCGCGCCGTGCACCTGCGGGGCGCACCGGAAGCTCAGCTCGTCCTGCACCGCGCGCTGCCGGGCGGGATCGGTGAGGAACGAGCCCTCGAGCAGCTCCCGCACCCGCTCGGCCGAGGTCGCGCGCCCCTCCTCGCCGGCGTCGGCGTGCGCGACGGCGGAGAAGGGCCCGAGGTCGCCGGACGCGCGATGGGCCCCGGCCGCCTCCAGGGAGCAGGCGACCGCGAGGTCGGCGGCGTCGGTGAGCGCGTCGAGGCGGGCCCCGAGCACCGCGGCGGACGCGAGGGCGAAGGCGTTGGTGTTGATCAGCGACAGCGCCTCGTGCGCCTCCGGCTCGAGCGGCGCGAGCCCCGCCGCGGCGAGCGCCTCCGCACCGGGCACCACCGTGCCGTCCTCGCGCAGCACCGCGCCCTCGCCGACGAGCACGGCCGCCACGGCGGCGTTCTGCACGAGGTCGGCGGCGCCGACGGATCCGCGGTCCCGGACGAGCGGCACGAGGTCGTGGTTCAGCAGGGCCGCGAGCGCGTCGGCGACCTCGGGCCGGGCGCCGGAGCCGCCGGCGATCAGGTGCGCGAGGCGGGCGGCGATCGCGGCCCGCACGACCGGCGCGGGCACCGGCTCGCCCGTGTCCGCGCGGTGGTTCCGCAGCACCTGGCGCTGGAAGGCCACCTGGTCCTCGACGGGATCGCCGACGCCGGCACCGAGGCGGCGGGTCAGGCCGTAGACCGCCTCGCCCGACGCGAGGGCGGAGGTCAGGACGCTCCGGGCGACCGTCATCCGCGTGCGGGCAGCGGGGGAGAGGGCGACGCCCTCCCCGTCCGCGATCGCGAGCAGCTCCTCCGCGGTGATCGGATCCGCGCCGAGCACGACGGTCATCAGAAGTCCGCCAGGTTCGCGCGCAGGCCGCCGTCGCCGAGCTCGCGGCGCAGCAGCCCGGCGTCGCGGAGGGCGGGCACGAGCGGATCGAGGGTGCGGTGCACGTGCGCCGGATGCACCTGCCCGGTGAACAGGAAGCCGTCCGCCTCGCTCGCCTCGCCGAGCTCCCCGAGGGCGTCGGCGATCTCGGCCGGCGTGCCGATCACCGCGAGCCCGTCCGCCTTCGCCCGGGCGGCGAGGATCTCGCGCAGGGTCGAGCCGGCCGGCGCGCTCCGCACGAAGTTGTCGAGCGTGCCCTGGTTGCTGTTCGTGGCGACCTCCGGCAGCGGCGCGTCGAGGTCGAACCGGTCGAAGTCGAGGTTCGTCAGGTACGAGATCGACTGCAGCTGCTCGTCGATCGCGGCCTGCGTCAGCTCGCCGCGGCGCGCCCGCACGGCGGCGGTCTCCTCCGCGTTCGCGGTCGGGATCGGGTTCACCACGAAGAGCACGGTGAGGGCGTCGGGGTCCCTGCCCTGCTCGGCGGCCACGGCGCGGATGTCGTCCCGGTGCGCCTTCATCCGCTCGGGGGTGGAGGCGAGCGCGAGGATCACGTCGGCGTGCCGGCCGGCGAAGCCGCGGCCGCGGCCGGAGGCGCCCGCCTGCACCATCACCGGCTCCTCCTTGGGCGGCAGCGCGTTCAGCGGCCCTCGGACCCGGAAGAACCGGCCCTCGTGGTCGATGCGGTGCACCTTCGTGAAGTCGGCGTAGACGCCGCGCTCGGTGTCCTCGAGCACCGCGCCCGGCTCCCAGCTGCGCCAGAGCGCCTTCACGACCTCGACCCACTCGTCCGCGCGGTCGTAGCGGAGGTCGTGCTCGGTCTGCTTCTCGAGCCCGTAGTTCTGGGCGGCGAGGTCGCTGCCGGAGGTGACGACGTTGTAGCCGAGCCGGCCGTGCGCGAAGTGCTGCAGCGTCGCGAGCAGCCGGGCCGCGGTGTACGGCTCGGTGAAGCTCGCCGACAGCGTGGGCACGATGCCGATCCGCTCGGTCGCGCCGAGCAGGTACGGCACGAGCGGGATCGGGTCGTGCTTCGGCACGAAGCGCGCCGCGGCGAGGTTCACCTCGGCGGTGCCGCGGTAGGTGTCGGGCACGGCGACGCCGTCCTCGATGATGAGCGCGTCGAGGCCGCTGCGCTCGAAGAGGCGGGCGGCGTCCTGGTAGATCGTCGGCTGGGTCCAGTCGTAGCCGATGCCGTAGGTCGAGTCGCCCCAGCCCTGCACGCCGAACCCGGCGCCGAGGAACCAGCCGAAGTGCCGCAGCGTCATGCGCGGGTCGTCCCTTCCGACGGCGCGAGCGCCGACAGGTAGTTGCCGCCGCCGTCCGGCGCCATGGCGACGACCACCGCGTCGGGGCCGAGGTCCTTCGCGACCTCGAGGGCGACCGCGACGGCCAGCCCGGAGGACGGGCCGAGCAGCAGGCCCTCCTCGGCGGCGAGCCGGCGGGTGGTCGCGAAGGCGGTCTCGTCGGGGACCGAGCGGATCTCGTCCGGCACGGATGCGTCGAAGTTGCGGGGCCAGTGGTGCCGCGGCCAGCGGGTGCCGACGCCCTCGATGCCGATCGGGCCGTCCTCGCCGCCGCCGTAGGTGGATCCGGCCGGGTTCGCGCCGATCACGCGGACCGCCCCGCCCGACACGTCCTTCAGGTACCGGCCGGTGCCGGTGATGGTGCCTCCGGTGCCGATCGACGCCACGAGGTGGGTGACGCGGCCGGAGGTCTGCGACCAGACCTCCGGTCCGGTGTGCAGCAGGTGCGCCGTCGGGTTCGCGGCGTTGTCGTACTGGCCGCTCCGCCACGCGTGCGGACGCTCCCGGGCGATCCGGTCGGCGACGGCCCTCGGGTTGCCGGGGTCGTCGGGGCCGGCGTCCCAGTCCGCCTCGACGAGCTCCGCGCCGTAGAGCCGCAGCAGCGCGAGCTTCTCCGGCGACATGCCCGGTCCATGCACGATGACGACGGGGTGACCGGTGAGCCGGCCGACGAGGGCGAGGCCGATGCCGGTGTTGCCGGACGTCGACTCGACGATCGTGGCGCCGGGCAGCAGCTCGCCCGCCGCCTCGGCCGTGCGGATCATCTGCAGGGCGGGCCGGTCCTTCGCGCTGCCGCCGGGGTTGCGGCCCTCGAGCTTGACGACGACCTGCGCCTGCAGGTCCCGGCCGAGCCGGCCGAGCCGCACCATCGGCGTCGACCCGATCAGGTCGAGCACCGAGTCGGCGACCCCGGGAAGCGTCGGGACGGGTGGAGACGGCGGGCGGATCGCGGAGCTCGGAACGGGACATCCGTTCCAGGGTAGGAGCCGCCGGCTCCACGGAGGTGCGGATGACGGCGGGTGACGTCAGGAGGCGGTGAGGCGCTCCACGAGCCGGGCCTTCGACAGGTTGGAGATGCCGGTCAGGCCACGCCGACGGGCCTCCGCGCGCAGCCGCACGAGCGTCCACTCGTCGCTCGGCACCTCGGCCGCGGGCTCCTCCGGCAGCGGCGGGGTGAGCGTCGCCGGGTCGGGCAGGGCCTCGGTGAACACGGCAGCGGCCGCCTCGGCCTCGCCGGTGTGATCGTCCTCCGCGGGTGCCGGGTCGGCGTCCGCGGCGACGGCGTCGAGGGTCTCGGCGACCACCTCGGCCACGAAGGCGGGCTCCTCGTCGCCGAGGGCGAGCTCGGCGTCCAGGACCGCCTCCGCGACGGTCTCGGCCACCGCGGCGTCGACGACGGCCTCGGCGGCCGCCTCCTCCGCGGCGACGGCGAGCGCGCGCCGCTCGTCGTCGAGCTGCTGCTGCACCTGGCGGAGGCGGTGCTCCGCGTCGACGAGCTTCGCCTCGGTGTCGCGGAGCGCGAGCTTCAGCACCTCGACCTGGTCGGGCTTCTCGGGCGCCGCAGCGGCGGCTGCCTTCTTGTCGGCCTTCGCCTGCTTCTCGGCGGCCCTGGCGGCCTGCTTCTCGTCGGCGAGCGCGGCCTCCGCGTCCTGCTTCTTCGAGGCCTTCTTCGCGTCGGCCTTCGTCGTGTCGGCCTTCTTGCCGTCGGCCTTCTTCGAGCCGGACTTCTTCGACTTCTTCGCCATGGTCCGATCCTTCCGGCCGCGGGTACGGCTGATCAGGCGCCAATCTAGTGGTGCGAGAAGAACACGCAGCAGGTCCGGTTCAGGCGACCGTGCGCGCATATCCGCGCACTTCAACCGGTGAGTTGCCACTTCTCGCCCTTGAACGGGCTCTTGGAGGGCCAGAAGTGGCAACCCACATGTGGGTCAGAAGGTGAAGCCGGTCGGGAAGGGGTCGGTGGGATCGAGCACGTAGTCGGCCCGGGCCGTCACCCAGGCGCGGCCGGTGATGGTCGGCACGACCGCCGGGATGCCGGCCACCTGGGTCTCGGCGACGAGGCGGCCCACGAAGCGGCTCCCGATGAACGACTCGTTCACGAAGTCGGTGTCGAGCGCGAGCTCGCCGCGGCCCCAGAGCTCCGCCATCCGCGCGGAGGTCCCGGTGCCGCAGGGGGAGCGGTCGAACCAGCCGGGGTGGATCGCCATCGCGTGCCGCGAGTGCGCCGCCGTCGAGCCGGGGGCGAGGAACTCGACGTGGTGGCAGTGGTCCACGCCCTCGATCTCCGGATGCCGGGGCGGCGCGGTGGCGTTGATCTCGCGCATGATCGCGAGTCCCGCCTCCACGATCGGCCGCTGCGCCGCGCGGTCGAACGGCAGGCCCACGGCGTCGAGCTCGACCATCGCGTAGAAGTTGCCGCCGAACGCGAGGCTGTACGGCACCGCGCCGAAGCCGGGCACCTCGACGACGGCGTCGAGCCGCTCGGGGTAGCTCGGCACGTTCTCGATGGTGACCGCATCCGCGTGCCCGTCCGACACCGCGACCCGCGCGATCACGAGGCCTGCCGGGGTGTCGAGACGGATGGTCGTGACCGGTTCGACGACCGGCACCATGCCCGTCTCGACGAGCACCGTCGCGACGCCGATCGTGCCGTGCCCGCACATCGGCAGGCAGCCCGAGACCTCGATGTAGACGACCCCGAAGTCGCAGTCGGCGCGTGTCGGCGGCTGCAGGATCGCGCCGCTCATCGCCGCGTGTCCGCGCGGCTCGTCCATCAGGAAGTGGCGGAGGTGGTCGAGGTGCGCCAGGAAGTGCAGGCGCTTGGCGTTCATCGTGTCGCCCGGGATGACGCCGATCCCGCCCGTGACGACGCGCGTCGGCATCCCCTCGGTGTGGGAGTCGACCGCGCTGATCAGGCGCGAGATCCGCATCAGGCGCGGGAGCGGCTGTACGCGAGGGCGCGCTCGGTGTCCCGGCGCACGATCGAGCGCTGCGCCTCGGTGAGCGGTCCGCGAGGCGGCCGGGTCGGGCCGCCGGTGCTCTCGCCCGCGACGTCGATCGAGTACTTGATCGCCTGCACGAACTCCGTCTTCGAGTCCCAGGCGAAGACCGGCGCCATCTGCTCGAACAGGGTGCGCCCCTCATCGATCCGCCCGGTCGTGAGCAGGTCGTAGAGCTCCACCGCCTCGCGCGGGAAGGCGTTCGGGTAGCCGGCGAACCAGCCGGTCGCGCCCGCGACGAGCGCCTCGAAGAGCAGGTCGTCGGCGCCGGCGATGACGTCGATGTCGCAGAGGTCCCGGATCTCCCGCACGCGGCGGGCGTCGAGGGAGAACTCCTTGATCGCGACGACGTTCGGCAGCTGCGCGAGCTCGGCGACGAGCTCGGGCACGAGGTCGACCTTCGTGTCGATCGGGTTGTTGTACATCATGATCGGCAGGCCGACCTCGTCCACCTTCGCGTAGTGGGTCAGCACCTCCTGCCGGTTCGCCCGGTAGAGCGTCGGCGGCAGCAGCAGGACGCCGTCCGCCCCGTCCTCGGCCGCGAGCTCCGCCCAGCGGCGCGCCTGGTGCCAGCCCACGCCGTGCACGCCGGCGATGACGAGCCCACGGCCGTCGACGGCCTCCACGGCCGTCTGCACGACCCGGCGGCGCTCCTCGTCGGTGAGGGAGGAGTACTCCCCGAGGGAGCCGTTCGGACCGACGCCGCGGCAGCCGTTCTCGATCAGCCAGGCGCAGTGCGCGGCGTAGCGGTCGTAGTCGACCGCGAGCCCGCCGGGGGCCGCGTCGTCAGGCGTGAAGGGCAGCGTGGTGGCGACGACCACGCCGCCGAGGTCGAGTGCGGGCGCGGTCATGCGGTCCCCTTCCATCCGTTGCGAGCGTATCGAGGGATCCGGATGCTCCCGTTCACGTGCCACGCCGCCCGGTCCTGAGTCGTTCAGCCGACACTGAGAAACCACCCAGGATTCGTCCGAGCAGCCACGCCAGGGTGAGCGATCGTCGAGCGCTCGCGGAGGAACGCCTGCAGAAGCAGGGACCGCGGCGCGACGGAAGCGAGAGCACCGTGTCAGTGGGCCTTCTGCCGAGGGGCGCCGTCGTCGAAGCCGCGAGCAGCGGCATCCGCCTCGACCTCTCCTGGGTCGACTACCTGATGATCGTCGTGTACTTCGGGGTGGTCATCGGGATCGGCTTCATCGCCAGATCCCGGGTGAAGAGCAGCATGGACTTCTTCCTGTCGGGCCGCTCCCTGCCGGCGTGGATCACCGGGCTCGCGTTCATCTCCGCGAACCTCGGCGCCACCGAGATCCTCGGCATGGCGGCCAACGGCGCCCAGATCGGCATGTCGACGCTGCACTACTACCTGATCGGCGCCGTGCCGGCGATGGTCTTCCTCGGCCTCGTGATGATGCCCTTCTACTACGCCTCCAAGGTGCGGAGCGTGCCGGAGTTCATGCTCCGGCGCTTCGGCAAGGCGCCGCACGTCGTCAACGCCCTCGCCTTCGCCGTCTCGAACGTGCTCATCGCCGGGATCAACCTGTTCGCGATGGCGATCGTGATCGAGGCGATGCTCGGCTGGCCGCAGTGGCTCGCCATCGTCGTGTCCGCCGCGTTCGTGCTCGCGTACATCACCCTCGGCGGCCTCTCGTCGGCCATCTACAACGAGGTCATGCAGTTCTTCGTGATCGTCGCCGGCCTCGTGCCGCTCACGATCGTCGGCCTGAACCGTGTCCACGGCTGGAACGGCCTCACCGCGGCGCTGGAGAGGAGCGACAGCGGCAAGCTGCTGCACGCCTGGGCGGGGACCTCGATCGGCGACGTCACGAACCCGATCGGCGCCGACTGGCTCGCCATCGTGCTCGGCCTCGGCTTCGTGCTCTCGTTCGGCTACTGGACGACGAACTTCACCGAGGTCCAGCGGGCGTTCTCCGCGAAGAACATGTCCGCGGCCCGGCGCACCCCGCTGATCGGTGCGCTGCCGAAGCTGTTCATCCCGATCATCACCGTGATCCCCGGCCTCATCGCCGCCGCGGTGCTCGGCAAGGCGCTCTCCGGCGCCGGCGGATCCGGGCTGACCTACAACGACGTCATCCCGAAGCTCATGCAGATGTACCTGCCGAGCGGCGTGCTGGGCGTCGCCGTCACCGGCCTCCTCGCCTCCTTCATGGCGGGCATGGCGGCCAACGTCTCGAGCTTCAACACCGTCTTCACGTACGACATCTGGCAGCGCTACATCAAGCGCGACCGCTCCGACGCCCACTACCTGCGCGTCGGCCGGTGGGTGACGGTGATCGGCGTGCTCGTCGGCATCGCGACGGCGTTCCTCGCCGCGGGCGCGCAGAACCTGATGACCTACCTGCAGACCCTGTTCTCGTTCTTCAACGCGCCCCTGTTCGGCGTCTTCATCATCGGCCTGCTGTGGAAGCGGATGACGACATCCGGCGCCCTCTGGTCCTACCTCGCCGGCATCCTCGCGCCCACCGCCGTCTTCACGGCGTACCAGATCAGCGTCGCGAACAAGAAGCCCATCTTCGCCACCGCGACCGCCGAGACGCTCTACGGCGCGATGATCTCCGTCGGAACCGTCGCGATCGTCGCGGTGGTGATCAGCCTCATGACGAAGGCCAAGAGCGAGCGCGAGCTGCAGGGCCTCGTCTACGGCGTCGGGAAGATCGACCTGAAGAGCGACGCCGTGGTCGGCGACACCGCCTGGTACCGGTCGCCCGCCCTGCTCGGCACCGTCGCGCTCGTGCTCTGCGTCGTGCTCTACCTCCCCTTCCTCTGATCCGGTCCCGACAGGAGATCCGCGCATGGCTGAGCAGTCCACTCGGAACCGCACCTCGAACGAGGAGGAGAAGCGCCGCCTCATCGCCTCGACGAGGCGGTTCGACCTCCGCCGCATCCTCGGCGCCCTGTTCCTCCTCTACGGCGTGCTGACGACGATCGTCGGCATCGTGCAGCCGGCCCAGGACGTGGCGAAGACGGGCGGGATCGCCATCAACCTGTGGACGGGCATCGCGATGCTCGTCGTCGGGGCGCTCTTCCTCGTCTGGGACCGGCTCTCGCCGGTCCCGGAGCAGGACATCGTGAAGACGCTCGAGGAGCCGGACGCCAACGAGTCGGCCGCCGAGGCGGAGGAGCACCCGACGGCCGCGCCGCGGACGAGGCCCGGATCCAGGGACTGAGCCCAGGCGGGTGCGCGAGGATCGGTCCGTGACCTCTCGCATCCTGTTCATCGGCGGCTCCGGCGTCATCAGCGCCGCCAGCGTCCGCCTCGCCGTCGAGCGCGGCGACACCGTGACCGTGCTGAACCGAGGGCGGACGAGCATCCGCCCGCTGCCGTCGGAGGTCGAGGTGCTCGTCGCCGACGTCCGCGACCAGCAGGCGGTCGACGAGGCGCTCGGGGACCGCGAGTTCGACGCGGTCGCGCAGTTCCTCGCCTTCACGACCGACCACGTGCAGCCCGACATCGAGCGGTTCGCGGGCCGCACCGGCCAGTACGTCTTCATCTCGAGCGCGTCCGCGTACCAGAAGCCGCCCGCCTCGGTGCCGGTCACCGAGTCGACGCCGCTGAAGAACCCGTTCTGGCAGTACTCCCGGGACAAGATCGCGTGCGAGGACCTGCTCGTCGCCGCCTACCGAGACGCCGGCTTCCCCGCCGTCATCGTGCGGCCGTCGCACACCTACGACGACACCACGCTCCCGACCCTCGGCGGCTGGACCGACATCGCGCGGATGCGGGCCGGCAAGCCCGTCGTCGTGCACGGCGACGGCACCACCCAGTGGACGCTGACGCACTCCGACGACTTCGCCGTCGGGTTCACCGGCCTGCTCGCGCGGCCGGAGACGATCGGCAACGCCTACACGATCACGGGGGAGTCCGCCCCGACCTGGAACCAGGTCTACACGTGGCTCGGGCAGGCGGCGGGGGCGTCAGCGGACCTCGTGCACGTGGCCTCCGAGACGATCGCCGCGGCGCTGCCCGACCGCGGCGACGGGCTGATCGGCGACAAGGCGCACTCGATGCTCTTCGACACCACGAAGCTGCGCAGGATCGTGCCCGAGTTCACGACGACCATCCCGTACGCCGTCGGTGCCCGGCGCGTGCTGGCCTGGTACGACGCGCATCCGGACGCCCAGCAGGTGGACGCCGACCTCGACGCGGCCTTCGATCGCCTGGTGGCCGCCGCCCGCTGAGCCGGCACGGGGCAGATGTTGAAACATCTGCGTTTGCATCTTCACATCTGTGGGATTGAGGCGTAGCCTCACACGAACACAGATGGTCGGCATCGATGCCGGCGCGGAGGCGGACATGTACGCGACGGAGCGGCACGCGAGGATCCTGGGCGAGCTCGACTCGGCCGGCCGGGTCTCGGTCGCGGACCTCGCGCACACGCTCGACGTCACCGGCGAGACCATCCGCCGCGACCTCGACGCGCTCGAGGACGCCGGCATGCTGCGGCGCGTGCACGGCGGCGCGGTCCGCCGCGGCAGCGCCGTCGAGCCCACCCTGCCGGAGCGGCAGCAGCGCAACAGCGCCGCGAAGCGCGCGATCGCCCGGGCGGCCCTCGCCCTCGTGCCAACCCGGACGCCGGCCTCCATCGCCCTCGACGCGGGCTCCACGACCGGGGCGCTCGCCGAGCTGCTCGCCGACTGGCGGCCCTCCCGCGGCGAGGGCGTGCTCGACGTCATCACGAACGCCGTGCCCCTCATCGGCGTGCTGCAGGGGAACCCCGCGCTCGCCGTGCACTCGGTCGGCGGCGTGGTGCGGCCCACCACCAGCGCCGCCGTCGGCGCCGTCACCGTCGAGGGGTTCGCCCGCGTGCGCCCCGACCTCGCCTTCCTCGGCGCGAACGGCCTCTCGGCCGGTTTCGGCCTGTCCACGCCGGATGAGCGGGAGGCGGCGGTCAAGGCCGCGATCGTCCGCTCCGCCCGGCGCGCCATCGCACTCGTCGACGCCTCCAAGCACGGCGACGAGTCCCTCCTGCGCTTCGCCGAGCTCGCCGACATCGACACGCTCGTCACCGATGCGCCCCCCGGCCACGACCTCGCGGCGGCACTCGCCGACGCGGGCGTCGAGGTCGTCGTCGCCACCTGATTCCGGAGCCCCCCACATGACCGTCCCTCTCATCACCACCGGCCTCGTGGCCCTCGACGCCGACCTCGGCGCCGAGCGCCGCGACGTCATCCGCGCCCTCGCCGACCTCGTCGTCGGCGCCGGCCGCGCCTCCGACGCCGAGGCGCTGTTCGCCGACGCGTGGGCCCGCGAGCAGAAGACCGACACCGGCGTGCCCGGCGGCATCGCCATCCCGCACTGCCGCTCCACCTCCGTCTCCGTGCCGACGCTCGCGATGGCGCGCCTGAAGCCGGCCGTCGACTTCGGCGCCTTCGACGGGCCCGCGGACATCGCGTTCTTCATCGCCGCGCCTGAGGGCGCCGGGGAGCTGCACCTGCAGGTGCTCTCGAAGCTCGCCCGCTCCCTCATCCGCGACGACTTCACCGCGGCGCTCCGCAGCGCCCCCACCCCGGAACGGATCGTCGAGCTGGTCGAGGAGGCCACGGCGGACGAGCCGGCGGCCGCACCCGCCGCGGCCGCAACGCCCACGACCGTCACCGAGGACCGGCCGGTGCTCGTCGGTGTGACGTCCTGCGCGACGGGCATCGCGCACACCTACATGGCGGCGGATGCGCTGACCAACGCGGCGAAGCAGCTCGGCGTCGACCTGCACATCGAGACGCAGGGCTCGGCCGGCTCGACGCCGCTGGACCCGGCCCTCATCGCCCGTGCCGGCGCCGTGATCTTCGCGAACGACGTCGACGTGCGGGACAAGCAGCGGTTCGCCGGCAAGCCGGTCGTGCAGGCGCCGGTGAAGCGCGGCATCGACCACCCGGCCGACATGGTGCGGGAGGCGCTCGCGGCCGCATCCGACCCGAACGCCGAGCGCGTGCAGGGCGGCGGGACGGCGGCCGCGCGGACCGGCTCGCGACCCGGTGAGAGCATCGGCGCGGCGATCAAGCGCATCCTGCTCACCGGCGTGAGCTACATGATCCCGTTCGTCGCGGGAGGCGGCCTGCTGATCGCCCTCGGCTTCCTGCTCGCCGGCTACGGGATCGCGCTCACCCACGGGACCACCGGCGTCAGCAACGCGGTCTTCACCCTGCAGAACTTCAACCTCGGCCACCTGCCGCCGCAGGGGCTCCTCTACTACCTCGGCGCCGCCGCGTTCGAGATCGGGGGCGCGAGCTTCGGCTTCCTCGTCCCGGCGCTCGCCGGCTACATCGCCTACGCGATCGCGGACCGTCCCGGCATCGCACCCGGCTTCGTCGCGGGCGCGATCTCGGTGTTCCTCGGCGCGGGCTTCCTCGGCGGCATCGTCGGCGGTCTCCTCGCCGGCTACGCGGCCTACTGGATCGGCAAGCCGGCCGTGCCGCGCTTCCTCCGCGGCCTGATGCCGGTCGTGATCATCCCGCTCGGCGCCTCCATCGTCGCCTCCGGGCTGATGCTGCTCGTGCTCGGGGCCCCCATCGCCGCCCTGACGACCGCGCTGAACACGGCGCTGACGAACATGAGCGGCGCCGCGGCCATCCTGCTCGGCGTCGTGCTCGGGCTGATGATGTGCTTCGACCTCGGCGGCCCGGTGAACAAGGTCGCCTACGCGTTCGCGGTCGCCGGCCTGGCGGGCGGGACCGCGGCGAACTTCGAGATCATGGCGGCCGTCATGGCCGCGGGCATGGTCCCGCCGCTCGGCATGGCGTTCGCCTCGACGGTCCTGTACCGGCGCGGGTTCAGCGAGGTGGAGCGCGAGAACGGCGCCGCCGCCTGGCTGCTCGGCGCCTCCTTCATCTCGGAGGGCGCGATCCCGTTCGCGGCCGCCGACCCGCTGCGCGTCATCCCGTCGTGCATGCTCGGCGGCGCCGTGACCGGCGGCCTCTCCATGGCGCTCGCGCTGAAGAGCCACGCGCCGCACGGCGGGATCTTCGTGTTCTTCGCGATCGACGACCCGGTGCTGTGGATCCTCACGATCCTGATCGGGGCGGCCATCACGGGCTTCACCCTCGTGGCGCTGAAGCGGTTCGTGCGGCCCGGCGGCCGCCGGAGGCGGCCGAGGTCGAGGTCGCCCGCCGCCGCCGACGCTCCAGCCGGTCGCCGCCTGACCCGCGTCGCGGCGGCCCGTCCGGGGAACCGGGCGGGCCGCCGTCTCGTCGCCCCTTCAGCGCGCGGCGCCTACGGTGAGCAGCATGTCGACCGTGCCGCCGCACCGCCCGCGCGGCAGCGGCGACGGCTGGGTCGAGCTGCCCGACGGCCGGCGCTTCTGGGGGCTCGCCGGCGCCTCCGGGCTGCTCGCGGTCACTCCCGATGACGCGGTCCTGCTGCAGCACCGCGTGCAGTGGAGCCACTTCGGCGGCACCTGGGGCCTGCCGGGCGGCGCCCGGAACGTGGGGGAGTCGGCGGTCGACGGCGCGCTCCGCGAGGCGCGCGAGGAGACCGGGATCGACACCGCGCTGCTGCGGCCGCGGTTCGCGGTCCGGCTCGACATGGACGTCTGGACGTACACGACGATCGCGGCGGACGCCCCGTCGGCGCTGCCGATCGCGGTGTCGGACCCCGAGAGCACCGCGCTCGAGTGGGTGCCGGTCGACGCCGTCGCCGACCTGCCGCTGCACCCGGGGTTCGCGGACGCGTGGCCGCACCTGCAGGCCCTCCTCGCGGTCCGGCCGGCCCTCGTCGTCGACGTCGCGAACGTGGTCGGCTCCCGGCCCGACGGCTGGTGGAAGGACCGAGCCGGTGCCGCAGCACGCCTCCTGGAGGCAGTCGCGCGTCGGGCCCAGCGCGGCTTCCCGGCAGAGGGCGAGGGTGCGCTGCCGGTCGTCGCGCACTGGCCGGAGGTCGTCGCCGTGCTCGAGGGAGAGGCACGCGCCGCGGCCGCCGGTGCACCGGCGCCGCTGACCGCGGTCGTCGCATCCGGCTCGGGCGACGACGAGATCGTCGCGCAGACCGCGGCCCTCACCGCGCGAGGCAGGCAGGTCCGCGTCGTCACCGCCGATCGGGAGCTCGCCGACCGGGTCCGCGCGGCCGGGGCCGTCGAGGTGCTCGGGCCGTCCCGGCTGCTCGCGCAGCTCGACTAGGCGCTCAGACCGGCGGCGTGCTCCCGCCGCCAGCCGGCGAGCCGCCGCACCTGGGCGTCCGGGTCGTCGAGCAGCGCGGGCACCGCTGCGGCGGGCAGACCGGGGTTCAGCACCGCCCAGCACCGCACCCGCGGGTCCCCGTCCTGCGCGAGGGCCTCGACCAGCGCGACCGGCGCGGCCTCGTTGCGGGCCACCTCGCCGCGCACCGCCGCATCCGGATCCGCGGCGAGCTCGGCGAGCAGGTCGGCCGGAGCGTGCCGGTTCGATGCGACGCTCTGCCGGATGCCGCCGCTCGCGTGCCGGGCGAGCAGCCGCAGGCGCGCGATCTTGCTCTCGGTCACCGGCGGCGCGAGGTGCAGCACCGCCGCGTCCTCCGCCGCGAGCGCCGGGCCCGCATCGCGCATCTGCGTCCGCTGCGCGGAGGTGGTGAACCGGATGCACGACATGCGCGCCACCGTACCGGCCGCCTCCGACGCCCAGCCCGGTTCCGTAGACTCGACCCCCATGCCGAGCGACGAGCCGGTGAGCGACGAGCTGCTCACCATCCCGAACCTGCTCTCGCTGCTGCGCCTCGCGCTCATCCCGGTCTTCCTCGGCTTCCTCATCACGGGCCAGGACGTGCTCGCACTCGTGACCCTCGTCGCCGGTGCCGTCACGGACTTCCTCGACGGCTTCCTCGCCCGGCGGCTGCATCAGGTGACGAAGCTCGGCACGCTGCTCGATCCGATCGCCGACCGGCTCACCATCCTGTCCGCGACGATCGGGCTCACCTACCGGCACTTCCTGCCGCTCTGGCTGCTGCTCGTCGTGCTCGCCCGCGACGTCGGCATGCTCGTGCTCGGCCTCGTGCTCGCCCGCAACCGGATCGGGCCGCCGGCGGTCACCTGGCGGGGCAAGACCGCCACGTTCCTGCTGCTGGCGGCCCTCCCGCTGCTCGTCGTCGCCGGCGCGTTCCCCGCGACCGCGTGGATCCTGGGGCCGGTCGGGCATCGTCGTCGCCGTGGTCGGCGCGGTGCTCTACTGGGTGGCCGGCATCGGCTACGCGGTCGCCAGCCGAAGGACCTTCGTCCTGCGGCGGAACGACACGCCGGAGCCGTCCGCTAACCTGATCCGCCAGAGGAGGTCGCCCGATGGTCGATGAGCGCGACGGCCGCCCCAAGGGGCGGCGCGAGGACCAGTACTCGGGGCCCGAGACGACCGCGTCGTTCGGCTACGAGTTCGGCTCGCAGCTGGCCCAGATGGCAGGCCGCTCCACGGAGGAGCAGGCCGCCGTCGGCGCGCTCCCGTCCGGGTCCGCCCTGCTGGTCGTGCGCCGCGGGCCGAACGTGGGGGCCCGGTTCCTGCTCGACTCGGACGTGACCGTCGCCGGTCGCCACCCGTCGGCGGACATCTTCCTCGACGACGTCACGGTGTCCCGCCGGCACGCGCAGTTCCTGCGCCACGGCACGGCGTTCGAGGTCAAGGACCTCGGCAGCCTGAACGGCACCTTCTTCGACGGCGTCCGGATCGAGACGGCCCTGCTGTCCGACGGCGCCGAGGTGCAGATCGGCAAGTTCCGCCTCACGTTCTACGCATCCCGGCTCGACCTCGCCCGGCTCGCGTCCCGGTGAGCGCCACCCTGCCGCAGCGCCGCGAACCGGCGACGCTGCCGAACACGCTCTCGATCGGGCAGGTGCTCGGCAGGCTGGCGGACGACTTCCCGGAGCTCAGCCCGTCGAAGCTGCGGTTCCTCGAGGACCGCGGGCTCATCCACCCGGCCCGCACCGCATCCGGCTACCGCAGCTTCTCGCCCGCGGACATCGAGCGGATCAAGCTCGTGCTGCTCATGCAGCGCGACCACTACCTCCCGCTGAAGGTCATCCGCAAGTACCTCGCGGACCTCGACGCGGGTCGCGACCCGGCGTGGCCTGGCACCGCGGCGGGCTCGCCGTCGATCCTCGGCACCGAGCGGCGCTACACGCGCGAGGAGCTGCTCGCCGAGACCGAGGCGAGCGGTGACCTGCTCAGCGACGCGGTCGCCGCCGGGCTGCTGCCCGCGACCGACAGCTACGACGACACCGGGCTCAGCACCCTGAAGGCCCTCGTCGACCTCCGCAGCGCAGGCATCGAGCCGCGGCACCTCCGGGCGATGCGGATCGCGGTCGAGCGGGAGCTCGAGCTCATCGCGAACGCGCTGCTCCCGATGCGCCGCAGGCCCGACGCGGCGAGCCGCGCGAAGGCCGACGAGCGTGCCGTCGAGCTCGCGAATCGCCTGGACACGGTGCGATCCGCCCTCGTCAGGTCCGCCCTCGCGAAGCACGCCTCGTAGCCGGATCCGCATGAAGCCGCCCGACACGCCGCCACCCGGATTCCGGATGTCGTTGCCGGGGGCGCATCCCATGGGTAGCGTGAACCCCCGAACGCGGTCCCGTCGTTGACGGGAGCGTGTGGGGGGTGGAAGGCAGTTCCTTCATGACTGAGGTGAATCGGAGCGAAGACCGGTACGACCTCGGCCTGCTGTTCACAGACGGCATGCCGGAGTTGGACGACTCCGCAGGGTACCGAGGCGTCATCGCCGCGCGTGCCGCGGGGATCACGTACCGGCAGCTCGACTATTGGGCGAGGACCGGACTGGTCGAGCCGACGATCCGTGGGGCGGCGGGGAGTGGTTCGCAGCGGTTGTACGGGTTCCGCGACATCCTGGTGCTGAAGCTGGTCAAACGGCTTCTGGACACCGGGATCTCGCTGCAGCAGATCCGCACAGCGGTGGATCAGCTGCGGGACTCGGGCATCACGGATCTCGCGCAGACGACGCTCATGAGCGACGGCGCGAGCGTGTACCTGTGCACCTCGAGCGAGGAGGTCATCGACCTCGTCAGCCGCGGCCAGGGCGTCTTCGGCATCGCGGTGGGCAAGGTGCTCCGCGAGGTCGAGTCGAACCTCGTCGAGCTCGACGCGCAGCAGGCCGATCCGATGGACGAGCTCGCGCAGCGCAGGGCGGCCCGCGCCGTCAGCTGACGCCGGCTTCCGGCACCTCCGCCTGGCGCAACTCTTCAGCGCCCGGCGGAGCGATGACCGGTGCCGGCTTCCTGCTGACCGCTTCTGCTGAGCGCTTTCTGCTGAGCGCAGCGTCCGACGCGGCGCGCGCTTGAACGGGCTCGGGACGGTTGTACGGCGGCGAACGCGTACATCCGTCCCGAGGGCGTGCAGCGGGCGGCTAGGCGCCGCGCGCCACCTGCTGCGGCACCGCGCCGGTGCCGTACTCGCCGACGCGGCCCGTGCGCAGCACGCGCTCGAGCAGCTGGTCGAACATGCCGGCGAGCTCCTGCGCGCTCTCGCCCGGCCACACGTGCAGCGGCTTCGCCGCACCCTGCGCCTGCTGCAGCGACGTGCGCTCGGGCAGCTGCGGCGAGAGCACGAGCGGCCCGAACATGTCGCGCAGCTCCTTGATGCGGAACTGGTGCTCCAGGCTCTGCATCCGCGCCCGGTTCACGATGATGCCGAGGGGCTGCAGCCGCGGCGACAGGCCCCGGCGGATCTCCTCGATCGCCCGCAGCGCGCGGTCGGCGGCGGCCACCGAGAACAGCCCCGGCTCCGTGACGACGGACACCCGGTCGCTCGCGGCCCACGCCGTGCGGGTCAGCGCGTTCAGGCTCGGAGCGCAGTCGACGAGCACGAGGTCGTACTCGGCCTCGACGTGCGCGAGGGCCTCCTCGAGCTTCCAGATGTCGCGCACCGACGGATGCGGCCCGTCGAAGTTGATCGCGGACGGCGAGCCGACCATCACGTCGACGACGCCGCCGCGGCCGCGGGTCCAGCCGCTCGGGCTGATCGCGGCGCGCACCGTCTTCTCCTTCGGGCTCGCCAGCACGTCGGCGACGTTCACCGGCGAGACGGGAACGTCCATCCCGGTCGACACGTCCGACTGCGGATCGAGGTCGACGACGAGGGTCGGGACCCCCTTCGCGAAGGCGGCCGACGCGAGCCCGAGGGTCACCGTGGTCTTCCCGACCCCGCCCTTGAGCGAGCTGACGCTCAGCACATGCACGGCCACTAGGTTAGCCGTGGACCCGGGAAGCCCCGGGGACGACACCCCCCGCCGTCGACAGCGAGGAGTCCGCTCGTGTTCCAGAAGATCCTCGTGGCCAACCGTGGCGAGATCGCGATCCGCGCGTTCCGGGCGGCGTACGAGCTCGGCGCGCGCACCGTCGCCGTCTTCCCGTACGAGGACCGCGACTCGTTGCACCGCCAGAAGGCGGACGAGGCGTACCAGATCGGCGAGCCGGGGCACCCGGTCCGCGCCTACCTCGACGTCGCGGAGATCCTCCGCGTCGCGAAGGAGGCCGGCGCCGACGCGATCTACCCCGGCTACGGCTTCCTCTCCGAGAACCCCGACCTCGCCGAGGCCTGCGAGGCGAACGGCATCACCTTCATCGGGCCGCCCGCCGCGGGTGCTCCGCTCGGCGGGCAACAAGGTGACCGCGAAGGAGCAGGCGATCGCGGCGGGCGTGCCCGTGCTGCGGTCGTCCCGGCCGAGCCGCGACGTCGCCGAGCTGCTCGCCGCGGCCGACGAGGTCGGCTTCCCGATCTTCGCGAAGGCCGTCGCGGGCGGCGGCGGCCGGGGGATGCGGCGCGTCGAGCGCCGCGAGGACCTCGAGGCGGCGCTCACCGCCGCGATGCGCGAGGCCGACAGCGCCTTCGGCGACCCGACGATGTTCCTCGAGCAGGCGGTGCTCCGGCCCGCGCCACATCGAGGTGCAGATCCTCGCGGATGCGGCGGGCACGACCCTGCACCTCTTCGAGCGCGACTGCTCGGTGCAGCGCCGCCACCAGAAGGTCGTCGAGATCGCGCCCGCGCCGAACCTCGCCCGAGGAGACCCGGCAGGCCCTCTACCGCGACGCGATCGCGTTCGCGGAGTCGATCGGCTACGTGAACGCGGGGACCGTCGAGTTCCTGCTCGACACCGCGGGGGAGCGCGCCGGCGAGCACGTCTTCATCGAGATGAACCCGCGGATCCAGGTGGAGCACACGGTCACCGAGGAGATCACCGACGTCGACCTCGTGCAGTCGCAGATGCGGATCGCGGCGGGGGAGACGATGGCCGACCTCGGCCTCCGCCAGCAGGACCTCGTCATCCGCGGCGCCGCCCTGCAGTGCCGCATCACGACCGAGGACCCGAACCAGAACTTCCGCCCCGACACCGGCCGCATCACCACCTACCGCTCGCCGGGCGGCGCGGGCGTGCGCCTCGACGGCGGCACGATCAACCCGGGCGCGAACATCAGCCCGCACTTCGACTCGATGCTCGCGAAGCTCACCTGCCGCGGCCGCGACTTCGCCGCCGCCGTCGCCCGCGAGCGGCGCGCGCTGGCCGAGTTCCGGATCCGCGGGGTCGCGACGAACATCCCGTTCCTCCAGGCCGTGCTCGACGACCCGGCGTTCGTCGCCGGCGACCTCTCGACCTCGTTCATCGAGGAGCGGCCGCAGCTCTTCCGGCAGAACCCCTCGCGGGACCGCGGCACGAAGATCCTCAACTGGCTCGCCGACGTCACGGTGAACCAGCCGAACGGCCCGAAGCCCGCCGGCCCGAAGCCCGCCGACAAGCTGCCGCCGGTCGACCTCGCCGCTGAGCCGCCCGCGGGCTCCCGGCAGCGCCTGCTCGAGCTCGGCCCGGCGGGCTGGGCGAAGGCGCTCCGCGAGCAGACCGCGCTCGCGGTCACCGAGACGACCTTCCGCGACGCGCACCAGTCGCTGCTCGCCACCCGGGTGCGCACGAAGGACCTCGCCGCCGTGCTGCCGCACGTCGCCCGCCTCACCCCGCAGCTGCTCACGGTCGAGGCCTGGGGCGGCGCGACCTACGACGTCGCGCTCCGCTTCCTCGGCGAGGACCCGTGGGAGCGGCTCGCCACCTTCCGCGAGGCGCTGCCGAACGTCGCGATCCAGATGCTGCTCCGCGGCCGCAACACGGTCGGCTACACGCCGTACCCCACCGAGGTCACCGACGCCTTCGTCGCCGAGGCCGCCGCGACCGGCGTCGACGTGTTCCGCATCTTCGACGCGCTGAACGACGTCGAGCAGATGCGTCCGGCGATCGACGCCGTGCTCGCCACCGGCACCGCGGTCGCCGAAGCGGGCGTCTGCTACACCGGCGACCTGCTCGACCCCGCCGAGGACCTCTACACCCTCGACTACTACCTGCGCCTGGCCGAGCGGATGGTCGCCGCCGGTGCCCATGTGCTCGCGGTCAAGGACATGGCCGGCCTGCTGCGGCCGCGCGCCGCGGCGAAGCTCGTCGAGGCGTTCCGCCGCGAGTTCGAGCTGCCCGTGCACGTGCACACGCACGACACCGCGGGCGGCCAGCTCGCGACGCTGCTCGCCGCGAGCGACGCGGGCGCCGACGCCGTCGACGTCGCCGCGCGCGCCGATGGCCGGCACGACGAGCCAGCCGTCGTTCTCGGCGCTCGTCGCCGCGCTCGCCCACACCGAGCGCGACACCGGCATCCCGCTGTCCGCCGTGTCGGACCTCGAGCCGTACTGGGAAGCGGTCCGGCACCTCTACAAGCCGTTCGAGTCGGGGCTGCCCGGCCCCACCGGCCGCGTCTACCACCACGAGATCCCCGGCGGCCAGCTCTCCAACCTGCGCCAGCAGGCGATCGCGCTCGGCCTCGCCGACCGCTTCGAGCTGATCGAGGACCTCTACGCCGCCTCGAACCGCATCCTCGGCCGCATCCCCAAGGTGACGCCGTCGTCGAAGGTCGTCGGCGACCTCGCGCTGCAGCTCGCGGCGACCGAGGCCGACCCGCACGACTTCGAGCAGCACCCCGAGCGCTACGACATCCCCGACTCCGTCGTCGGCTTCATGGCGGGCGAGCTCGGCGACCTGCCGGGCGGATGGCCGGAGCCGTTCCGTACCAAGGTGCTCGCCGGCCGCACCGTGAAGATCGGCATCACCCCGATCGGCGACGCCGACCGCGCCGCGCTCGCCGGCGACGCCGCGACCCGCCGGGCGGCCCTGAACCGCCTGCTCTTCCCCGGGCCGACGAAGCAGTTCGGCGAGCTGCACGAGCTGTTCGGCGACCTCTCGATCCTCGACACCGCCGACTACCTCTACGGGCTGCAGCCCGGCAGCGAGCACACGGTGCGGATCGCGCGCGGCGTGCAGCTGTTCGTCGCGCTCGAGGCGATCGGCGAGGCCGACGGCAAGGGCATGCGCACCGTCATGACCACGCTGAACGGGCAGCTGCGGCCCGTGTTCGTGCGCGACCGCAGCATCACGGTGAGCACCAGGTCCGCCGAGAAGGCGGATCCGAACCGGGCCGGGCGAGATCGGCGCGCCGTTCGCCGGGGTCGTCACCATCAAGGTCGAGCAGGGCGCCGCGGTGGAGCCGGGGCAGACGATCGCGACCATCGAGGCCATGAAGATGGAGGCCTCGATCACCACCCCGGTGGGCGGGAAGGTCGCCCGGCTGGTCGTCTCGGGAACCGCGCAGGTCGAGGCGCAGGACCTGCTGGTCGTCGTCGAGTAGCGGGGCGGATGCGGCTCCTCGGCGGGTCGCAGGCGCACAATGGAGCCGGCGCGACACCCCGCGCGCCGCGTCCGGACCCGCCTGATGCGACCTTCTCGACCCGCTTGGCACGCCGTGCGCCTGCCGGGCTCCGGAGAAGTCTCAAGTTAGAGTCGAACCCAATGACCCCGTCGAGGGAGCGAAACCCGTGGTGAACAAGCGCAACAAGCCGGACTCCTCCGGCGGCCTGCTCGACGGCACCCGCATGGACGACGCGCCGGAGTTCACGGACGAGCCGCTGCAGGTGGCGCTCGTCACGCGAGCGGCCGGCGAGGAGCTCGGACGTCGTTCCGCCCTCGGCCGCGTGAACCATTCCGGGAACCTCGGCCCGCTGCTCGGGCCACCCGTCGATCGAGATCGACCTGCCGCCGCTGCCGAAGCGCGAGCTCCCCGAGGACGAGGCCGCCGTGCGCATCGACGACAGCACCGTCGACCCCGGATCCTTCGCCGCCGCCGGCACCTCGAGCGTCGAGATCGTCCCCGAGTCCCGGGCCGACGCGGACGCCTCACCGGCGCCCTGGGCGCCGAGCGGCGGCCGGACGAGCACCGCCGACCGGATCCGTGCCGCGCAGCACCGGCGCCATCAGCCGCACCACCGGCCCGTGCCCCGCACGACCGGCGGCACCCCGTCTCCCGCCGCACCGGCAGCGCGTACGACGCGCTGCTCGGCGGCCCCTCGCCCGTCGGCCCGCTCGGCGGCCACCGGCCCGGTGCCACCGGCGAGGTCCCGCGCCTCGACGGCGCCGGCACCGCCAGCCGCCGCGAGCGCCGCGCGGGCGCCCCGTCCGGGGAGCCCGAGTCGGCGGCCATGCTCACGCCCGACCGCCTCATCGAGGGCGGCGGCCGCGTCCGCCAGGCGCCGACCGGCAGGTGGAACCGCTTCGTCTACGCGGCGACGCTCCGGCAGCTGAACCTCGGCGACTCGCCGCAGGAGCGGCTCCGCAAGGAGCAGGCCGCCCGCATCGCGAAGTCCTTCGAGGGCGGCACCCGGTTCGTGCCGGTGCTGACCCGCAAGGGCGGCGTCGGCAAGACCACCGTCACCACGCTGCTCGGCATGACGCTCGCGACCATCCGCGAGGACCGCATCATCGCGATCGACGCGAACCCGGACCGCGGCACGCTCTCCGAGCGCGTCACGAAGCAGACCCGCGCCACCGTGCGCGACGTCGTCACCCGGGCGAACACGATCGGCGGCTTCACCGACTTCACGAGCCTCGTCTCCCGCGACGAGACGCGTCTCGACATCCTCGCGTCGGACACCGACCCGCTGCTGTCCGAGGCCTTCGACGAGAACGACTACAACGTCGTCGCCGACCTCGCGGCCCGGTTCTACTCGATCGCCCTCACGGACTGCGGCACCGGCATCGTGCACTCGGTGATGCGGGCGACGCTGCAGCGGGCCGACTCCGTCGTGATCGTCTCCGGCGGCAGCGTCGACGAGGCGCGGCTCGCATCCGAGACGCTCACCTGGCTCGAGGCGAACGGCTACGGCGACCTGGTGCACAACGCGATCGTCGCGATCAACACGGCGACGCACGGCACCTCGCTCGTGAAGCTCGACGAGATCGAGTCGCACTTCGCCTCGCGCGTGCGCGACATCGTGCGGATCCCGTACGACCCGATGCTCGCCGCCGGGTCGGTCGTGTCCTACAAGGACCTGAAGCAGGTCACGAAGGACGCCGCCCGCACGCTCGCGGCGCTCGTCGTCGACGGGCTGCCCGCGCGCCGCGACGCGTAAGGGCGTGGCAGTCCGCGACATCCGGCTCTTCGGCGACCCGGTGCTCCGCACCGTCGCCGAGCCGGTCGGGCCGGTGGACGCCGGCGTCGAGGCGCTCGTCGGCGACCTGCTCGACACCGTGGCGGTGCCCGGCCGCGCCGGCGTCGCCGCGAACCAGATCGGCGTCGCCGTGCGCGCGTTCAGCTACAACGTCGACGGCACGATCGGCTACCTGCTCGACCCGGAGCTCGTCGAGGTGCGCGGGCGAGCCGGTCGACGTTCGACGAGGGCTGCCTCTCGGTGCCCGGCCTCAGCTTCCCGACGCTCGCGCTACCCCTGGGCCACGGTCCGTCGGCCGGCTGCTCGACGGCTCGACCGGTGGAGGTGATCGGCGAGGGCGTGCTCGCGGAGGCGCTCCAGCACGAGCAGGACCACCTCGACGGGAAGGTGTACCTGCAGCGGCTCGAGCCCGAGGTGCGCCGCGAGGCGATGGCCGCCGTCCGCCGCTCGCCCTGGTTCCTCGCGCGCTGAGGCGCCGAGGGCCGACCTCTTCACGTGGGTTGCCACTTCTGGCCCTCGAAGCGCCCGCTGGAGGGCGGGAAGTGGCAACTCACCAGGTGAGGGGCCCGAGGACCCATCGCGATCAGTGGGCCGAGGTGGCCTGGCGCTTCGCCTTCGCGTCCGCGTAGAGCCGCTCGATCCGCTCGGCGCACTGCTCGAGCACGACGTGCCGCTTCACGCTGAGCTTCGGCGTGAGCTGGCCGGCCGCCTCGGTGAAGTCGTCGGGCAGGATCTCGAACGCGCGGATGCCCTCGGCCCGCGACACCCGCGTGTTCGCGGCGTCGATGGCCGACTGGATCTCGTCGCGAACGAGGGGCAGCTCGCGCCGCCTGCGCGGGGGAGAGGCGTCTTGTCCTGGCCGTGGTTCTCGAGCCACGTCGGCAGCATGTCGGCGTCGAGCGTCACGAGCGCCGCGATGAACGGCCGCCCGTCGCCGACGACCACGACCTGGCTGACGATCGAGTTGGCGCGGATGGGGTCCTCGAGCTCCGCGGGGGCGACGTTCTTGCCGCCCGCGGTGACGATGATCTCCTTCTTCCGGCCCGTGATCGTGAGGTAGCCGTCGTCGTCGAAGACTGCCGATGTCGCCGGTGCGGAACCAGCCGTCGTCGAACGCGTCGGCGGTCGCCTGCTCGTTGTGCCAGTACTCGCGGAACACGTCGACGCCCCGGATCTCGACCTCGCCGTCCGTCCGCGATCCGCACCGAGACGCCCGGGAGCACGCGGCCCGACCGTGCCGATCTTGAACTTCGAGGGCCGGTTCACGGTCGCCGGAGCGGTCGTCTCGGTGAGGCCGTAGCCCTCGAGGATGGTGACGCCCATGGCCCGGTAGAAGTGGCCGAGGCGCTTGCCGAGGGGCGCGGATCCGGAGACCGCCCACTCGACGCGGCCGCCGAGCGCCTTGCGCAGCGTGCGGAACACGAGCGCGTTCGCGACGGCGAACCGGGCCGAGAGGGCGACCGGCACGTGGCCGGCGTCCCGCGCCTCGGAGTAGGCGATGCCGGTGTCCGCGGCCCAGCGGAAGATCTTGCCCTTGCCGCCCGCCTCGGCCTTCTGCTCGGCGGAGTTGTAGACCTTCTCGAACACCCGCGGCACGGCGAGCAGGAACGTCGGCCGGAACGAGCCGAGCGCGGGCAGCAGCTTCGAGGTGTCGGCCTGGTGACCGACCTTCACGCCGCCGTGCACGGCGAGCACGGCGATGAACCGGGCGAACACGTGCGCGAGCGTGATGAAGAGGAGCGTCGACGCGTCCCCGTTGACGACCTCGGGGATGGCGAGCGTCGTGTTGCGGGCCAGCTCGACGAAGTTGCCGTGGGTGAGCACGCAGCCCTTCGGCCGCCCGGTCGTGCCCGCGGTGTAGATGATGGTCGCGATGTCGCTCTCGGTGGCGAGCTGCCGGCGACGCTCGATCTCCTCGTCGGTGACGTCGCGGCCGCCCTCGGCGAGCTTGTCGAGGTCGCCGAGCCCGAGCTGCCACACCTCGCGCACGTCGTCGAGGTCGGCGCGCACCTCGTCCACGCGCGTGAAGTGCTCCGCCGTCTCCACGATCACGGCGCAGCAGCCGGAGTCGCCGAGGATCCAGCGCACCTGCTCGGGCGCGCTCGTCTCGTAGATCGGCACGACGAACGCGCCCGGCGTACCAGGCGGCGAAGTCGACGAGCGTCCACTCGTAGCGGGTGGAGGCGAGCAGGCCGATCCGCTCGCCGGGGCCGATGCCCGCCGCGACGAAGCCCTTCGCGAGCGCCACCACCTCGGCGAGGAAGTCCGCGCCCGACACGTCGCGCCATCCGTCGCCGTCGGGACGGGCGAACAGCGCCGCCTCGGGCGCGCGCTGCACGCGCTGGGCCAGCAGGTCGGCGACGTTCAGCGCCGGCTCCGCGGGGATGAGCGCCCGCGCTTCGAACTCCTGCACGTCTCGAGCTCCTTCGCATCCGGGCAGGGTCCGATCCTACCGGCGGCCTGCCCCTAGGCTTTCGAGCCGTGCAGGCGATCGGGATCGACATCGGCGGCACCAAGATCGCCGGCGGTGTCGTCGACGAGTTCGGTGCCGTCACGGGATACACGCGGGTGCCGACGGATGCGACGGATCCGGCGGCGCTCGAGACCGCGGTCGTCGACATGGTGGCGCGGCTCTCCGAGGGCCGGACCCTGCCGGTCGGCGTCGCGGCCGCGGGCTTCGTCGACGCGAGCCAGTCGGTCGTCTACTACGCGCCGAACATCCGCTGGCGCAACGAGCCGTTCCGGCAGCGCCTCGAGGACCGGCTGCACCTGCCCGTGATCGTCGAGAACGACGCGAACGCCGCAGGCTGGGCCGAGTTCCGCTACGGCGCCGGTCGGCTCGTCTCCGACATGGTGATGCTGACGAGCGGCACGGGCGTCGGCGGGGCGATCGTCACCGACGACCGGCTGCTCCGCGGCGGGTTCGGGGTCGCCGGCGAGATCGGCCACCTCCGGGTCGTGCCCGGCGGCCTGCCGTGCGGCTGCGGCGCGCACGGCTGCATCGAGCAGTACGGCTCGGGGCGGGCGCTGCAGCGGATGGCGAACGAGATCGCGGACGGCGGCGGCATCGGCATGCCCCTCCGGCTCGCGCGCGAGGCCGCGGGCGGCACGCTCGACGGCGCCGCGATCGCGCGGCTCGTGGACGAGGACGACCCCGGCGCGCTCGCGGCGCTCCGCCAGCTCGGCGGCTGGCTCGGCCAGGCGATGGCGAGCCTCTCGGCGGTGCTCGACCCGCAGCTCTTCGTCGTCGGCGGCGGCGTCGCCTCCTCCGGGGAGAAGCTGCTCGAGCCCATCCGCGCCGCGTACCTCGACCACCTCCCGGCCCGCGGCTACCACCCGGAGCCGGCGTTCGCGGTGGCCGAGCTCGGCAACGACGCCGGCGTGGTGGGCGCCGCGGACCTCGCCAGGATCCACTTCCCGGCGTGAGCCGGGCGGCAGGGCCCTCGCCCGCCATCCGATACCCTTCGAGGCGCGGAAAGGAGGCCCGGGGCCCATGTTCTACTGGTTCATGAAGCAGGTCTTCGCGGGCCCGTACGTGCGCCGCACCTTCCGCCCGTGGACCACCGGGCTCGAGAACGTGCCGGCGACCGGCGCCGCGATCCTCGCGTCGAACCACATGTCGGTGATCGACTCGATCTTCCTGCCGCTCGTGCTGAAGCGCCCCGTGTTCTTCCTCGCGAAGAGCGACTACTTCACCGGCCGCGGCTTCCGCGGGTTCGTCATCCGCAACCTGATGCGCTCGCTCGGGCAGCTGTCGATCGACCGGTCGGGCGGCAAGGCGTCCGAGGCGTCGCTGGAGACGGGCCTCGAGGTGCTCGGCCGCGGCGAGCTGCTCGGCATCTACCCGGAGGGCACCCGCAGCCCGAACGGCAAGCTGTACCGCGGCCGCACGGGCGTCGCGCGGATGATCCTGCAGGGGCACGTGCCGGTGATCCCGGTCGCGATGATCGACACCGCGAAGGCGATGCCGATCGGCAAGCGGATCCCGAAGGTCAAGCGGGTCGGCGTCGTGATCGGGGAGCCGCTCGACTTCTCCCGCTTCGCCGGGTTCGAGTCCGACCGCTTCATCCTCCGGTCCATCACCGACGAGATCATGGTCGAGATCGCCCGGCTGTCCGGCCAGGAGTACGTGGACGTGTACGCGAGCACCGTGCGGCAGACCGTCGCGCCGGCCGCGTGACCGAGGGGAACCGAGTGATCGACTCCACCGAACCCGTGGTCGCCGCACGCCCAGGCGTGCTCGCGGGCCTCGACCACTGGCGCACGCTGCCCATCGACCAGCAGCCCGCCTGGCCGGATGCGGAGGGCGCGCGCGCCGCCGCGGCCGAGATCGCCACGATGCCGCCGCTCGTGTTCGCCGGCGAGATCGACCAGCTCCGCACCCGCCTCGCGGCGGCGGCGGAGGGCCGCGCGTTCGTGCTCCAGGGCGGCGACTGCGCCGAGACGTTCGCCGGCGCCACCGCGGACCAGATCCGCGCCCGCGTGAAGACGATCCTGCAGATGGCCGTCGTGCTCACCTACGGCGCCTCGGTGCCGGTCGTGAAGATGGGCCGGATGGCGGGCCAGTTCGCGAAGCCGCGCTCGAGCGAGACCGAGACCCGCGACGGCACGACGCTGCCGGCGTACCGCGGCGACATCGTCAACGGCTACGACTTCACGGCGGAGTCGCGCCGGCCCGATCCCGGCCGCCTCGTCCGCGGCTACCACACGGCCGCCGCGACGCTGAACCTCGTCCGGGCGTTCACGCAGGGCGGCTTCGCCGACCTCCGCCAGGTGCACAGCTGGAACCGCGGCTTCGCGGCGAACCCGGCCAACCAGCGCTACGAGGTCTTCGCCTCCGAGATCGACCGCGCCGTGCGGTTCATGGAGGCCGCCGGCGCGGACTTCGACGAGCTGAAGCGGGTGGAGTTCTACACCGCCCACGAGGCGCTGCTGATGGAGTACGAGCGGGCGATGACCCGCATCGACTCGCGCAACGGCACGCCCGTCGACACCTCGGCGCACTTCGTCTGGGTGGGGGAGCGCACCCGCGCGCTCGGCCACGCGCACCTCGACTTCGTCTCCCGCATCCGCAACCCGATCGGGGTGAAGCTCGGCCCGTCGGTGACGCCCGACGAGCTCGAGCGGATCGTCGACCTGCTCGACCCCGACCGGGAGCCGGGCCGGCTGACCCTGATCACGCGGATGGGGGCCGGCCGCATCCGCGACGCGCTGCCGCCGCTGCTCGAGGCGTCGAAGCGCTTCGCCTCGACGCCGCTCTGGATCACCGACCCGATGCACGGCAACGGGATCACGACCCCGACCGGGTACAAGACGCGGCGCTTCGACGACGTCGTCGACGAGGTGCAGGGCTTCTTCGCCGCGCACCGCGCCGCCGGCACCTGGCCGGGCGGCATCCACATCGAGCTCACCGGCGACGACGTCACCGAGTGCCTCGGCGGCTCGGAGCACATCGACGAGGCCGACCTCGCCAGCCGCTACGAGTCGCTCTGCGACCCGCGGCTGAACCACATGCAGTCGCTGGAGCTCGCGTTCCTCGTCGCGGAGGAGCTGACCCGCCGGTAGGCGGGGCGGCGCGGGGGCCGGCCGCTAGTCCGCGGGGCCGGTCGAGACGACGAGCCGCACGCGGGTGTGCCGCGGAAGCGCGGCGAGCCGCGGCAGCGCGGTGCCGTCGGTGCCGTCGACCCGGACGACGCGCCCCGCGGGGCGGCGGGACGCGACGTGCTCCGCGCCCGCGAGCCGGAACCCGGCGGACTCGAGCAGCCGCGTCGCGGTCGGTCGCCGTCTCGCCGGCGACGGCCGGGCACCGGCACGGTGGGGACCGTCGCTCCGGCGAGCGCGACGGCGGGCTGGCGGTCCCTCGGCCGCCGCGTGGCTCGCCGCGGGGTTGCCCGGGCCCTGCGCCGAACCACCATCCGGCGCCCCCGGCGAGCAGGCCGGCGATCGAGCACGGCGACGAACGCCCACGTGCCGCGCTTCTTCGCGCGCGCCGCGGCGAGGGCGAGGCGGGCGGGTGCGCCGACGGGCACGGCGGCGGTGCGCTCGCGCGGCCGGGGCGCGCGCGGCTCCACCGGCGCGACCCGCGTCGTCGTGGCCGGCAGCACGGTCGTGCGCTGCTGCGGACCGGTGCCGCTGCGGCCCTCGCGGATGAGGTGCTGCGTCTCGAAGAGCTGGTCGAGCATGGCGCGGG
This sequence comes from uncultured Actinomycetota bacterium, assembly GCA_963771645.1. GTDB lineage: Bacteria > Actinomycetota > Actinomycetes > Actinomycetales > Microbacteriaceae > Amnibacterium. The sequence continues at coordinate 49,604 of CAVYUH010000014.1, read as the reverse complement.
CGTCGCGGGGCCGCTGCTCCGGGTCGCGGGCGGTCGCCCAGAGCGTCAGGTCGTCGAGCGCGGCCGGCACCTCGGGGTTCTTCAGGCTCGGCGCCGGCACGGAGTCGTTCGCGTGCTGGTAGGCGATCTGCACGGGCTGCTCGCCGCGGAAGGGCTGCTCGCCGACGAGCATCTCGTACATCATGATGCCGACCGCGTAGATGTCGCTGCGGGTGTCCGCGATGCCCCGGGTGACGAGCTCGGGGGAGAGGTACGCGATCGTGCCGAGCAGCGCCTGGCCGCTGGCGGTGTGGCTCGTGGCGGCGCGGGCGAGGCCGAAGTCGCCGATCTTGATCCGTCCGTCGTCCGCGAGCAGCACGTTCTCGGGCTTCAGGTCGCGGTGGATGATCCCCGCCTTGTGCGCGGCGACGAGCCCGGCGAGCACCGCCTCGAGGATGTCCATCGTCTGGTCGGCGGTGAGGCGCCCGTACTCGCCGAGCAGGTCGCGGAGCGTGATGCCCTGCAGGTACTCCATGACGAGGTAGGCGAGGCCGTCGTCCTGGCCCTGGTCGAAGACGTTGACCACGTTCGTGTGGGCGAGGCGCGCGGCGCTGCGGGCCTCCTGGATGAAGCGCTCGCGGAAGTTCGCGTCGTCCGCGAGGTGCGGATGCATGATCTTCACCGCGACGCGGCGGTCGAGGCGCAGATCGGTGGCGAGGTAGACCGTCGCCATCCCGCCGCGGGCGATGCGGGCGCGCACCTGGTAGCGACCGTCGAGGAGGCGGCCGACCATGGGATCGGGAGGCGCCGCGGTCACGCCAGCAGTGTATGGAGCATCACCGGTGGGACCGGGTGCCCGGCCTCGGCGTGGCCCCGGATCGGTCTCAGGCGCGGACGAGCCGGGCGGCCCACTCGCGCGCGCAGCGCTCCCATTTGGCGTACGCGCCGGCCGTCGAGAGCTGCTGCACCGTGCAGGCGGCCTCGCCGACGCCCATCAGCTCCCAGCCCGGCGTGCCGAGCAGGCCGACGGCCCCGTGCTCGTCGCCGAGGAAGAAGGCGAGCGCTGCACGGCTTCGGGTCGAGCAGGGTCGGCGGCCTCGCCCCATCCGCGGCTCGGCCGCTGCTGGAAGAGGCCGATGCCGTCGTCCTGGCCGAAGTCGAGGTTGCGCAACGACGAGTCCTGCATGGCGGCGGCGAGCGCGATCACGAGGGCGTCGTGCGGCGCGTCGAGCACGCGGGCGACCGCGGCGATCGCCTCGGCGTTCGCGAGCATGTCGCCGGTGAGCGCGAGCGCGTCGCCGGTCGGGCGCCGCACGCGCGTCGGGCAGCACGAGCACGATGCCGGGCATCGGCTCCGCGCCCCTGCGACAGGCCGTTCGCGAGCAGCAGGGCGGCGACGCCGACGCCGTAGCGGGCGGCGATCGCGGCGGCGGTCTCGCCGGGGCGGACCTCGTGGCTGCGGACGGCCGGCAGCGGCTGTGCGGCCGGCTTCGGCGCGGCCCTGACGAGCAGCACGTCGCCCTGGAGCACGCCGGTGCGCCAGCTGAGGCCGTTCAGCGCGATCAGGGAGGCGGTGCTGACGCCGTGGCGCGCAGCGACGTCGCTGACCGTCTCGCCGGCGAGCACGGCGACCTCGAGCGTGTCGGCCGTCGCGGCCGGTGTGGCCGCGGGTGCGGTCGGTCGATCCGGTGCCGGCCCGTCCCGACGCTCTTCCGAGCGTCTCGAGACCGGGGCCGGGACCGGCACCTGGATCGATCTGGCGATCGAGCCGAGAGCACGCAGCCGGCGTTTCGGCCGCACCGCCGCGTGACGCCCCCGCGTCATCGGCTGCGCGACCACCGGTCCGTCCTCGGACAGTGTCGAGCTCATCGCCTTCCTTCTCCCGCCCCTTCCCCCGAGGAGACGTGGGTGCACTGTGGCAGCAGAAGCGAAAGCGAGTCAACGCACGTGGCCGATGTGAAATGAGTTTACATGCCCGAAACAATCGGGCGGCCGACGCGTTTGGCATCCTGGGGGCATGAGCGGTGCGGATGAGCGGGTCTGGTTGACGATTCCGGATGTCGCCGAGCGGCTCGGAACCACGCCGGCGCGCGTGCGCCGGCTGCTCGAGGACAAGCACCTGCTGGCGGTGCGCCGGGACGACGTGCTGCGCGTGCCCGAGGTGTTCCTCCGCGACGGCGAGCCGATGCCCGAGCTGCGCGGCACGGCGATCCTGCTCGGCGACAGCGGCTTCGACGACGACGGCGCCGTCGCCTGGCTGCTCGACGCCGAGGACAGCCTCGGCGCCGCGCCGATCGACGCGCTGCGCGCCGGCCGCAAGGCCGAGGTGCGGCGCGTGGCGCAGGCGCTCGCGCTGTAGGCCGTCCTCCGCGCGGTCCCGCGAGGAGGGGATCGTGCCGGGAGGAGGGGCGACACGACGCGGATATCGGCCTACGGCCGGCGACGGATGCCGACGGCCGGTGCCGGCGGCGGGCCGGCCAGGCGCAGGCCGGCCGGGGCGGCTACGCCGTGCGGACGCTCACGGAGTCCGCGAGCGACGACAGCGCGTCGCGGGCGTCGGCGGTGAGCGGGGCGTCGTCGAGCGCGTCGAGCGCCCGCTCGACGTTCATGGTGATCATCCGCTCGACCGCGTCGATGGCGCCGGATGCGCGGATGGTCTCCTGCAGCGCCTGCACCTGCTCGCCGTCGAGCTCGGGGTCGCCGAGGAGCTCGTCGACCGTGCGCTTGGCCGACGGCGGCAGCGTCTGCCGGGCGAGCGCGATCAGCACGGTGCGCTTGCCCTCGATCAGGTCGTCGCCGGCGGGCTTGCCGGTCACCTCGCTGTCGCCGAACACGCCGAGCAGGTCGTCGCGCAGCTGGAAGGCGACGCCGAGCGGCAGGCCGAAGTCGCGGAGGGCGGACAGCTGGGCCATGCTCGCGCCGCCGAGGCTCGCGCCGATCGCGAGCGGCGCCTCGATCGAGTACTTCGCCGACTTGTAGACGATGACCCGCTCGGCGACCTCGAGCGCCTGCTCGTCCGGCACGTCGGGCCAGGCGGCCTCGGCCACGATGTCGAGGTACTGGCCGGCCGTGACGTCGGTGCGCATCCGGTTGAACTCCACCCGGGCGGCGCGGGCGTCGTCCCGGTCGCCGAGCCGGTCGATCGACTCCGCGAACAGCTCGTCGCTCCAGACGAGCAGCAGGTCGCCGAGCAGCAGGCCGGACGACATCCCGAACCGGGTGGCGTCGCCGACCCAGTTGCGCTCGCGGTGCTCGCGCTCGAACAGGCGGTGCGCGGCGGGCATGCCGCGGCGGGTGTCGGAGGCGTCGATGAGGTCGTCGTGGACGAGCGCCGCGGCGTGGAACAGCTCGAGCGCGGCGGCCACGCCGATGACGGCGGGCAGGTCGCGGCGGCCGGCGTCACCGAACGGATCGTCGACCCCGTCGAAGCCCTGCACGGCCTGCCAGCCCCAGTAGCAGAACCGCGCCCGGTAGCGCTTGCCGAATCTTAGGAAGTCCCGCGAAAAGCGCTCGAACGGCGCGGTGTCGTCGGCGATCGCGGCGAGAATCGGACTGCGCTGGTCGAGGAACTCGTCGATCCGCGCTTGCACGAGATCCACGAGCCTTGCACCGGCGCTCATACCGCCTAGCCTAGCCGTGGGGCCCGCAGGTACACTCGCCCCAGTCGACGGTCGGGTGCCGAAGCATCATTCGGGAGAAGAGGGATCCGGATGCCACTTTCCGAGCAGGAGCAGCGACTTCTCGACGAGATGGAGCGCAGTCTCTATCACGGCGACGCCGACTTCGTGGCCGCCGTCGGCCGCGTGCGCACGGGCGTCAACTACACCGCGCTGATCGGGGGCGTGCTGCTCGCGATCGCGGGTGTCGGCATCCTCCTCGGTGGTGTCCTCCTCCACGCCTGGCCCGTCGGGGTCCTCGGCTTCGTCGCCATGTTCGCGGGCGTGCTGCTCGCGATCGGCACGCCGCGCCGTCGAGCCGGCTTCTCGGGCGCGCCGCGACGACGCGGCTCGTTCATGGAGCGGCTCGCCGCCCGCTGGGAGCGCCGCCGCCAGGGCTGATCCCCACCTCACCTTCTTCGAAGCCCCGCCGACCGCCAGGTCGAGCGGGGCTTCGTCGTTCCCGCTCCACATCGCTCCCTGCACGGTCCGTGGGCGCGCATCCGGGCCGCCTCCGCCGCGTCCTTCCGCGGCCGGATGCGCGCGACCCGCCGTGCCTCCTGTCCCCAGTTGAGGGGAGGAACGGCCCCCGAACGGCCCCCGGAGGTAGTCGGAGTGGAGCGCTGTGGAGTAATGTGGGGGATCAGACCAGCACCGCGTGAGGGGGTGGGGTGCCGTGTTCCTCGGTACCTACGCGCCCAGACTCGACGAGAAGGGGCGGATCATCCTGCCGGCCAAGTTCGCGGACGACCTCGCCGATGGCGTCGTCATGACCCGCGGGCAGGAGCGCTGCATCTACGTGTTCAGCGCGGCGGAGTTCGCCACGATGCACGACCGCATCCGGCAGGCCCCGGTCACGAGCCGCGGCGCCCGCGACTACCTGCGCGTCTTCCTCTCCGGTGCCCACGACGAGACGCCCGACAAGCAGCGTCGCGTGACGATCCCGCCCGCGCTCCGCACCTACGCCGGCCTCGAGCGCGAGCTCGCGGTCCTCGGCGTCGGCGACCGGGTCGAGATCTGGGACGCCGCCGCGTGGGAGCGCTACCTCGCCGAGCACGAGGACGCCTTCGCCGACACCGCGGGGGAGGTGGTCCCCGGGATCCTCTAGGCCCGTGCCGCTCGACTCCCAGCCGTGACCGCGGCCCTGACACCACTTCCCCGGTGGCAGGTCCACGTGCTCCACGTCCCGCCCTGACACACTTCCCCGGTGGCAGGTCGGGAACACGGATGGGGATCCGGCAGCACGGGCCCGAGCGGAGCGGGGCGCGCGCCCATGACCACATCGCTCCACGTCCCGGTGCTCCTCGAGCCCACGCTCGACCTGCTCGCCCCGGCCCTCGAGCACGACGGCGCCGTCGTGATCGACGCGACGCTCGGCCTCGGCGGTCACGCCGAGGCGATGCTCGCCCGCTTCCCGGGCCTCACCGTCGTCGGTATCGACCGCGACCCGCACGCGCTCGCGCGCACCGCCCAGCGGCTCGCGCCCTACGGGGACCGCGCCCGGCTGGTGCACGCCGTGTACGACCGGCATCCCCGAGGTGCTCGACGAGCTCGGCCTGCCGTCCGTCGACGGCGTGCTGTTCGACCTCGGCGTCTCCTCGATGCAGCTCGACACCGACGACCGCGGCTTCAGCTACGCGCGGGACACCCCGCTCGACATGCGGATGGATCCCGACGAGCCGCGCACCGCCGCCGACGTGCTCGCCACCTTCTCCGAGGGCGAGCTCGCCCGCATCTTCCGGGTCTACGGCGAGGAGAAGCTCGCCGGCCGGTACGCGCGGGCCGTCGTCGCGGCGCGCGCGGACACGCCGCTGACCCGCTCCGGCGACCTCGTCGCCGTGCTCGACGCGGCCACGCCCGCGGCGCTGAAAGGCGCCGGCCATCCGGGCAAACGTGTCTTCCAGGCCCTGCGGATCGAGGTGAACCGCGAGCTCGAGGTGCTCGAGCGCGCGGTGCCCGCCGCGCTGGACGCGCTGGCAATCCGGGGACGGATCGTCGTGCTGTCCTACCATTCGCTCGAGGACCGCATCGTCAAGCGGGCGATCACCGCCCGCACGGTCTCGACCGCCCCACGGGGACTGCCGGTCGAGCCGGAGGAGTCGGCCCCGACCTTCCGCATGCTGACCCGGGGAGCACCCGGGGCGGATCCTGCGGAGGTCGAGAGGAATCCGAGAGCCGCATCCGTGCGGCTCCGGTCGGCGGAACGCGTTCGGGGGAACGCGTGATCGCCGGAACACCGCCCATCACGGGCGGCATTGGAGTACCGAACAGTTGGGGGACTGTTGATGAGCTCTGCACTCGCGTTCGACCCTGTCCGCAGGCCGATCGTCCCGACGGCGCCGCTCGCGCCGGAACGGGCGCCGGCCGCTGAACCGGTCGCGGTCCCGCGGCCGTCCGTCCGGCCGAAGGTCCTCGGCGCCTCGGTGATCGTCGCCGGAGTCGGCTGCGTGCTCGCCGCGCAGCTCGTGCTCTCGATCGGCACCGCCGACGGCGCCTTCCGCCTGCAGTCGCTGCAGGAGCGCTCCACGGAGCTGTCCCGGGAGCAGGTGGTGCGGACGGAGCAGCTCCAGACGCTCGCCGCCCCGCAGCACCTCGCGGCGCGGGCGGCGGCGCTCGGCATGGTCCCGCAGGACGTGCCCGCGTACCTCACCCGCTCGGGCAGGGTGCTCGGCGCGCGGTCCGTCGCGGCCGCGGGCGCCTCGACCGGGGCCGTGCCGGACGCGCTGCTCACCCGCTGACGGCACGCCGGGCCCGGCTGACGGCACCCGCCGCACGCTCGCGTAGCGTGCCGGGAGGCCGGGTCCCGGCCGTGCACGGAGGGGGAGCGATGCGACGCACGCGCCGCGCCGCGCGCCTCCGGCCCGCGATCGTCCTCGCTGACTGGTCGCTCGCCTTCGCGGCCACCTTCCTCGTCCACCTCGTGGACGTGCAGGTGGTGCACGCGAGCGCGCTGCGGGCCGAGTCGAAGGACCGCCGCAGCCAGCAGGTCGACGTCCCCGGCGTGCGCGGCGACATCCTCGACGCGTCCGGCGTCGCCCTCGCCACGACCGTCCCGCGCTACACGATCACCGCATCGCCGCGCCTCGCCGCGGCCGGCGGCGGCGGTGCCCGCCGCAGGGAGGCGCATCGCCGCCGCGCTCGGCGTCGGGTCCACGGCGATCGTGGGGCGGCTCACCGCCGACCCGACGTCCGACTACGCCGTCGTGGCGAAGTCCGTCACCCTCGCGGCGCTGACGAAGGTGAAGGCCCTCGACATCCCCTGGCTCTACTACCAGGAGACCGGGAAGCGGATCTATCCGAGCGGCGCCGTCGCCGGCAACCTCGTCGGCTTCGTCGGCGCGCAGGGCCAGCCGCAGGCGGGCCTCGAGTACTCCGACAACGCCTGCCTGGCGGGCTCCGACGGCGTCACCGAGTACGAGAGCGCGCTGGACGGGACCGCGATCCCGGGCAGCGCCGTCGTCGAGAAGGCCGCCAAGCCCGGCGGCACCGTGCGGCTCGACGATCGACCGCGACCTGCAGTGGTACGCCCAGCAGGTGCTCGCGTCGCGCGCGAAGGAGACGGGCGCGAAGTGGGGCTCCGTCGTCGTCGAGGAGGTCGCGACCGGCAAGCTGCTGGCCGTCGCGGACTGGCCGACGGTGGACCCGAACGACGTGAACGCGACCGCCTCCGGCGACACCGCGGCCCTCGGCTCCCGCGCCTTCACGGCCCCGTTCGAGCCGGGCTCCACGATGAAGTCGATCACCTCCGCCGCCCTGCTCGACGCCGGGCTCGCCGACCCGCGGTCCGAGGTGACGGCTCCCTACCGCCTCGTCGCCGGTGGCGCGAACGTCAACGACAGCGAGTACCACGGCGACGAGCGGCTCACCCTCACCGGCGTCCTGGTGCAGTCGAGCAACACCGGCATGTCGCTGCTCGGCTCGCGGATGGCGGACGCGATGCGCTACAAGTACCTGCAGCGGTTCGGCTTCGGCACCGCGACGGACGTGCGCTTCGGCGCTGAGGCGCCGGGCGACCTCGGGGTCGGGCGCCCCGAGGTGGGATCCGCAGTCCCGGCTCGCGACGATGTTCGGCCAGGGCCTCACGACCACCGCGCGTGCAGATGGCGAGCGCCTACGCGACGATCGCGAACGGCGGCGTGAAGGAGCCGGTGCGGCTCGTCGACAGCTGCACCGCGGCCGACGGCACCGTCACGAAGCCGAAGGTGAGCAGCCCGTCCCGGGTCGTGAGCGCGACGGCCGCCCGCTCCACCGTGTCGATGCTCGAGAACGTCGCGACCAAGGGCTGGCTCGCCGCCGACGTGAAGATCCCCGGGTACCGGGTGGGCATCAAGACCGGCACGGCGCAGGAGTCCGACGGCAACGGCTCGTACGCGAAGGGCTTCCTCGTGTCGATGGCGGGCGTCGCGCCGGCCGATCACCCGAAGTACGTCGTCTACGTCGATCTGGACGCGCCTTCTAAGATGAACACGTCGCAGGCGACGGCGCCGGTCTTCCGTCAGGTGATGGCCCGGGTGCTGCAGGAGCACGACGTGGTCCCGTCCGGCACGAAGTCGCCGGACCTGCCCACGAACTGGTGACGGGACCTGAGTGAAGGGGATGGCGTGAGCGAGGCTTCGCTCCGGCCCGAGCATCCGGTTCCCCGGTCGCTCGCACGGCTGGCCGACGAGTTCGGGTTCGATGTGGCGTCGGGGGATCCCGGCGAGGTCGAGGTGACCGGCGTCGCGATCTCCTCGAAGGCGGTCGAGGACGGCGACCTCTACGTCGCGCTGCCCGGCCGCAACGCCCACGGCGCAGCCTTCGCCGTCGAGGCGGTCGCAGGCGGCGCGGTCGCGGTGCTCACCGATCCGGCCGGCCTCGCCGCCGCCCGGGAGGCGGGCGTGCCGGTGCTCGTCACCGCCGAGCCGCGGGCGGCGCTCGGCGCGGTCTCCTCGTTCGTCTACCGCACCGACGACGGCCTGCCGACCCTCTACGCCGTCACCGGCACGAACGGCAAGACGTCCGTCGTGCACCTGCTCGACGGGCTGCTCGGCCAGCTCGGGGTGCTCGCCGCCCTCACCTCCACCGCGGAGCGGCGCATCGGCGACGTCCGCCTCGACTCGCACCTCACGACGCCGGAGGCGAGCGACCTGCAGGCGATGCTCGCGCGGATGAAGGAGGCCGGCGTCCGCGCCGCCGCCATCGAGGTGTCCGCCCAGGCGCTCACCCGGCACCGCGTCGACGGCGTGCAGTTCGACGTCGCCGGCTTCACGAACCTCTCGCACGACCACCTCGACGACTACGCCGACATGGAGACGTACTACGCGGCGAAGCTGCAGCTGTTCGACCCCGACCGCGCCGCCCGCGGCGTCGTGCTCGTCGACGGCGAGTGGGGCAGGCGGATCGCGGACGAGTCCCGCATCCCGATCGCGACGATCGCGCTCGGCGACGCCCCGGCCGACTGGCACGTCGTCGTGGTCGAGGAGCGCGCCGACCGCACCACGTTCACGCTCACGGCGCCCGACGGCCGGTCGCTGACCACCTCGGTGCCGTTCTTCGGTGCCTACATGGCCGCGAACGCGGCGCTGGCGATCGTGATGCTCGTCGAGGGCGGCATCGACCTCGGCGAGATCGAGCACGCCACGGCTCGCGACGGGGGCATCGACGCGTTCATCCCCGGCCGGATCGAGCGCCTCTCCGGCGACCGCGGCCCCGCGTTCTACCTCGACTACGGGCACACGCCCGACGCCTTCCTCACCACGTTGAAGGCGCTGAAGGCGGTCACGCCCGGCCGCGTCGTGATGCTGTTCGGCGCCGACGGCGACCGGGACACCACCAAGCGGTACGACATGGGCGCCATCGCCGCGAGGGAGTCGGATGCGGTCGTCATCACCGACTTCCACCCCCGCAGCGAGGACCCGGCCGCCATCCGCGCCGCCCTGCTCGAGGGCGCCCGTGCCGCGCGCCCCGACGGCGAGCTGCACGAGGTGCCCGACCCGCGGGAGGCCGTGCGGGTGGCCGTCGCGCTCGCCGGGGACGGAGACTCGATCCTCTACGCTGGGCCCGGCCACGAGAACTACCGGGAGGTCGCGGGGGTGAAGCTGCCGTACTCGGCGAGGACCGACGCGCGCATCGCGCTGCAGGAGGCGGGCTGGGAGCCCGCTTTCGCCGGGATCGACGAACGGTAGCGGGGCCACCACGTGATCGCACTTCCACTCGCCGAGATCGCCCGCGCCGTCGACGGCGCGCTCGAGCTCGGCACCTCGGGCGCGACGCCCGAGACCGTCGTCGACGGCCCGGTCGAGACCGACAACCGCGACCTCGTCCCCGGCGGCGTCTTCGTCGCCCGCCGCGGCGAGACGACCGACGGGCACCGCTTCGCCGAGGCGGCGGTCGAGGCCGGCGCCGCGCTGCTGCTCGTCGAGCGCGTGCTGCCGGTCGCGGTGCCGCAGATCGTCGTCGCGGACTCGACCGACGCGCTCGCGGCCCTCGCCGGCTTCGTCGTCCGCCGTGTCCAGGAGCAGGGGCGGCTGAAGATCGTCGGCGTCACCGGCTCGAACGGCAAGACGACGACGAAGAACCTCCTGAAGGAGATCTGCGGCCGCGCCGGCAGCACCGTCGCGTCACGCGCCTCGTTCAACAACGAGGTCGGCGGCCCGCTCACCATGCTCGAGCTCACCCTCGACACCGACTACCTCGTCGCCGAGATGGGCGCGAGCCACGTCGGCGACATCGCCCGCCTCGTCGGGCTCGCGCATCCCGACGTCGGCGTCGTGCTGAAGGTCGGCCTCGCGCACGCCGGCGAGTTCGGCGGCATCGAGAAGACGGTGCTGGCGAAGTCCGAGATGGTGCGCGACCTCACCGAGGCGGACGTCGCCGTGCTGAACCGCGACGACCCGCGCGTGATGGGCATGGCCGAGGTCACCGCCGCCCGCGTCGTCACCTTCGGTGTCGCGCCGGGCGCCGACGTCACCGCCCTCGACATCGACGCGAGCGCCGGCGGCACCCGCTTCGACCTCGTGCTGCCCGACGGCGAGCGCCGGCCGGTCGCCTTCGCCGTGCTCGGCGAGCACCACGTGGCCAACGCGCTCGCCGCTGCCGCTGCCGCGAACGCCCTCGGCATCGACGCCGACACGATCGTCGCCGGCCTGCAGGCCGTCACCCGCGCCGAGCGCTGGCGGATGGAGGTGCTCGCCACCGACCCCGTCACCGTCATCAACGACGCGTACAACGCGTCGCCCGACTCGATGGCCGCGGCGCTGAAGACGCTCGTGCAGATCGCGCCGGGCCGCACGATCGCGGTCCTCGGCGAGATGAGCGAGCTCGGCGAGCTGGCGGGGGAGGAGCACGACCGGATCGGGCTGCTCGCCGTCCGCCTCGACGTGAACCAGCTGCTCGTCGTCGGCGACGGCGCCCGCCGCATCCACCTCTCCGCGATCGCGCAGGGCTCGTGGGACGGCGAGAGCCTCTACGCCGCCACGATGGAGGAGGCGGAGGCGCTGCTCGCGGCGATGATCGAGCCGGGCGACACCGTGCTCGTCAAGTCGTCGAACTCCGCGGGCCTCCGGCACCTCGGCGACCGGATCGGCGAGCGCTGGGCGACCGCGTCCGCCGCAGGGAGCACCGCCTAGTGCAGGCGCTCCTCACCGGCGCCGCCGTCTCGCTGCTCTTCACGCTCTTCCTCACGCCGCTGTTCATCCGGATGTTCCGGCGGCTGCAGTGGGGCCAGTTCATCCGCGACGACGGGCCCGTCTCCCACCACGCGAAGCGCGGCACGCCGACCATGGGCGGGGTCGTGATCATCCTCGCGTCGGTCGTCGGCTACTTCGTCGGCCACCTCACCGGCGGCACGAGCGTGACGCCGTCGGGGCTGCTCGTGCTGTTCCTCACGGTCGGGCTCGGGCTCGTCGGCTTCACCGACGACTTCCTGAAGACCCGCCACCAGCGCAGCCTCGGGCTCGGCGGCTGGGCGAAGATCGCAGGCCAGATCCTCGTCGCCACGGTCTTCGCGCTGCTGTCGCTGCAGTTCCCGAAGCAGCTCACCGCGACCGCGCGGGTCACGCCGGCCTCGACCGCGGTCTCCCTGCTGCGGGACGTGCTGCCGAACGGCAGCACCATGAACTTCGTGCTGCTGTTCGGCGTCGCCGGCGGCACCATCGTGTTCATCCTCTGGATCTGGGCGATCGTCACGGCCACCTCGAACGGCGTGAACGTCGCCGACGGCCTCGACGGCCTCGCCACCGGCGCCTCGATCTTCGCGATCGGGTCGTACGTGATCATGGGCTTCTGGCAGTTCAACCAGTCCTGCGGCAACCCGGACCTCATCCAGGACAACGCCTTCAAGTGCTACGACGTGCGCGACCCGCTCGACCTCGCCGTGGTCGCGGCGTGCATCACCGGCGCGCTCATCGGGTTCCTCTGGTGGAACACGTCGCCGGCGCAGCTCTTCATGGGCGACACCGGCTCGCTCGGCCCTCGGCGGCGCGCTCGCCGCCCTCGCGGTGTTCAGCCGCACCGAGCTGCTCCTGCTGTTCACCGGCGGCCTGTTCGTCATCGTCACCGGATCCGTGATCCTGCAGCGCGCCTACTTCAAGGTCACCCGCGGCAAACGCATCTTCCTGATGAGCCCGCTGCACCACCACTTCGAGCTGAAGGGGTGGGCGGAGGTCACCGTCGTCGTGCGGTTCTGGATCATCGCCGGGCTGCTGTCCGGCGCCGGCGTCGGCATCTTCTACCTCGAGTGGCTCACCCGGACGGGGCCGTGAGCGCCGAGCGCGTCGCCGGGCTGACCAGCTGGCACGCCGACTGGCGGGGCCTGAAGGTGGTCGTCCTCGGTGCGGGCGTCACCGGGTTCGCCGCCGCCGACACCCTGGTCGAGCTCGGCTGCGACGTGCTCGTCGCGGCGAGCGCCGCGACCGACGAGCGCCGCGAGCTGCTCGACGTGATCGGCGCCCGGCTCGTCACCGCCGACCCGGCCGGCCAGGCCGCCGCGCTCGCCGCGCACGAGCCCGACCTCGTCGTCGTCAGTCCCGGCTACCACCCCGACGACCCCGCCCTGCAGGCCGCGGCCGGGGTCCCGGTCATCGGCGACGTCGAGCTCGCCTGGCGGCTCCGCGACAAGACGGGCGAGCCCGCCGAGTGGATCACGATCACCGGCACGAACGGCAAGACGACCACCACCCGGCTCGCCGCGGCGATGCTCGCCGCCGACGGCCGCCGCGTCGCCGCCTGCGGCAACATCGGCGTCCCCGTGCTCGACGCCATCCGCGATCCGCAGGGCTTCGACGTGCTCGTCGTCGAGCTCTCGAGCTACCAGCTGCACTGGATGGAGCAGGTCGCGCCTGCCGCCAGCGCCTGCCTCAACGTCGCCGACGACCACCTCGACTGGCACGGCTCGTTCGAGGCGTACGCCGCCGCGAAGGGCCGCGTGTACGAGCGCACCCGGATCGCCTGCGTCTACAACCTGGCGGATCCGACGACCGAGCGGCTCGTCCGGGAGGCGGACGTGGTCGAGGGCTGCCGCGCCATCGGCTTCACCCTCGGGGTGCCCGCCGTCTCGGACGTCGGCGTCGTCGACGGCGTGCTCGTCGACCGGGCCTTCCTCGACCAGCGGGCCTCGTCCGCGCTCGAGCTCACCACCGTCGACGCGCTCGCGGAGCAGGGCCTCGAGGCGGCGCACGTCGTCGAGGACGTGCTCGCCGCCGCCGCCCTGGTGCGGGCGCTCGGCGTCGCGCCGCGGGTCATCGGCGAGGCGCTGCGCACGTTCCGGCTCGATCCGCACCGCATCGAGCGGATCGGCGAGATCGACGGCGTCGCTCTTCGTCGACGACTCCAAGGCGACGAACCCGCATGCCGCGGCGGCGTCGCTCGGCGCCTTCGAGCGGGTCGTCTGGGTGGCCGGGCGGCCTCACCAAGGGCGTCGACGTCGCGCCGCTCGTCGGTGCCGCTGCCGAGCGGCTGGCGGGCGTCGTGCTGATCGGCGCCGACCGGTCCGCCTTCCTCGCCGCGCTCGAGCGACACGCGCCGGGCGTCCCGGTCGCCGAGGTGACCGCGGGGGAGACTGACGACGTGATGGCCGAGGCCGTCCGCGCGGCGCTGGAGCTGGCGTCGCCCGGCGACGTCGTCCTGCTCGCACCGGCCGCGGCGTCGATGGACCAGTTCACCGACTACGGCGACCGGGGCAGACGCTTCGCGGAGGCGGTGCGCGCGGCCGCGTCGTAGGACGAGGAGACCGGATGGAGACCGACACCGCGATCGAGGGGCCCACGGCGCCGGTCGTGCCCCTGTTCGGCAAGCGGCGCAGCACGACCTTCCGGATCGCCCTGCCGCCGCTGCCGAAGGTGGGCACCGGCAACTACTACGCGCTCGGCGCCGTCACCCTCTTCCTCGCCGTGTTCGGCCTCGTGATGGTGCTGTCCGCGTCGTCCGTCGAGCAGGGCCAGGACCTCGGCAACCCCTACGCCGACTTCGGCAAGCAGGCGATGGCCGAGGGCCTCGGCATCGCGGCCATGCTGCTCGTCTCCCGCGCGAGGCCGCGGCTGCTGCTCGTCGCGGCGCCGTGGGTGTTCTCCGGCGCGATCGTGCTGCAGCTGCTCACCGTGCTCACCCCGCTCGGCACCTCCGTGAACGGCAACCGGAACTGGATCCGCATCGCCGGCACGAGCGTGCAGCCGTCCGAGTTCGTGAAGCTCGGCCTGGTGCTGGTGCTCGCGGCGTTCTTCGCCCGCAAGAAGGCGGAGCGGCTCGGCGTGCTCGACCTGGCGCCGGTGCTGCTGCCCGCCGGCCTCGCGATCGGCTCCGTGCTGCTCGGGAAGGACCTCGGCACCTCGCTGATCATCGGCGGCATCGTGTTCGCCGGCATGTTCTTCGCCGGCGTCCGCTGGCCGGTGCTCAGCGCCTACGGCGGGCTCGTGTCGGCGGTGATGCTGGTGATGGCCGTCACCCGCGGCTCCCGCGTCGACCGCATCCTGGCCTGGGGCTCCGGCTGCAACAACGACCTGCTCGGCACCTGCTGGCAGTCGACGCAGGCGACCTGGGCCCTCGCGAACGGCGGCCTGTTCGGGGTCGGTATCGGCAACTCGGTGTCGAAGTGGTTCTGGCTGCCCGAGGCCGACAACGACTTCATCCTCGCGATCATCGGCGAGGAGACCGGCCTCGTCGGCCTCCTCGTGCTGCTCGCCCTGTTCGTCGCGCTCACCGTCGTCGCGCTGCGCATCTACACGAGCACCCCGGACCGCTTCACCCGGGCCGCGTCAGGGATGGTGCTCGCGTGGCTCGTCGGGCAGGCGTTCGCGAACATCGCCGTCGTGCTCGGCATCGCGCCCGTCTTCGGGGTGCCGCTGCCCTTCATCTCGTCCGGAGGATCCTCGATGATCGCCAACCTGCTCGCCGTCGGCTGCCTGATGGCGCTGGCCAACCAGGTCGCCGAACCGCGCGCCGCGGCGAGCCGCGGCCGACCACCCGTCGATGGGCGGCGCCCGGTCGGGAGCCGCCGATGAGCCGCTGGCTGCTCGCCGGCGGCGGCACCGCCGGCCACGTGAACCCGCTCCTCGCCGTCGCCGACGCGCTGACGGCGACCGGGCGACGAGGTGCTCGTGCTCGGCACCGCCGAGGGCCTCGAGGCGCGGCTCGTGCCGCAGCGGGGGTACGAGCTGCTCGTCATCCCGCGGCTGCCCTTCCCGCGCCGGCCCGAACCGTGCGGCGCTGCGCTTCCCGCGGGCCGTCGTCGGCTCGATCGGGCTCACCCGCCGCTACCTCGCGGACCGCGGGATCGACGGCGTCATCGGATTCGGCGGCTACGCAGCGGCGCCCGCCTACCTCGCCGCCCGCCGCGTCGGGCGTGCCGTTCGCGATCCACGAGCAGAACGCGAAGCCCGGCCTCGCGAACCGGCTCGGCGCCCGCCTCACCCGGGCCGTCGGGGTCACCTTCGCCGGCACGCCGCTGCCGCACGCGGAGGTCACCGGGATGCCGCTGCGCCGCGAGATCGCCGACCTCGACCGCGCCGCGCGCCGCGCCGAGGCCCGCGCCGAGCTCGGCCTCGACGCGGACGCGCCCGTGCTGCTCGTCACCGGGGGGTCGCTCGGGCGCGCGAGCGGCTGAACCGCACCGCCGTCGCGAGCGCCGCGGCGGTCCTCGCCGCAGGGTGGCAGGTGCTGCACCTCGCCGGCGAGCGCACCGAGGTGCAGGACCCGCGGCTGCCCGGCTACCGGATGCTCCAGTACGCGCGACCGGATGGACCTCGTCCTGTCCGCCGCCGACCTCGCCGTCTCCCGGGCCGGCGCGTCGACCGTCAGCGAGCTCTCCGCCCTCGGCCTGCCCGCCGTCTACGTGCCCTACGCCGTCGGCAACGGCGAGCAGCGCTTCAACGCGGCCGGCGTCGTCGAGGCCGGCGGCGCGATCCTCGTGCCCGACGCCGAGTTCACCCCCGAGACCTTCGCCCGCGTGGTGCTGCCGCTGCTCGCCGATCCGGGACCGCATCGCCCGCATGGCGGCGGCCGCCGGCGGGAACGGCGTGCGCGACGGCGCCGAGCGCATGGCGCGCCTGGCCCGCGGGGTGCTTCCCGCGGGTGCCCGCGTAGGGTTCCGCGCATGACGATCAAGCCGGACCTCACGGTGCCGATCCCGGATCGGCTGGAGCGCATCCACTTCGTCGGCGTCGGCGGCGCGGGCATGAGCGGCATCGCCCGCCTCTTCCTCGCCCGCGGCGCGACGGTGTCCGGCTCCGACCGCGGCCGCAACGCGAACACCGACATGCTCCGCGACCTCGGCGCGACGATCACGATCGGCCACGACGCCGAGCACGTCGGCGACGTCGACGCGGTCGTCGTCACCAGCGCCCTCTGGCCGGACAACCCCGAGCTCGCCGAGGCGCGCCGCCGCGGCATCCCGGTGCTGCACCGCTCGCACGCGCTGAAGGCGCTGATCGGCGGCGACCGGCTCGTCTCCGTCGCCGGCGCCCACGGCAAGACCACCACCACCGGCATGCTCGCGGTCGCGCTCGACGCGCTCGGCGCCGACCCGAGCTTCGTGGACGGCGGGGTCATCAAGGACTTCGGCGCGTCCTCCCGGATCGGCGGCGGCGACGTGTTCGTGGTCGAGGCCGACGAGTCCGACGGCTCCTTCCTGCTCTACGACACCGCCGTCGCGCTCGTGCTGAACGTCGACGCCGACCACCTGGACCACTACGGCACGGCGCGAGGCCTTCGACGACGCCTTCGTGACGTTCGGCACGCAGGCGTCGGAGCTGCTCGTGATCAACGCCGACGACCCTGGCGCTCGGCGCGTGCGGGACCGGGTGCACGGGCAGCGCCTCCGCACCTACGGCGAGGACGAGGGCGCGGACGTCCGCGTCTCCGACATCCGCACCGACGGCCCCGCGGGGGCGTGCTGACCGCCGACGGGGTGTCCGCGCACATCCGGCTGCGGATCGCAGGGCGGCACAACGTGCTGAACGCCGCCGGCGCCGTCGCGGTGCTGCTCGGACTCGGATACGGGCTGCAGCAGTCCGCGGACGCCGTCGCGCGGTTCGGCGGCACCGGCCGCCGGTTCGACATGCAGGGCCGCGTGAACGGCATCAGCGTCTACGACGACTACGCCCACCTGCCCGCCGAGGTGGACGCCGCGCTCACCGCGGCGCGCACCGTGGTCGGCGACGGGCGGATCCTCGCCGTGCACCAGCCGCACCTCTACTCGCGGACGCAGGCGATGGCGCCCCGCTTCGCCGAGGTGCTCGAGCGCACCGCTGACCACACGATCGTGCTCGACGTCGACGGCGCGCGCGAGGACCCCGTGCCCGGCGTGACGGGCGAGCTCGTCTCCAGCCGATTCCGCGAGGCCGCAGCGGTCGACTACGTGCCGGACTGGCAGGCCGCCGCCGAGCGCGTCGCCGAGCTCGCGCGGCCGGGCGACTTCGTGATCACCCTCGGCTGCGGTTCCGTGTACCGGATCGTGCCGCAGATCCTCTCGGCCCTCGGGTCGCGGGAGGCCGCGGCCCCGCTGCACCGGTGAGGCGGCCGACCGACGTCGTGGCGCCGCCGGCGCCACCGGCGACTCATCCGACGCATCCGACGCCGATCGGGCGCTCCGTGCTCCGGGCGGACCGGCGGCGCATCCGTCGTGCCGTCGCCGAGCGGCGCAGGGCCGAGTCCTCCGAGGTGCGCCGCTTCACCCGCGCGATGCGGCGACGCCGCATCGTCACGGCCGCGGCCGCCGGCTTCCTCGTGGTCTCCGTGGCGACGCCCGTGCTGCTGGCCGTGTCGCCGGCCTTCGCCGTCCGCACCGTCACGGTGACCGGCGCGGATCCGGCCCTCGCCGGACAGGTGCGGCACGCGCTCGTGGGGGAGCTCGGCGTCCCCATCGCCCTCGTCGACGACGCCGGCCTCACTCGGCAGATCGGCGGCGTCGCCGGTGTGGCGAGCTTCACGGTCGCCCGGCTCCCTCCCGGCACGCTCGCCGTGCGGGTGGTGCCGCGCACCGCCGTCGCCCAGGTCAGGGCGGCCGCAGGCTACGCCCTCGTCGACGCCGCGGGCGTTGCGCTCCGCACCTCCGCGACCCGGCTGCCTGGCGTCCCGCTCGTCACCGCAGGGCCGGGCAGCACCGGGTTCGGGGCCGCGGCGGCCGTGCTGGCGACGCTCCCGGCGGCGCTGCGCGCCCAGGTCACCACGGTGGCGGCGAGGACGGCCGACGACGTGACGCTGACGCTGCAGCACGGCCGCTCCGTGGTGTGGGGGAGCGCCGACGACGGCGCCGCCAAGGCGGCGGCCCTCACCGCGGTGCTCGTCAGGGTCGCGAAGGGGCACCACCGCATCGACGTGTCGGTGCCCGGCTCCGTCTCCGTCGGTTGACGCCGATGATCCGCGCCGACCCCGGCGCGTCGGTTCCCGATCGCGGGCCTGCGCCACCTACCTTCGGTGCGTGCGGAATCGCGCACTGAACAGGAGTTTCAGCTTCAAGTAGAGGTTGAAGCCCCGGATGGAAGGCCCCTTCGTGACGACGAACCAGAACTACCTCGCCGTGATCAAGGTCGTCGGTGTGGGCGGCGGCGGCGTGAACGCCGTCAACCGGATGATCGAGCTCGGCCTCCGCGGCGTGGAGTTCGTCGCCATCAACACCGACGCGCAAGCGCTGCTGCTCTCCGACGCCGACGTCAAGCTCGACGTCGGCCGCGAGCTGACCCGCGGGCTCGGCGCCGGCGCGGACCCCGAGGTCGGCCGCCGCGCCGCCGAGGACCACGCCGAGGAGATCGAGGAGGCCCTGGCGGGCGCCGACATGGTCTTCGTCACCGCCGGCGAGGGCGGCGGCACCGGCACCGGCGGCGCACCCGTCGTCGCGCGGATCGCGAAGTCGATCGGTGCGCTCACCATCGGCGTCGTCACCAAGCCGTTCTCCTTCGAGGGCAAGCGCCGGCTCCAGCAGGCCGAGCGGGGCGTCCAGTCCCTCGCCAACGAGGTCGACACCCTCATCGTCGTGCCGAACGACCGGCTGCTCGAGATCAGCGACCGCGGCATCTCCATCGTCGAGGCGTTCCAGACCGCCGACCAGGTGCTCCTCGCCGGCGTGCAGGGCATCACCGACCTGATCACCACCCCCGGCCTCATCAACCTCGACTTCGCCGACGTGAAGAGCGTCATGCAGGGCGCCGGCAGCGCGCTCATGGGCATCGGCTCGGCCCGCGGTGCGGACCGCGCCATCAAGGCGGCCGAGCTCGCCGTGGCCTCGCCGCTGCTCGAGGCCTCCATCGACGGTGCGCACGGGGTGCTCCTGTCGATCCAGGGCGGCTCGAACCTCGGCATCCTCGAGATCAACGACGCCGCGAAGCTCGTCCAGGAGGCCGTGCACCCCGAGGCGAACATCATCTTCGGCGCCGTCATCGACGACACCCTCGGCGACGAGGTGCGCGTCACCGTCATCGCCGCCGGCTTCGACGGCGAGAACATCCGCGACCGCCGCGCCGACGTGCGCCGCAGCAACTTCGTCGAGACGCCCCGCACGGGCTCCACCCCGGCCGTGGCGCCCGCCACGCCGAGCAGCACAGCACGGGCTCGCACGAGTGGCAGCTGGTCGCCGAGTCGACCACCCTCACCCAGACGAGCGACCTCGACGCCGACTACGACGACGAGGACGACGACCTCGACATCCCCGAGTTCCTCCGCTGACCCTCGAGCCCGCGAGCACCTCGGCAGGCTCGGAGCGCTTCGGCAGGCTCCTGGTGCACCACGGGCCTGCCGGAGCTCTGGTCGGCGCGTTCCGTCTCGTGGCGCGGTTCCGGACGCTCGGGCCGCGGCGGAGCGTCCCGAACTGCGACCTGAGGCGGCTCGGTCCCTCTCGCGGCGCAGTTCCGGACGCTTGCAGCGCCGCTGAACGCCCCGAACTGCGACCTGGGTGTGCGGTCTGAGCACTTCAGCAGGACGAGATCGGTTCAGCAGGACGAGATCGCCTGATTCGTCCTGCTGACGCGAATTCGTCCTGCTGTCGTGCTGGCGGCGCCCGGTCGCGTCGAGCCCGACGACTTCGGCAGGCTGGTGGCCTGCCGAAGCGCTCGGCGCGGGCGCGCCGGTGCCGGCCGGTAGCGTCGGCGGGGTGACGGACGACGGGCTCGAGCAGCGGCTCGGCGAGGTGCGGGCGCGCGTCGCGGATGCCGCACGGCGGGCCGGGCGCGATCCCGGCGACATCACCACCGTCGTCGTCACGAAGTTCCAGCCGGTCGAGCTCGTGCAGCGGCTGGCCGCGCTCGGCGTCACGGACTTCGGCGAGAGCCGGCATCCGGAGGCGCGCGACAAGGCCGCAGCGCTCCCCGATGCGACGTGGCACTTCATCGGCCAGCTGCAGACGAACAAGGCGCGCCAGGTCGCCCGCTACGTGGAGATGATCCACTCGGTGGACCGCGAGCCGCTCGTCGACGCCCTCGCCGCGTGGACGGGGACCGTCTTCCTCGAGATCGACCTCACCGGGGGCGCCGAGGGCCGCGGCGGGGTGCCGCCCGCGCAGGCGACCGCCCTCGCCGAGCGGGTCCTCGCGACCGGGACGCTCCGCCTCGCCGGCGTGATGGCCGTCGCCCCGCAGGACGAGGAGCCCGCTCGCGCCTTCGATCGGCTCGCCGGCATCGCCGCCGACGTGCGTCGCGTCGCTCCCGGCGCGACAGCGATCTCGGCCGGCATGTCCGGCGACTACGAGACCGCGATCGGGTTCGGCGCGACACACCTTCGGATCGGCTCGGCAATCACCGGACCTCGGCCGGTGACCCGCTAGTCTCCGGATCGGGCGGCACCGCGGGGGGCGCGTGCGTCAGCCCGTGGAGGATTCCATGTCGAACCCCATCCGCAAGTCGATGGTCTGGCTCGGTCTCGCAGACGACCAGTACGAGTACGACGAACCGGTGGAACCGATCTCGCTCGTGTCGTCGCCGACGTATCCGCGCGCGACCGTCACGCCGCTGCCGAAGCGGCAGGTCGTGAGGAACCAGGTGCCGGAGATGAACGAGATCCTGACGGTGCATCCGCGCCAGTACCGGGACGCGCAGGGCATCGCCGAGCACTTCCGCGAGGGCACGCCGATCATCATCAACCTGACCCAGATGACGGAGTCCGAGGCACGTCGCCTCGTCGACTTCGCCTCCGGGCTCTCGACCGGCCTGCGCGGCCGGATCGAGCGCGTGACGAGCAAGGTGTTCCTGCTGTCGCCCGAGCACATCGCCGTCTCCGGCGAGGAGCCCGGCGCGGACAACGAGCTCGACGCCACGTTCACCGGCTGACCGGGGGCGTGCCCGCGCGTGCGGGCCGCCACCGGCCGTAACGGATACTGGACCCGTGAGCGGGATCCAGCGATGAGCCCGATCGCTCTGGTCGGTACCGTGCTGTACTTCGTGCTGCTCGTGTACTTCTTCGCGCTCTGGGCCCGGTTCGTGCTCGATCTCGTGCAGGCCGTCAGCGAGCAGTGGCGTCCTCATGGCGCCGTGCTCGTGCTCGCCGAGGCGAGCTTCACGGTGACGGATCCGCCGATCAAGGCGGTGCGCCGCATCGTGCCGCCGCTGCGGGTCGGCGCGTTCTCGCTCGACTTCGGCTTCACGATCGTGATGTTCGCGGTCATCATCCTGATGTACGTGACCGTCGCGATGCAGGACCGCTGACGGCCCGATGAGGGCCGGCCGAGGGGTGCCTCGGCACCCCTACACCCCACTTCGGGCGACACGCCAGCCGGCCCCGGACCATCGGCCTCGCGGGGTCGGTAGGCGCTAGCCTGTCGCTCACGCATCCGTCTCCCGCAGACCATGAAGGTGGACACATGGCCCTAACGCCTGAAGACGTCGTCAACAAGCGCTTCCAGCCGACGAAGTTCCGTGAGGGCTACGACCAGGACGAGGTGGACGACTTCCTCGATGAGGTCGTCGTCGAGCTCCGCCGTCTCGGCCAGGAGAACGAGGACCTGCGCCAGCGACTGATCGCCAGCGAGTCCCGCATCGCGGAGCTCCAGCGCTCGAACGCACCGACGACCGGTGAGCAGGCGCAGGCGCCCGCTCCGCAGCAGCAGCTCAGCTACCCGACCGCGCAGGTCGACGTGGGCGCGGTCGACCCGTCGAACACGAACAACCTGCTCCAGCTCGCCCGCAGGCTCCACGAGGAGCACGTGCGCGAGGGCGTGGAGAAGCGTGACGCGCTCATCGCCGAGGGTCACGCCACCGCCGCGCGCGTCGTCGCCGACGCCGAGGCCAAGCAGCGTCAGCAGCTCAACTCGCTCGACCAGGAGCGGGCGCTGCTCGAGCACCGCATCGACGAGCTGCGCACCTTCGAGCGGGAGTACCGCCAGAAGCTGAAGAACTACATCGAGGGCCAGCTCCGCGAGCTCGACGCGTCGAACATCGTGAACACCGGCTCGTACGGCAACCTCGGGCTCTCCGCGCCGCCGAGCTTCCAGGGCTTTGGCGGGAACTGACCCCGCTGACGACAGGGCGCTGCCGGCGACGGCGGCGCCCTCGTCTGTGCAGGGGGAGCCGGCCGCGCGCAAGCACTCGCCGCTCGCGGTCTTCGGCACCCTCATCGGCGTCGCGGCGGCCGTGCTCGCGATCGATCAGCTGGCGAAGGCCTGGGTCACCGCGACGCTGCCGTTCAACAGCCCGCGGGAGATCCTCGGCCCGCTGCTGATCTTCCGCCGGGTGCTGAACTCCGGGCGCCGCGTTCTCGTTCGCCTCCGGGTCGACGTGGGTGTTCTCGATCATCGCCGCGGCGGTCGTCGTGTTCCTCATCTGGTTCGCCCGGCGGATCCGCTCGCTGTCCTGGGCGGTGCTGTTCGGGCTGCTGCTCGGCGGCACGCTCGGCAACCTCACCGACCGGCTGCTCCGGCCGCCCGGCTTCGGCGTCGGGCGGGTGGTCGACTTCATCCAGATCCCGGTGCTGCAGGCGATCTTCAACATCGCGGACTCCGCGATCGTGACGAGCATGGCCCTGTTCGTCCTGCTGACCCTGCGGGGCACCGGACTCGACGGCGTGCGGCGGTCCGGCCGCCCCCAGGACTGACCGTGCCCGAGCGGATGCTGCCCGTGCCCGACGGCCTGGTGGGGGAGCGGGTGGACGCGGGCGTCGCGAAGCTGCTCGGCCTCTCCCGCACCCGCGTCGCCGCGATCGCCGACGCCGGGGGCATCGAGCTCGACTTCCGGCCCGCCGGCCGCTCCGACCGGCTGCCCGCCGGCGCCGTGCTCTCGGTCCGCTGGGAGGAGGACCGCGTCGACGGGCCACCCGAGGCCATCGAGGTGCCCGGCATGCGCGTCGCGTACGAGGACGACGACATCGTCGTCGTGGACAAGCCGGCGGGGGTGGCGGCGCATCCGTCGCCCGGCTGGACCGGCACGACGGTCGTCGGGGGCCTCGCCGCAGCCGGGGTCCGCGTGAGCACGTCGGGGGCGGCCGAGCGGGCCGGTGTGGTCCATCGCCTCGACGCCGGGACGAGCGGGCTCATGGTCGTCGCGAAGAGCGAGCACGCCTACACGGTGCTGAAGCGCGCCTTCAAGGAACGGACCGTCGAGAAGCGGTACCTCGCGCTGGCGCAGGGGCACCCCGACCCCACCTCCGGCACCATCGACGCGCCCATCGGACGGCACCCGAAGGTCGAGTACCGCTTCGCGGTGGTCGCCGACGGCCGGGACTCGGTCACGCACTACGAGACGGTCGAGGCGTTCCGCGCCGCGACGCTGCTCGACGTGCACCTCGAGACGGGGCGCACGCACCAGATCCGGGTGCACCTCTCGCACCTGCGGCATCCGCTCGTCGGCGACACGATGTACGGCGCGGATCCGGTGCTCGCGGCCCGGCTCGGACTCACCCGGCAGTGGCTGCACGCGGCGCGGCTCGGCTTCGCGCATCCGGCCACCGGGGAGTGGGTGGAGTTCGAGAGCGCGCTGCCCGACGACCTGACGATCGCCCTGGAGCGCCTGGCCGGATGATCACGCGCCCCGTCTCGGTCGGCGACGCGGCCGCGCTCGCGGCGCTGCACGCGGCGAACCGGGAGTTCATGACGCCGTACGACGCGGTGCGGCCCGACGAGTTCTTCACCGAGGAGGGCCAGGCTCGCCTGCTCGCGGATCTGGTGCGCGGTGCGGACGAGGGCCGGTCGCTGGCGCGGGTGATCCTCGACGACGCCGGGGCGATCGCCGGCCGCATCACGTTGTCCGGGATCGAGCACGGGCCCTACAGCAACGCCCGGGTCGGCTACTGGGTGACGCAGGATGCGGGCGGCCGTGGGCTCGCCTCCGCCGCCCTCGGCGGAGGTGCTCGGTCTCGCGTTCGGCGAGCTCGGCCTGCACCGCGTCGAGGCCGCCACCCTCGTCGACAACCACCGCTCGCAGGCCGTGCTCGCGCGCAACGGCTTCACCCGGATCGGCTTCGCGCCCCGGTACCTGATGATCGCCGGGCGGTGGCAGGACCACCTGCTGTTCCAGCGGCTCGCCGACGACCCAGCCACCCCCTCCGAGGACCGAACCGCGACGTGACCAGGGGACTCTGCCACTGTCGGTGGTCCCCATTAGCCTCAGGGATCCGATGAGCACATCCGACAGCTTCGTCCACCTCCACGTGCACTCCGAGTACTCGATGCTCGACGGTGCGGCACGCCTCGGCGACATGCTCGGCGAGGCCGCCAAGCAGGGCATGCCGGCGATCGCGATCACCGATCACGGCAACACGTTCGGCGCGTTCGACTTCTGGAAGCAGTCGCAGGCCCACGGGGTCAAGGCGATCATCGGCACCGAGGCGTACCTCACGCCGGGCACGCACCGGTCCGACAAGACCCGCGTGCGCTGGGGTGAGGGCGGCGGCGACGACGTGTCGGGGTCCGGCGCCTACACGCACATGACGCTGCTCGCCGAGAGCACGACCGGCTTGCACAACCTCTTCAAGCTCTCCTCGCGGGCGTCGATCGAGGGCTACTACTTCAAGCCCCGGATGGACCGCGAGCTGCTGCACGAGCACCACGAGGGGCTCATCGCGACCACCGGCTGCCCGGGTGGCGAGGTGCAGACCCGCCTGCGGCTCGGCCAGTGGGACGAGGCCGTGGCCGCCGCGGCCGAGTTCCGCGACATCTTCGGGCCGGACAACTTCTTCGTCGAGCTGATGGACCACGGGATCGGCGTCGAGCGCCGGGTGCAGAAGGACCTGCTGCGCCTCGCGAAGGAGCTCGGCCTGCCGCTCGTGGCGACGAACGACCTGCACTACACGCACGCCGAGGACGCGACGAGCCACGCGGCGCTGCTCTGCGTCCAGTCCGGCTCGACCCTCGACGATCCGAACCGCTTCAAGTTCGACGGCGAGGAGTACTACCTGAAGTCCGCCGCGGAGATGCGGCAGATCTTCCGGGACCTGCCCGAGGCCTGCGACAACACCCTCGTCATCGCCGAGCGCTGCGAGATCGAGTTCGACACGTCGGCGAACTACATGCCCCGCTTCCCGGTGCCCGAGGGCGAGACCGAGGACTCCTGGTTCGTCAAGGAGGTCGACCGGGGCCTCCAGGTGCGGTACCCCGACGGCGTGCCGGAGGCGGTGCGCAAGCAGGCCGAGTACGAGAAGTCCGTCATCCTGCAGATGGGCTTCCCCGGGTACTTCCTCGTCGTCGCGGACTTCATCAACTGGTCGAAGAACCACGGCATCCGCGTCGGGCCCGGTCGTGGCTCGGGCGCCGGATCCATGGCCGCGTACGCCATGCGCATCACGGACCTGGACCCGCTGCAGCACGGGCTGATCTTCGAGCGGTTCCTCAACCCCGACCGCGTCTCGATGCCCGACTTCGACGTGGACTTCGACGAGCGCCGGCGCGACGAGGTGCTGCGCTACGTGACCGAGAAGTACGGCGACGACCGGGTCAGCCAGATCGTCACCTACGGCACGATCAAGGCGAAGCAGGCGCTGAAGGACTCCGGCCGGGTGCTCGGCTTCCCGTTCGGCATGGGGGAGAAGCTCACCAAGGCGATGCCGCCCGCGATCATGGGCAAGGACATCTCGCTGTCCGGCATCTTCGATCCCTCCGACAAGCGCTACAAGGAGGCCGCCGACATCCGGTCGGTGATCGAGGCCGACCCCGAGGCGAAGACGGTCTTCGACACCGCGCTCGGCCTCGAGGGGCTGAAGCGCCAGTGGGGCGTGCACGCCTGCGGCGTGATCATGTCGAGCGTGCCGCTGACCGACGTGATCCCGATCCAGCGCCGCGAGCAGGACGGCCAGATCGTCACCCAGTTCGACTACCCGGCGTGCGAAGCGCTCGGCCTGATCAAGATGGACTTCCTGGGCCTCCGGAACCTCACGATCATCGAGGACGCCCTCGACAACATCGAGGCGAACCGCGGCCACCGGCCGGTGCTCGAGGACCTGCCGCTCACCGACGAGGAGACCTACAAGCTGCTCGCCGCCGGCGACACGCTCGGCGTCTTCCAGTTCGACGGCGGCCCGATGCGCTCCCTGCTGCGCCTGATGAAGCCCGACAACTTCGAGGACATCTCCGCCGTCGGCGCGCTCTACCGGCCGGGCCCGATGGGCGCCAACTCCCACACGAACTACGCCCTGCGCAAGAACGGGCTCCAGGAGATCGTCCCGATCCATCCGGAGCTCGCCGAGCCGCTCCAGGACGTCCTCGGCACGACCTACGGCCTGATCGTCTACCAGGAGCAGGTCATGGCGATCGCGCAGAAGCTCGCCGGGCTTCAGCCTCGGCCAGGCCGACATCCTCCGGCGCGCGATGGGCAAGAAGAAGAAGGCCGAGCTGGACAAGCAGTTCGCCGGCTTCAAGGCCGGGATGAACGAGCGCGGCTACTCCGACCAGGCGGTGAACACCCTCTGGGACATCCTGCTGCCGTTCTCCGACTACGCCTTCAACAAGGCGCACTCCGCGGCGTACGGCGTGCTGTCCTACTGGACCGCCTACCTGAAGGCCCACTACCCGGCCGAGTACATGGCCGCCCTGCTCACCTCCGTCGGCGACGCGCGCGACAAGCTCGCGGTGTACCTGAACGAGTGCCGGCGGATGAAGATCAAGGTGCTGCCGCCCGACCTGAACGAGTCGATCGGCTTCTTCGCGGCCGTCGGCGAGGACATCCGCTTCGGCCTCGGCGCCGTGCGCAACGTCGGCGCGAACGTCGTCGAGCAGATCATCGCCGCCCGCAAGGAGAAGGGGGCGTTCACCTCCTTCCACGACTTCCTGCGGAAGGTCCCGCTCGGCGTCGCGAACAAGCGCACCATCGAGTCGCTGATCAAGGCCGGCGCGTTCGACTCCCTCGGCGCCACCCGACGCTCGCTCCTCGAGATCCACGAGGACGCGGTCGAGGCCGCGGTGTCGATCAAGCGCAACGAGGCGAACGGCCAGGTCGACCTCTTCGGCGGCCTGCTCGAGTTCGAGGAGCAGCCCGACCACGTGCCCGATCGCCCCGAGTGGGGCAAGAAGGAGAAGCTCGCGTTCGAGCGCGAGATGCTCGGGCTCTACGTCTCGGACCACCCGCTGGCCGGCCTCGAGGCCCACCTCGCCAAGCACGCGTCGGTGTCGATCGCGGAGCTGCTGTCGCTCGAGACCCCGCCCGACGGCGAGCAGGTCACCCTCGCGGGCCTCGTCACCGAGGTGCAGCACCGGGTCGCCCGGAACTCCGGCAACCAGTACGGGATCGTGCAGATCGAGGACTTCGGCGGCACGGTCAGCGTCATGTTCCTCGGCAAGGCCTACCAGGAGTTCGCGCCGGCGCTCGTCGCCGACAGCGTCGTCGTGGTCCGCGGCCGGGTCTCCGCACGGGACGACGGCATCAACATCCACGCCAACAGCCTCTTCGCGCCCGACATCGGCACGAGCGGCGGCGGGGGACCGCTCACGATCACGCTGCCGGACCACCGGGCGACGACCGAGGTGGTGAAGGCGCTGAACGACGTGCTCATCCGGCACTCCGGCGACACCGAGGTGCGGCTGCGGCTCACGCGAGGCGGCACCGCGCGGGTCTTCGAGGTGCCGTTCCCCGTGGACGTCACGGCCGACCTCTACGGCGAGCTGAAGAGCCTGCTCGGCGCCTCCTGCCTCGTCTGATCCGCTCGGACGGCGTCCGGGCTGGGACGCTCGGTAGGCTCGGGCGTCGTGCTCAGGACGCTCGATCTGCGCGGACGGACCCTCGATGCGGCGACGCTGCCCGGGCTGCTGCCTCGCGGCGGCACGGACCCCGGCACCGCCCAGGCGCGCGGTCGCACCGCTGATCGAGGACGTGCGCATCCGCGGTGCGGACGCCCTGCTCGAGCAGGCGGAACGGTTCGACGGCGGGCGGCCGCCGTGCCTCCGGGTCCCCGCCGAGGAGATCCGCGGGGCGGCCGACGCGCTGCCCGCCGGCATCCGGGCGGCGCTCGAGATCGCCATCGAGCGGGTGCGGCGCGGCGAGCCGTGCGCAGCTGTCGCAGCCGGCCGAGACGCGCCTCGGCGCCGGCGCGGTGGTGCAGCAGCGGTGGCTGCCGGTGCGCCGGGTCGGCCTCTACGTGCCCGGCGGCAAGGCCGTCTACCCCTCGAGCGTCGTCATGAACGTCGTGCCCGGCCCAGGTCGCCGGCGTGACCGGCATCGCCCTCGCCTCGCCGGGCCAGCGCGCCTTCGGCGGCGCCGTGCACCCGGTGATCCTCGGGGCGGCCGGCCTGCTCGGCGTCGACGAGGTCTACGCCATGGGCGGGGCCGGCGCGATCGCCGCCTTCGCCCACGGCGTCCCCGGGATCGGGCTCGACGCCCGTCGACGTCGTCACGGGCCCCGGCAACGTCTTCGTCGCCGCCGCGAAGCGCGCCCTCGCCGGCCGCATCGGCATCGACTCGGAGGCCGGCCCGACCGAGATCCTCGTGCTCGCCGATGCGACCGCGGATCCGGAGCTCGTCGCGGCGGACCTCATCAGCCAGGCGGAGCACGACGAGCTCGCCGCGGCGGTGCTCGTGACCGACTCCGCGGAGCTCGCCGCCGCCGTCGAGGCGGCCGTCACGCGTCGTGCCGCGACCACCGCGAACGCCGACCGCGTCCACGTCGCCCTGCAGGGAGAGCAGTCGGCGATCGTGCTCGTCGACTCGATCGACGCCGCGGTCGTCGGTCAGCAACGCCTACGCGCCCGAGCACCTCGAGGTGCAGACCGCCGACGCGGAGCGCGCTCGTCGCCCGGCTGACCGAAGCCGGCGCGGTCTTCGTCGGCCCCGCGACGCCGGTGAGCCTCGGCGACTACCTGGCGGGCTCCAACCACGTGCTGCCGACAGGCGGCACCGCCCGGTTCTCCGCGGGGCTCTCGGTCCGGCCCTTCCTCCGCCAGCAGCAGGTCGTGCGCTACGACCTCGACGCGCTGCGCGAGGCGCAGCCCCACGTGCGCGTGCTCGCCGACGCCGAGGCGCTGCCGGCGCACGGCGACGCCGTCGACGCGCGCTTCCCCTGATCCGCTCCCGCTTCGCGGCGAACTACACCGATGCAATTCGGCGCTGACACGGCGCCGTCACGAGGTAGGCTGCAGGGGAGATGTTCTGTCCCTTCTGCCGCAACCCGGACACCAGGGTCGTCGACTCCCGCGTGAGCGACGACGGCCTCTCGATCCGTCGCCGCCGTCAGTGCCCGAACTGCCACCGCCGCTTCTCCACCACGGAGACGGCGAGCCTCAGCGTCATCAAGCGCAACGGGGTGCTCGAGCCGTTCAGCCGCGACAAGGTCGTGGCGGGCGTGAAGAAGGCGTGCCAGGGCAGGCCGGTCACGGAGGGCGATCTCGCCCAGCTCGCGCAGCGGGTCGAGGAGACCATCCGCGCCACCGGTGCCAGCCAGATCGAGGCGAACGACATCGGCCTCGCGGTGCTGCCGCCGCTCCGGGAGCTCGACGAGGTGGCGTACCTGCGCTTCGCGAGCGTCTACCAGGGCTTCTCCTCGCTCGACGACTTCGAGGCGGCGATCACGCTGCTGCGGATGGAGAACTCGTCGCCGGCGCCCGGCGCCTGACGCAGGTGGCCTCCGGCCGAGCGGCTGTACCGGCCGTTCTTCTCCGCGGTGCTCGTGCGCCTCGATCCGGAGACCGCGCACCACCTCGCGATGCTCGTCATCCGCGCGCTCGGCGCCTCGCCCGCCGTGGCGCGGATCGTGCGCCGACGCACGGTGGCCGGCGCCACCCGGGTCGAGGCGATGGGCATCCGCTTCCCGACGCCGTTCGGCCTCGCCGCCGGCTTCGACAAGGACGCGATCGGCGTCCGCGGGCTCGGCGCGATGGGCTTCGGGCACGTCGAGATCGGCACGGTGACCGCGGTGGCCCAGCCCGGCAACCCGCGGCCGCGGCTGTTCCGTCTCCCCGCCGACGGCGCCCTCATCAACCGCATGGGCTTCAACAACGAGGGCGCCGCCGCGGTCGCCGCCCGCCTCGCGGCCCTGCGACGGCAGGGCGCGCTCCCCGTGGTCGGGGTGAACATCGGCAAGAGCCGCGTCGTCGCCGTCGAGGACGCGATCGACGACTACCGGACGAGCGCCCGGCTGCTCGCGCCGCACGCCGACTACCTGGTCGTGAACGTCAGCTCGCCGAACACTCCGGGGCTGCGCGGCCTGCAGGAGCTCGACCGGCTCGAGCCGCTGCTCGCGGCCGTGCGCGTGGAGGCGGGGGAGACGCCGCTGCTCGTGAAGATCGCACCCGACCTCGAGGACGACGCCATCCGCCGGATCGCCGACCTCGTGGTGCGCGTCGGGCTCGCCGGCGTGGTGGCGACGAACACGACGATCGGCCGCGAGGGCCTCGCGACACCGTCGGGCGAGGTCGCGGCGATGGGCGAGGGCGGCCTCTCCGGCGCGCCGCTGAAGGCGCGGGCGCTCGAGGTGCTCCGCGTGCTCCGCGCCGCGCTGCCGGCGGACCGCTGCCTCATCAGCGTCGGCGGCGTGGCCTCCGCCGGCGACGTGCGCGAGCGGCTCGCCCTCGGCGCCGACCTCGTGCAGGGCTACACGGGCTTCCTCTACCGCGGCCCGGGCTGGGCCCGCGACCTCGCGCTGGCTAGCGGCCGATAGGGCGGTACTCGGCCGTTCCGCCGCGCTTGACCTGCGGCTTCGGGGTGCGCAGGCTGCGGAACTGCGCCGCGCGCATCACCGTGTAGAGGTTGAGGCCGCGCTCGACCTTCTCCGGGCCGCCGAGCACACGGGCCAGGCGGCGGCGGATCAGCGTCGCGGCGATGAGGGCGTCGACCACGGTGAGCACCAGGAGGCCGTAGAGCACGAACTCGAGGTAGACCTGGATGCCGATCGGCGTGATGAAGGTGCCGACGAAGAAGACGATGAAGATCGGGATCAGGAACTCGCCGATCGTCCAGCGCGAGTCGATGGAGTCGCGCACGAAGCGGCGCTGCGGGCCCTTGTCGCGCGCCGGGAGGTAGCGCTCCTCGCCCCGGGCCATGCCCTGGCGGATGCGCTCGCGCTCCTCGGCCTGGGCGGAGCGCGAGGTGCGCTGCGCCTGCTTGCGGTCCGTCGGCACGAGCGGACGCCTGCGCGCCTGCTCCGCCTCGCGCCGCGACGGGGTCGCGCGCCCCTTGCCCGGCCCGGGCGGGATCGGCGCCACCGGCTCGGCGGGTGCCTTCTTCGCCACAGGGCCTCCTCGGACTCGTGTCCAATAGCGTACCCGCATGCCTTTCGACGAGCAGGCGGTGCGCGACGCCGTCCAGGACGGATTCCCCGCCGCGGTCGCGGCCCTCGGCGCCCTGGTGCGGATCCCGTCGATCGCGTTCCCGGGGTTCCCGGTCGAGGAGGTGGAGCGCAGCGCCGAGGCGGTCGCCGGCCTCTTCCGCGCCACCGGCGTCTTCACCGAGGTGGCCGTGCACCGCGCCGCGTACGGCGACGGGCTGCTCGGCAACCCGGCCGTGCTCGCGGTGCGGCCGGCTGCGCCCGGGCGCCCGACCGTCCTGCTCTACGCCCACCACGACGTCCAGCCGGCCGGCCGCGAGGAGCTCTGGGACGCACCGCCGTTCGAGCCGACGCTCGTCGGCGAGCGGCTCTACGGCCGCGGCGCCTCCGACGACAAGGCCGGCGTCGTCACCCACCTCGCCGCGCTCACGGCCGCGTCGGCCGTGCTCGGCGACGACCTCGGCGTCGGCGTCTCGCTCTTCATCGAGGGGGAGGAGGAGGCCGGCTCACGGTCCTTCGACGCCTTCCTCGCCGAGCACCGGGACGTGCTCGAGGCCGACCTGATCATCGTCGCGGACTCCGACAACGTCGACACCGTCACCCCGGGGCTGACGTCGAGCATCCGGGGGAACGTCACCTTCGCGCTCACGGTGGCCACCCTCGAGCACGCCTCGCACTCCGGCATGCTCGGAGGGGCCGTCCCGGACGCGATGCTCGCGACAGTCCGGCTGCTCTCGACGCTGTGGGACGACACCGGCGCCGTCGCGGTCGCGGGGCTGCACGCCGAGCCCGACGCCGAGGCGCCGATCGGCTGGACCGAGGAGCAGCTCGCGCACGACGCAGGCCTGCTCCCCGGCGTCTCGTCGATCGGATCCGGCAGCGTCGCCGACCGCCTGTGGCGGGGCCCCGCGATCACGATCACCGGCATCGACGCCCCCGACGTCCGCAACGCCTCGAACACCCTGCAGCCGTCCGTCCGGGTGCGGGTCAGCGTCCGGGTCGCGCCCGGTCAGCGCGCGGCCGACGCCTTCGCCGCGGTCCGCTCCCACCTCGAGCAGGCGGCGCCGTTCGGCGCCCACCTCGACTTCGCCGACATCGACCTCGGTGAGCCGTTCCGCATCGATCAGACCGGCTGGGGCACCCTGGCCGTCAGGCAGGCGCTCGAGGACGGCTGGGGCGCGCCACCCGTACCGACCGGGATCGGCGGCTCGATCCCGTTCGTCGCGACCCTCGCGGAGACCTTCCCCGCGGCGCAGATCGTGCTCACGGGCGTCGAGGACCCGGCGACCCGGGCCCACTCGCCGAACGAGTCGCAGCACCTCGGCGTGCTCCGCCGGTCGATCACGGCCGAGGCGCTGCTGCTCGCCCGGCTCTCCGCGGGTACGATGCCCGCATGACCGACATCGCGATCACCGGCCGCCCGACGACGGACACCGGCCACGGCGTCCTCCTCACCGGCGCCGCGGCGAACAAGGTGAAGAGCCTCCTCGAGCAGGAGGGTCGTGACGACCTGCGCCTGCGCCTCGCCGTGCAGCCCGGCGGCTGCTCCGGCCTCATCTACCAGCTCTACTTCGACGAGCGCCTGCTCGAGGGCGACGCGACGGTCGACTTCGACGGCGTCGAGGTCGTCGTCGACCGGATGAGCGTGCCCTACCTCGACGGCGCGACCGTCGACTTCGAGGACACCATCCAGAAGCAGGGCTTCACGATCGACAACCCGAACGCCCAGGGCAGCTGCGCCTGCGGCGACTCGTTCCACTGACGCCGCTCCCACGCTCGCAAGGACCGTCCGGATCGCGCCCCCACCCGGGGGCGCGATTCGCATGTGATCCGCAGAGCACGGGGGGCCACCGCCCGAGGTCGCGGGGCCCCGTCGGAGGATAGGCTGTACCTCGGAAACGTCCGATCGGAGAGGGAACTGGTGCGCTCCAACCGCAGACGCTTGATTCTGGTCCCGCCCCTGGTGATCGGGCTCGTGCTCGCACTCACCGGGTGCGACGACCTGCAGCTGCACGGGTACCTCCCCGGCTTCATCAGCGGGCAGACGCCCGTCACGAACCACACGCAGATGGTGTCCGACCTCTGGGTCGGCTCCTGGATCGTCCTGCTCGTGGTCGGCGTGATCACCTGGGGCCTGATCATCTGGGCTGCGATCGTGTTCCGCAGGCGTCGCGGACAGACCGGGCTGCCGGTGCAGATCCGCTACAACATGCCGATCGAGATCTTCTACACGGTCGTGCCGCTCATCCTCGTGCTCGGCTTCTTCGCCTTCACGGCGAAGGACCAGAACGTCATCGAGGCCCGCACCCAGCACCCCGACGTCACGATCGGCGTCTACGGGCAGCAGTGGACCTGGGACTTCGACTACGTGAACGAGAACGTCTACTCGGCCGGTGTGCAGGCGCGGCCGGCCGACGCGCTGCACGCGAACACCGGGTTCGTCGAGGCGGAGCTCCCGCAGCTCGTGCTGCCGCTCGGCAAGACGGTCGCAGCTCGACCTCCGCACCCGCGACGTGAACCACTCCTTCTGGGTGATCGACTTCCTCTACAAGAAGGACCTGATCGCCGGTCAGACGAACTACGAGAGCTTCACGCCCACGCGCCTCGGCACCTACCAGGGCAAGTGCGCGGAGCTCTGCGGCGAGTACCACTCGCGGATGCTCTTCACCGTGAAGGTGGTCTCGCCGGCGGACTACAGCGCGTACATCCAGCACCTCCGCGACATCGGCAACACGGGGCAGCTCGGGCAGAAGTACAACAAGGACGACAGCTCGGGAGCGCAGGGCACGCAGTACAGCGGCGACGGCTCGACGAGCGAGACGAAGCAGCTCGGCAACCAGTGAGGGGAATCACGCGATGACGACGACGTTGGGACGCCCGAGCGGGCCCTCGGCACTGCCGGCCGGCCAGAGCTCGGTGCTGAACGACCGCAGCCAGGTCGCCCGCAAGGGCAACATCGTGATCGAGTACCTCACGACGACCGACCACAAGAAGATCGGGTACCTGTACCTGATCACGTCGTTCGTCTACTTCCTGATCGGCGGCGTGCTCGCGCTGGTGATCCGCGCGCAGCTGGCGGAGCCGGGCCTGCATCATCGTTCCGACGCCGGAGATCTACAACCAGCTCTTCACGATGCACGGCACGATCATGCTGCTGATGTTCGCGACGCCGCTCTTCGCGGGCTTCACGAACGTGCTGATGCCGCTGCAGATCGGCGCGCCCGACGTCGCGTTCCCGCGGCTGAACGCGTTCGCCTACTGGCTCTACTTCATCGGCAGCTTCATCGCCGTGTCCGGTGAGCTCGTGCCGGGCGGTGCCGCCGACTTCGGCTGGACCGCCTATGCGCCGCTGTCCGAGAGCGCGTTCTCGCCGAACCTCGGCAGCACGCTGTGGGTGTTCGGCCTCGCGCTGTCCGGCTTCGGCACGATCCTCGGCGCCGTGAACTTCATCACGACGATCATCACGATGCGGGCGCCGGGCATGACCATGTTCCGGATGCCGATCTTCAGCTGGAACGCGCTGATCACGTCCCTGCTGGTCGTGATGGCGTTCCCGATCCTCGCGGCGGCGCTGCTGGCGCTCGGCGCGGATCGACAGCTCGGCGCCCACGTCTTCAACTCGGCCAGCGCCGGGTCGATCCTCTGGCAGCACCTGTTCTGGTTCTTCGGGCACCCCGAGGTGTACATCATCGCGTTGCCGTTCTTCGGCATCATCTCCGAGGTCATGCCGGTGTTCAGCCGGAAGCCGCTCTTCGGGTACAAGACGATCATCTACGCGACGATCTCGATCGCGGCCCTCTCGGTCGCGGTGTGGGCGCACCACATGTACGTCACCGGCTCCGTGCTGCTGCCGTTCTTCGCGCTGACGACGATGCTCATCGCGGTGCCGACCGGCGTGAAGATCTTCAACTGGACCTTCACGATGTGGCGGGGCTCGGTGACCTTCGAGACTCCCGATGCTCTGGGCGCTCGGCTTCCTGATCACCTTCATCTTCGGTGGGCTGACCGGCGTGATCCTCGCGTCGCCGCCGCTGGACTTCCACCTGTCCGACTCGTACTTCGTCGTCGCGCACTTCCACTACGTCGTGTTCGGCACCGTCGTGTTCGCGATGTTCTCGGGCTTCTACTTCTGGTGGCCGAAGTGGACCGGCAAGATGCTGAACGAGCGGCTGGGCAAGCTGCACTTCTGGCTGCTGTTCATCGGCTTCCACACGACGTTCCTCGTGCAGCACTGGCTCGGCGTGCTCGGCATGCCGCGGCGCTACGCGACCTACCAGCCGGGGGACGGGTTCACGACGATGAACCAGGTCTCGTCGATCGGTGCCGCGATCCTCGGCCTCTCGATCCTGCCGTTCCTCTACAACGTCTGGATCACCTCGCGGCGGGCGCCGAAGGTCACGGTGAACGACCCGTGGGGCTTCTCACGGAGCCTCGAGTGGGCGACGTCCTGCCCGCCGCCGCGGCACAACTTCACGTCCATCCCGCGGATCCGCTCGGAGTCGCCGGCGTTCGACCTGAACCACCCGGAGGCCGGCATCCCGTTCGGCATCGGGCCGGCGAAGGACGCACCCGACGCGCCCACGTACGACGTCGCTCACGGAGAGGTGCGATAGGGCCATGCGCGCCAGCATCAACGTCTTCTGGATCCTCGCCGGGTTCTTCTTCCTGGCGCTGGCCGCTACACGATCTGGTCGCTGATCGTCTACGGCGAGCCGGAATGGGTCGGCACCGTCGGCCTCGCGCTCGTGACGATCATGGCGGTGTTCATCGGCTTCTACCTGAGCCGCTCCTACCGGTCGCAGGGCGGGGACCTGCCCGGAGGACCGGCTCGATGCGAGCGTCGACGACGGCGACCCCGAGATGGGCTTCTTCAGCCCGTACAGCTGGTGGCCGCTGCTGCTCGCCTGCGCCGCCGCGCTGGGCTTCCTCGGCATCGCCGTCGGCCTCTGGATCGGCGCGATCGGTCTCGCGCTGTTCATCGTCGCGATCACCGGCTGGGTCTACGAGTACTACCGGGGCTACTTCGCCCGCTGAGCCGTACCGCTCACCACGACGCCGTCCGGCCCCTCGGGGCCGGGCGGCGTCGTCGTCCGGGCGGGCGAGGCGCGCAGGGAGCCGAAGCGACCCGAGGTCAGGCCTCGTCGAGCAGCGACCTCAGGCGGGGCACGAGGGGGCGCTGCGCCGTGGTGAGGAGCGCGACGGCTTCGTCGGCGGCGACCCAACGGAGCACGTCGATCTCCGGGACCTCGATCGTGCGTCCGGAGCGCGGCGGCCACTGCAGCTCGAAGGTGCCGGGGGAGAAGCCGCCGACGTCGAGGTCGGCCTCCAGCGCCCAGACGGTGACCGCCTTGCCCGCCGACGTGCGCACGTCTCCGAGGGGGAGGAGCTGCCTTCGGGCAGCTGCAGACCCGTCTCCTCGGTGAACTCGCGCCGTGCCGCCGTCAGCGCATCCTCACCCGGCTCGAGCAGGCCCTTGGGGATCGACCAGGCGCCCTCCTGCTTCCGCGACCAGAACGGGCCGCCCATGTGCCCGAGGAGCAGCTCCAGGCCGGCGAGGCGCCGGAACACGAGAACGCCCGCGCTGTGCAGCGCGGGCGTTCTCGGTGCAGCGGACATCAGTGGTGCGAGGAGAGCTCCACGTCGGTCCGCGTGACCGGCTCGATGCGGTCCTCGAAGAACCAGCGGCTCAGCACCGCACGCACCCGCTCCTGCGGCGGGATGCGGCCCGAGGCGTTCGGGCGGATCATCAGCGGCTCGTAGTCGTTGAAGCTCACGAGCCTCCACCGCTCGAAGTCGTCGACCTGCTCGTGCACCTCGATGTACTCGCCACCCGGCAGCCGCACGATGCGGCCCGACTCGAAGCCGTGCAGGGCGATCGACCGGTCCTTCTTCTGCAGCGCGAGGCAGACCCGCTTGGTGACGAAGTAGGCGATGAAGGGGCCGAAGATCAGTGCGAACTGGAGCGACGTGATCACGCCCTCGATCGACTCCTTGAAGTGCGTCGCGATGAGGTCCGAGCTCGCCGCGGCCCAGAGGACGGCGTAGAAGGTGAGCCCTGCCGCGCCGATCGCGGTGCGGGTCGGCATGTTCCGCGGACGGTCGGAGATGTGGTGCTCGCGCCGATCGCCCGTGACCCAGGCCTCGAGGAAGGGGTAGACCGCGACCGCTGCGAGGAACGCCCCGAGCCCGACCACCGGGACCAGGATGTTCAGCGAGTAGGTCGTGTTGAAGAGGACGAACTCCCAGCCGTGCGGGATGAGCCGCAGGGCGCCGTCCGCGAAGCCGATGTACCAGTCGGGCTGGGTGCCGGCGGAGACGGGGGAGGGGTCGTACGGACCGTACGTCCAGATCGGGTTGATCGCGAAGAACGTCGCCATCAGCATGACGACCCCGAACACGATGAAGAAGAAGCCGCCGGCCTTCGCGGCGTACACCGGGAGGATCGGGTAGCCGATCACGTTGTCGTTGGTCCGTCCGGGGCCCGCGAACTGCGTGTGCTTGTGCACCACCACGAACACGAGGTGCAGGCCGATGAGGGCGAGCACCGCGGCGGGCAGCAGCAGGATGTGCAGCGTGTAGAGGCGGCCGACGATGGACGTGCCGGGGAACTCGCCGCCGAAGACGAACCACTCGATCCAGCTGCCGACGAACGGGATGCCCTGCACCATGCCGGCGATGATCCGCAGGCCGTTGCCGGAGAGCAGGTCGTCGGGGAGCGAGTAGCCGGTGAAGCCCTCGGCCATCGCGAGCACGAACAGCACGAAGCCGATCAGCCAGTTGATCTCACGCGGCTTGCGGAACGCGCCCGTGAAGAAGATGCGGATCATGTGCAGCCCGATCGAGGCCACGAACAGCAGCGCCGCCCAGTGGTGCACCTGCCGCATGAGCAGGCCGCCGCGCACCTCGAACGAGATGTTCAGCGTCGACTGCATCGCCGCCGACATCTGCAGGCCCTTCAGCGGCACGTAGCTGCCGTTGTAGACCACCTCGGCCATGGACGCCTGGAAGAAGAAGGTGAGGAAGGAGCCGGACAGCAGGATGATGACGAAGCTGTAGAGCGCGACCTCGCCGAGCATGAAGGACCAGTGGTCCGGGAAGATCTTGCGGCCGAACTCCCGGACGACGTAGGAGATCCCGGTGCGCTCGTCGAGGTAGTTCGACGCCCAGCCGGTGATGCCGCCGGACGAGCGACGGGCGTCCGCCGGCTCCGTCCGGTCGTAGGCGAGTGGTTCAGACGTTGTAGTCACCGCGACGCTCCCAAAAGCTCGGTCCGACTGGTTCGTGGAAGTCGCTCTGGGCGACCAGGTAGCCCTCGCTGTCCACCGCGATCGGCAGCTGCGGCAGCGGGCGCTTCGCCGGACCGAAGATGACCTCGGCCTGGTGCGTGAGATCGAACTGTGACTGGTGGCACGGGCACAGCAGGTGATGCGTCTGCTGCTCGTAGAGCGCAACGGGGCAGCCGACATGGGTGCAGATCTTCGAGTAGGCGACGATGCCGTCGTACGCCCACGATGCGCGGTTCGGCGACGGGTGCAGGTCCGCGGGGTTCATGCGGACGAGGATCACCGCCGCCTTCGCCTTCTCCTCGAGCGCGTCGGAGGACTCGTTGAGCCCCTCGGGGATCACGTGGAAGATCGACCCCATCGTGACGTCCGCCGCTTTGATGGGCACCCCCGACGGGTCCTTCGTCAGCCGGGTGCCGTGCTTCCACAGCGTGTGCGAGTACGCGTCGGCGGGCGTGCCCGACGCGGGCGCCAGGTCCCGGAAGAGGAAGATCGCGGGGAAGGGGAGCACGGCGATCGCCGCGATCATCGAGTTGCGGATCAGGGTGCGCCGGCCGAAGCCCGACTCCTCGTTCGCGAGGTCGATGATCTCGACCGCACGGGCGCGGGTCTTCTGGTCGCCGCGGATGGGGTGCCGGATGTCGACGCCCTCGTGGTCCGCCATCAGCACCTTGCCCCAGTGCACCGCGCCCACGCCGATGGCGAGCAGCGCCAGCGACAGGCCGATGCCGAGGAAGAGGTTGTTCAGCCGGACCGAGCCGAGGTCGTTCGCCTGGATCGGGAAGGCGAAGTAGGCGGCCATGGCGAAGACGGCGCCGACGATCGACAGGTAGAAGAGCGCGACGATCGTGCGCTCGGCGCGCTTCGCCTTGCGCGGGTCGGTGTCGGTGACCCGCGGGCGGTGCGGGGGCATGCCGGGGTTCACGAAGGCGTCGGAGCGCTCGACCGCGGTGCCGCTGCTCGCGGTGGCGCGCCCGGTCGTGACGACCTCGGTGCTGGTCTCGTCGTTCGCCATGGTTCCCGTTCCCCTAGTTCGCCTTGGCCGTCAGCCAGACGGTGAAGGCCACGATCGCGCCGAGGCCGAAGATCCAGAGGAAGAGGCCCTCCGCCACCGGCCCGAGGCTGCCCAGGTTGAAGCCGCCCACGTTCTCGTTCTGCTGCGTCGCCTTCAGGGCGGTGATGATGTCGGCCTTGTCCTGCGGCGAGAGGTTGTCGTCGTTGAAGACCGGCATGTTCTGCGGGCCGGTGAGCATGGCCTCGTAGATGTGGGCCGGCGTGACGTCGTGCAGGTTCGGGGCGTACTTGCCCTCGGTGAGCGCACCGCCGGCGCCGGCCACGTTGTGGCACATGGCGCAGTTGATGCGGAACAGCTCGGCGCCGCGGGTCGCGTCGCCGTTCGCCTGCAGGTACTTCGACTCCGGCAGGCCGGGTCCGGGAGCGATCGATCGCGACGTAGGCCGCCAGCTGCTTCGTCTGGGTGTCGTTGAACACCGGCGGCTTCTGCTCGGCCTGCGGCGCGTCCTGCGCCAGCGGCATGCGACCGGTGCCGACCTGGAAGTCGACGGCCGCGGGGCCGACGCCGATGAGCGACGGGCCGGCGTCGGATCCCTGCAGCGCGAGGCCGTGGCACGTGGCGCAGTTGGCCTCGAAGAGCTTCTTGCCCTCCGCGATCGACTGCGGGCTGTTCGGGTCGACCGCGGCGGAGGCCCCGGACGAGGCCGTGAAGAGCGTGTAGGCGCCGCCCGTGAGCAGCAGTCCGACGGCGACGAGCGCGACGGAGGCGATCGGCGAGCGCCGGCCGGTGCGGCGGGCTCGGGCGGGCGCGGGCGAGGCGGCGGCGCTACGGGTTCGAATCACAGGTGTCCTCACGATCACTTCAGCACGTAGATGACGAGGAACAGGCCGATCCACACCACGTCGACGAAGTGCCAGTAGTAGGAGACGACGATCGCGGTCGTCGCCTCCCGGTGGCCGAAGTTCTTGACGGCGAAGGCACGGCCGATCGTCAGCAGGAACGCCAGCAGCCCGCCGGTCACGTGCAGCGCGTGGAAGCCCGTCGTCAGGTAGAAGGCCGAGCCGTACGCGGACGAGGAGAGCATGATGCCTTCGCTCACGAGGTTCGCGTACTCGAACACCTGCCCGGTGACGAACACCGCGCCCATGGCGTAGGTGAGGAAGAACCACTCGACCATGCCCCACTCGGAGGGCCGCCAGCCCGTCGCCCGCTTCTGCAGGCGCTCCGCCGCGAACACGCCGAACTGGCACGTGAAGGAGCTCGCCACCAGGATGATCGTGTTCCCGAGCGCGTACGGCACGTCGAGGTGCTGGGTGCTCGACGCCCACAGCGACGGCAGCGACGTGCGCAGGGTGAAGTAGATCGCGAACAGGCCGGCGAAGAACATCACCTCGCTGCCGAGCCACACGATGGTGCCGACCGCGATCGAGTTCGGCCGGTTCACCACGGGCGCGTTCGTGGACTGAAGCACTGACGCACTGCTCACTCCTCCATTATGGCCGCTCGGGGGCCGTGCCACCTGACGGCGGGAGCGGTTGTCTCGAGGGATTTGGGGGCGCGTGGGGGCGCGCAACGGGGGCGCGGCGGTGAGCGGGAGCCGATCGTTACGATTGGGACCGTGACGGATGCCGCCGAGTGGGCCCGACTGCTGTCCGCCCTGCTCGACGGGCGGGATCTCCGCGTCGCCGAGGCGACGTGGGCGATGGAGCGGGTGATGGCCGGGGAGGCCCCCGCCGCGACCCTCGCCGGGTTCCTCGTCGCCCTCCGCGCGAAGGGGGAGACGGTCGACGAGATCGTCGGCTTCCGGGACGCGGTGCTCGCCCACGCCGTGCCCCTGCCCATCGGGCCAGAGGCCCTCGACATCGTCGGCACGGGGGGCGACGGCTTCCGCACCGTGAACGTGTCGACGACCGCGGCGATCGTGGTGGCGGCCGCCGGGGTGCCGGTCGTCAAGCACGGCAACCGGGCCGCGAGCTCGGCCTCCGGCGCGAGCGACGTGCTGACCGCTCTCGGCGTGCGCATCGACCTCGACGCCGCGGGCGTCGCCCGGGTGCTCGACGAGGTCGGCATGACCTTCGTGTTCGCCTCGGCCTTCCACCCCGGGTTCCGGCACGCGGCCGAGGCCCGCAGCGCGCTCGGCGTCCCCACCGTCTTCAACTTCCTCGGCCCGCTCTGCAACCCGGCGCGCCCCGACGCGAACGTGATCGGTGTCGCCCGCCCCGCGGTCGTGCCGCTCGTCACCGGCGTGCTCCAGACCCGCGGGGCGACCGCGCTCGTCGTCCGCGGCGACGACGGGCTCGACGAGCTGTCCACGACCGGCCACAGCCACATCTGGGAGGTCTCCGCCGGTGCGGTGACCGAGCACGACGTGCATCCGGCCGACGTGGGGCTGCCGGTGTCCCGCCTCGAGGACCTGACCGGCGGATCGCCCGATGAGAACGCCTCGACGGTCCGCAGCGTGCTCGCCGGCGACGGCGGCCCGGTCCGCGACTTCGTGCTGCTGAACGCCGCGGCGGGCCTCGTCGCCTGGGACCTCCTGCAGGACCCGGGCCAGGCGGAGCGCCCGATGGCCCGGCGCCTTCGCGAGCGGCTGGTCACGGCCGCGGACGCGATCGACTCCGGCGCCGCGGCCGCGAAGCTCGACGCCTGGAGCGCCGCGACCGTCTCGGCCTGAGACGGAGGAAGGGCGCCGCCCCCTCGCGGGAGCGACGCCCTCACCGGACGACGGGACGCGTCAGCTGACGTCCTCGTCCACCCAGTCGAAGGTCTTCGTGACGGCCTTCTTCCAGTTGCGGTACTGGCGGTCGCGCTCGTCGGAGTCCATCGAGGGCTCCCAGCGCTTGTCCTCCTGCCAGTTCTTGCGCAGGTCGTCGAAGTCGTTCCAGAACCCGACCGCGAGCCCGGCGGCGTAGGCCGCGCCGAGCGCCGTGGTCTCCGCGACCTGCGGCCGGACGACCGGGATGTCGAGGATGTCGGCCTGGAACTGCATGAGCGTGTCGTTCTGCACCATGCCGCCGTCCACCTTCAGCTCCGTGAACGGCTTGCCGGTGTCCGCGTTGACCGCGTCGAGCACCTCCTTCGTCTGGAAGGCGGTCGCCTCGAGGGCGGCGCGGGCGATGTGGCCCTTGTTCACGTAGCGGGTGAGGCCGACGAGGGCGCCGCGGGCGTCGGATCGCCAGTACGGCGCGAAGAGGCCGGAGAACGCCGGCACGAAGTACGCGCCCGCCGTTGTCCTCGACCGTCTTCGCGAGCGTCTCGACCTCCGGCGCCGAGCCGATGAGGCCGATGTTGTCGCGCAGCCACTGGATGAGGGACCCGGTGACGGCGATCGACCCCTCGAGCGCGTAGTGCGGCTCCCCGTCGCCGAGCCGGTAGGCCATGGTCGTGAGCAGCCCGTTGGTGCTGTGCACGATCTCGGTGCCGGTCGGGAAGATCAGGAAGTTGCCCGTCCCGTAGGTGTTCTTCGCCTCGCCCGGCTCGAACGCGACCTGGCCGAACGTCGCGGCCTGCTGGTCGCCGAGGATGCCGGCGATCGGCACCTCCCGGAGCAGGCTCGACGGCTCGACCTGGCCGTACACCTCCGAGGAGCTCTTGATCTCGGGGAGCATCGACTTCGGGATGCCGAGGACGCCGAGGATCTCGTCGTCCCACGAGCAGGTCGCGAGGTCCATGAACAGCGTGCGGGAGGCGTTCGTGACGTCCGTCACGTGCACGCCGCCGTCGGTGCCGCCGGTCAGGTTCCACAGCACCCACGAGTCGGTCGTGCCGAACAGCAGCTCGCCGGCATCCGCCTTCTCGCGGGCGCCCTCGACGTTCTCGAGGATCCAGACGATCTTCGTGCCCGCGAAGTAGGTGGACAGCGGCAGGCCGACCTTCTGCTTGAACCGCTCGACGCCGCCGTCCGCGGCGAAGCGGTCGACGATCGACTGGGTGCGCGTGTCCTGCCAGACGATCGCGTTGTAGACGGGCTTGCCGG
Source organism: uncultured Actinomycetota bacterium (assembly GCA_963771645.1). Classification (GTDB taxonomy): domain Bacteria; phylum Actinomycetota; class Actinomycetes; order Actinomycetales; family Microbacteriaceae; genus Amnibacterium. The sequence goes on along the minus strand of CAVYUH010000014.1, from coordinate 5,624 downwards.
TCGCCTTCTCCCAGACGACCGTCGTCTCGCGCTGGTTGGTGATGCCGACCGCGGCGATGTCGTGCCGCGTGATGTCCGCGCGGGACAGCGCCTGGCCGATCACCTCGCGGGTGTTGCGCCAGATCTCCTCCGGGTCGTGCTCGACCCATCCGGCCCTCGGGAAGATCTGCTCGTGCTCGAGCTGGCCGGACGAGACGACCTTGCCCGAGTGGTCGAAGACCATCGCGCGAGTGGATGTGGTGCCTTGATCGATGGCGAGGACGTAGTCGGCCACGGGTACTCCTTCGTTCCTGTGTGGTTCTTCTCTGGAGCGGGTCAGTGCTGGAGCACGGGCAGCAGCACGTGGGACAGCAGGCCGGCCAGCAGGCCCCCGATCAGCGGGCCGACGATCGGCACCCAGGAGTAGGACCAGTCGCTCGTGCCCTTGTTGCCGATGGGCAGGAGCGCATGGGCGATGCGGGGGCCGAAGTCACGGGCGGGGTTGATCGCGTACCCGGTCGGGCCACCGAGGGAGGCGCCGATCGCGACGACGACGAGGGCGACGGGCAGGGCGCCGAGTCCGGCGGGGGTGCCGCCCTTGCCGAAGCCGATGACCGCGAAGACCAGCACGAAGGTGCCGATGATCTCGGTGACGAGGTTCCAGCCGTACGAGCGGATGGCGGGGCCGGTCGAGAAGACGCCGAGGATCGTGCCGGGATCGGTCTCCTCGTCGAAGTGGCGCTTGAACGCGGCCCAGGCGAGGACCGCGCCGATGAACGCGCCGATGAGCTCCGCGAGCATGAAGAGCAGCGCGGTGCCGAAGCCGCCCTTGAACGTGCCGGCGACGAGCGCCCCGACGACGACCGCCGGGTTGAGGTACGCGCCGGAGGCGTAGGAGACGGTCACGCCGGTGAAGACCGCGAGGCCCCAGCCGACGCTGATCAGCAGCCAGCCGCCCCCGAGGCCCTTGCTCTTGGTGAGGATCGCCGTGGCGACGACACCGGCTCCGAGCAGGAGCAGCATCGCGGTCCCGACGACCTCGGACAGGAACTGCACTCCGATGGACATGCGCCTCTTTCTCGCGTGGTGTGCCGGCGGAGCCCCAGCGACCCGCCCTCCGAGCGTCACCATACTCCCGGCGGCACCCGCCGCCCCTAGCCCTTTTCGGCCCTGACCTGCGCCCCTTCCGAGTCGTAGATTGACCACGATGCGGCGTCCGCCGCGCGTTGGAGGCATTCGATGAAGAAGCTCATCCGCGATCCCCAGACCGTCCTGCAGGACGCCTTGTCCGGGGTCGCGCAGGCCCACCCGGGTCTGCTCCGGGTCCAGGGGGAGGTCGTCCTCCGCGCCGACGCACCCGTCGCCGGCAAGGTCGGCATCGTCTCCGGCGGCGGCTCCGGCCACGAGCCCCTGCACGGCGGGTTCGTGGGCTACGGCATGCTCGACGCCGCCGTCCCCGGCCCCGTGTTCACCTCGCCGACCCCCGACCCGATCCTCGAGGCGACGAAGGCCGTCGACGGCGGTGCCGGGGTGCTGCACATCGTGAAGAACTACACGGGCGACGTGCTGAACTTCGAGACCGCCGCCGATCTCGCAGGCGCCGAGGACATCACGGTGGAGACCGTCGTCGTCAACGACGACGTCGCCGTGAAGGACTCGCTCTACACGGCCGGGCGCCGTGGCGTCGCCGGCACCGTGCTGGTCGAGAAGATCGCGGGCGCGGCCGCCGAGCGCGGCGACGACCTGGCGTCCGTCGCGGCGATCGCGCGCCGGGTGAACGACAACGTCCGGTCGATGGGCGTCGCGCTGACCGCCCCCGTCGTCCCGCACGCCGGCACCCCGAGCTTCGACATCTCCGACCACGAGATCGAGATCGGCATCGGCATCCACGGCGAGCCGGGCCGGGAGCGGATCGAGTGGGAGCCGGTGGACGGCATCGTGCGGCGGCTGCTCGAGCCGATCCTCGACGACCTCCCCTTCACCTCGAGCGACGACGTGCTGCTGTTCGTCAACGGGATGGGGGCGACCCCGCTCGTCGAGCTGTACATCGTGTTCGACGCCGCCGCGAACCTGCTCGGTGACCGGAGCATCCACATCGCGCGCACGCTCGTCGGCAGCTACGTCGACGAGCCTCGACATGGCGGGGTGCTCGATCACCCTGCTGAAGCTGGACGACGAGATGAAGGCCCTCTGGGACGCGCCCGTGCAGACCGCGGCGCTGCGCTGGGGCCGGTGAGAGGACGATCATGGCGGCGTTGACGACCGAGTGGGCGATCGCCTGGGTGCGCGGCAGCGCCGCGGTGGTGGCGGAGCACCGTGCGGAGCTGTCCGGGCTCGACCGGGAGATCGGTGACGGGGACCACGGCGAGAACCTCGACCGCGGCTTCCGCGCCGTCGTCGCGAAGCTCGACGCCGGCGCCCCGGACACCCCGGGCGGTGTCCTGAAGCTCGTGGCGACCACGCTCATCTCGACCGTCGGCGGGGCCTCGGGCCCGCTGCTCGGCACCGCGTACCTGAAGGCGGCGGGCGCGCTCGGCGACGCGGCCGAGGTCGACTCGGCCGGCGTCGTCGCGCTGCTCACCGCCGCCAGGGACGGCGTGGTGCTGCGGGGCAAGGCGGCCGTCGGGGACAAGACCATGATCGACGCCTGGACGCCGGCGGTCGACGCCGCCGTCCGCTGCGGCCGACGCGGGGGAGGAGCCGGCGGCGGTGCTGGCCGCGGCCGCCGACGCCGCGGAGCAGGGCGCCGTCTCGACCGATCCGCTCGTCGCCCACAAGGGCCGGGCGAGCTACCTCGGCGAGCGCGCCGTCGGGCACCGGGACCCCGGTGCCGTCTCCTCGGCGCTCCAGCTCCGGGCCGCCGCCGACGCCGGCGGCGGGCTGAGTCGTGGCCGTCGGGATCGTCTTCGTCTCCCACAGCGAGCGGATCGCGGCGGGCCTCGTCGAGCTCGCCGCGCAGATGGCGCCGTCGGTCGCGCTGGAGGCGGCGGGCGGCACCGACGAGGGCGGCATCGGCACGAGCTTCGAGAAGGTCGCGGATGCGATCGCCCGGGCGGACGGCGGGCAGGGCGTGCTCGCTGATCGGCGACCTCGGCTCGGCGATCATGACGGCCGAGACCGCGGTCGAGCTGCTCGATCCGGCACCGGCGGGCGGCGTGCTCGTGCTCGACGTGCCGCTCGTCGAGGGCGGTGTCGCCGCGGCCGTGGCCGCGGAGGGCGGCGGAGACCTCGCTGCGGTCGCTGCCGCGGCGCGCACGGCCGGCGGGACACCCGTCGCCGAGGCGCGACGCGCATACGCGCACGGCACCGAGTCCGGCACCGGCCCGGCCTCCGCCACCGTCGTGCTCGCGGACCCGGAGGGGCTGCACGCCCGTCCCGCGGCCGAGCTGGTGAAGCTCGCCGGGCGGTTCGCCGCGCGCATCCAGGTGAACGGCCGGGACGCGCGGAGCCTGCTCGGGATCCTCGCGCTCGGGCTCCGGAAGGGCGACCGGGTGCGCATCGAGGCCGACGGCCCGGACGCCGCCGAGGCGGTCGACGCCGTCCGCGACCTGCTCGAGTCGACACCCGGCTGAGGCGCTCCGGCGATCGGTGCGCGCGGCACGCCGGGCGGTTACCGGTCCGCGACCGGAGCGGATGTCACGATTCGGACATGCTCGACTCGATCGTCTGGATCCTGGCCGGTATCACCGCCTGGTGCGTGGCCTCCCTGGCCCTCGCGCTGATCGTCGGGCCGCTCGTGCGCCGCAGGCGTGAGGGCATGGACATCATCCGGCCCGGTGCAGGCGAGGCACGCTCAGCGCACCGAGGCTCGCCGCCCCGGTGCAGCTGCAGCGCTGACCCCGCCCCTCATGCCCGACGGGGCATGAAGCGGCTCAGTCCTTCGTGCCGCGGGACCGGCGCAGCTCGCGGCCCTTCTGCACGTCCTCCTCGTGCTTCTTCTCCTTCTTGTCGCTGCCCCGGGTGTCGCGCATCGGCAGCTGGATCTGCTCCTCCGCAGCGATGCCGCCCTGCAGCTCGCGGCTGCGCTCGAGCTCGGCGTCGAACTCCGCGCCGAAGAGCAGCGCGAGGTTCGTGATCCAGAGCCACAGCAGGAAGACGATGATCCCGGCGATCGGGCCGTAGGTCTTCGCGTAGCTGCCGCCGTTGGAGAACGAGAGGTACAGGCCGAACAGGACGGTGACGATCGCCCACACGACGAGGGCGAAGATCGACCCCATGCTCGTCCACTTGAACTTCGGCTGGCGGATGTTCGGCGAGAAGTAGTACAGGATCGCGATCGCCGCGATCGCGATGACGATGAGGATCGGCCACTTCACGATCGAGAACACGACGAACGCCGCGTCCCCGATGCCGAGCTGCCCGGCGATCTGCTGCACGATCGGGCCGGTGGACACGAGGATCAGCGCGCCGAGCACGACGAGCACGACCACGGCGATCGTGACGAGCAGCTGCGTCGGGCGCAGCTTCCAGACCGGGCGGCCCTCGGGGATGCTGTAGATCCGGTTCATCGCCCGGCCGAAGGCGCCCACGTAGCCGGAGGCGGACCAGAGCGCGCCGACGATGCCGATGACCAGGCCGAGGCCGGCGCTCGGCGCCTTGCTGGCGTTGACGAGCAGCCCGTTGATCAGGGCGAAGGTGCTGGGCGAGCTCGCGAGCGCGGGCTTCAGCACCTGTTCGTCAGCTGCTTGACGGTGTCCGGGCTCAGCAGGCCGAGGATCGAGACGATCGCGATGATCGCCGGACCGAGCGCCAGCACCGAGTAGTAGACGAGCGCCGCCGCGAGATCCGTGCACTGGTCGCTGCCGAACTCCCGCATCGTCTTCCGCATGCGAGTAGAGCAGCGTCGGCTTGTGCAGGTCCTCGGGCCCCTCGGGCTTCCGGGGGTCGTCCGGTGACGGCGCCTTGCCCGGTCGGGGCTGGCCGCCGGCGCTGCCGGTGCCGTCGGCGCGCTCGGCGGTGTCGGTGCCGCCGCGGTGCTTCGACTCGTGCGGGTGCGCCTCGCGCCATCGCTGCTCGGGGGTGCGGGGGATGGCACCGGTGCGGCGGGCGGCGGCCGAGGCGGCAGCGACCACGCCGACGACGCCGGCCGTCAGCGCGGAGGCGCCGAGCAGCGTGCGGCCGCCGTCGCGGGGCGCGCCGCTCGTGGGGGAGATCATCTCGCTCATCGGGATCAGGAGGTCGCGGTCGGGGTCTCGGACTCGTCGGCGGCGCCGCCGTCGGTCGCGATGCTCGACGCGGAGTCGTCGATCGCGCCGCCGGACTCGGGCAGCTGCTCCTCGAAGACCTTCGCGGCCTCCTCGGCGGACTCGGCACCCGCGCCGGCGGTTCTCATCGGGCCCTGGGACACGGCCGAGGTCGAGCTCGAGGACCTGCTCCGGCCGCTGCGCTTGGGTGCCGGCTTCTGGGCGGGCGCCTCGGCCTCGGGCGTGCTGCCCTCGTCCGCGGACGATCCCTGGATGTCCTCGCCGGCGTCGCCCTCGGGGTCCGGCGCCGACGCTGCGGCCTCGGCCACCGACGCGTCGTCTCCGTGACGGTCGACACGGCCGACGTCAGGCCGGGAACCTTCTCCTCCGCGACCGCCTTGACGCGGCCGACGGCCGACTGGACGGCGTCGCTGCTCCTGGCGGTGCGCACCTTCTCGGCGA
>CAVYUH010000013.1:0-23205 GCA_963771645.1 uncultured Actinomycetota bacterium | reverse complement strand
ACCTCAGCGGGCAGCGCCTCCCCGTTGTGATCCATCAGCCACGTGCGCGTCGCGTCGTTGTTGGTGGCAGGTGCGGCCACCACACCTCGATGTCCATCGCGCGAGCGTGACAGCGAACGCCGACACCCGACAGTCCTTCAGTCAACCCCCTGAAACCGTTCGGCCCTCCTGCCTACGGTTCTGGGATGAAGCACGTCACCATGGCGGAGAAGTCGTTCCTCGTGGGCGACGACGTCGCCGAGACCCTCATCCGGTATGCGGCGCTCCTCGGCAAGGTGGGCAGCGCGGACAGCGTGAGCATCCGCTCGCTCGGCGTCGACGGCGAGCTCGTCGAGGCGCTGTTCCTGCTCAACTCCGGCACCGTGATGATGGCGGAGAGCACCCATTCCGATCTGCCGGAGCCGGACAACAGCGACGCCCTGCAGTACATGCACGACCAGATCGACAAGTACGACTCCTACTCGCTGCCGCAGGACGCATCGGAGAGTGAGACGTCCCAGCAGTCCTGATCCCCGCGCACCGGCCGCCTCACAGGCGGGGCGCGAGTAGAACGGAGCGGTGAAGAACCTCGACATCCCCGGCTTCGACGCCGCCGCCTCCAACGTCATCCTCGGCCTGATGCGCATCATGCTCGCTCAGCGACGAGGAGATCCGGACCTCGTCGGCACCGCGCGCGACCTCGGCATCAACTTCTTCGACCACGCCGACGTCTACGGCGGCGAGCCCCACGGCTGCGAGACGCGGTTCGGCGACGCCGTGACGCTTCTCGCCGTCCGAGCGCGACCAGATCATCATCCAGACCAAGGTCGGCATCCGCGACGGCTACTTCGACTTCTCGACCGAGCACATCCTCGACGTCGGTCGACGGTTCGCTGGCGGCGCTCCAGCCTCGACCACCTCGACGTCCTGCTGCTGCACCGCCCCGACACGCTGGTCGAGCCCGAGGAGGTCGCCGCGGCGTTCGACAAGCTCGAGAATGCCGGGCAAGGTGCGCCACTTCGGCGTCTCCAACCAGACGCCCGGGCAGGTCGAGCTGCTGAAGACGCTCGGTGAAGCAGCCGCTGCTGTTCAACCAGGTGCAGCTCAGCATCACCCACGCGCCCTCATCGCGCCAGGGGATCGCCACGAACATGGAGGGCCTCGACCAGTCCATCGACCGCGACAACGGGATCCTCGACTACGCCGCCTGAACGGCATCACGTTGCAGGCCTGGTCGCCCTTCCAGAAGGGATTCTTCGACGGCGTCTTCCTCGGCGACCGCGAGAACTTCCCGGAGCTGAACGACGCGCCTCGACGCCCTCGCCGCGAAGTACGACGTGACGCCGACCGGCATCGCCGTGGCCTGGATCACGCGGCACCCCGCGAACATGCAGGTCGTCCTCGGGACCACCAAGCCCGAGCGGGTGCAGGAGTCGGCTGCCGGCTCCGACATCCCCCTCACCCGTCAGGAGTGGTACGCGCCTCTTCACCGACGCCGGGCACATCCTGCCCTGACGCGGCCCGGTGTCGGCTTTTGGGACATTCGTACGGCGGCGAACCCGTACGGATGTCCCGAAGGCGTACGGATGGTGCCGGCGGCTGTCGGTGGCCTCGAATACCCCTTCGAGGTATGACCTGCTCCGATGCGGCGCCGACCACCTCGCGCTCACCTTCGCGCCGGGCTCGCGCGACCCGGCCGGACTGCTCTGCCTCTCGTGCGGATCGTGGACGGACGGCGTCGCGACCGCGTCGACGGGCTCTAGACCGGAGGGTCCTGCACCGCGTCGATCGCCGCGACGATGAGCCGCTCGCGCTCCGCGATCTCCTCCGCCGCGAGCCCCGCCTCGGCGTCGAGCGCCATGAAGGCCCGCGGATACCGCACGCGTGCGGCACGGACCTCGTCGTCGGTCACCGCCGTCACCGGTCGTGCCACCGCGCCCGCAGCATCTGCCGCGCGTGCAGCGGGAAGGGCGGCGAGCCGGCGCCGGTACTCGGCGACGGGCAGTTCGATGTAGCTCATGGGTAGGGGAGCGACGGTACCCGGGGTTTCATGGGCACGCGTCTCCCCACTTCGGGAGATTCCAGCGCTGCAACGACGGCGCTACGCGCGCCTCCGGGCGCGCGCCCCATACGGCCGTCAGGCTGCTGAGGGAGCAGTCGATGCGCGCAGTGGGGCCGCACACCGCGCGTAGCCTCGAAGGCATGGTCGGTGCGCCCTGGAACGGGCTCTTCTACGCCGCGACGCTCGAGTTCCTGCTCGCCGTCGCGGGCGCGACCGTCGCCGCGAGCACCGACGACATCATCTGGCGGCCCGTCGGCTTCCTCGTGCTCGTCGTCGGCTTCGTGCTGCTCGTGCGCACCATCCGGAAGGTGCTCGACCCGGAGCGATGATCCGAGCAGGGTCGCTCAGGGGCGTGAGTGCCCGAGCCACACGCTCGCGGCCAGAACCAGGCCGAACGCTCCCGCGGTCCTGACGACGGATCGCACCGGATGCTCGGCATGCGCCGGTGCCACACGCTCGGAGTGCTCGCGGAGCAGCTGCGTCAGGCTCGTGGTCTCGGCCTGCTCGAGGCCGTCGAACGCGGGTCGCAGCCAAGGGGCCTCGTCCGTCATCTGCGGCATGGCCGAATCGTAGACCGTCCGCTGACGGTCCGCCGAGGCGTGACCGCAGCGTCACCTCGATATCGTGAGCCGTGACCACCCTCGCCGCGCTCGCGCCGACCCTGCTCGGCGTCGCCGTGCTGTCGGTCGTGACGATCGCGGTGCTCACCTGGACGCGCGCGCCCGAGCGATTCGGCCCCACCCTCGCCATCCTCCGCGGGGCGGCGCAGCTCGCGGTGATCAGCCTCGTGCTCGCCGGCGTCATCACGAGTCCGCTGTGGGTGGCGGCCGCGCTGCTCGTGATGTTCGGCGTCGCGACGGCGACCGCGACCCGCCGGCTCGGCTGGAACCGGCGCCACCTGCTGCTGGTGTCCGGCGCGATGGCGGCAGGGGTGCTGGTCGCCCTCGGCGTGGTGTTCGCCACGGGCGCGCTCGCCCTCACGGCCCGGTACGCCCTCGCGATCGGCGGCATCGTGATCGGCAACTCGATGTCGATCGCCACGCTCGCCGGCCGTCGCTTCCTCGAGTCCGTCCACGAGCACTGGGACGAGGTCGAGGGCTGGCTCGCCCTCGGGGCCGCCCCACGCGAGTCGACGCGTGAGCTCGCCCGGCGCGCGGTGCACTCCGCCCTCATCCCGTCGACGGACCAGACCAAGACGACCGGCCTCGTGACGCTGCCCGGTGCCTTCGTCGGCGCGATCTTCGGCGGCGTCTCGCCCCTCGAGGCCGGCCGTTTCCAGATCGTCGTGCTCGCCTCGATCATGGCGGCGGGTTCGATCACCGCGGCGATCGTCGTCGGGGTGCTCGCGCCCGTGCGGGTGCGGCCCGAAGCGCCCCGCTGACCGCAGGCATCTCTGCTGCCCATGGAACCGCTGTGGACCAGATGGTGAAACGCCGAGAAGGGCGGCACCTTCCGCGGATCCTTAGACCGCATCCAGCACCCTGGCCCGGTGCTGAATCCCGGACCCTTCCTCGAATCGCTCGGGCCCTGGGCGCTCGTCGCCGTCGCGGTGATCGTCTTCATCGAGTCGGGGGTGCTCTTCCCCTTCCTGCCCGGCGACTCGTTGCTCGTCTCCGCCGGACTGCTCCACGTGCAGCTCGGGCTCTCCGTTCCGGTGATCGCGCTCGTCGGGTTCCTCGCGGCCGTCGCGGGCGACCAGGTCGGCTACCTCATCGGGCACGTCTTCGGCACGCGCCTGTTCAAGGAGGACGCGAAGATCCTGAAGACGTCCCGGCTCCGGGCGACCGAAGCGTTCTTCGAGCGGTACGGCGGCCGCGCCCTCGTGCTCGGTCGCTTCGTGCCCATCGTGCGCACCTATGTGCCGCTCGCCGCCGGCAGCGCCCGCTACCCGTACCGGAAGTTCGTGCCATGGAACGTGCTCGGCGCCTTCCTCTGGGCGGTCGGGGTCACGGTCATCGGCTCGCTGCTCGGCGGCGTGCCGTTCGTCGCGAACAACCTCGAGGTGATCCTCGCGATCGTCGTTCTGATCTCCGTGCTGCCGATCGTGATCGAGTACCTCCGGAAGCGGTCGGCCAGACGCAAGGACGAGCAGGCCGAGTCCGCGCGGGCCGCCACCAGAGCCGACCCCGCGGCGCAGTGACCGGAGCGCCGCCTCTCGGCACGCGGCGCACCGGGCGCGCGGTTACCCATTCGCGCGGGTCTTCGCCAAGATGAACGGCGGGCGACGGCTGGAGCGCGGATCCGCAGGGACGCGCTGCGCTTCCCAGCAGCCCCCGAGCGCGGCACCAGCACCGGAAGCACGACCGCGGATGCGGTGCGCCGGGCGCTGAACGCCAACGACTTCACGAAGAAAGGTCCCGCATGTCGCAACCCGACCTCCGCGCGCTCGTCTGCGTGCCGACGTACAACGAGGCCGAGTCCCTTCCGGTCCTGCTGCCGCGGCTCGCCGGCGTGAAGCCGTCCGTCGAGGTGCTCGTGATCGACGACGGCAGCCCCGACGGCACCGGCGCGATCGCCGACGGCTTCGCGGAGCGCGATCCCCGCGTGCACGTGCTGCACCGCGCCGGCAAGGGCGGCCTCGGCGCCGCCTATCTCGCCGGGTTCGCTTGGGGGCTCGAGCGCGGCTACGACGTGCTCATCGAGATGGACGCCGACGGGTCACACCGACCCGAGGACCTCGAGCGGCTCCTCGCCGCGGTGCTCGACGGGGCGGACGTCGTGCTCGGCACGCGCTGGATGCCGGGCGGCAAGACCGTCAACTGGCCGTTCCGCCGCCGGCTCCTCTCGGTGGCCGGCAACCGGTACGCCAGAGCCATGCTCTCCGTCCCGCTCCGCGACATCACCGGCGGCTTCCGTGCCTACCGGTCGGCGGCCCTGCGGGGCCTGAACCTCGCCACGGTGAGCGGTGAGGGCTACGTCTTCCAGGTCGAGCTCGCCCTGCGGGCATCCGACGCCGGGCTCGACGTGCGCGAGGTGCCGATCACGTTCGTCGAGCGCGAGCAGGGCAGCAGCAAGATGAGCCAGGCGATCGTCGTCGAGGCCATGCGTCGGGTCACCGTGTGGGGCGTCCAGCGGCGGATCGCGCGACTGTTCGGCCGGCGGCGGCCGGCCTCCGGCGCCAAGGCCTGACCCTCGTCGGTGCGGTGCGCGAGGATGGCGGGATGACCACCCTCGGCGCCGTGTTCCTGCCCCAGTTCGCTCCAGAACGGCTCCGCGACGTGGCGCGTGCCGCCGACGAGGCCGGCCTCGAGGAACTGTGGCTCTGGGAGGACTGCTTCAAGAACAGCGGCGTCGCTCCCATGACCGCCGCGCTCGCCTTCACCGAGCGGCTTCGCGTCGGGGTGGGCCTCATGCCGGTGCCGATGCGCAACGTCGCCACCACGGCGATGGAGGCCGCGGTGCTCGAGCGGCTCTTCCCGGGCCGCGCCATCATCGGCGTCGGGCACGGCGTGCTCGAGTGGATGGGCTGGATCGGCGCCCGGGTGGCGTCGCCGCTCACGCTGCTCGGCGAGTACCTCGACGCGCTCCGCCCGCTGCTCGCCGGGGAGCGCCTCACCGTCGACGGCCGGTACGTGAAGCTCACGGACGTGGGGCTCGACTGGCCGCCGCAGCGGCGTGTCCCGGTGCTCGCGGGAGCCGAGGGCCCGAAGACGCTCGAGCTGGTCGGGGCCAAGGCCGACGGCGTCATCCTGACCGGCGGCACGACGCCCGATCAGGCACGCGAGGCGCTGACCCGGATCGAGGCGGGACGCGCGGCCGCCGGCCGCACCGACCCATTCCGGGTCGTCTGCTACATGCTCGCCGCGACCGGACCCGGGGGCGAGGAGCGGTTCGAGGCGGAGCGCCGCGCGTGGAGGTTCCCCGACGGTGCGGATGTCGGCGCGGCGGGCGACGCGGAGACCGTCGCCGCCGCCGTCCGGCGCTGGGCCGACGCCGGCGTCGACACCGTCGTGGTCCAGCCCACCGGGACCGAGCCCGACCCCGAGGGGTTCGTCCGCTTCCTCGGCAAGCAGGTGCGCCCGCTCATCGGCTGACGCACGGATCCGGGCCCACAGGATCCGCCAGCCCGACGCGCGTACCGTGCTCCGGTGCCGCGCTCCGCGGCGTCCTCCGGAAGGGGTGTCCCATGGACTTCGGGAAGCTGATCGTCCGACTGGTCGTCGGCGGGTTCTTCGTCGGGCACGGCCTGCAGAAGCTGCGCGGCGCCTTCGGCGGCCCCGGCCTCGAGGGGACGGAGCAGATGATGACCGCGCTCTCGATGCATCCGGCCAAGGTGAACGCCCGGGCGGCCGCGCTGAGCGAGACGGTCGGCGGCGCCGGCATCGCGCTCGGCGCCGGGACCCCGTTCGCCGCCGCAGCGCTGATCGGCACCATGGCCACCGCGGTGCGCAAGGTGCACGCCAAGAACGGACCCTGGAACTCGGCCGGCGGCTGGGAGTACAACGCCGTGCTGATGTCCGTCGTCGCCGGGCTCACCAACGACGGCCCGGGCAACCTCTCGTTCGACGCCCTCATCGGCAAGCGCCGCTGGGGCCTCGGCTGGGGCGTCTTCGCCGTGCTCGCGGGCTTCGCTGGCTCGACGGCCGCCATCGAGGTCGGCAAGCGGATGGCGCCGGCCGAGGTCTCCTCCGGCTCCGACGACGTCTCGACCGACGACCCGGCCGACGGCGCGACCCCCGAGTCCGCCGACGCCGCGATCTAGCGATCCGTCCGGGCTGCGTCACCCGCTGTTCGGGCGCCGTCCAGCGCCGGGGTCTTCACTGTCGCTCGCGCCGGTCCAGGCGCGCGTGAGCGAGAGAGAAGAGGACATCGAGATGACCGACACCACCGAGCTCAGGACCGAGATCCAGACCGTGCCGCAGAGCTCCATGGACATGGAGGCCGTCAACCAGGTCGCCCAGTTCCTGTCGCCGATCGTGATCGACTGCCAGGCCCTCGTCATCGACGGCAAGCAGGCCCACTGGCACGTCCGCGGCATCAACTTCATCGCCGTGCACGAGCTGCTCGACGCCGTCGTGCAGCATGCGCAGGAGTTCGCCGACCAGGCCGCGGAGCGGATCGTGGCCCTCGGCCTGCCGGTCGATGCGCGCCTCACCACCATCGCGGAGAAGAACACGCTGCCCGAGATGATGGACGGCTTCCACAACTACGACGTGATGATCCGTCAGGTCGTCGGCCAGATCGACGCCACCTTGAAGACCGTGCGCGCCGCGATCGAGGGCCTCGATGACAGCGACCTGTCGAGCCAGGACGTCGCCATCGCCATCGAGCGCGGGCTCGTCGAGGACCGCTGGTTCCTCGCTGCGCACCTCGCGGGCAACCAGGGCTGACCGCCCGGTTCCGGGCGGGCGGCGGCCGGGCGACCGACGTCCCGCTCGGCGGCCGGCCTGCGAACCCGCTGAGGGCCGCGCCGCGGGTGGCCTAGACTCGACCGGGCCGTTCGGCCGCCCACACGAGGCGGTCCCCGCTTCCGCGGGCCGGACGGGCCGCGTCCCGAAGTCCGCTGACGGATCGCGGGGCGTAGCTCAGCTTGGTAGAGCGCCCGCTTTGGGAGCGGGAGGCCGCAGGTTCGAATCCTGTCGCCCCGACCCGCCTGGAACGACGGATGCCGAGTGCATCCCGGAAGGAATCGCGAGACCGCCATGGTCACCACCACCGTCGAGAAGCTGAGCCCGACCCGCGTCAAGCTCGCGATCTCCGTCCCGCCGGCCGAGCTGCGGCCGAGCATCGACCACGCCTACAGCCACATCGCGGAGGACGTATCGATCCCCGGCTTCCGCAAGGGCAAGGTGCCGCCGCCCATCATCGACCAGCGGGTCGGCCGCGTCGCGGTGCTCGAGCACGCCGTCAGCGAGGGGCTCGACACGTTCTTCCGCCAGGCCGTGGAGGAGAACGACCTCCGCCCGCTCGGCCGCCCCGAGGCCGACATCACCGCGTGGCCCGACGCCTCCGACTTCTCCGGTGACCTCCAGGTCACCGTCGAGGTCGACGTGCGCCCCGAGATCGAGGTGCCCGACCTCGGCTCGCTCACCGTCGCGGTGAGCCCCATCGTCGTCACCGATGAGGACGTCGACCAGCAGCTCGACGAGCTGCGCAGCCGTTTCGGCACCCTCGTCTCCGTCGAGCGCCCCGCGACGACCGGTGACTTCGTGCAGATCGACCTCACCGCCACGATCGGCGACGAGCAGGTCGACTCCGCGAACGCCATCTCCTACGAGCTCGGCTCCGGCGAGCTGATCGAGGGCATCGACGAGGCGCTCGAGTCGCTCACCGCGGGCGAGTCGACCACCTTCAAGTCGACGCTGCTCGGCGGCGAGCACGAGGGTGAGGAGGCGGAGATCGCCGTCACCGTCCTCGCGGTCAAGGAGCGCGAGCTGCCCGACCTCGACGACGAGTTCGCGCAGATGGCCAGCGAGTTCGACACCCTCGAGGAGCTCCGCACCGACGTGCGGTCGCAGGTCGAGCGGCAGAAGCGTTTCGAGCAGGTCAGCGAGGCCCGCGACAAGGTCGCCGACGCCCTGCTCGCCCAGGTGGACGTGCCCGTCCCGCAGCAGCTCATCGACGACGAGGTGCAGCGCCACCTCGAGTCCGAGGGCCGGCTCGAGGACGACGTGCACCGCGCCGAGGTCGCGGAGTCGAGCGAGAAGGCCTTCCGGTCGCAGCTGCTCTTCGACGCCGTCGCCGAGAAGGAGCGGATCGGCGTCTCGCAGGACGAGCTCGCGCAGTACCTCGTGCAGAGCGCGCAGCAGTACGGCATGCAGCCCCAGGAGTTCGTCGAGGTGCTGCAGCAGAACAACCAGCTGCCGTCGATGATGAGCGAGGTCGCGCGGAGCAAGGCCATCAGCGTCGTGCTCGGCCAGGTCAAGGTCGTCGACACCGACGGCAACCCGGTCGACCTCTCCGACTTCATCGTCACCCCGACGCCGGAGCTCGAGGACGATGAGGCGCTCGAGGCGCCCGCCGACGAGCCCGCGGCGGACGAGCCCGAGGCCCCCGAGGCCGAGGCGACGCCGAAGGCCTGAGCGCACCACCCCCGCGACGCGTCGCGATCCGAGCCGCATCACCCTGGTGCGTGCGGCTCGGATCGCGACGCGTTCGTCGTTTCGGAGCGGCCCCGAGTCCCCGCCTGGGAGGTGGGCGGACGGCGGCTCTGCCGATGGCGAACATCGCCGGGACGGTCGGCCGTGCTCAGTACCGTTGACGCCAGACCACGAAACCGAACAAGGAGTCGTACCGATATGGCCGACATGAGCCCCCAGCCCAGCGTCTTCGACCGGCTGCTGCGCGACCGCATCATCTGGCTCGGCAGCGAGGTGCGCGACGAGAACGCGAACGAGATCGCCGCGAAGCTCCTGCTGCTCGCCGCTGAGGACAGCGAGCGGGACATCTTCCTCTACATCAACTCGCCCGGCGGCTCGATCACGGCCGGCATGGCGATCTACGACACGATGCAGTTCGTCCCGAACGACATCGTCACCGTCGGGATCGGTATGGCGGCCTCGATGGGGCAGCTGCTGCTGACCGCCGGCACCAAGGGCAAGCGCTACATCACGCCGAACGCCCGGGTGCTGCTGCACCAGCCGCACGGCGGCTTCGGCGGCACCTCGTCCGACATCCAGACGCAGGCGCAGCTCATCATCGACATGAAGAACCGGCTCGCGCAGATCACCGCCGAGGCGACCGGTAAGACCGTCGAGCAGGTCAACCTCGACGGCGACCGCGACCGCTGGTTCAGCGCCCAGGAGGCGCTCGACTACGGCTTCGTCGACCACATCCGCGCGTCGGCCTCCGACGTCACCGGCGGCGGCGGCACCGACAGCCGCCAGACCGTCAGCGCCGCGAACCTCTGATCGCCGTACAAGACAGGACACCACTCTTCATGGACACCCCCAACTTCCAGGCGGCCGGCTCGCTGCCGATGATGCCCCAAGGGCGAACTGACGCCTACGGTTCGCCCTCCGGGCGATACATCCTCCCCAGCTTCGAGGAGCGCACGGCCTACGGCTTCAAGCGCCAGGACCCGTACGCGAAGCTCTTCGAGGACCGCATCGTGTTCCTCGGCGTGCAGATCGACGACGCCTCGGCGGACGACATCATGGCCCAGCTCCTCGTGCTCGAGAGCCAGGACCCCGACCGCGACATCATGATGTACATCAACTCGCCCGGTGGCTCCTTCACCGCCATGACGGCGATCTACGACACGATGCAGTACATCCGTCCGCAGATCTCCACGGTCGTGCTCGGCCAGGCGGCCTCTGCCGCGGCGGTCATCATGGCTGCCGGCGCCCCGGGCAAGCGGCTCGCGCTGCCGAACGCCCGCATCCTCATCCACCAGCCGGCCACGTCCGGCGGCTCCGGCGGCCAGGCGAGCGACATCGAGATCCAGGCCGCCGAGGTGCTGCGCATGCGCACCTGGCTCGAGGAGACACTCGCGAAGCACTCGAACCGCACGGTCGAGCAGGTCAATCGCGACATCGAGCGCGACAAGATCCTGAACGGCCAGGAGGCGCTCGAGTACGGCCTCGTCGACCAGGTGCTCACCACCCGCAAGCAGGTCTCCGCGACGCCGGCGCTCACCCGCGCCTGATCAGCGGCACACGAAGGGCGGAGCCTCGAGGCTCCGCCCTTCGTCGTTCCCGCGCGGGGGCGGGATGCAGGACGAGCGACGCGCGTGGGTCCCGCACAACGCTCGAGGTCCTATACATCCGGTGTTGACACCCCTGGCTAATAAGCCTAGCTTTACGGCTATGCAGATGAGCATCTCCCCGGATGTGCACCACCTCGGTCGTCCCGGCGGCCGCATCGCCTTCACCGACACGGGCTCCGGCCCCCTGATCGTCGCCGTGCCCGGCATGGGCGACCTCCGCTCCGTCTACGACGGGCTCGTCACGGACATGGTCGGGCGCGGCTTCCGCGTCGTCGTGACCGACGTCCGCGGCCACGGTGGCAGCGACACGACGTTCACCGAGCACGGTGACGCCGCGACGGCGTCCGACCTGGTCGCCCTGCTGACGTCACTCGGCGAGCCGGCCGTGCTGATCGGCAACTCGTTCGGCGGCTCGGCCGCCGTGCTGGCCGCGGCCGACCGCCCCGACCTGGTGGCCGGGCTCGTGCTGCTCAGCCCATTCCTCCGCGAGCCCGCGTCGGCGGGACGCCTCCGGATGAACCGCCTGCTCTTCCGGCTGCTGTTCGCCCGTCCCTGGGGCGTCGCGTTCTGGTCCCGGTACTACGCCGGCACGCTGAACCGGGGCACCCGGCCGGCCGGACTCGAGGCGCACGTCGCCGAGATCGCCGCAGCGCTCCGCGAGCCCGGCCGGCTGGCCGCGTTCCGGGCCCTCACCGTCCAGCTCGACCACTCGGTGGTCGAGCCCAGGGTGAGCGCGGTCCTCGCGCCCGCGCTGATCGCCGCCGGTGCCCTCGACCCCGACTACGCCGATCCCGCCGCCGAGCTGCGGTGGATGGGGGAGCGGCTCGCCGCGCAGACCCTGCTCGTGCCGGAGGCCGCGCACTACGCGCACACGCAGCGCCCCGACCTCGTGCTGCCGGCGATCGCCGCCTTCGCCGAGGGCCTCCGCGACGGCTCCGGATGGCGGCCCGCGGGTGCCTAGGGCCGGCCTCAGCCGCGACGCGGTCGTCGACATCGCGGTGCGCCTCGTGGACGATTCGCCGGACGGCTTCGCCCGGCTGTCGCTCGCGGCGGTCGCGGCCGCCGCGGGCGTCGCCGTGCCGAGCCTCTACAAGCACGTCGGCTCGCTCGCGGATCTGCGTCAGGGCGTCGCGCTGGTCGCCCTCCGCGAGCTGGCCCGGCGCAGCGCCGGGGCCACGGTCGGCCGCTCGGGCGAGGACGCCGTCCGCTCGCTCGGCCACGCCGTCCGCGGGTTCGCCCGCGAGCATCCCGGCCTCTACGCCGCCACCCAGGTGGCACCGCAGGCGGACGGCGAGGCCGGCTCGGCCGTGCGGCTCGCCGCCGCGGACGTCGTCGAGGTGATCGGCGCGGTCCTCCGCGGCGCCGGGGTCCCCGACGACCGGCTCATCGACACCATCCGCGTGGTCCGGTCGGCCGTCCACGGCTTCGCCGTGCTCGAGTCCGGCGGCGGCTTCGGGCTGCCCGACGACCTCGACCGCAGCTTCGAGGCGCTGCTCGACATGCTCGTGGCCGGGGTCCTCGCCGTCGCACGATGACCCGCCCGTGCCGCGTGCGGGACGGTGGACGGTCTGCAGGATGCGTGCCGCGCGTCGGTCCTGCAGACCGCCTGCGATCCTCGGATCGCCCGCGCTCAGGCCGGGACGACCAGATCCCGCGTGAGGTCGCCGAGCGTCGGCGCGCCGAGCAGATCCATCGCGGTGACGAGCTCCTGGTGGACCGTCTCGAGCACGCGCCGCACCCCGGCCTCGCCCCCGGTCGCGAGTCCCCACATGACCGGGCGGCCGAGGAACACCGCCCGGGCGCCGAGGGCGAGGGCGGTGGCCACGTCGATCCCGCTGCGCAGCCCGGAGTCCACGTAGACCTCGACGTCGGCGCCGACGGCGTCCGCGACCTCGGCGAGGGCGCGGGCGCTCGGGACGGAGGTGGCGAAGGCGCGAGCGCCGTGCGTCGACACGAGCACCGCCGAGGCGCCCGCGTCGACAGCACGCCGGGCGTCGTCGCCGCGGAGCACGCCTTTCACGACGACGGGCAGGCCGGTCCGCTCCCGCAGCCACTCGATGGCCCGGAAGCCGAAGTCGCGCGCGAACCAGCCGCCCTCTCCGCGCGCCCGCTCGCGCAGATCCGCGTCGAGGTTCACGAGGCGGTCCGCGCCGGGGGAGAGGGGCCACTCGGTCGGATCGACGGCGTAGTTCGCCTCGGGCGACGGATGCCGCAACCCGGTGATGTCGACGGTGAGGATGATCGCGCGCGCCCCGTGCTCCACCGCCCGGTCGACGAGCTGCTCCGAGATCGGACGGTCCTGAAAGAGGTAGAGCTGGAACCACCAGGGCGCGCCGGCCGCGTCCACCTCGGCGAAGGGCACCGCGGTGTTCGTCGAGACGCCGATCAGCGAGCCCACCGCCGCGGCGGCCGCAGCCGTCGCCCGCTCGCCGAGGGGATCCGCGGCCACCTGCTGCGCCATCGGCGCCACGAGCACCGGCGTGGCGACGGGTGTGCCGAGCACCGTGGTCGCCGTGTCGATCCGCTCGGTGTCCTGCAGCACGTGCGGCCGGTGCAGGAACGCCGACCAGGCGCCCGTCGACCGCAGCGCGACCTCTGGGCCGCCGGCCGTCGCACGGAAGTAGTCGTACACGTGCGGGGGCAGGGTCGCGGCCGCAGCCGCCTCGAGCGCGTCGACATCCACGGGGCGATTCTGCACGGTCTCACATCCGTCACATCGGCACCGATGCCGCTCATCCGTGACCCGGCCCCTCCGCATCCCGGCGAAACACCTTGGACACGCTGCGGGCGGCTTCCTATGCGCGGGTTAGGCTCGTCGCCAAGCAACCTGACCGGGGGAGAGACGCTCGATGGCTCGAATGGGCGAAAGCGCCGATCTGCTGAAATGTTCCTTCTGCGGCAAGAGCCAGAAGCAGGTGCAGCAGCTGATCGCCGGACCCGGTGTGTACATCTGCGACGAGTGCGTCGAGCTCTGCAACGAGATCATCGAGGAGCGCCTCGCCGAGGCCGCCGATGAGGGGCCCGAGCGACTTCGACCTTCCGAAGCCGAAGGAGATCTTCGCCTTCCTCGAGGAGTACGTCATCGGGCAGGACGCCGCGAAGAAGGCCCTGTCCGTCGCCGTCTACAACCACTACAAGCGCGTCCGCGCTCGTGGCACGCTCGCGCCGGCCGAGGCGATCAAGGACGACATCGAGATCGCGAAGTCGAACATCCTGCTGATCGGCCCCACCGGCTGCGGCAAGACGTACCTCGCGCAGACGCTCGCGAAGCGGCTGAACGTGCCGTTCGCCGTCGCCGACGCCACAGCCCTGACCGAGGCCGGCTACGTCGGCGAGGACGTCGAGAACATCCTCCTGAAGCTCATCCAGGCCGCCGACTACGACGTCAAGCGCGCCGAGACCGGGATCATCTACATCGACGAGGTCGACAAGATCGCCCGCAAGGCGGAGAACCCGTCGATCACCCGCGACGTGTCGGGCGAGGGCGTGCAGCAGGCGCTGCTGAAGATCCTCGAGGGCACCACCGCGAGCGTCCCGCCCCAGGGCGGCCGCAAGCACCCGCACCAGGAGTTCATCCAGATCGACACGACGAACGTGCTGTTCATCGTGGCGGGCGCATTCGCGGGCCTCGAGCAGATCATCTCCCAGCGGATCGGCAAGAAGGGCATCGGCTTCGGCGCCCAGCTGCACTCGAAGCTCGACGAGAAGACCCTCTTCGGCGAGGTGCTGCCCGAGGACCTGCACAAGTTCGGGCTCATCCCCGAGTTCATCGGCCGCCTGCCCGTCGTGACGACGGTGCTGCCGCTCGACCGCGACGCGCTCATGGAGATCCTGACCGAGCCGAGGAACGCGCTCGTGAAGCAGTACCAGCGGATGTTCGAGATCGACGGCGTCGACCTCGAGTTCGACACGGGTGCGCTCGAGGCGATCGCCGACCTGGCCGTGCTGCGCCAGACCGGTGCCCGCGGCCTCCGCGCGATCCTCGAGGAGGTGCTCGGCCCGGTGATGTTCGAGGTGCCGTCCTCCAACGAGGTCGCCCGGGTCGTCATCACCCGGGACGCTGTCGAGAAGAACGCGGCACCGACGATCGTGCCGCGCAAGCGCATCCGCCAGGAGAAGTCGGCCTGACCGACGCGGAAGCGTCCGCCGGCAGGGACGTCGAGCTGAGGCCTCTGCGGGCCAGCAGGGGCTCGATCGCCGCCTCGCGGCCGCGGAACTCCCGGTAGGCCTCGAGCGGATCCTTCGAGCCGCCGACGCCGAGCACGAGCCGCCGGAACCGGTCGCCGTTCTTGCGCGTGAGCCCGCCGTGCTCCTCGAACCACGCGACCGTGTCGGCGTCGAGCACCTCGCTCCAGATGTAGGCGTAGTACCCGGCGCTGTACCCGCCCGCGAAGATGTGCGCGAAGTACGTCGACGAGTAGCGCGGCGGCACGCCCGGCACGGCGAGCCCCGCAGCCTCCAGTGCGTCGCGCTCGAACGCCGCCACGTCGGTGACCGCGTCGGCCTCCTCCACGGAGAGCCGGTGCCACGCCTGATCCAGCACGGTGGCTGCGAGGTACTCGGTCGTCGAGAAGCCCTCGCCGAACCGCCGCGCCGCCTGCAGCCGCTCGGCGACGTCGGCCGGCATCGGTTCGCCGGTCTCGACGTTCCGCGCGTAGGACGCGAGGATCTCGGGCCACAGCACCCACATCTCGTTCACCTGGCTCGGGAACTCCACGAAGTCGCGCGGGACGTTCGTCCCGGCGGTCTTCGGGTACCGCGTCGCGGCGAACAGGCCGTGCAGCGCGTGCCCGAACTCGTGGAAGAGCGTCTCGGTGGAGTCGAGTGTGAGGAGCGCCGGCTCGCCCGCGGGCGGCTTCGGCACGTTGAGGTTGTTGACGACGACCGCCTGCTCCTGATCGAGCAGGCCCGACGCGGTCGACGATGGAGTTCATCCACGCGCCGCCGCGCTTGGTGTCGCGGGTGAAGAGGTCGAGCAGGTAGAGGCCGAGCACCCCGTCGTCGTCGGCGACCTCGAAGATCCGCACGTCGGGGTGGTACCCGACGAGGTCGGTACGCTCGGTGAACCGCAGCCCGTACAGACGGCCGGCGGCGGTGAACACCCCGTCGCGCAGCACCCGGTCCGCCTCGAGGTAGGGCTTCAGCCGCTCGGTGTCGAGGTCGAAGCGAGCCGCCCGCTCGCGCTCGGCGGCCCAGGCCCAGTCGGACGCCTGCAGCGATGCGTCCGTGCCCGTCTCCTGCCGCATCCGCTCGGCCAGCGTCGCGGCCTCGGCCCGGGCGTTGCGCGCGGCCGCCGGCACGAGCCGGTCGAGCATCGCCGACACGGCCTCCGGGGTGCGCGCGGTCTCGTCCGCGAGCACCGCGGCCGCATGGTTCGAGAACCCGAGCAGCTCCGCGCGTCGGGCGCGCAGCCGCACGATCTCGAGCACGAGCGGCCGGTTGTCGTGCTCGCCGTCCCGGGAGCCGCGGGCGAGGGACGCCTCGAGCAGCCGCGCCCGCACCGCGGGCCGGGCGAGGCTCGCGAGCGCCGGTTGGCTCGTGGGCAGCACCAGCGTCAGCATCCAGCCGTCGAGGCCGCGCTCGGCCGCCGCGGCCTGCGCCGTCGCGCGCTCGTCGGGTGCGAGGCCGTCGAGGTCCGCCGGGTCCGTGAGGTGCAGGGCGAGGTCGTTCGAGTCGGCGACGAGGTTCGCGTCGAAGCGGGTCGTCAGCTCCGACAGCCGCTCGTTCAGCATGCGCAGCTCGTCCTTGCTCGCCGCGGGGAGGGCGGCCCCGGCCAGGACGAACTCCGTGTGGTAGCGCTCGGTCAGATAGCGCTGCTCGGAGTCGAGCGACTCGCGGTCCGCGTGCACTGCCTCGATGCGGCTGAACAGCCGGCTGTTGAGGTGGATGGCGTCCTCGTGCGCGGCGAGGCGGGGAGCCATCCGGGCTTCGAGGTCACGGATGGCCGGACGGCCGTCGGCGGCGCTGATCGTGAAGAACGCGGCGCTGACCCGGCCGAGCACGCCGGTGGCGGCCTCGAGGGCCTCGATCGTGTTCTCGAAGGTCGGTGCAGCCGGATCCTCCGCCACCCTCGCGACGGCGACGAGGTGCTCGGACATCCCGCGCTCGAACGCCGGCTCGTAGTCCTCGTCCCGGATCGCGGCGAACGGCGGAAGCCCTGCAGGCAGCGGGCTCGGCTCGAGGAACGGGTTGGCGGCCATGCCCGCAGTGTAAATCGGGGACCCCTACGGGGGATTGCAAACAAACTACTGCAAAGGACTGCTTGCAAAAAACTGTTTGCAGTAGTACGATGGGCACCATGAGCGACGAGGAGACCCCTGGCACCCGCCAGGTGAGCCTGGACGCGTTGCGGGCGCTCGCGCATCCGCTCCGCGTGCAGCTCTTCAGCGCGCTCACGAGCTTCGGACCGGCTACCGCGAGCGCGCTCGCGGCACGGCTCGGGGAGTCGAGCGGATCGACGAGCTACCACCTGCGTCAGCTCGAGAAGCACGGGTTCGTCCGCGAGGACACCAGCCGCGGCAACGGCCGGGACCGTTGGTGGGAACGAACCCCGGGCCTCATCGAGGTGCTCAGCCCCGCTCTCGCCGACAGCGAGGCCGGCCGGGCAGCCGGTGAGCTCGTCGAGTCCGAGTTCCAGCGCCTCGAGGAGGAGCGCTTCGGCGCCTTCTGGCGAGCCCGGCACACGCTGCCGGCCGTCTGGCGCGACAACGCCGACATCTACTCGATCAACCTCGCCCTCTCCGCGGACGAGCTCGCCCGGTTCGGCGAGGAGTTCGCAGCGCTCGTGGACCGCTACCGCGGACTCGGCGCCGACGATCCGGAGCGCCGCAGGGTGGACATCCACCTGCGCGCCTTCCCCGTGATCGACCCCACCACCACCACACAGCAACCGATCTCTCCGGACGACCCGGAAGGAGCACAGCGATGACCACCACCGCCACCATCCCCACGATTCCCACCACCCCCGGCAGCGGAACCACCGCATCGGACCTGCGGCTCGTCCGCGTGCCGACCGGCGCCGGCGTCCCGCTCGGCGACCGCATCCTCATGCACCTCGGCCTCGCCCTCCTGCTCGCGAGCAGCAGGCACGCCACGCGGCCGGTCCGCGAGTCCCGTCCCGCGCGCGTCGTGCAGCCGGGTCACCCCACCGTCGAGACCCTCCGCCCCTTCTGCTGATCCATCCGTCCTGACGTCCGACACGCCCGAGAGGCGTTGCGGGCTGGGAAGGGCCTGCGCTAGGTTCGGGTGCTCGCCGGAACAGGAAGGAGGCGCAGCATGACGATCTCGATCACGCCGAAGCGCCACCTCGCCGGCATCGTTCTCGCGTAGCGGTTCGACCACCGGTCCCGCTCGCCACCGATCCCTTCACGGGTCGGTCCCTCCCCGCGCTGCTGCAGCCGAGGAGTCTCTCGCCGCCTGCCGTGCAGGCATCTGCTGCGCACACCCCTGTGCGGAGAACCGGACGCGTCCGCGCGCCCGGCGCCCATCCGGGCACGTCACGAAGGACACCATCATGAACACGACACTGCTCGAGGAGCGGGTCGCCGAGGGGGAGTGGGCCCAGCCCACCCTGCCGCGGCTGCCCCTCGCCGATCGCGTCGCGCTCCGCGTGGGCGTCGCCCTGATCCTCTGGGGTCAGGGGCACGCTCTGCGGGCCGACCGCCGGGAGCAGGCTCGTCGGTCAGGAGCGGCACGCTCCGTGGACGAGGCCCGCTCCGCGGTCTTCGTGCTGCGCGCGGGCTCCGGCTCCGTTCGATGAGGCTGCGGCCGGCATCACCGATGCGGCGCGTCCCTCCGGTCCTCCCGGCAGGGCGCGCCGCATCGTCGTCTCAGGCGGAGTCGTCCGCGGTGTCGAGGTCCACGCTGGTGACCAGCGCCGCGTCCTCGCCGGGGACGAGGCGGATGCGCGTCCCGTCGTCGAGATCGACGATCGGGCGCCCCTCGAGGTAGGTGAGCGTCCACGCCCAGCCGTCGATGGGCTGCCCTGCGGCGGACAACTCCTCCTCGACGGAGGCGAGCGCGGCGCGGATGGGATCTGGCAGCGATGCGGGCGGCGTCGCGCCGACCGGCCACCGGGTGCCGAGCTGCACCGGTCAGCCGACGGGCAGGTCGTGCAGCACCCAGCCGCCGGCGGACGCGGCGAACTTGTCGTGCAGCGCCTTCGCGGCCGGGTCGTCGGGGCGGGAGACCCAGCGCACGGCGGCGCGGCCCTCCTCCTCGGCGCGGGTGCGCACGTGCTCGACGAGCGCGGTGGCGACGCCCGAGCGGCGGGCGTGCTCGGCGACGTAGAGGTCCTCGATCAGGATCGTCGAGTCGCCCTGCAGCAGGCGCTCGACGCCGACGAAGTGCACGAGGCCGACGGTCTCGCCGCCCTCGTCCGTGGCCACGACCGCGTGCGCGTCGTCGCTCTGCAGCTTCGTCCACACGCGCATGGCGTGCTCGTCGGTGAGCTGGATGTGGGCCGAGGCCGCGTACTCGGTGAAGAGCGCGTACCAGGCGAAGAAGTCCCGCTCGGCGAGCGGCTTGATGGTGACGGTCACGGCCGGCCCCTTCAGAACGATTCGGTCGGTTGGAACACGACGTCGGCGACCTCGACGGCCTCGCCGCCGGGGTCGAGCGACAGGGATCCGATGCGGCCCGCTGCCCCCACGTCGCCGGCGACGAGTCCGATGCGGTGCACGGTCTGCTCGGGGCCGGTGATGCGAGCCGATGCTACCGGCGTCCGCTGCGACACCTTGGCATCGGTCTTGGCGCGTCGGATCCCGATCAGGGCCTCGCCGGCGGCGGCGAGCAGCTCCGGGTCGCCTCCGAATGCCGTCGCCTCGGGCCAGCTCGACGTGTGCAGGGAGCCCTCGTGCGACCAGCTCCAGGCTTCCTCGGTCGCGAACGGCAGCACCGGCGCGAGCAGCGCGAGCAGGGTGTCGAGCGCGATCCGGAGGGCGGCCACGGCGGAGTCGCGGCCGGGCCCTGAGCCGTAGGCGCGGTCCTTCACGAGCTCGAGGTGGTCGTCGCAGAAGGTCCAGAAGAACGGTTCGACGACCTCGAGGGCGCGGGCGTGGTCCTCGGCCTCGTAGGCGCGGGTCGCGTCGTCGACCACCCGGTCGAGCGCCGCGAGCATGCCGAGGTCGAGCGGCTCCGTGACCGCGGCCGGCTCGAGGGTCGCCGCCTCGAGGCCGAGGATGAACTTCGCGGCGTTCAGCACCTTGATCGCGAGCTTGCGTCCCTTGCGCATCTGCGTCGGGTTCTGCACGTCGAGCGCGGCGTCGGTGCCGAGCCTGCTCGACGCCGCCCAGTACCGCACCGCATCGGATCCGTGCTGCGCGAGCACATCCGCCGGGGTGACGACGTTGCCCTTCGACTTCGACATCTTCTTGCGGTCGGGATCGACGATGAAGCCGCTCAGCGTCGCGGTGCGCCACGGCAGGGTGTGGTGTGCGAGCTCGGAGCGCAGCAGCGTCGAGAACAGCCAGGTGCGGATGATGTCCTGCCCCTGCGGGCGCAGGTCGAACGGGAAGACCGCCTCCCAGAGGCCGTCGCCGCGGTTCCGGCCGCCGGCGAGCTCCGGTGTGAGCGACGAGGTCGCCCAGGTGTCCATCACGTCGACCTCGCCGAGGAAGCCGCCGGCGCGCCCGCGGTCCGCCTCGGTGAAGCCGGGCGGCACGTCGGTCGACGGATCGACGGGCAGGGCCGAGCGCTCGGGCACCAGCACGTGGTCGAAGTCGGGGTTGGCCTCCTCGTCCAGCCGGTACCAGACGGGGAGCGGCACGCCGAAGAAGCGCTGGCGGGAGACGAGCCAGTCGCCGTTGAGGCCGCTGACCCAGTTCTCGTACCGCACCCGCATGAAGTCGGGCACGAACCGCAGCTCGCGGCCGCGCTCGAGCAGCCGCTCGCGCAGGCCCTCGTCGCGGGCGCCGTTCACGAGGTACCACTGCCGGGTCGGCACGATCTCGAGCGGGCGATCGCCCTTCTCGAAGAACTTCACCGGATGCGTGATCGGCCGCGGCTCGCCCTGCAGCGCGCCGGACGCGCGCAGCTGGTCGACGACCGTGGCGCGGGCGCTGAAGACGGTCTTGCCGGCGAGCTCCGCATAGGCGGCGCGACCCGCGTCGGAGTCGATGCCGTCAGGGGCATCCGACACGAATCGGCCGTCGAACCCGATCACCGTGCGGGTCGGGAGGTCGAGCTCGCGCCACCAGACCACGTCCGTCAGGTCGCCGAACGTGCAGATCATCGCGATCCCGGTGCCCTTGTCGGGCTGCGCCAGGTGGTGCGCCAGCACGGGCACCTCGACGCCGAAGACCGGGGAGCGCACGGTGCTGCCGAACAGGTCGCGGTAGCGCTCGTCGTCCGGATGCGCCACGAGCGCCACGCTCGCCGGCAGCAGCTCGGGCCGGGTCGACTCGATCACGACGTCGCCGGCCCCGTCCGTCCGGGCGAATGCGATCGCGTGGTAGGCGCCGGGCTGATCGCGGTCCTCGAGCTCGGCCTGGGCGACAGCGGTGCGGAACGTCACGTCCCAGAGGCTCGGCGCCTGCGCCTGGTATGCCTCACCCCGCGCCAGGTTGTCGAGGAACTCCTGCTGCGAGATCGCGCGAGCCTCGTCGCCGATGGTCCGGTAGGTCTGCGTCCAGTCGACGGAGAGGCCGAGCGAGCGCCACACCCCCTCGAACTGGCGCTCGTCCTCCTGCGTGAGGCGCTCGCACAGCTCGATGAAGTTGCGGCGCGAGATCGGCCGCTGGTCGGCGGCCTTCGTCGACTTGGCGGTGCCCTCGGCGGGCGGCGTGAACTCGGGGTCGTAGGGGAGCGACGGGTCGCAGCGGACGCCGTAGTAGTTCTGCACCCGGCGCTCGGTCGGCAGCCCGTTGTCGTCCCAGCCCATCGGGTAGAACACGCGCTTGCCGCGCATCCGGTGGAACCGGGCGAGCAGGTCGGTGTGGGTGTAGCTGAAGACGTGGCCGATGTGCAGCGACCCGGACGCGGTCGGCGGCGGCGTGTCGATGGAGTAGACGCCCTCGCGGCCGCCGTCGGGCCCCGGGAAGCGGTAGACGCCCCGCTCCTCCCAGACCCGCGCCCACTTGTCCTCGAGTCCCTCGAGGGCGGGCTTGTCGGGAACCTGTGCGGCGCCGGGCATCGTCGTCATGACTGCTCCATCGATATGTGCGGCACCGCGTCCGCCGGAGGTCCGGCTGGTGCCTGAGTTGGTGCCCCGAAGGGCCGCCCAAGCGTACCGGGCGCACCGCAGGGCGACGGTGGACGGGGGCGGTACCGTTCGACCGTGAGGCGACGTGCGTGGCTGCGGGTCGCGCCCGCCATCCTCGTGCTCGCCTACGGCGGCAACCACTTCAGCGTGCTCCTGCTGCTCTACCGGGCCCGCGAGGGCTACACGTCCGTCGCGGTCGACCTGCTCTTCGCGCTCTACGTCGTCGGGATCGTCCCCGGATTCCTTGTCGCGGGTCCGCTCTCCGATCGGTACGGGCGCAAGCCGCTGCTGGTCGCCGGCGTGGCGCTCGGCTGCCTCGGATCGGTCGTGCTCGCCGCCGGAGCCGGATCGGTCGGGGTGCTCGGCGCCGGGCGCTTCGTCTCCGGGGTGAGCGTGGCGATCGCGATGGTCGTCGGCAGCAGCTGGGTGAAGGAGCTCTCCACCGATGTGCCCGGCCCCGTCGCCGCTCGGCGGGCGTCGCTCACGCTCACCGCCGGGTTCGGGCTCGGTCCGCTCGTCTCCGGTCTGCTCGCGCAGCTGGCGCCTGCGCCGACCGTCGTGCCGTACGTGGTGCACATCGTGCTGACGCTCGCCGCCGGCGCCGCGCTGCTCGGCGCGGAGGAGACGCGGGCGCCGTCGGGGGAGCCGCGCCGGCCGCTGCTCGCCGACCTGGGTGTGCCGCGCGACGTGCGCGGGCGGTTCCTCGGCGTGATCGTGCCCGGTGCCCCGTGGGTCTTCGGCTGCGCCGGCCTCGCCTTCGCGGTGACCCCGGCGCTCGTCGCGGACCGCATCGGGGGCGGCGCGGTGCTCTACGCCACGCTGCTCGCCGTCGTGGCGCTCAGCTGCGGCGCCGCCATCCAGCCGTTCGCGGTGCGGATCGGCGCCGCGACGGGCGGACGGCAGCTCCTCGTCGGGATGGGGCTCGTGGTCCTCGGCGTGCTCCTTGTCGCACTCGAGTCCGTCGTGCGGGCTCCGTGGCTCGGCGTGCCGATCGCGGCAGTGCTCGGTGCCGCGTACGGCCTCTCCCTCGTCTCCGGTCTCACCGAGGTGCAGCGGATGGCGCGGCCCGACGACCTCGCGGGCATCACGGCCGTCTACTACAGCGTCACCTATGTCGGCTTCGTCTTCCCGGTCGTGCTCGCCGCGCTCACGCCGCTCGCCCCGGAGCCGGTGCTGCTCCTCGTGCTCGCGGCGCTCGCCGCCGCCTGTCTCGGCGTCGTGGCCGCCCGCATCCGCGCCACCTGACCGACCTCACCCGTCACCACTTCGAAGAACCACTTGTTCTAGTGCGACTAGAAGAATAGAGTCGGAGTGTGC